>JBDTIV010000077.1:0-6978 GCA_039936175.1 Gemmatimonadaceae bacterium | reverse complement strand
CAGGTCCCTGTCCAGCGCGACCACGGCATGGGAGCGGTCATCGGCAAGTATCATCGTGCGACGCGTCTTGTGCAGCACCGCGGGGTACGTGGGCGTCGAGGCAGTAATGCTCAGATTCTCGATCGGACGAAAAACCCCCTCGCGATCCTGGTAGTATCTGCGGTCGGGCTTGATGACGACTTTGACAGCCATGCTACTCTCCGAAACTGATCGTGTCCCTTCAATCTACCACAAGCACAGCATAGATGGATCAGGCCCGGGCGTAGAGGTCGTCGCGAGTGAGCGGAATGTTCGAATGACCGCTCGCATCGGGCTTCGCCAACACGGTTTGAAGAATGTTGATCGACGCCTTTGCGAATGCGTTCGCCGAAGCCGACATGTAGAGCCGCCACACCCGGTAGGTGTGATTACCGACGATCGCGGTCGCATCGTCACGCTTCTCCTCCAGCGTCCTGACCCAGTGGCGGAGCGTCATCGCGTAGTGCTCGCGCAGGCTCTCGACGTCTCGCAGCTCGAATCCCACGGCTTCCGCAGCGGAAACCACGTCGCTCGCGGCCGTGAGCTTTCCATCCGGAAAGACGTACTTGTCGATGAACGCGTCCGCTCGCCAGAACTTCCGGAAGACTCTCTCGCCGACCGACCTCGGCCTTGCTTCGTTCATGCTCACAATGCCGTGGTTCATGAACAGGCCGCCCGGCTTGAGAGCGCGGTAGGCGGAAGCGAAGTACACCGGCAGGTGAGAGAGTCCGACGTGCTCGACCATCCCAACGCTCGAGATCTTGTCGTACCCATCGCCATCCTTGAGTGTGCGATAATCGCGAATTGCAACCCGGCAGCGATCGCCGAGTCGGGCTTTCTCGATCCGTTCCCGTGCGAGCGCCGCCTGATTCTCGCTGAGCGTGATGCCGGTCGCATCGACTCCATAGTGCTCAGCCGCGTGCATGATCAGCCCCCCCCACCCGCAACCGATGTCGAGCAGACGCTCGCCCGGCTTGAGACGGAGCTTCCGGCAGATCAAATCGAGCTTGGCTTGCTGCGCTGCTTCCAGAGAATCATCCGGCGAGCGGAAGTACGCGCACGAGTAGATCATCCGCGAGTCGAGCCACAGTTTGTAGAAGTTGTTGCCGACATCGTAGTGAAACTGAATCGCCGCCGCATCACGAACCGGCGTGTGTCGCGGACCGAGCTTTCGCGCGTGCTCCGGGAAACGGGTATCGGCGAGATCGTCCTCCGCCTGGCCGGGAAGCCCGAGCACCAGCCTTACCAGCTTCGCGATCGCGATTGGCGAGCGCAGGCGGCTGCCGATGGCCTCACCGAGATTCGATGCCGCTTCCATGTTCCCGTCGATGTCCATGTCGCCGGAAATGTAGGATTCCACAATCGACAGCTCGTTTGGCGGCAAGAGCATCCGACGCAGCGCGGCCGGTCGGTTGATGACGAGCGTAAATGGCGGATTCGGATTCGCGCCGCGGTCGACCGTGCCGTCCCAGAATCTCACGTCGAACGTCCGCTGTCCGGAATCACCGAACACGGCGGTCAGCACAGCGCGACAACGCGTTGCTGCCCAGTCGTCGTACAGGACGGTGGATGGTGTTTGGAACTCTACTTGTGCGGTTGACATGCGATGAGATTGCGGGGTGAAACACTCATTATGCACACTTCGTGCGACTAGGCGGCGGAGCGCCAGATGAGGCGAGAGATCATCCCGCTGAGCGGGGCACGGAGGCGGGCGTATCCAGATAACGCCATAAGTACCACGATGCAACAGTACGATATGGCGCCCACTTGGCGCCGATCTTTAGCACCCTCTCAGGCGTCGGGAGCTTTCGCAAGCGATACGCCCTCTGTATGCCCTTTTGAATCCCCAGATCGAGGGCTGGGAGAACATCCGGCCTGCCGAGTCGGAACATCATGAACATCTGCGCGGTCCATCGGCCGATGCCCTTCACCTGGGTGAGCGCGGCGATCACCTCGTCGTCCGCCAGCTCGTGGAGCGTCTCGATCGGCAGCTCGCCCGACACCACCCGGCCACCGAGGTCCTTCAGGTAGGCGGATTTCTGTCGCGACAACCCCACGGCGCGCAACTGCTCGTCGGACGTCGCCGCGAGCTCGGCGGGAAGCGGGGTCCTTCCACCGTACAGTCCCTGGAAGCGGCCATGAATCGTTCCCGCCGCTTTCCCAGACAACTGCTGAAAAACGATCGACCTCGCAACCGCATCGAAGTGGGTTCCTTCGGATGCCGGCCATCCCTTGTAACGCCCCACCTTCTCAATCACCTGGGCCATCACAGGATCGACCTTCTTCAGGTGCGCGACGGCCTTTCGGTTGACTGTATCAGAACCAGCAGACTTCATTCTTCCCCGTGAGTGGCAGCGGCTCGCGATTCAGCTTGAGCTCGATCAGCGTAGTAGTGAATGGATAGAAGAATTTTATTCCGGTGTCGTCGGCAAGCGAAGAGATGTCGAGCGAAGCATCCCACTTTCCATCCGCTGCGTTCGGCACGTCCGGCGTTTTCTCGCTGCCGAAGCCGTGGTACCCAACCAGCTGCGATCCGGACGACGCGATCACGCGCACCCACAGGTTGGGAAGCTTGCCATAGTCGAGGTCCGCCAGCTTGACGTGAAAGCAGCGCAGGCTCGGGTCGCCCTTGTAAGTGTGCACATCGACGTCGAACTCGTGGATCTCGCCGTCCTTTGCGCCGGACCCGCCGCGCCTGAACAACTGCATGTTGTAGTCGGGCACAGGATCACCGCGCTCGTCGACGACCCGCACCACGAATTGCTGCCACTCATCGATTTTCTGGCGCGCTCTCTGGGTGCTCTTCGTGGCCCCCTCGATCCACTGCGTAAACGCGGCCGCGCTCGAGACCTGCAGGGCGCTGTCCACCAGATCGACAAGCTCGCCTCCCGGCTCCGTCAGAATCGTCCCGTGATTCTTTCCCGCCACGGGTATGAGAGGAATGTCGGTGTTCTTCCAGTCCGCGACCGAGATCCGCTTCTCCGATGCGTCGCGCGCCGGATCGTGGGTGAGATCGAAGATGATTTTCCTTGTGTTCAGCGGACATCCCGCCCATCGCACCGTCCCGTCGCTTCCCGGCTCGCCCTCGACCAGCTGGCGCAATCCGCCGTAGCTCTCGATGCCGCAGAAAATGAAGACGTACGGCGTGCGCCGCGTCGGACCATAGAACGTTTCGTCGCCGAGCAGGTCGAGATGAGCGAGATCCCATGTGAATCGGCTGGCGAGCTCGAGTCCGTCGAGAACCTTGTCGCCAGCCTCCATGAAGTCCGGGCCGAGATGCCGGTTTCCCTTGAAGAGCGCTCCGAGCCAGCTGCGGCCCTTGTGCGCGAGCGGTGAGCCAAAGGTCGCGGGCGCAAGGCCAATCAGATGCTTGAGACGCTCGCGCCGTCCGGCGTACGCGGTGAGCCACGCCCTGATCACCAGCATCCCCGTAGAGTGCACGATCGCGTCGAACGGCTCATCGGCGCTCAGCCCCGCCTCGATTCTCAGCGCCCGATCGAACCCCTCGGCGATGTCCTTGATCGTGACTTCATTGGTGAGCGACCGGTAGGTGCACGCGTGGACCATCGTGACATCGTAGCCGCGTCGTTCCAGGATCTGCTGCCACTCCTTGAACGCGCCGCCATCGTCGGAATAACCGTGAATCAGCACGATGGGATTGCGCTGCATCCCGGGAATATACGACCGCCGGTTCCGAGCGCTCTGTGGAGGAAATACTACGGCGACCTCGCACCTACTACCTAACTCTTTTCGCAGTGGGTTTCCTCTAATACCAATCGCCGAATCGGACCGTCGCGCGGAGATTCAAACTCTATATTTGGTCGATGCAGCCAAATGAGTTCCGCCGGCACGGCCATGCCGTGGTCGACTGGATCGCGGACTACCTCGAGAATCCCGAACAGTGGCCCGTGCTTCCTGACGTAAGGCCGGGTGACCTTCGCAATTCCCTGCCGCAGTCTCCACCAGCGCGCGGCGAGTCCATGGATGCCGTTCTCGATGATTTCCGAAAGCTGATCGTCCCGGCGACGACGCACTGGAATCACCCCGCCTTCATGGCCTACTTCGCCAATTCGTCGACCGGTGCTGGCGTGCTCGGTGAAGCTCTCACCGCGGCGCTCAATGTGAACGCGATGTTGTGGAGAACGGGACCGGCCGCGACCGAGCTGGAGCTGCTGACTCTCGACTGGCTCCGGCAGATGCTCGGACTTCCCGACAAGTTCCTCGGCGTCATCGGCGACACCGCGTCATCCAACACTCTCTACGCTTTGGCGGCAGCGCGGGAGATGCACCCGGAGCTCCGAATACGGCAGGACGGGATGTCGGGAAGGACGGACATGCCGAAAGTGTTCGTGTATTGCTCGCAAGAAGCACATTCGAGCGTGGACAAGGCGGTGATGACCCTCGGGTTCGGCCTGCGCTCTCTCGGCAAGATTCCCACCGACGATGGACTGCGGATGGATGCCGGCGCGCTCGCTGCCGCGGTGCATAATGATCGTCGAGCGGGGGCGATACCGCTGGCGGTGGTGGCGACGGTGGGTACGACGTCGACCACGGCGATCGATCCTGTGCCCGAGATCGCAGAAATCTGCGAAAGGGAGAAGATGTGGCTGCACGTCGACGCGTCGTACGGCGGGACGGCCGCGATTCTGCCCGAGATGCGTTACGTGCTCGACGGGTGTGATCGCGCCGATTCACTGGTCGTGAATCCGCACAAATGGCTCTTTACGCCGATGGATTGTTCGGCGCTGTACACTTCACGCCCCGATTTATTGAAGCGCGCCTTCCAGCACGTTGCGGATTATCTGGTCGTGAGCGAAGGCGAGGGCGTGGTCAATCTGATGGACTACGGGATCGCTCTTGGCCGCCGGTTCCGGGCGCTCAAGCTCTGGTTCGTGATCCGGAATTTCGGGGTGGAAGGACTCCAGTCGCTGGTTCGGGAACACATTCGAATCGCGCAGAAGCTGGCACAGTGGATCGACGATGATCCGGCTCTCGAGCGAATGGCGGACGTCAATTTTTCTACCGTTGTATTCCGGCATCGGCCCCCTGGCATGACCGGTGACGAGCTCGATCAGCACAACGCGAGTGTGCTCGAGCGGGTGAACTCGACGCGCGAGGTCTATCTGTCCCACACCCGTGTGCGCGGGAGCTACGCCCTTCGGGTGTCCATTGGCAACATCCACACGACCGAAGCTCATGTTCTGCGCGCTTTGGAACTGGTACGGGAATCCGGCGCGCGCAAATGAGCCTCTTTTTGACGGACGGCGGGAACGAAGAATGCCGGACGGTATATTATCGGACTGCTAATCCCCGACCCTTCCTCACAAATCAGGGAGATCCTTGATGAAAACTTTTGTGAACAGGACAGCGGCCGCTCTCACGTTTGGCGTGTTCGCCGCCACGCCACTCGTGGCGCAGAACAACGCGCAGGCCTGCGACCCTACAGCCAATACCAAGGGCGACATTGCCAAAGCCCAGTTCTCATTGACGCGCGCCATGGCGGCCGCGGACAAGGGAGATCCGACGAAGAACCTGCAGGATGTGATACACCTCACGGAAAACGGCGACGACAATCCCACCGCCCGCGCCTTCCTTCGGGGCGAGACCTACATCGTTTACATGATGAAGCCGAATACGCCTTCCGTGGTCCAGCGGAGCGCGCTTGGATTCAGCAGCAACCCGACCGGCACAATAGATCTTTTCGCCGCGGCGGATTCGTCTTTCGCGGTGGTGGAGAAGGCGCTGCCCGAGTGCCGCCCCCTGATGACACAGTGGCGGCAGCAGAAGCCGTGGCTGACAACGCTCAACGGGGCGATCACAGCTCTCAACGCCAACCAGATCTATTCCGCCGAGTTTCTCGCCAAGAGGGCACTCATACTCGATCGACACGCGCCGTACGCGTATTCGGTGCTCGGCTCGGTGGCGCAGAACCGGAAGGATTGGGCCGCGGCAAATAACTACTGGAAGCAGACGCTCGAGGCCGCTGGAACTGATACCGCCTACGCCGATGTACGCGCGAAGACGATGTACGAGCTTGCTGCAGCCGGTTCGGCAAAGGCCGATGCAGCGACCGGCGCTGCGAAGCGCGCGGCGGCACGCGAAGCCATCAAGCCGTGGCAGGACTATATCGCCAACTCGAACAACGATGTTCTCCTTTCCGACGCGCTGGACAATGCAGCACGCATGTACACGGCAGCGGGCGACAGCGCGTTGGTTCCAACCCTCTACGCGCCGATGCTCGGCAATCCTTCCAAGTATGGTGAGCTCACGCTCGTCCATGCCGGCGTAGTGGCTACCAGAAACGGTCATCCCGACGATGCGACCAAGCTCTTCGACGCCGCTCGGGCTCAGAATCCGTATTCGCGCGATGTGATCAACAACCTCGCCGCGACGTACATCCAGACCAACGAGTTTCCAAAGGCGTTTCCGCTGATCGACAAGCTCATTGCGATGGATCCCAGCAATCCGGACAACCCGCTTCTCTATGCGTTCGCCTATCGGGGCATGTACAAGGCTACGAAGGACAAGAAGCTCCAGAAGACCTACACCGACTCGCTGATCTACTGGAACAACAAGTCCGAGAACGCCCCGGTCAAGCTTTCGGTGACGGAGTTCTCGCGCCGGCTCAACGGGACGACGCTTGGCGGGACGGTAGAGAACCGTGGGACGACGCCGAAGACTTACACCCTGAGCGTGGATCTGCTCGACAAGACGGGAACTGTACTCGACACCCAAACGGTAACTGTGGGGCCCGTGGCGCCGAAGAGTTCCAAGACGTTCACGATCGAGTCGACGAAGGGGGGCGCGTTCGGGTTTAGGTACAAGCCCCTGATTTGATTTGAACTACAACTGAAGACTACCTGCCAGGGGAGAACTGAAAACCGAAGACTACCTGCCAGGGGCCGTCAGCGGGCCGGCTTGTGGCCATGTGCTACTTCCCGAGGCGTGTCGGAGCATTGA
>JBDTIV010000076.1:0-4985 GCA_039936175.1 Gemmatimonadaceae bacterium | reverse complement strand
GCACGAGTTGTTGCCGATCATTCCACCAAGCGTGTTGCGGTTGTGCGTCGCCGGGTCGGGACATCACCCGCGCTGTCGCGGTTTCGGCATACGTATAGCCGATACCGATTGCGCCGCCCGGCTCGCACTTGCACGAGCGTCGTGCCGTTCCACACAAAACGTCCCGTCCGATTCGTTGGGCACGTCAGTCGGAATGTGGTATGCCGAGACAGTGACATTCTCCACCAGTGGTCCGCCGCTCAAGTCGCACACCGGTGCTGTCACACGATCTCCCGAACTTTGTCTTCAAGCACCGTTTTGATGATGTCCCACCGATCGCGCTCGCCGCGGAGCAGCGCTTTGGCAAAATGCAGCGCCTGCTCCATCGAGATATTTCCGGGAAGGGGTGGCTCGTTGGGGTCGACCACCGCCTGCACGACGGCGGGCCCCGGGTAGGCCAAGGCCTCAGTCAGCACTTTTTGCGCGTCGCCCGGTTTTTCGATCGTGAACCCGCCGGCGCCGCATGCTTTCGCGTACGCTGCAAAGTCAATCGGCTGCAGCTCGACGCCGAACTGGGGATTCCCGTTGAGCACCATCTGCTCCCACTTGATCTCACCGAGCACGTTGTTCTTGAGGATGATGACCTTCACGCGCAGGTCGTACTTCACCAGTGTGGCGATTTCACCCATCAGCATCGTGAAGCCGCCGTCGCCGACGACGCAAACAACCTGGCGCTTGGGATACGCGACCGCTGCGCCAACGCTGTACGGCAACCCGTTGGCCATCGTCGCCAGAGAGCCCGACAGCGAGAACTGCATTCGATCTCTCATGTCGATATAGCGTGCAGTCCATGTCGCGATCGTGCCGCTGTCGGACGACACGATCGCGTCGTCGTCGAGGAGCCGGTTGAGGTGCCAGGTAACTACTTGCGGCTTCATCGGCATGTCGTCGCGAGTCCCGCGTTCCTTCATCAGGCCGCGCCAATCTTTCATTCTGTCCTGGCACTTCCCGAGAAAATCGCGGTTGCGCTTTCTTTTGATAAGCGGCACCAGAGTACGCAACACAGTGCGGCAGTCTCCAACCAATCCGATGTCAACGGGATACCGAAGACCGATCCGCGCCGGATCAACGTCGATCTGAATGCCTTTGGACTGATCAGCTTTGGGATAGAACTCCATGTACGGGAAGCCGCTCCCGCAGATCACCAGCGTGTCGCATTCCGCCAGCGCATCCTGCGACGGGGCGGTGCCGAGCAGGCCAATTCCGCCGGTGGTGTACTCGCTGTCGTCGGGAACCACCGCCTTTCCGAGTAGCGGCTTGATGATCGGACCACCAACTGCGTCGGCCAGCGCCAGCACTTCTTCGCGCGCGCCCAGGCATCCGCGGCCGGCGAGAATAGCTACCCTTGATCCATCGTTGATTAGATCCGCGGCGCGCTGCAAGAGCTCCTGCGGTGGAACCGAATGCACCGCCGCGAACAGATCCGCGCTATGCCTCGCGACGTTTGCGCCGGAGCGATGTTCGTCGCTCACCGGCCATTCCTGGATGTCTTTTGGAACGGTGATGTGGGCGACGGTGCGCCGCGAAAGCGCCGTCTTGATCGCCTCGTCCACGACGTTGTGAACATGTGCCGGCCCCATGATGCGCTGGTTGTAGGCCGCCACGTCCATGAACAACTTGTCGAGATCGATGTCCTGCTGCCCGTGGGTGCCGATCAGGTCGTGAAATGTATGTCCAGTAATCGCGAGCACCGGCTGGCCATCGCACTTGGCGTCATAGAGACCGTTCAGGAGGTGAATGCCGCCTGGTCCTGAAGTGGCCAGACATACGCCCAGACGCCCGGTGTACTTCGCGTAGCCGCACGCAGCGAACGCCGCTGCTTCTTCATGACGTACCTGAATGAAGGCGATCTGTTTCTGCCGGGTACGCAGTGCTTCGAAGATGCCGTTGACGCCGTCGCCGGGGAATCCAAAAATCGTGTCGACGCCCCATGCGATGAGTCGTTCGACGAGAAGGTCACCTACTGTTTCAGCCATTGATCTGCTCGCTTTGATTCAATTGCGCGCGACAGCTCCGTTGCAAGAATGGTTCCCAACATGACTCCGGGAACCAAAGCGCAATGATTGACCTTGTTTGTGCATCAACGATGCCGAGACGTAGTGACGTCAATGTATTTACCGCAGACACAAGCTGAGTGTGACAAGGCGGCAATCGCAACCGGCCTGCGGCCCGGTGACAAGCGGTGACGGAGCACGCGGAGGATGCGTGGCTCGACCACCTCGAACGCGTCGCGTCCGCGTGTTTCCGCCACGAGGTGGACGACGTGACAGGACTCGTACGGGACAACAGCCGCGCCGGTACTCCGGCGAGCATTGCCGGCTCTGGCTTCGCGCTCACCTGCCATGCGATCGCCGCAGAGCGCGGATATCTCTCACGTGATGACACCGTTGAGCGAACGCGCCGCGCGCTTCGAAACAGTCGCCGCGCGACGTATGTGCAGCGCGAGTACGCGCGACGGAATACTCGCGGCTTCACGGGTTATGACGCGAAGTGCTGGGGGATTACGGCGAGCGACGGGCAAGGGCCGGCTTTGCGCTTAAACGACGGCGCCACTCGGCGGTTCTGGAAATATCGCGCGCGAGGAGTTCCCCATGGTCCTGACGATGGCACGATCTCGCCGTGAGCGCTCCTCGCGTCGCTGCCGTTTGGGCCAGAGATCGTGATTCCCTCTACGAAAACTGTCGCCAGCCGCTATCCCCGCCTCGCGAGGAAATACGGGTTTGCCTCCAGCTTCAATCCAACCTTTCGGAAGGTTATTGACCGGGTTTCTGGGGGAAACTGACGCCGCAAATCGTAAGTCCATGGAGCGTACAGGGATCGAACCTGCGACCTCCTGGTTGCAAACCGGAATATAACTGAAACCAATTACAACATTCTGCCGGACTTCATAGGGGAATCGAGCGTCGGAGCCGGTTCTCAAACTAATGCGTATCGTACTTTGCCGGGAGAAACAGACCCCCAAACAGACCCTCGAATTGCCTCTTTATTTTCTTCTGAGCGCAGCTCCTGTTCCCAAAGCACGGCAAGTAGAAATCAAACTACGACAAGTTGTGCGGTTAGTGGGAGAATAGGGCATCGATGCCGTACTTCTCCGACAGCAATACCGGGAGATGCCGGGACAAACTGACACAGAAACAGACACAGCTTTGCAGTACAGGGAGCTGCGATTTCCCTACTCATCGCTTCCTTGGACCCGCGGCAAACCAGAAGCTGTTGACGCCTGCTGGTTGATGGCATCGTCAACTTTACGGCCCGCCTTACGGTGTCCGAAAGGATGCGTGCGATTGCAGACTTTCAGCCTGCCCTCGCGCCCGCTTTATCTTCTGTTAGTTCGTTTTGAGAGAGGTTGACTCGTCGCCTCGTCCCATCGTGTGAACTGATGCCACTGATAAGAAATAGGGATCCGCCGCCGACCTTCAATTTCAGCAGCCGATATCGCCGGTAATATTCCGGTCGCCATTAAGGGATATGACGAGCGTGTCGGTTCGACCCGCGCGCACCAAAACCGGCCTTGGAGACCGGCGTAACCAATTCGCATCAGCCGAATTGTTTGGAGGCCGGCAGGTATTCCGCGGAGCGTTGGGGAGTTCCCAACGGCACTAGCGACTACACTGTGGTTTGAATTCTCTAAATTGACGCTGCCTTGGACACCTGAAATCGGAATTTGGGAGCGCAGATCTCGAACATCGAGCACCAAGGTCCCAATGTCTTTTCGCAGTGCTTCCGAATCTGACCTGAAACCCTGACCTGAAACCCAATTCTGGTTCAGGAATTATCTCGGTCTAGTTGGTTGTTAAGCTGCATCAGATCTCTTCTGCATCGCAAACTCGGTGGGGGTTAGATCAGCGAGGCTGCTGTGTGGCCTCGTGTCGTTGTAGTCCGTTCTCCAGGCTTCGATGGTCAGCTGAGCGTCTCTCAGGCTGATGAAGTAGCTCTCGTTCAAGCACTCGTCTCGAAGTTTTCCGTTGAAGCTCTCGATGAAAGCATTCTGTACAGGCTTGCCAGGCTGGATGAAGGAAAGTGCGACGCCATGCCGGTGAGCCCAGAAGTCGAGTGCTTGCCCCTGAAACTCCGGCCCGTTGTCGCAGACGATGATCTTTGGGAATCCACGCTCCCTCGAGAGTCGATCGAGTGTCTTCGCCACCCGGTCCCCAGGAAGCGAGTGGTCGACCTCGATAGCCGGGCACTCTCTCGTGAAATCATCTACCACGGTAAAGCCGCGGAACACACGGCCGTCGGCCAGAGTGTCGCGCACGAAGTCGATGCTCCATCTCTCGTTGACACTGAGCGGAGTCGTCATCGGAGAGCGAGCGACAGCCACCATTTTCCGTCGCTTCCTCCTTCTCACAGAGAGACCTTCCTCCCGGTAGAGACGCTGTACCAGCTTCCGGTTTCTCCTGCAGCCCTCGCGCTTGAGCAGAATGTAGAGGCGCCTGTAGCCCCAACGCGGTCTCACCTCGGCGAGCTCCTTCAGTCTCGTGCGAAGAGCGTCGTCCACTGGCCTTCGGGAATGGTAGCGCTGAGCAGAAAGAGAAAACCCAGTGAAGCGGCAAGCTCTCCTCTCCGAGATTCGAGCGGCCTCTCTTGCCTCGGTGACCGCGATACGCCGCTTGTTCGGGGTCACCACTTTTTTCCCAAAAGATCCTTCACGACTTGGAGATTCAGTGCCTGGTCGGCCACGATCCGCTTGAGCTGCCGGTTCTCCTCCTCCAGCTGCTTTAATCTCCGAGCATCAGGGACCTCCATTCCACCGTACTTCCGCTTCCAGCGGTGAAAGGTGTTGTCGCTGATCCCATTCTGCCGGCAGAGATCAGAAATCTTTGCTCCCGCCTCATGCTGCTTCAGGAACCCGACAATCTGCTCAGTCGTAAATCTGGACTTCCGCATCGGCCCTCCTCCGGTGAGGACCGAGATAATAACTGGATCAGCTTTCGGGTTTCAGGTCA
>JBDTIV010000075.1:0-7013 GCA_039936175.1 Gemmatimonadaceae bacterium | reverse complement strand
GGTTCCAGTCTCCGGAAAGAGAGGCGAAGGCGAGCGCGTCGTTCAAGCTCACCGCAACCTCGAAGACCGCCTCCTTCACAGGCCGCGTTCCTCGAGATAGAGTCTGATCGCTGGCACCGAGGTGAGGTCAATCTGATCTGCGATGTCGATCGTCACGCCGAACTCGCCTTCGATCGCGGGCATCAGCGACACGTGGGCCAGCGAGTCCCAGCTTTCGAGCGCAAGTTGCCGCACATGACTGACGTCCGTGCCGCTGGGAAGCTCCAGCACTGCGCTTACGATCTCGTTCAACTTCGCGTCGCGATCAGTGATCATTGTCTGCGTTCTGCGTTTAGAAAGACGTATCGGATTCGCCGTCGCCGCGCGCGAGCCACCAGGCCCCCAGGTCGGTCCGGAGCCTCCCCGAGCCGCTCACGTCTCGAAGGAAGAAATGCACATTGCCAGTGAGTCGCAAATAGCCCTGCCGCCGCAGCAGACCACAGAGGATGGGATGCGATGTCATGCAGGTCAATGCGTCCGCGCCGCCTGCACGCGCCACACGCTCGATCGCGCCGAGGGTGGCAAGCCCCGCGCCCGCGCGATCGATGGGAAACACGAGCTCGGACACAGTTGCCACGCGAATCCCCTTTAGACGCGTGTCCGACGTGGCACGCGGCTTACGCACGACAGCTACGCCAACAAGGCGTCCGCGATCGCGGGTGGTGACGAAGGTATACGGGTTGCCTCCATTCTCCTCCCCCTCCCCCTGATCCCCGCCATTTCCAAACCGCGAGTCCATATAAGTACCGTCCCGTACCGGGCTCGCCTTCAGATTCTCCCGTGCGGTTGTCCAGAGCTCGTCGAGCTCAACCCGTGATGGCGCTCCCAGTCCAGTCGTGTCGAGGTGCGCGGTAGGCAGGCGCGCGAGACCAGTTGCCAAATCCAACCCGAGGCCGGCCAGCTTCGCAGTCAGGCCCGCGATGCCCGTGCGACGCCCAGCGCTAACGCCCGCACTCACCCAGTTTGGTAGCCTGTTCAGGCCCAGGGCGTCGAAGTCGAGCCGCTCGACCATGACGCTCGGACGCAGCGGTCTCGTCCAGTTAGTGACAGCGCCCAGGTCGGTGTATCCCAGCGCGGAGAACAGGCGGCGTGCGGCAGGCGCCACGGTGAGAATGGTGGAGCACTCGAGATGCCGCGACAGCTCCTTCACGACCAGATACCCGACTGGTCCGTTGCGATATTCCGGCAGCACCATCAGTCCCTTCACCCAATAGGCTGGACGCTCACTGACGCCGTCCCAGAGCCGCTGCGGGATGGAGCCGCAATATCCGACGACGCGGTCTCCGGCGAGAACCAGAGCGGTGGGCGTGGGTTGCCCGGGCGCCGCGACATTTTGCGCCGCGCTCCGTCGAATACCCGCCACCACCGACGCAGCGGTGGCCGCGGGATTCCAGGTCTCCCTATAGAAGGCGGCAACGGCATCGGCGTGCTCTTCCGTCGCAAGCGCCGTGACGATGCGCGAACCCGACATCAAGCGAAGGACGACATCCGAGTGATTGTGTTCAGGGAACGAGCGCCGTGCTCGTTTCGTCGGCCACGCCATATCCCTCGGAGTACTTGTAGTAAGCAAACTCTCCCTTGGCCTCGATGCAGTTCAGAACAGCGCCGAGTACCTGCACGGGAAGACGGTCCAAGAGCTGAAGTTTCGCCGAAGCCATGCGCCGGTCAGTTTGTCCGATGCGGAGCACCAGCATCAGATTCTGTGCGGCAGTCGCGATTGCGTAAGCATCGACGCCCGCGGCAAGCGGCGGAGTGTCGAAGACCACAACATCAAACCGCTGGCGAAGGTCCGCCGCGAGTGCGGCGAGCGCGGGCGATGTGAGGAGCTCCGGGCTGTTCCTTCTCTTCTCGCCGCGAGACAGAATCGACAGGCTTGCATGTGATGTTGGACGAACCACCGCCGTGAGACTGCTCGCGCTGGATAGGAATTCAGTCAGACCCGGACCAATGGGAAGCTGAAACATCTCGTGCAGAACGCCTCGACGCGTATCGGCGTCGACGAGCACCGTTCTAAAACCCGCGTCCGCAAATGACATTGCCAGATTTGCTGCGACGAAGGACTTCCCATCACCGGGGGACGGGCTGGTGACGGCGATCGAAACCGGAAAACCGGCCGCGTTCTGAATGTGCATTCGCACGGTACGAATCGATTCGATCAGTTGCGAGACCTGGTCGGGCGAGCGGGTATCGGCTCCGCCCTTCGGGAACCTGGGGATCGCCCCAACGATGCTCAATCCCAACTCGTCAGTTACCTGCTTGGCGTACTGAATCCTTGGATCGAAAGTATCGAGCAGCATCGCGAGACCGATGGCTGCGCCAAGGCCACCGAAAAGCGCAAGCAGAAGAAGGGTCGGTCCGGTGTTTCGGATCGGCCGCAGCGGCGCCACCGCCGAATCGAGAATGGTAACATCCGGCATCGCGCTCTCTTTAGCGAGCTGGGCTTCAGCGGATCGGCTCTTGAGAGTCGTGTACAGTCCCTCCGATACCGCGACCGCACGGCGCAAGCGCATCTCTTCGATCGTGCGGGTCGGGATTGCCTGCAGCTCACGTGACGCGCCGCTTATCCGGGAATTCTCTGCGCTCTCTCGCTGCTTGAGCTGCACGAGCAGCATTGACGCAAGCCGAGGTATCGTCTGAGTCTGGAGCGTCTGAACAGTGGCTGCGACCTCCAGCACGGCGGGATGCTGATCGGTGTATACCTCCCGTTTGGCTGCGAGCTCCGCCTGCTTCGCGTGCAATTGGGTGAACGCGTTACGGAGCGCGTCGGCGCCCGGGCTGGTGGCGACGCTTGGTACGAGCAGCGCCGCCTCCCACGGCACAGTTCCGGCTTTTGCGCCGCTGATGACCTTTTCGAGTGCTTCCCGATCGTTCCGCGTGTCGTCGTATGAGATCTTCTGGTCGAAGAAGCTTTTCAGTGCCGGGTCGCGCGTTACCTCCAACCCCGCTGCGACGGGCCCGCCCTCCGCCGGGAGGGTAATCGTGTGCACCCGGAAATCTTCCAGGGCTTTTTCGGCGTCGTGGAGAGACCTCTCGGCGTATTGAAGCTGGCCGCCGAGTATGTTCGCGAACTGAACGACATTTCGCTTTTTCAACTCGCCGGCAACTTCGACGTACTCCCGCAGCCATGTGTTCAGAGTCAGTTGCGCCAGCTGCGGATCTTCACTACGGAGACGCAGCCATAGGAAGTTGCTTTTTTCCGGAAGATCGGCGCTGAGCGCTTTCATCAGCTCGATTGCCGTCTCGCGCGGCGTGGACACCGTGAAGTCGATCTCGTCTTTGCCCGAACCCGCGAACAAGCTGGCGGGCGCGACCCACCGCAAGCCAGCACGAAGGCCCACAGAGTCAGCCATGCTGCCGCTGTCAGAAAACGTCCCGTCCTTACTGGTCAGATTCCAGCGCTTTGCTGTCCGGTCGACACGGAACGCGTACTTGCCAGGAAGGAAGCGGTTCGCGATCGCAAAGTTCGAGAACCGCGCGAAATCTCGTGGTTTTTCCGGCTGGACGAAGAGGGCAAGCTTTTGAACGACTGCATCGACTATCCGATAGCTGCGGAGCAATTCGACCCAAGCCGAAGAATTCAGCAGCTCCCGCGTTCTGATCGGGCCGGAAGCGTCGCTCAACGGCGTTTCGGGCTCGATCCAGATAGTCGCCCGCACTTCGTATTGCGGGTCTACGGATCGGGTTGCCACGATTCCGATTATCACGGCGAGGCCGAGAACGCCGACGACTATCCATCTGTGCCGCCGGATGGCGGACCAGGACCGTTCGAATGGTGGTTTAGGTATCGCCGGCGCCGCTATTCCAGAAGCTGGCCAGACCGGTGCCTGAACTCGCGGGACCCGAGCCGGGACGTTGTGGTGAGAAGGAGTGCTTTCATCCATGCTGCAAGATATCAGTGATGAAGTTGCGTGTATGCGACCAGCAGGCCGAGAACCCCGGTAATGGTAGGAACGATTACGGACCAATTGACGCGCCGCTGTTCTCCGATTGAGATCTCATCTCCAGCCTGCAGGTTGAGCGCGTCCATCGACATGCCTTCTGACAGCGCCGTTCGGGAACTGGATTCATTTAAAACGATCTGCCCCATTCTTCGTATGGAGACCTTTCCAAGGTCGGCATTTGCAGCGGGGCCGCCTGCCAGCATCAGCACATCGTTAAGCGGCAGATCGGCGGGCGCATAGTAATAGCCCGGATGGGCAACGCTCCCAATGAGTCCCACGCGTAAAAGTGGGGTCGCCTGTACGACCGGGTTACGCAGGTAGGTTCCGATGTAAGTAGTGAGGCGAGAAGCAAGTTCGGAACGAAGTATTCCGTCGAGCGAAAGATCGGCCATCTGTGGCGGCTGCAGACGATTTCCGGACCTCACCGTCAGCGTGTCGGTGAAGCCACCTCCGCCCTGGACCTTGACCACAATCCGATCACCTTCATGAAAGTCGCCGTGATCGAGCCGGTATTGGATGAGCGCAGCCTGGGTCTTGTCACCCTTCGCCTCAGCGGTGCCCACTTGAGATTGCAGCGCAGCGCGCGTCTCGAAATTGTGAGGCTCCTGATCTGCAATCGCGGTTTGTGCAGCGAGCGGAATTGCTGCCAAGCTGACGCCAAGAGCCGCCAGTCCGATACTGTACCACGCTGTGTTTGATTTCATGATTTCTGGCCCAAGCGTCAAATCCAACTGCCTGACTCGAACCAGGTCGGCAGGCTGGAGACCGTTAGTCCTTCCCAGCCCTATTGGCATCTTCCGTTCCGCAATTCACGGCGTTCTGGTGAAGTCGTAACTACTTTAACGACATACGATTGAAACCGCCATAGATGAGGTTCGAACCGAGGCTCCCTCCTGGCCTCCTGATCCGCCGGGGCAATTGCTCGTCGACCCTTGCGCGCAGAGCGATCTGGCCATCTGGCAACGGTATCTACAGCGTCGTCGCAGAAGTGCGGAGATCGTTTCCGCTCTCCACTCCGCTCTGTGATTAGCGCGTGTAAGCGACGGTCGCGCCGGACCGCGTGATGCGGCCCGCGAGCTGATCGTCCACCCGCGCGCGCAACACTATCTCGCCGTCGTCAGTGCGCTGGCTTAGGACGCTTCCCGTGCGATAGATCTCCGCCAGCAGCTTCCCGTCCTGGGCCGGAAGCCTGATCTCCGCGATCTGGGTTCCCTGGCGCACCGCCGTGAGCAGCGCGCGCTTGAGTGGCTCCACTCCGTCGTTGGCCAGCGCGCTCACGAATACCGAACGGCCGGGCAGCAGATTCCCGATCCTTTCCCGCAGCGCCAATAGGTCCGCCTCAGGCACCGCATCAATCTTGGAGAACACGTACAGAACGGGCTTCTCCTTCGCGCCAAGCTCCGCCAACACCTGATCGACGACTTCGCGCTGCTCTTCCCAGTTGGGATGGCTCGCGTCGATCACGTGCAGCAGCAGATCCGCCTCGTTCACCTCTTCGAGGGTCGCCCTGAAGCTAGCGACGAGATTGTGCGGCAGCTTTCGAATGAATCCCACGGTATCGGTCAGCAGCACGTGCGAGTTTTCGCCGAGGTCGATCTCCCGCGTCAGTGGATCGAGGGTAGCGAAGAGACGGTCCTCGACGAAGACTTCGGGAGCGTTGCCGATCCCGCGCAGTATGGACGACTTTCCAGCATTCGTATATCCAACGAGCGACGCGCGAAACGCTTCCTTTCGGCCCGACCGCTGCACAATGCGCGATTTCTGCACGTCGTCCAAACGTCCTTTGAGAATCTTGATGCGCTGATTGATGAGCCGTCTGTCGGTCTCGAGCTGTGTTTCACCAGGACCACGCACGCCGATGCCACCGCGGAATTTCTCCAAGTGGGCCCACATCCGCGTCAGTCGCGGCAGCATGTACTGGAGCTGCGCCAGCTCCACCTGCATTTTCGCTTCGCTCGATCGCGCGCGCGTCGCGAAAATATCCAGAATCAGCTCGGCGCGGTCCATCACGCGCTGGCCCGTCGCGTCCTCGATGTTCTTTCCCTGGGACGGTGACAGCTCGTCGTCGAACACGATCAGTGACGCATTCTTGTCCGCGATCGCCAGCGTCAGCTCCTCGACCTTTCCCTTCCCCAGATACGTCGCCGGGTTGGGCTTGTCGATCTGCTGCGTCACTTCTCCCACCACTTGCCCGCCCGCCGTGTCCACCAGACGCTCGAGCTCCTGGAGATGCTCGGACATGCTGTGCTTCGCGTTCGAGCCCTTTCTCGGCGCCCCGACGAGGATCACTCGCTCGACGGGGGCCGCCAGATCGATCAGTTCTTTTGAGATCCTTTACCTCGTGCTCTGTGCCCCGCCAAATGCGGAGAAGCGTCCGGTACCCGTGTAAGGACGCGTGAAGCTGCCAACGGGTGTCGCCACCGTCACATCACCCGTGATGGTATAGGGCACCGAGCCGCTCTGCATCATCTGCTGCGCGGCGGAGCCGATTCCTGAATAGGTGAAGTCTATCGGAATCCGGATCGTGGTGGAATCGTGATTCTGCACGGTGAAGCGCGAGTCGAGCGCGCCGGTGCCGAGCTGATTCTGACCGACCATCACGGCGTAGGTGAGTCGCGTCGCGTCGAGCTTGTATCCGTTCGGATTGTAGACGTTGACGTACGCGTCTAGCGCTCCGCCACTTAACCCGAGGCCGCGCACCTTGAGATCCTTGAACGTTACGATCGGCTCGGCGAAACCGCCGAGTGGCCCGAGGGACGCGCACGCGGAGATCGCGGCAACCGCCAGCACTGCCGTGGCAAGCTTCACTCGTCGTTTCATGATGTTGCGCATACTATTTCTCCTTGCTGTCGTCCGCCGATCTCGTCGCCGGACTTTCGTTGTTTGATCCATCGGCCGTCGTCCGTTTGTCACCCTGTTGTGACGGCGGCGTGGACACTTTTGTCTTCAGGTCAGCCCACCATGCGAGGCGCTTTGCGACTTCCTTCTCGAATCCAAAGGGTCCAGGCTCGTAGAAGACGCTGCCGCGCAGCT
>JBDTIV010000074.1:0-11868 GCA_039936175.1 Gemmatimonadaceae bacterium | reverse complement strand
GTTGCTTCAGTTCCTTCCCACCCAGGAAGTCCAGGCAAAGGAGGAGACGATGGGGTTCGTCCGAAGAGTGATTCCGCTGGCCGCCATTGGCATCGCGTTGATGGCGTCGGCGGCGTCGAGCCAGACGGCCGCCGAGCGGGCGGTGCGCGCTGCG
The DNA here is from genome assembly GCA_039936175.1 of Gemmatimonadaceae bacterium. Classification (GTDB taxonomy): domain Bacteria; phylum Gemmatimonadota; class Gemmatimonadetes; order Gemmatimonadales; family Gemmatimonadaceae; genus UBA4720. The sequence continues at coordinate 11,714 of JBDTIV010000074.1, read as the reverse complement.
TCGGATCGGTGGCAGCGAGATATCGCCGCGGGAAATGTCGACGCGATCACCGCGCTGCACACGCCCGATGCGGTTGTGATGTTTGCCAACAGTCCGGTGGCCACCGGGGCCGCGATCCGCGGCTTGTGGGGAGACATGGTGAAGCTCCCCGACCTCACCCTCCATTGGATTCCAACGAAAATTCAGATCGTGAGTCCAACCGTCGCGACCGAATACGGCACCTACACGGATTCATACAATGGTCCGCAGGGAAAGATCTCCGACGCTGGCAGCTACCTGACCGTCTGGAAAAAGATCAACGGGCAATGGCGGGTTGCATACGATGTACCGGTGAGCAGCGTTCCTTTGCCTCAGGCAACCGCCGCTCCGATGGATGCCGCGGACACTCGGATGTCGCCGAACAATGGACTCGTGTGGAGCGATCTCAACGTGCCGGGCTTCGATCCCGGAGCCAAGATCGCCGTGCTGCACGGGAATCCGGCTGCGAAGGGAGATTACACGCTGCGCCTGCAGTTTCCGGCTGGGTATCGGTTTCCGGTGCACTGGCATCCGAATGGTGAGCATCTCACCGTGATGTCGGGAACGTTTCAGCTGGCGATGGGGAACACGGCCAACTCGAGCGCGCTGCAGAACTTCGGGCCGGGCGATTTCATGTACCTGCCGGCGCGACACGCGCATTTCGGCGGGGCGCAGGGGGTGACGGTGATTCAGCTGCACGGGGAGGGGCCGTTCACGATAAACCTTGGGCCGGGACAGTAGGGCTGCGGGCGCCTTAGGGATGCTTGGTGCAACTGCAACAGAACGCGATCCGAGAAGTTAGAGGCACAGAATTCAGATCTCAGACAACTGCGTCGTGACTTGCTGACCGCTGATCCGGGAACAAGAATCGTTGGCGTTCTACGCCACACGAGTCGGTCCTAGCGCAGTTGTCCGAGATCTGAGCTCTACGCCTCTGAATTCTCGGATCGCATTCTTGGTAGTGCAGACACAACCGTAATCGTACCTTTTGCCAGCTATGACTCTCCACGAACGCTGGTTCACCGATGAATCCCGGTTCCCGGTGCAGTTCGACACGTGGAGCTCTCCGAACAGCCTCATCCCCGTCGCCATCGCGCTCGGCGTCACGATCGTTGCGACACTAATTTTTCGCGTCCGCGGCCGACGCACCGTCGTGCCCGGGCCCATCGCTCTCGGCATGCCGTGGGAGAACTACGTCACGCTTCTCACGTGGGTGCCGCTCGTCATCGGCGTGCACATGGGAGTCACGCTGCTCGTGAGCGGAGTCAGCAGACAGCTCTTCGTCCCCAACCTCGTGCTGCCGGTCAATCTCATGGGCGGCGTGCTGGGGATGTTGGAGATCGCGATCGCATTGAGCTTCATCTACGGCGCGCTCGCGCGACCCGCCGCGGCGGTGCTCGGACTCACCTGGCTCGCCGGCATCGCGATGTTCGGTCCACTCCGCCTCATCGAGCACACGGAGGTCCTCGGCGTCGCGTTCTTTCTCTTCGCAACGGGACGAGGGCCGCTGGCGTTCGACATGGTGCTCGACAAGTTGAACAAGCCGGTGGCGGGCCTCATTCCGTACGCAGTGCCGGTGCTTCGCGTCGCGCTTGGAATCGGACTCACGGTAGTCGCGTTCACTGAAAAGATATGGAACGTCCCGATGGGCCTCGCGTTCCTGGCCGAGCACTACTTCAACTTCTTCCCCTACATCGGGCTGCCAGGCATAGATAACACGAGATTCCTGCTGATCGCTGGGACCGTGGAGCTGATCGTCGGGCTAATGCTCATTGCCGGGACGTACGTCCGCCTTGTCATCATCGTGACGCTGATTCCGTTCAACCTCACGCTTCCGTTTCTGCGGTGGAGGGAATTGGTGGGCCATCTGCCGACGTACGGGATACTGGCGCTGCTGCTTCTCTGGGGGGATGAGAGGACAGGAGAGTCAGGGGCACTCGTTCGAGCACTCAGAGGATCGAGGACTTGAGACGCGGAGAGGGGGCCAGCTACCACTCCGAACTGCTGACTAAGGAAGATTGGGAAACCAACTGCGAACTGCGGGGAGAGCTGCAACTGCAAAGAACGGGATGCGATCCGCAATTAGTCAGCAGTTCGGAGTAGTGGTTGGTCCGCCCCACGCAGTTCACCCCGTTTGCCGCTCCCCCGGATGTCAGATATGATTTACGCCTCTACTCGCCCGATCCGGCCACCGACGAGGCTTCCATGTCCACCCTTGCTGCTAGACTCAGCACCACCCGCGGGCTCATCCTCCTCGCCTGCGTAGCGGCCTTCGCGATTCCATCGCGCGCCAACGCCCAGGGCCTCCGCGACAAGATATCCGCTCTCTTCATCTTCGGGCCCGGCCAGGATCCGCTCTTTCTCGCGGGCTCGGGCGATCCCAACAATCCGGCGTCATTGCAGGTGCACGGGAAGCATTTCATTCCCTCATCGAACGCTGAGAACGGCTCACTCATCTCGTTCATCACCGACGCCCTCGGCTCGAGCATCGGCAGCATCCCCACCGGCTCGACCAGCGGCGGCGAGACTTTCCGCTTCGAAGGCGGCATGCCCGTGAAGACCTCTACGTCGGCCGGCCCCATCTTCGCCGAGCGTGCGCAGACGCTCGGACGCGGACGCGTGCTGGCGGGAATCAGCAGAACCGGCTTCCGGTTCGCGACGCTCCGCGGCGTCGACATGCACAATATCGGTCTCACATTCACCCACGAGAACGTGGACTTTGCGGGGTGCAGCGCACAGTTCGGCGCGGACTGCGCGCTGTACGGCGTGCCCGTTCTCGAGAATGACGCCATTGATTTCAAGCTGTCGATGGATCTCAACGTCCAGGTGACGTCGATGTACTTCACTTACGGCGTGTCGGATCGTTTTGACTTCGGGCTCGTCGTCCCGATCGTGCAGGCGGATTTTCGCGGCGAGAGCAACGCGCAGATCATGCCCTTCGGCGGGACCAGCGTCGCACACTACTTCGCGGGGACGCCCACCAATCCTGTTCTCACTGCCCGCCAGCAGAGCCTCGGATCCGCGGGTGGCCTCGGGGATGTCGCACTGCGACTAAAAGTAAATCTGCGCGAGACACCGGACGCGGCCTTCGCATTTCTAGTCGACGGACGCTTTCCCACCGGCAGTCAGGAAGACCTGCTCGGCTCCGGCAAATTCGCGGGACGCTTCGTCGTGATCCTCAACTCGAAGTTCGGCGATTTCTCACCGCACTTGAATGCCGGCTATCTCCACCACGCGGGCACGCAGCAGAACGACGCGGTGCTGGGCACGGTCGGATTCGACCACCGGATGTCGGACAAGGCCACCCTCGCCGCCGATCTGGTGACCGAGCTCCAAGTGGGCGACAGCAAGCTGAAACTTCCCGGAATCGTGACTTACGACGTGCCGTTTCGCAGGACGGTGAATCCGACGAACATTCCCGCGATTCGAGACGACATCGTGAATGGGTCGTTCGGGTTCAAGCTGACGCCCGCGGAAAAGACGACGATCGTTCTGAACACGCTCTTTCCGCTGAATCGCGGTGGCCTGAGACCGAATCTCGTTTATACGGCGGGGATCGAGTACACCTTCTGATCGGCTGGCTGGAGCGCGATCAGTGGACTGAGACGAGTCTCCACGCCGAGCCCTCGCGACGGAGCGTCATCGCGAAGCTCACTGGCTGACTGTCCTGCCTGCCCACCGAATTCACGAAGTCGTAGGTCCCGACCACGCGCGCTTCTGCCGATGAGGGAGAGGCATCGAGGTTCGCGATCCTGAGCTTGGCGTCGATGCTGCGCGCCGACTGGAAGAACGTTTCCAGCATCCGCTGCTGATCCGAGGTCAGACCGGGATAGGCGCGGCGGACCGTGCCGATGTCCTTTGATTCGATCGCGCGCGCGTAGGCCTGAACGGTCGGGGAGATGTCAGCCGTCGTCGGTGGCTTCGGAGCGGGCGGCGGTGATGCCGCCGCGGTTTCAGTCAACGGCGTCTGAGCAGGACGCTGGACGACAACGGGCGGCGGCTGCGGTATCGCCACCTGCTGTTGCGGAGGCACGTTCTGCACCTGTTGGTGCGCTGCGGCGGGCGGAGATGATCCGGCTTGGGATTGAGTCGTCCTCGCCGGTACCCTGGGAGGTACGATTTTCGGAGGAGCAACCTTGGGCGGCGGCGTGCGCGTCTTGGGCGTGCTCGCCGAAGAGTTCGCTGACGTCGGAGCGGGCGGCAGCGATTGTGAAGCGGCTGTCAAATTCTGTGTCCCACCCGAGGCTGTCACTGCTGGAATTGGTGTCGTTCCGGACGGCGATCCAGCGGCCAGCGTCGGCCTTGGTTCTGGGACGTAGGTGGGTGAGCGCGTCTTCACCAGTTGCGACCATCCGATCAGCGCCGCCAGCGCGACAACGGCTCCCGCGCCGGCGAAGGCGAAATTCCGCGATCGCGTCTGCGATTTCTTTTTTGCCAGCTCCAATGCGCCCGATACCGACGCACTGAGCGAGACGGACGCCGGGTACGATGGGCCGCTCAGCTTCGAGCGGACGTTGCTGAGATCGTTCGCCATCTCGAGTGCGGTCGCGTACCGGTCCGACGGTTCCTTTGCCATTGCCTTGGCGACGATGCGGTCGAGCGCGGGCGGAAGTCCAGGCATCAGCTGGCTCACCGGCTTCGGCGTCTCGGTGATGATCTTGAAGAACAGATTCTGTAGGGTCGGCCCCTCGAAGGGCCGCATCTGTGTGAGGAGCTGGTAGAGAACTCCGCCGGCGGCAAAGATGTCGGTCTGCGGCGAGGTCTTCCCTTCCGTGATCTGCTCGGGCGCCATGTACGTCGGCGTGCCGAGTATCGATCCCGTACTCGTCATGCTCGACGACGCCAGGTGCGCCACGCCGAAGTCCATGATCTTCGCGCGGCCATCTTCGGTGACGCGGATGTTGGCGGGCTTGATGTCGCGGTGGATGATCCCGCGCTTGTGGGCGAAAGTGAGTCCGGTGAGAACGTCGATGATGATGTCGATCCGGGCCTGGAGCGGGAGGGGCTCACCCATCTCGAGCAGCTTCTCGAGGTCGACGCCCTGGATGAACTCCATGGCAATAAAAAGATGTCCGCCGAAATCGCCGAGGTCGTAGATGCAGACGACGTTGGGATGCTGGAGTGATGCGGCGGCCTGGGCTTCGTGGAGGAATCGCTTGCGGAGATCGTCCTGCCGCGCGATCGACTCGTTCATGACCTTGATCGCGACGGTGCGGTCGAGGACCGAATCCGTGGCTTTGTACACGACCCCCATCGCGCCCTCGCCAACGAGCTCGATGATGTGGTACTTGCCTATGTCAGCGATCTTGGTATCAGGCATTGCGCGCGGGCGAAAAAGGGGGCAGCCGGAGAATATTCAGCACACCGCGTCAAACGGCAATCGTCGGTTTCGGGGTTTGGGTCCCGTTAACCGCAAGCCGTGAGCTGTCAGGAGGGAGGCGCGAGGTGCCCGTTGCCCGTTGCCCGTTCTCAATAAACGGGTAACGGGCAGCGGATAACGGGAACCTCAAAGCTGAAAGCTGAAACCTGAAACCTGAAAGCAGCAATACTCGCGACAGTCCTCGCGCCAACTCAGATCGATTCGATCTCCGCCGCAGCCTTGTCCAGAATCTCCCTGATCTTGCGAATCTGCTCCGGAGTCCTGGATGCGCTCTTGGAAGCGTATATCGCCTTCCCAATGTTCTTGAAGCCGCGGTGCACCTCCATCATCGGCTCGCCGAAAATGCTCTGCGCGAAGTCCGCGATCTTCGAGAAGATGTCGTCGATCAGCGGCTGGTTCTCGGCGAGGTGGGCGCGGCCCTCGTCGGTGATCTCGTAGATCTTCTTGCCACTCTCCTCGGGTCTCGCTCTCGCATAGCCCAAGTCCTCGAGCATGGTCAGGGTAGGGTAGACGGTTCCCGGACTCGGCGAATACATCCCGCCGAAGCGCTCCTCGATCTCCTTGATTATCTCATAGCCGTGACGCGGCTTCTCCTCGAGCAGGCGAAGGATCACGAACTTGAGGTGCCCCTGGTCGAACATCCTCGACCCGCCGAACGGTCCGCCGCGCGACTTGCCGCGCCCTCCCCAGAACGCGCCTGCATCAAATCCAAAGTTCTCGGGGCGCATCCCGAACGCCCATGCGACACGGGGCCCGCATCTGTTACCGTACATTTGAGCTTCCTCCAGTCGATTTATCGAGCCAGTCGGACGCCAGTCGGCGTCTGTGATAGTACTGGCGATATATCTTTGTGAAAAAGCTATATCTGGCGATATATCGCCACAAGCCCACATTCCGTGTCTGAGGGAGGTGAAAACTGCAACTGAACACCACCGGCCGGGGGCTGTCGGCGGAGCGGCTGGTGGCCGCGGTGAGCTCCGTGAGTGCTCGTCGACAAGAAATGCAAAAACCCACTGCGAAGAGAGCTAGGTGGGTGGTGCGAGGTAGTAGGTGCGAGGTCAGAGGTTCGCGTCGTACCTCATTCCTATTGCGGACTGTCGTTCCATTCCGCTGAGGCGATGCGCCATTGCCCAATCACCCGGGCATCGGCATCCTAGTGCTCCCCACCCATCAGGAGTCCAAGTGTCCGCACGCACGCCGAACAAGTGCCTATTTCCCTGTCTGCTTCTCATTTTCACCGCTTTAGCTGTCGTATCACCCGCTTCAGCCCGTGCGCAGACTGCGGCATCCACGGCGGCACTGTCTCCGGATCTTGCCGCGTCGCGAGCCGCGCTCTCCAAGTACAGCGATCCGTTCGCCGCTATAAAGGACGGATATTTCTCAACGGTCGCTTGCATGGATTTCCCAACGGGGATGACAGACGGCAACATCGAGTATCCCGCCGGCGCCATGGGAGTCCACTTTCTCAACACCGCCAACATCGGGCCCAATCTCGATCCGACCAAGCCGCAGGTCCTCATTTACGAGCCGGTCGGAAACAGGCTCGTGCTAGCGGGCGCCGAGTGGTTCGTGCCGGTCGCCGCTGCCGGTGGCAAGGTGCCCAGCATCTTCGGTCACACGTTGGCGGGACCAATGGATGGTCATGAACCGATCATGCCAACGTCGCTTCGCCACTACGATCTGCACGTATGGTTCTGGAAGCACAATCCGAAGGGCATGTTCACCTCCACAAACTCGGCGCTCAAATGCGTTCCGGGGGCACCGTACACGGTCGCGATGGGGGCCGCGCATCACCAGCACTAGCCCGCGCGGACGATCGGTCGTTTTGATTCCGGTCCTTTCGGGCGGGATAGGGCTCATGGTCTGAAAGAAAAAACCACTGGGCTTTCACCTCGCAGGCGTTATGACCCCCTTTCGCCCGTCATCAGTCTGGAGAAATAACTCGAGGGAACTGCAACTGAACACTACCGGCTGGGGCTCTCGGCGGAGCGGCTGTGGGCTACGGGAGGTTCACCGCTCACTCACGTTGCCCATGGCCGCTCCGCACACAGCCCCAAGCAGGTCGTGTTCAGTTCGCTTTTTGAGAATCAGGTTTGAATTTCAGGACCCGTTCTCGACCCTGGATACCGGATGCACCTCGGCCCATCCATTGTGCGAGTCGATGACGTACGTCCCCGTCACCTTGACCCGGCTGCCCACCGTCGGAAGCGGGATTGAATTCGTGTAGCCCGCGCACGCTGACTTTACCTTCTTCATCGTGGTGGGATTCGCGCACACGATTTCGGCGACGAGATCGCCACCCTTTTTCTTCGTGTTCCGCTTGTTGATCAGATGCTGATCGGCCGCGTCCAGCTTGATCAGAAAATGCTGATCTCCATCGGCGTCCACGCTGGATTCGTCCACCGTTCCGACGACGCTGATGCACGGCGACAGCTGCTGGAGACGGCCGGGATCGTACACGTGCTGCCAGAGAGACTTGTCGCATCCAGCCGCGGAAACGGTCTGGAGGCTCTCACCATTGGAGCGAGCCTCGGCGACGGTGTCGGTGTCCTGCCCCGACGCCCCTTTCTTTCCCTTGGAGGCGTTCGAGCAGGCGAAAAGCGCGAGCATGGCCGTCGCTGAAATTGGCAGCGCGTATTTTGGAAGGTTCATTGAGACCTCGTCTGAAGCTTTAACTCTATCCAATCGGAGGGTCCTGCGCACCGGGTTGTTGAAACTGCAAACTGAACACTACCGGCTTGGAGCTATCGGCGGAGCGGCTGTGCGCTACGGGACGACCACCAATCCCGCGCGCAGCCCGCGGCCGCTCCGCCCACAGCCCCAGGCAGGTATTGTTCTGTTGCCGTTCAACAGACTATTCGAACCATACCTGCCTGGATGACTACCTCGGAATTCCGGAAGCTCGACGAATCGCGGATCATCGCCACCCTCACGGCGCTGAGGGACCGGATAGAGAACCAGTTTCCGGATTCCGGTCTGGGCAGAGTGGCGGAAGAATTGATCGCGGTCGCTGGCGAGGTAGGCGAGTGCGCGGAATATCTGATTGCGACTAACTGGCCGATACGCATCTTCGCCGGCTTGCTGATCGCGGGAATGATCCTGGTGCTGTACCTGGCCGGCCCGCGCGTGGAGCTGCCCGAGGGAGCTCACAAATTCTCGGACGTGCAGTCGATAGCGGCCGTCTGCAACATTGCGGCGGTCGTTGGCGTGGCGGTGTTGTTCCTCCTTCGTCTCGAGACCAACCTGAAGCGGCGGCGGGCACACGGGGTTCTGCACGAGCTGAGAAGCCTCGCTCATGTAGTCGACATGCATCAGCTGGCGAAGGATCCGGCGGGCCGGCGGTTGCCGGAGCCAGAGATCACCGAAAGTCCGAAGGGAGCGATGAACCCGCAGTCGCTCCTCCGCTACCTCGACTACTGCACGGACCTCCTCTCGCTGACCGGGAAGTTGTCGGCGCTGCTGGTTCAGCGGTTCAAAGATGACGTTGTGTTGGCGGAGGTGAATGAGATCGAGGCGCTTACGAGCGCGCTTTCGAGCAGGATATGGCAGAAGATTCAGTTGCTGGAGCGGGCGACTGCGGACTGAACAATTACAACTGCAAACTGAACACTACCGGCTTGGGGCCTTCGGCGGAGCGGCTCGGCGCTACGGGAGGGGCACCTCTCACTCACGCGCGTAGCCCATGGCCGCTCCGCCCACAACTCCAAGCAGGTCGTGTTCAGTTCGTCTTTTGAGAATCCGCGTTGGTATCGTTCTCCGCGACCCGTTTGAGTAGTGCGTAAAGCATCTTCCGAACAGTGATCGTCTGATCCAGCAACGAAACGCACTCGTCGTCCGGGATCACCTTCGTGTCGCGTGCCAGAATTATGTGGTACTCGAGCTCCGACGCCGAGTTGAGCGCGTAACGCAGGAATCTCCCGAATTCCCTCTGACTCACTTGCCTACGTCCCTCGGCGATGTTCGCGGCTATCGATGTCGCCGCTCTGAATATCTGGCTGCGCAGAGAGGCGTAGCGCGAACCTCGTATCTTCTTGCTCGCACGATCAACGGCAAGCGACAGGGCGTGAGACTTCTGCCAAACGTGGAGCTTCTTGAAATCCGGCACCCCGCACGATAAATCGCGACACCACGAGATCCAACATCGTCTCATTCCCTCAATAACCAGCGGGCCACAACCAAATCTCGAGCACTGCAACTGAACACGACCAGCCAGGAAACTGCAAAATGAACACGACCGGCCAGGAGCTATCCGCGGAGCGGCTTCGGGCTACGGGTGAGTAACCACAAACTGCACGCAGCCCCAGGCCGCTCCGCCGAAAGCCCCCAGCAGGTAGTGTTCAGTTGCAGTTCCATCGACGACCTTTAACACCCGACAAACCTCTGGGATCGACCCGATTTGCCCAACACCTCACGCCTAGCGACGGCCCTCACACTTTCAATCGGATTGTGCCCTTCTCCCGCAGGGGCGCAACGCGATTCGGCATCAATCCCCCACCTCGACACCGTCGTCGTAACGCCGGACCGAGCCTCGACCACCATCCGAGTCTCGACAGCGGCAGTGAACGTGATCCCGAACTCCTGGATCCGCGCCCTCCCCTTCCGCTCCATCGGCTCTGCTCTCACCGTCGTCCCCGGCATTGCAGTCATCGACGCCAGCTCGCTCGGCGGCAACCCTCGCATCATCGCCCGTGGGTTTTACGGCGGAGGCGAGACCGACTACGTCTCCGCCCAGATCGATGGCGTCCCGATCGCCGCGCTGGGCTCGGGTGCGGTCGACTGGACGATGCTGCCGCCGAGTGCGTTCAGTCGCATCGAGCTCGTGCGCGGTGCGACGTCGTACATGCATGGTGATGCCGCCGTCGGGGGAACACTCAACGAATTGATTCCCGTTGCCACACCAGAATTGTCGTGGCGCGCCGCGGGTGGATCTTACGGAGTTGCCGACGGTGCGCTCGAGGCGACCCACAATCTTGGCGCCGGCGCCGCGACAGGAATTGCCGCCGATTACCGGTCGTCGAACGGATACCGCTCGGGCGAGAATTCGCGCGCATCGAACGTGAATGCAAAGCTCGAGAAGTACGGCACCGCCTCTTCGCTGGCGGGATTCATTCTGCTCCACGGCCGCGAGTTCAAGGATCCGGGACCGCTTCTTTCCACCGCGACTGACCGTCGCGCACGCAACGGGTTTTTTCGCTTCGACAATCTTTCCGATCGGGTGGATCGCGCGGGAATCAACGGCACTCGACTGATCGGACCGGCAAAACTATCCGGATACGCTGTCGGCGAGTACGCGACGTCGCGAACGGTGAAGACGCTTCCGCTTTCGACAACTTTTGCCGACACGAAGCTTCGACGCACGAGCGCGTCACGGGCGCTCACCTCGGCGCAGCTCGAGCTCGGCGACGATACGCCGGGAGACTTCGGCCGGCTCGTCGCCGGAGCGGATGCATCGTCGGGGCGACTCACTTCGCGCTACTCCGACATCGTCGCCGGCGGTGCCGCAGCTTACGCCAATTCCGATGGTGTTGCGGCTGCTGCAGCTCCGCCATCGAGGGCGACGAGAAGCTCGGTCGCGGGATTCATGCATTGGCAGCTCCGACCCGTCGAGCCCATTCGCTTTTCACTCGGCGCGCGCGTCGATCATCAAGCCGACAAATTCGTGCCGAGCAGCGCGTCGAACGGGAGTTCCGAGCGCAAGACTCACGACGCGGTGAGTCCGCGCGTGGCGGTGAATGTTGCACTGCCCGCGTCGCAATCGACGGCGACCAACGTTTTTCTCTCGGCGGGACGCGCGTTCAAGTCGCCGACGCTCGATCAACTTTTCGACGATCGCCGAATTCCAATCCCGGTGCCGCCTTTTTCGGCGACGGTGTCTAACCCTAATCTCGTCCCACAGCGCGGCACGTCGATCGAGGGCGGGTTGTACCAAACCTGGAACCTCGGGGAAGGATCCCGCCTCGACTGGTCCGCGGTTTTGTACCGGCAACAGATGCGAAACGAGCTGGACTTCGACTTCGCCAACTTCCGCTACGTGAACATCGGCAAGAGTCTCCACCGCGGCGCCGAGCTCGGCGTCACCTGGGATGTCAGTCGGCGCTGGTTCGCGTTCGGGAATTTCGCGCAACAGCAGGCGGTCGCGGTCGAAGGCGCGAACGATGGGAAGCAACTGAAGGCGATTCCGCGGCGCATTGCATCCGCGGGCGTCAGCACCACGCTTTGGCACGGACTCACCGCGAGTGCGATCGCGTCGTCGCAGAGCGGGGCGTATGTCGACGACGCGAATCTCGTTGGACTGGGTGGCTACACGCGCTTCGAC
>JBDTIV010000073.1:0-3149 GCA_039936175.1 Gemmatimonadaceae bacterium | reverse complement strand
TACGCGGCCGGCCTCTGAATTCCAACTGACGTGGTCGCCATGCTTGAAGCGCTTTTTTGCCATTTCCGTACTCCACTTGCTCGCTGGTGAAATGCCTGTGATGAAAATGTTGCAATCTCGGGGCCGGCCGATTCGACGTTGATGCAGGTGCATGAGATCCCCGTCGTCAAGCCATACCGCCTCGATCTGACCGTGAGCGTGCTCCGGCGGCTCTCTACAAATGTCGTCGATCTACTCACACCGGAAGGACAATATGTGCGCGCCCTCTCCGGTTTTCAGCAACCTGTGATTGTACGCGCCACGCAGATTCGTCACGAGGGCTTGCTCCGCATCACAATCGATGGTGATACGAGCAAAGAGGCTGGGGTTTTCGAGCGCGTGCGCCGGATGCTCGGAGGCGATTGCGATCTCTCGGACTTCAATCGGTCGGCTGCACGGCTTCCCTGGCTAGCACCCCTGATGAAGCGCATGCACGGTGTAAAGCCGCCTCGCTATCCCACTCTCTGGGAAGCATGCGCCAACGCGGTCGTCTTCCAGCAAGTGAGTCTTCGTGCGGCGAGCACGATCATGCAGCGCCTGATTGTTGCGCTGGGGCGATCTGTGACGACCGATGGCGTGCCGATGCCATTGTACGCATTTCCCACCGCCGAAAGCGTTCAGAGCGCACCAGACGATCTCCTTCGGACAATCGGACTCAGCGCCAACAAGATCGCGACGTTGCGGCGCGTCGCCGAAGCGCTCGCATCCGGCGCGCTCGACGCGACAATATTGGAAAAGTGCACGAGTGCGGATGCAGCGGCAATGCTTCGTCAAATCAAGGGGATCGGCCCGTGGACGGCCGCCGTCATTCTGCTGCGCGGCTTGGGCCGATTGGACGTGTTCCCGGCCAACGACACCAGCGTCGCCAGCAACATCGCACTGGTCGCGGGATCGGCACCGTTCGATGCCCGAAGCGTGCTCGATGCCCTCGGTCCGCAGCGCGGGATGCTGTACTTCTATTTGCTTCTCGCGCGCCTGGAAGCCCGCGGTGAGATCGGCCGCCCATCGTTCGGGATCGTGGATGCCCCCATCGAGGTAGCGAGACAAACGAAGCTTGCACATACTCCGATGGGACCCACATCCGTGCGACATTCGATGAATCGTGAGGAATTGGCGCGTGACGACAAACGGTGAAGACGGCGGCAGTTGGGTAGTCAGTCGAATCGGGCGGAAGGGATTCCGCACGGAAGTGAGCGCGCGATCCCATCAATTTGCGGCCGACGAGCCAGTTGCGCTCGGCGGAACTGATGTCGGCCCGACGCCGTACGAGTACTTGTTGACAGCGCTGAGGAGCTGCACTGCCACGACGCTCCGCATGTACGCTGACCGGAAGGCGTGGCCGCTCGAGCGCGCGGAGGTGTTCGTCCGCCAGGCACGATCGCACGAACCGGACTGCGAGAAGTGTGAAACCGATAGGGTCGGCGTCGAGCGCGTTGAGCGGCGGATAGAGTTCCGCGCGCTCGCGACAGCGTCCAGAATCGCGGCGCGGCCGAACCTCGACCGGAGCGCAGATCCGGTCTTGTTCGCGGAGCTTTCTGTAGCTGCCCCACGCCAACCCGCTAAGCGCGAGAGCAGATAGAGGATCACATGGATAATCCAGAGTCGGGCCCAGATGCTCCTGTCGATGCCCGGCACAGTCCTTTCTACGAGTGGCTGGATAACGCGACAATTCGCGAGCTCGTGCATCGCTGCCTCGAGCTCTCCGCGGGTGAACGACTCGTCCTCATCAAGGGCCTGGTGCCTGGGCTTGTTGAAGCCATCGGAGTTGCGGAGTTCGATGCGTTTCTGACAGAAATCGCCGTCAAGGCACACCGCTTCCAGGAGGCGGTTGACCATCCCGGCGAAGGACGGGCATTTCGCGTGACACCGGGCGAGGAGCTCGGTGGACCGATGCCCGCAGGTCACAATCACATGCCAACGGCGCGCGAACCCGACCAGCGCGGGGCGCGCGAAGCCGAGCGTGCTATGGAGGCCGAGCTTTGGAAACGCACTCACCGTGTTCCTCACCCGAATGACGACGGCTAAGCAGACCCATCCACCAGCACCATGAATTTCACTCTACGGGTATGGCGACAGGCGTCGCCCGATTCAGCAGGCAAGCTCGAATCGTACAAGGCGGTCGACGTCTCGCCAGATGAGTCGTTTCTCGAGATGCTCGACACGGTGAACGAGCGGCTCACCGTTGCGGGTCAACGACCGATTGCGTTCGATAGTGACTGCCGAGAGGGGATTTGTGGGGCGTGTGGCGTCATGATCAACGGGGTTGCACACGGGCCGGAGTTGGCCACAGCGACGTGTCAGCTTTACATGCGATCGTTTCGAGATGGGGACGAGATCCTGGTAGAGCCGTGGCGTGCTCGTGCGTTCCCGCTGATCAAGGATCTGGTGGTCGACCGCAGCGCGTTTGACCGGATAATTCAGGCCGGCGGCTATATCAGCGCCAGTACGGGCGGCGCACAGGATGGGAATGCCATTCTGATTCCGAAGACCGCTGTGGATGATGCGATGGACGCGGCTGCGTGTATAGGATGCGGCGCATGCGTCGCGGCGTGCCCGAACGGTTCCGCATCACTTTTTGCCGCGGCCAAGATCACGCACCTAGGGCTTTTGCCGCAAGGACAACCGGAGCGTGACACCCGAGTGGTACGAATGGTGGAGCAGATGGATATAGAGGGGTTCGGGGCCTGCTCGTGGTTCGGTGAATGTCAGGAGGCATGCCCCAAGTCCATCAGTATCGATACGATCACGCGGATGTGCGGCGACTACATCAAGGCGAAGGTGCGAGCTGTGGCGCCGCCGTAGCTCCTGCTTTTCCTGGCCCTTGACGGCCTACCGCGAGCCCGCGGTGCTCGAGCGCCGGCAATTGGCGCTTTCTACTTCGCCGTGCGAGTCAGTGCTTTGCCAGAATGGAATACGACCGCCGGTTCGCCCGGATGGTGGTCATGTTCTTTGATTGAGTACATCGTGTTGGCGGCCGTGGTGCCGCGCTTGTGGACGCCGGTAACGGTGCCGTGACCGATAGCGCTACGGTAGTGCCAGGATACTGGTGTGCCAGCGGGAATCGTCTTGAACGATGGTACTTTCTTGGTAGGCATTACGGCTTCCTCATG
>JBDTIV010000072.1:0-11049 GCA_039936175.1 Gemmatimonadaceae bacterium | reverse complement strand
CAGAGGCCGCGCGTCGCTCGCGAGCGACGCATCGGACCCAGAGTCGTCCGAATGATCGGGGTGTCGATTCCGATCACACTTCTCCAGGTGGCATTGCCCAGCGCCGCTCAGCCAGCGGTCATTGCCGTCGGTGTTCTCTACTTCGCGGTGGTAGTCGCGATCAGCGTATGGGCCGCGCGAAGAACGCGCACCGCCAGCGATTTCTTCGTGGCGGGAAAGGGAATCGGACTGATTGCCCTCACAGTCGCGTCCGTATCCGTCTCGGTGTCAGGTTTTGCTTTTATCGGCGGTCCAGGATTCATCTACGCCGTCGGACTCGGCGCGATGTACATCGTTCTTCCTGCGGCTGTCACGAACGTGATGGGAGCATGGGTGCTGGCGAAGCGCATGCGTCTGCTTGGCGAGGCGCGCAACCTCATCACGATCCCGGACGCCATTGGCGCCCGCTACCGCTCACCGGCAGCGCAGGGACTCGCCGCGGTCGCGATGCTCGTCGGAATCGTCGGCTACATGGCGACGAACGCGCTCGCCATGGGCGTGGTCATCAATTCGATTTTTGGCGTGGGACTCGGTTGGGGCATCTGGATCGGGATGGGAGTGACGCTCGCGTATTCGGCGTCGGGCGGAATTCTCGCCGGGATCTACAACGATGTCTTTCAGGGGATGCTGATGGCGGTCGCGTCGGTCCTCATGTTTTCCTTCGTGTTGAGTTACGGCGGTGGCCTCGGGACAATATCCCATACCATACTCGCGCACGACCCAACGTTCCTTGGCCCGTGGGGCAAACTGACTCCACTCGCCGCCTTGTCATTTTTCTTCGTGTTCTCAATGGGATCGCTGGGCCAGCCGCAGGCCGTGCACAAGTACTATATGCTGCGCGACCCGCTCCAGCTAAAATGGTATCCGCTGCTCAAGACATTGGGCCTGGTGCTGGTGCTCCTTCTCTATTTCAGCGTGGGTGTCGGCGTGAAGGCATTCGTCCTGAGCGGACGACTGCAGCCGCTCGCAAGCCCGGACCAGGCGACGCCCAGTCTTCTCCTCAACGTCACCCCGATAATTCTGGCGGCGCTCGTATTCTCGGGAGTGGCGGCCGCCACGATGAGCGCGGCGAATTCCTTCATCAACATCGGCGCAGCGATCGTGACGCACGATCTGCCGATCGCGTTTGGCCGGCGGGTAAAGAACGAGCTCGGCTGGGGACGAGCGATAACGGTTCTGATCGGGATTGCCGCAGCGATCACCGCGCAGCGTTCCGGTACGACGGTGGCTTTTCTCGGAATCTTCGGGTGGGGACTGTTTGCATCTACGCTGGTGCCCGCACTCGCGGTGGGACTCAATTGGCAGGGGGCGACACGAGCGGGCGCGATGGCATCGATCGCGACGGGGCTGGTTGTGACTCTCGCCCTCGAGAGCGCCGCGTATCGCAAGCTTTTCACCTTCCCCGCAGGCGTAACTGCGTCAGCGGTTGCGATGGTCGCGTCGTTTCTGGTGTTCTTCCTGGTGTCGTGGCTTACGCGGCGCACCGCACCCGCGGCGCTTGACCCGGACGTGCGCCTGGTGATGGAGCTTTGACCGCGCGTTGACTACTCGGTGGCGGATCCCGTTTCCGTCTGCCCTTCCATAACTCGCACGCTCTTGATGTTGACGAATTCCCGAATCCCGAATTCGCCTAGCTCTCGTCCAAATCCGGAGTGCTTGACGCCGCCGAACGGGAGGCGTGAATCGCTCACCACCATTCCGTTGATGACGAGAGACCCCGACTCAATCTCGGCGACTAACGTGTCGCGCTCCGCGGCGTCACGTGTCCACGCGGCTGCGCCCAGCCCGAAGCTGGTTCCATTCGCGATGCGAATGGCGTCGGTCAGATCCTTTGCTTTGAATACTGATGCGACGGGCCCGAACAGTTCCTCGCGCGCCGCAGGGGCGTTGGGCGGAATGTCAGTCACGACAGTCGGCGCGTAGAAGAACCCTTCGCGTTCGAGCTTCTTACCGCCGGTGGCGACCCGCGCTCCCGCGGCGACTGACGCCTTCACTTGCTTATCGAGGCTATCACGAATCTCTGCCGTAGCCAGCGGGCCGAGCTGCGTTTTCTCATCCATTGGGTCGCCGATCCTGAGGGCGGATACAGCCGCCACGAATCTCTTCAAGAAATCGTCGTAGATCTTCTCGTGGATTATGAAGCGTTTCGCGGCGATGCATGACTGACCGTTGTTGATCATGCGGGCGGTCACAGCCGTGGATACCGCTTGCTCCAGATTCGCGCTCGGCATTACCACGAAGGGATCGCTGCCACCCAGCTCCATGACAGATTTCTTGATATTCTTTCCCGCGGCGCCGGCAACCGATCGGCCGGCTCCCTCGCTGCCTGTCAGCGTGACAGCAGCGATCCGGTTGTCCGCGACGATCCCTTCGACCACTTCCGAGCCTATGAGCAGAGTCTGAAAAACGCCGTCGGCGAAGCCTGCGCGCCGAAGAACATCTTCGATCGCCAGCGCGCACTGGGGGACGTTGGAAGCGTGCTTTAGAACCCCGACATTGCCGGCCATGATCGCGGGCGCCGCAAATCGGAACACCTGCCAGAAAGGGAAATTCCACGGCATGATTGCGAGAACCGCTCCGATCGGCTGGAACGCAACCCAGCTCCTGCCACCTTCCATCTCTACCGGCTGATCGGCGAGAAAGCGCTCGGCGTTTTTCGCGTAGTATCGACACGCTGTCGCGCACTTCTGTGCCTCTGCGATTCCGGCCCCGATGGGCTTTCCCATTTCCACCGTCATCAACCGCCCGAGATCGCGGGATTCGGCATCCAGAATCGATGCTGCCTTCTCCATCCGCTTGGCGCGCTCCGAGAACGTCGTGCGACGGTGCTCACGGTAGGCAGCACTCGCGCGATCGAGACACTCACTCACTCTCGCGGAGGAAAACGGCTCGAATGTGCGAACGGTTTTGCCGGTTGTCGGGTTGATAGTCGCGATTGCCATAGTCTCACCTCACGCGAAGGATGTCGCGCCTGGCCGTTCGCACCTGCGGTCGGTCGGGGTTGCTCAAGTCCATGTCCTGCCAGGGAACCTCGTACAGGGAATAAATGTGCCGGGCGCTCAACAAGCGCTTGATCGGTCGCACGAGTGTCCAGGCCGATAAGCGATCGATCAGGGCGGATACGCCGATGAGGTAAGACCCGACCAACAGGGCACTTCCCTTTCTCTCTACGCGGATCTCTTCTATGCGTCCGACTGTCTCGCCATCGATGTCACACACCTTGGTGCCTAGCAGAAGCTCGACGCCAACGTCCATCGATCTCGAGAGAACCGCCCATGCTCGTAATGATGCCGAGCGTTGCACAGCATTTTCTTCATTGCGTCAACCGGGTCCTGTCGGCGAGCTGCTTCATGACCTTCTGATCGGCGCTCAGTGAATCGAGCTGGCGGGCGAATGCGGGTGCGTTCTTCGCCTCTATCAGTCGGGCCATTTGACCGACACGATCCCGACTCCTGGTCAGAACCTGGTCGAGCGTCGCTGAATCCACCGATTGTGGCGGCGCTTTGATCAGATCGACGGAGATCTTGAGCAAATTCTCGTGCGAGAGCTCCAGGGTATGGCGACTGTATTTGTCGGGCGTGCCATGCCGGAGCCATGCATCTCCCACCATGGTCGCGGTACCCAGCCAGGACTGGATGGAATCCATCTGCTCGGCCGGCTTAGGAGATTTGCATGCGGCGACAAGAGGAATCGAGATGATGACGAACCGTTTGGTGCGCATCTGATTTACATTGTTGTCCTATGCTAAAAACCAAACTCCGCGCGCTGACCCTTTCACTTTTCGTGCTCAGCAGTTTCGATGCTGCGTGCGGACAGTCCCAGGTAAGTTCGGTACAAAATCTGGCTCCCCCGCCGCCGATTCGGCGCGAATTCAGAGGGGTGTGGGTAGCGACGGTCGGGAATATTGACTGGCCGTCGGAGCCGGGGCTGTCGACGCGCCAGCAGCAGCAGGAGCTGACCGAGATCCTTGATCGAGCGGTGCAGCTCAGACTCAACGCCGTGATCCTTCAGGTCCGGCCGGCTGCTGATGCCCTCTATGCATCGCCGTACGAGCCATGGTCGGAGTATCTGACCGGCAAGATGGGACGGGCGCCGGATCCGTACTACGATCCGCTCGAATTCGCCGTGAATGAAGCGCATCGGCGCGGTCTGGAGCTGCACGCCTGGTTCAACCCTTACCGCGCGCGTCATCCTTCCGCCAGGTCGACTCCATCGCGGAATCACATCAGCGTCACGCATCCAGAGCTGGTGAAGCGGTACGGAAGTAATCTGTGGATGGATCCCGGTGAGCCCGCGGTGCGCGAGCAGACGATCCGTGTGGTGCTCGACGTCGTCAAGCGCTACGACATCGACGGCGTTCACATCGACGACTACTTCTATCCATACAAGGAGAAGGACAGGCGAGGCAATACGATCGATTTTCCCGACGCGAAGAGCTGGCGACGCTACCGCGCATCGGGAGGATCGCTGTCGAGAGACGACTGGCGACGCGCAAATGTGGACAGTCTGATCCACCAGGTGTACGTCGGGATCAAAGCGAGCAAACCGTGGGTGAAGTTCGGAATCAGCCCATTTGGAGTCTGGCGTCCGGGTTATCCGCCGGCAACGGAGGGAAGATTCGATTCGTACGCCGAGCTTTACGGGGACTCGCGGAAATGGGTGTTGAACGGGTGGGCGGATTATTTCACTCCCCAGCTTTACTGGCCGACCGACCGTCCTGATCTGAGCTACCCGGTCCTGCTGCAATGGTGGGTGGAGCAGAACGCGAGGGGCAGGCACATCTGGCCGGGCAACTACGTCGACAAGGTGACGGGCACGCCGTCGGGATGGCTGGCGGAAGAGATACTGAATCAGATCGCGCTGACCCGGGCGCAGTCCGGCGCCACCGGTAATGTGTATTTCAGCATGCACACTCTGATGGGCAACGGCGACGATCTGCCGCGGAAGCTCATGGCGGGTCCCTACGCCAGCAAGACGCTCGTTCCCGCATCGCCATGGCTCGACAGCGTTCCCCCGCTTGCTCCGATCGTGCACGTCGGCAGCGACGCGGCGACGCTCTCGAGCACGCTCTCGCTCCAGCCGCAGGGAACCGAGCCGACGTGGCTATGGCTGATTCGATCCAGGGTGGGGAACGACTGGACCACTGATGTCGTGCCGGGTCTACAGCGGTTCTACTTGCTGCCGCGGCTCGCGGGCGGTGCCTATGCGGACGCCGTGAGTGTATCCGCGGTGGACCGCAGCGGAAACGAAAGCGCGCCGGTTGTCATGGTGTTGAGGCCGTAGATACGTGGCTTCGCGAACGGGTTCTCGCTTCGGAGGCATCCTTGTTTGGGTCGGCGAGGGTGTCCTCTTCGGAGGCAACACTTGGCCGAGCTAACTGTTGCCGCCGAAGAAGGATCTACTCCGACGCACCGGCAAAGATGCCAGAGCAGTTAGCGTCAGGCCGCTATCGGTCTTCGCGCTTGAGCGACGCGGAGTTGATGCAGTAACGCTGGTGTGTCGGTCCGGGGCCGTCGTCGAACACGTGCCCGAGGTGCGCGTCACACTTCGCGCACAGGACTTCCGTTCGTCTCATGAACAGGCTCGAATCCGATTCGGTGCGCACGTTCTCGTCGGTGACGGGCTTTGTGAAGCTCGGCCAACCGGTGCCGGAATCGAACTTGGCGTCGGAATCGAACAACGGCGTGCCGCAACACACGCACTGGTACGTGCCGGATTTCTTGCTGTCATGGTACTCGCCGCTGAATGCTCGCTCGGTTCCTTTCTTGCGCGCAACGCGATACTGCTCCGCGGTGAGCTCCTTGCGCCACTCCTCGTCGGTCTTGTCGATCTTGTCGCTCATCTCGTCTCTGTCCAGCAGGGTTGATCTCGCCGGGAACGCGTTCGCGTCGCGGCGTCGAGTGCGGTAGTCAAAGATACAGCCGGTGCAAAACTCGTGTGGAATATCCCGGTACCGCATCCTAGCTTGTGCACCGTGACTCTGATCGACGATTAATGAAGTACGCACCGATCGCGGCGATCGCAATCTCCGCCTGCTTCCATTCTGGCGTGCCACGTCCGGCGCACCGCGTCAACTATTGGGAAGCGCTTGCCGAGCTGCACCCGCACGAGGCGGTCGAGGCTGCGACCACGCAGTCGGAGAAGGAGTTCGCCGAATCCCTGCAGGACCTGATGGAAGGAGACATCAACAAGGCGGAGCGCGGATTCGCGGTGCTGCGCAGTACGGCGAAGGATTCGATCCTTCGCACGGGCTCGAGAGTGATTTACACGGCCACGCTCCAGTATCAGGAAAAGTGGGACGCGCTCGCTGCGATGCGAGACGAGCCGGACCAATCCAAAGCCGATCGCACCGATCGCGCGGGCATCGAGCTGTGGGCACTGGCGTTCAGACGGGTTCCGCCCAAGACGCTCAACTTCCGCTCCTCGTCGATGCTTCTGCCGATGTCGGTATCGGCGATGGGAACTCCGCTCATTCCGGTGACCATCAAGGGAAACGTCTACAACTTCTGGCTGGACACGGGGTCCAGCATGACGATGCTGGCGTCTGACATCGCCCATGATCTGAACATCGTGCCCCTCGTTTCTGACTCGCTGGAGATCGTCACGAGCACCGGCAGGGTAGCCGCCCGTCCGTCGGTGATTCCGGAGCTGGAGATAGGTCAGCTGGTGGTCCACAACGCGCCGACGATGATCGTCGACGAATCGATGATGCAGATGCGCGAGCCCACCAAGCCGATCGAACAGGGCCGTAAGGTGAAAATCGACGGCATCATCGGTTTCGACATAATTCGCCAGCTCGATCTCGAAGTGGATTACGGCGAAGGCACGCTGCATATCCGCAATCCGTCGACCTCACGTCGCCTTCCCAATCGCAACATGTTCTGGGTTGGTCTACCGGTGGTGCGAATGACGAGCAGCGACGGCACCGCTGTTCATTTCGCACTCGACACCGGAGCCCAGCTCACGTTCGTGACTGAAACGCTGATGGACAAGCTCGAGCTCGAGCCGGCACGGGTGGAGAGTCGGCGGGTCGGGGGATTGGGTGGCGAGATCTCTCTGCGCGCGCCGGTGCTGCCGGATCTGCGCCTCCTCGTGCGCGGATTCCCGGTTTTGTTCAAGGGAGCACTCGTGCGGGCACCGGTGTACCAGGTGCTCGCCTTGCTCGACGGAGTTTTGGGGGGCGATGTCTGGTTCAGTGGAATCGTCCGGATCGATATGACGAACGGAATCTTCTCAGTGAGAGCGTCGAAGGCCGACTAGAAAACCCGCCGCGCTGGTTCCCGGGGAATACCGGAAAGGGGAAATACCGGTTAGGTTGTTAGCTAACATGCCTGGCGATCGCGCTCTTTCTGTCGCGTTTGCGGTTACGCCGCGATTCGACGTTTTCTACGCGCTGTACACGGTGACCAACAGCGCGCCGTCCGTGCTCGAAAAGTGGAAGGAGAGAGCGGTCATGCGCCTTCCCCGTGATTTCGAGCGCGTTGCAAGAAGAGTCGCGCCCATTCCGCTCTTCTGGCCGCTGCTCGCCGACGCGCTGCAACATACGCCCGGCGAGATGACCTTCGACGAGATGGTCTCCAGGCTCCGGGAGATGTCGGTCGAGGAGTTGGAGGCCAACATCCTGTCCGGAATTTTTCACGACGCCGCGATCGTTCAGTCGCTGGTCGGTGGAAAGAAGAGTCTGCGTCAGGTCGTTGCCAGCGAGAAATCGGACAGCGGCGAGATGCTGACGCATTTCGGATTGCGTCCGTACAACGCGATCTCGCACGCGGCGAAGGCGATAACGATGCTCTTGTCGCACCCGGAAATGTTTCGGGACGAATTGGCGCTCGTGCTCGAGCGATTCTGGCAAACGGGGTTCCGCCGTGATTGGTCTGCGCTCGAGCCCGAACTGCGCGCCGAGTCATTCCGCATGCGGGACCAGGCGGAAGAAGTGACGCTCGAGTCGCTGGCCAGCGAGCTCAAGCTTCCGGTCACGCTCGACTCAAAGGCACGAGAGCTTCGCCCAAAGAGCGGGCCGCCTGTCTCCTACGATCGAATCGATCGTTGTTTTCTGATCCCATCGGCGTTCAACACCCGGCGGTGGTGGGCGAAATACGAGACAAAAACCGGACGTGTGAGTCTCTATTTCTCAATCGTGCGTGACGCCACCGCTCCAAATCGGATTGTGTCGGACGTCAGGGTGATGCGCGCTGGCAATGCCAGCTCACGCTCTTCGATAAACGCCGAGTCGGTGTTCCGGGCTCTGGGTGATACGACTCGCTATGCAATCGCGTCGATTCTTGCGCGAAATCCGACGACATCCGCGGATCTCGCGCGCAGTCTCAAGGTGTCGAAGCCGACAATTACGCACCACGTGCAGGCGTTGCGCGCGGCGGGCCTCATTTCCAACACGCCGTCCGGCGGGTCGACGAAGCTCACACTCAGCAGAGAAACAGTCGCCGCCGTTTCAGAAGCAGCGGTGGAACAGCTTTTCTCGTCAACCGGCGATCTGTCGCTGGTTACGACCCGGAAACGGCGAAGCAGCTGAGCAGTCGGTTTCACGACCCGGAATTCGCGGGGTTAGACACGCCCGTTTGACCGAACAAAGACCGCGTAGCCCCTTCCAGGCAGCGCTCACACCCAGCGAAAAAAAGTCTAAACCTTTTAAACCCTTTGTGCGTATGGTGGGTCTAAGGGATAGAGGCCGAAGTTTTCCTCGGCCCCACGATGAAGCGCTACTGGCTGAGCTTGTAGGACGGGTGGGCCACCAGTAGCCAGCCCCGTATCTGAAAGGATACGGGGTTTTCGTTTATTGGGCCTGGCACTTTCAGCGTTCTCACGCGGGCGATAGGTTTGCGGTCTCTCGCGATTGCCGATGGAGCGCTGATGTCGGAAGTGTTCGTTAAGAAAATGCTCGACGGAAAAATTGCCGTCATCACCGGCGGTGGAAGCGGGATCAATCTCTCGATAGCGAAACGATTCGCCGAGCACGGAGCGAAGGTCGCGTTGATCGGCCGGACGCGGGAAAAGCTCGACTCCGCCGCCAAAGAGATTCGCGATTCCGGAGGCGTTGCATCCGGATATCCCGCCGACGTGCGGGACTACGATGCACTTGCGGGCGCTATCAAGGGAGCGCGAGACGCGTACGGCGAGATCGATCTCGTGGTCTGTGGCGCTGCCGGAAATTTCCCCGCACCGGCGTTCGGCATGTCGGCCAACGCATTCAAATCGGTGGTGGACATCGATCTGCTCGGCACCTTCAACACGTGTCGATCGGTGTTCGAGCATTTGAAGCGTCCCGGAGCGTCCATCATCAACATATCGGCGACCCAGGCCTTTATTCCGATGCCGATGCAGGCACACGTCTGCGCCGCGAAGGCGGGAGTGGACATGCTGACGAAGTGTCTCGCCATCGAGTGGGGAGCGGAAGGAGTGCGCGTGAACTCGATCGCTCCCGGGGCGGTCGATGAAACGGAAGGGATGCGCCGCCTCGCGCCGACGCCGGAGATTCGGAAACAGATCGAGCGGGTCATACCGCTCCACCGCTTCGCAACCAAGGACGAGATCGCGGATCTCGCGCTCTTTCTCTCGAGCGATGCGGCCAACTTCATTACGGGAGCGATTGTCGTATGTGATGGCGGCCAGTCCCTGGCCGGACTCGGCGCCAGCATGATGGCGGCGATGCGCCCCCGCTCGTGAGGGAGATCCGCCGGCTCGCAATTTTCTGCGGCTCGAATCCTGGCGCGCGCCCCGAGTACGCGGAAGCAGCGCGCTCGCTCGGCAGATTGCTCGCTCAGCGGGGGATTGGAATAGCGTATGGTGGCTCGAATGTAGGCCTGATGGCGGCGCTGGCGGACGCGATGACGGATGAACTAGGGGACGTGATCGGCGTGATACCGCGGATGCTCGTCGAGCGCGAAGTGGCGAACCGGGCGCTGAGTGATTTGCGCATCGTCGGGTCGATGCACGAGAGAAAGGCGTTGATGGCCGAGCTGGCGGACGGCTTCATCGCGCTGCCGGGCGGCATTGGAACGCTCGAGGAATTCTTCGAAACGTGGACGTGGGCCCAGCTCGGGATGCACTCGAAACCCTGCGGGCTGCTCAACGTCGCGGGGTATTTCGATCCGCTGCTGGCGTTTCTCGATCACGCGGTGAAAGAGAAGTTCGTGCGCGATGTGCATCGCTCCATGGTCGTGGTGGAGAGCGACCCCGCCGCTCTGCTGGCCCGGTTCGAGACCTATGAGCCGCCGCGTGTAGTGAAATGGATCAACGCGGGCACGATCTAGCGCTCTGTTGTCCGTCGTCAGTGCGCGGGAGGTGAAAACTAGATCAGCTGCGTTGATCTATTCGCAGTCGCGGCCACAGGAAACCGGGATGCAGAACGGGGAGTTGGAGGGGTCGGGCGCAGGCGACTTGAGTGTAGCGACCAAGGAGACCCGCGACGATCAACTCCAGGTGAGCTCGTCGATCGAGCGCGGCCAATCCTGTTTTAGCAGGCGCGAGAGAGCGCGATCGGCGAGAAGCTTTCCGTCCGTTTGACAGCGCGGACAATAATTCGTCTCGTTATCGGCGTAACGGATTCTCTGGACCGGCGTTCCACACACCCGGCACGGTTTACGGAATTTTCCGTGCACGGCCATCTCCTCACGAAACGCGGTAACCTTGGCCGGGAAATCGCCCTTTGACTCTTTGCGCAGGCGCGCGGTCCATTCGATCAGCGTAGAGCGTGTGGCGTCGAATAGGCGCTGTATCTCTTCCTCGCTCAGGCGCCTCGTGTGTTTGATGGGTGAGAGCTTTGCCCGATGTAGAATCTCGTCCGAGTATGCGTTCCCGATTCCGCTGAAAAGGCGGGGATCTGTCAGCGATCTCTTCAACGTGTGATTCTCGCGCATCAATCGCTCGGTAAACTGCGTGGGATCGCTATCCAGTACTTCTAGACCACCCCGCTCGAATTGCTCCAGCGATCGCTCTCCGCGCACCAGCCACAGCGACGCGCGACGCTTCGAGCCGGCTTCAGTAAGGATCAAA
>JBDTIV010000071.1:0-87459 GCA_039936175.1 Gemmatimonadaceae bacterium | reverse complement strand
GCGGCGCGCTCTACCTCGCGAATCAGGCGAAGACTCTGGCGCTTTCATATAAGGGCCGGATCGCCGGATCGGGTCGGGAAAACGCCAGACCGGGAGAGACTCCATTCGCTGTGCCGATCAGGCTCGTTACGACCACAAAAGGGAATGTGCGTGGCGGCCCCGGCACCAACTTCCCAATCGTATTCGCCGCGGATTCTGGCACTACCGTGACCGGCTACTCCTACGCAGACGAGTGGATCAGAATTACCGACGATGGCGGACGGGGCGGCTGGATCTTCCGCACGCTCGTCTCGCGTCCTTAGATCAGCTGACGGTCAGCTTCCGGTTTTCTTGAGCCTGCGGGCGCGGATTGCACGATCGCGCCCTTCGCGCTTCGCCTGATACAGCGCTTCGTCCGCAATCGATATCAACGCCTCGGCGTTATCGGCATCCTCGGGGAATGACGCGACGCCGATGCTCAGCGTCATCTTCCGGCCCGTGAACTTCTTGGCCGCGATCCGCGCGCGAATGTGCTCCGCCAGCTCCAGCGCATCCGCGGGAGCAGTGTCGGGCATCAGCACTACGAATTCCTCGCCACCGTAGCGCGCGACGCAATCGATCGGACGCGCCGCTTCGCGCATGATCTCCGAGATCTCCTTCAGCACTTCGTCACCAGCGGGGTGACCGAACGCGTCGTTGTACTGCTTGAAGTGATCGACGTCGCCAACCAGCACCGAGAAGCTTCTGCGCTCGCGCTTGCAACGTGCCTCCTCTTCCTCGAGCCGCTGCATCAGTGAACGATGGTTATCGAGGCCGGTGAGGCTGTCCGTCGTAGACAGCATCTCCAGCTCTTCATTCTTGGCCTGCAGCCTCTCATGAATCAGGTCGAGCTCACGCCGGCCTTCGCGCAGGCGCGACACCATATGATTGAAGACATCCGTCAGATAGCCGACTTCTCCGCCACCTGGTGCTTCGGGCAGATCGACCGCCAGATCACCCGCCGCAACCTCACCGGCGCCCTTGGTCAACCTGTCGAGCGGACGTGCGATGAGAAGGCCGAGGCGATAGGCGATTGCCGCAACGAACAGCATGAGCAGCGCAATTATCAGCAGCGACACGTCGCGAAAGTGGCGGACCTGCTGGAACGCCGTCTCCGCTGAGATCTCGGAAATGACCGCCCAGTTCACCTGGGGCACGAACTCCAAAGTTCCAATCACATCTCTGCCACCAAAGCTCGTGTAGCCGGAAGGAGCCCGCGCGCTCTTCAGAAGCCGCTTCATCGTTAGAGGCGGCATGCGTGTCTTGACGAGAACCGGCGTCATTCCTTGCGAGCTCGCAATCGGACCGCCCCTCGTCGTGACGAGGAAGATCGCGCCGCCATCCGGCGCAAACGAGCGGAGAAGCACCTGGACGGGTGCCAGATTGAGCTCGGCTGCGAACGCTCCGATCACGCGCCCATCGGCGCGTTGAGCTGGCACGGCGATGAGAAGTTTTGGCCTGCCGGTCTTTTCATCCCAGTATGCCTCACCGACTATCTGGCTCTCCGACTTCAGAAGTGACATCCAGTCGGCAGGAAGATGGACGGGGGTGATCTCGGGTGCGCTGCTCGCTACGACGTTTCCATTGAGATCGAGCACCATGAGCTGCTCGAAATCATTGAATCGCTCGTGCAACGAGAGCAGATAGTCGCGAAGTCTCCCCTCGGCCTGGGCCGACGATCCCCCGGCATTACGCGCGGTGCTGACTGGCCTGTCGAGCGTATTCGCGACTTCGTCAGAGCCCGAGAAGACTCGCAGATCGTAAAGGCGCTCCCTCAGCCAGACGCTCGTCGCGCGAGCGCTCTGCGCGCTCTCGGAAAGCAGGTCCTGCGTGATCTTTTTCTCGAGTGCGCGACGATTCTGCGTGTACGAGATGCCCAACATCACCCCGGAGGGAAGCAGCGCGGCCGCCACGGCGAACGCGAGGATCCGGCTCCGGATGCTCTCCAGACGCGGGAATGGAAGATATTTGGCGCGCGCTCGCGGAGTGGCTGCTTTTACTGGAGAAGCAGGCCGAATCGGAGTGACACCAGTTGGAGGAGTAGTGGGCATCGTGTAAAAGACGATTCACGGCCCGTTGAGCTACGAAGTTGATACAACCCAAAACTTCCGTAACTATTGCGTGATATGTTTACTCGATTCTTTCCGCGGGGAAACCCGCCCTTGCCCGTGAATATCACAATTCTGTTGCCGTTTTTGCCAGTCTTCTGGCATCATGCAAGCTCGTGCATTCGGCCGTGACCAGTCGATTCCTTACCCGAAGCTTACATCCCCCCGCGTCGCCGCAAATGCTTGAAATTTGGGCACCCTCGAGGCCCAAAAAAGTATTAATATGGTCGCCGGAAATCCGTCCAACTAAATGTTGATTCGTCTGTTTCGAACGCTCTACCATAGACGTCTCAATACTATAAGGTTTGAAGCGCGTTTGAAATCACTGTGCTTCGGGCTGGAAGATCCTTTTGCAGAAGTGGACTAGTCCGCTCCTGCAATCTGGCATTTACGCTGGCGCCCCCGCGGTGCCTCCTGTCAAGGGAATCGAGTGCAGATAGGCAAATACCTGGCAAATGGACTCATCGGTGCGGTAGCTCTCATTTTCGCGGGAGCCCGCGTCACTCCTGGAGCGAATGGGCACGGACCCGTTCTTTCCGGAGCCGCTTCATTGGTGGCCGGCACTCGGCCTTCCATTCCAGCAGACGGCGCGGCCTCTGACGGTCTCCTCGCCAAAGCCACCACCGCGGTCAGCGCATTTGCCAAAGCCGTCCGTCCGCTCAGTCACCCCAAAGCGCTCGAGACCGCGTTCCGCAGCTACTTCGCTTACAAGGCGGCGCACCCCGACGACGTGAGAAAGCCGCTCCTCTATTTCGTCGACTACGGTTTGCCGAGCACGCAGCCGCGCGGCTATATCTTCGACATGTCGTCGCTGCAGATCGTCGAAGGACCTTTCACCGTCGCTCACGGCCGGGGCTCATCGGCCTCGCAGTACGGCGTTCCCACCCGTTTCTCGAACTCCTCGGGTAGCGCTGCGACTTCGCTTGGCCTCTATGTCGCCGAGAATACGTATTCGTTCACCGGACACACCGGCGGCCGCACGTACAGCTCGACCGGCCTCCGACTGAAGGGCGTATCGCAGGGCTACAACGACAACGCGCTTGCGCGTGGCGTCGTCGCGCACGGAGCACCGTATGTGTCCTCGGACAAGGCGGGACGGAGCGAAGGATGCCCAGCGATGGAGCAGGATCGCGCGCGTCGCGTTCTGCCCGAGCTCGCGGATGGCGGCATGGTGTTTCTATTCGCGCCCGACCAGGAGTGGATGGCTGACGATCCGTGGCTCGTCGCCAGCGCCGACTAGACTCGGCGCCCGAGAGTTCGCCGGCCCTCTACGTCGTCATGGGGGTCGCCGGTTCCGGTAAGAGTCTCATTGGCGCGTCACTCGCGAAGGCCCTCGGAGTCGAGTTCGTCGAGGGCGACGAATACCACTCCCCCGCGAATGTCGAGAGAATGTCCTCCGGCATTCCACTTACCGACGAAGATCGCGCGAGCTGGCTGAGCGCACTCGCTGCGCGTATCCGCCAGGCGCGGAAAGACGGTAAAGGACTGGTGATGTCCTGCTCGGCCCTCAAGCGATCTTATCGCGACGTCCTTCGAGCTGAGGCCGGCGAGCTCCAGTTCATATATCTTCGCGGTCCGCGCCCGGTGATCGTGGAGCGCATCGCGAAACGGCGCGGCCATTTCATGCCGCCTGCTCTCCTCGACAGCCAGTTCGACGCGCTGCAGGTGCCGTCTCCCGACGAGCAGGCGTGGGTGTGTGACATCGCGCAATCACCGGAGGATATCGTAGCGGCTCTTGTCGCCCGGACCTCAGCGTGACCGCTGACGCGCGTTTGCTTTTATACGCCTTCCTCGCCGTGAGCACACTGATAGTGCTCATCGCCCGCTTCAAGCTGCACCCGTTCATAGCATTGATCTCCGTCTCGCTCGCGATGGGAGTGGCCGCGGGGATGCCACCTGCCACCGCGATCAAAGCATTTCAGGACGGTGTCGGCAACGTGCTCGGCTTCATCGCGATCGTCGTCGGACTCGGCACAATGCTCGGCAAAATGATGGCGGAATCGGGCGCCGCCGCGCGCATCGCGACCACCCTGATCGATCTCTTCGGCGAAAAGCGCGTCCATTGGGCGATCATGGCGGTCGCGTTCATCGTCGGAATCCCGGTTTTCTTCCAGGTTGGATTCGTCCTGCTCATTCCGCTCGTGTTCACGATTGCCCGGCGCACCGGCATGTCGCTGATCAAGATCGGAATCCCCCTCGTGGCCGGACTTTCCGTGGTGCACGGAATGCTTCCACCGCATCCGGCAGCAATGCTTGCTGTCACCGCTTATCACGCCGACGTCGGTCGGACGATTTTCTACGGCCTGCTCGTGGGAATTCCAACCGCATCGCTCGCGGGCCCCATCTTCGCGTCATGGATAGCGCCGCGTATCGTGCTCGCGGCCGACAATCCCATCGCGGCGCAGCTCGAGGGAAACACGGTTCAGGAAATGCCCGCCTTTGGCATCTCGGTTTTCACGGTGGTGATTCCCGTGATCCTGATGGTCCTCACCAGCGCCGCCGATGCGACACTCGATGTAGCGACCCCCGCGCGCACGGCGCTCCACTTCGTCGGGAACCCGATCGTCGCACTCCTCCTCGCGCTGCTCTTCTCTTTCTGGTCGCTGGGTCGAACGCAGCATTTCACCAGGGACGAGCTGCTGAAGTTCTGCAACGACTGTCTCGGACCGACGGCGACGATACTGCTCGTCATCGGCGCTGGTGGCGGCTTCAACGAAGTGCTCGTACAGAGTGGCGTGGGCCGCGCGGTTGCGGGACTCGCAGCGGGGTCCCACGCCTCACCGCTCATTCTGGCGTGGGTAGTCGCCGCACTCATTCGTGTCGCCACTGGATCGGCGACGGTCGCCATGATCACAGCAGCCGGAATCGTAGCGCCCATAGCATCGGCGATTCCTGGCACGAACGCCGAGCTGCTCGTTCTTGCGACTGGCGCCGGCGCGCTCATGCTCTCGCACGTGAATGACGCCGGGTTCTGGCTCATCAAGGAGTTCTTCAACATGACCGTACCGCAGACACTCAAGACGTGGACGGTGGCGGAAACCATCATCGGTGTCGCAGGATTGGGGTTCACTTTGCTGCTGAGTTTTGTCGTCTGACCGGAGATCCCATGCAAACGAGTCGACCTTATCGCGCGGTTGGCGCCTCTTGTTCTAGCGCTTCGCGGTCCTCTTCGAGCCGCTTACGCGCTCCCTGACCTGCTGGAAATCGCGAACCGGACGAACTTCGACACACCCCGTCTCCGCCCACGGAAACTGCGCTGCGATCTTCAGCGCTTCTTCCATGTTCTCCGCCTCGATCAGGTTGAATCCGCCGAGGACTTCTTTCGATTCGGAGAACGGCCCGTCGACAATCGTCTGCTTGCCTTTGCGGACCCGTAGTGACTTGGCGGTCGCAGGCTCCTCGAGCTGCTGCGAGTCCAACAAATATCCGTCCCCACGCAGCTCGTCGGCGTGCGTGATGCAGTCGTTCATCGTGGCATCGAACTCGGAAGCGGGCATGGCGGCGAGCAAAGTGGGATCGTTGTAAATCAGCAGCATGAATTTCATTTGGAATTCCTTCAGTTAGTCCGATCGCGAGGCGTTATCGGTGGGGGCGAGCTTCGATTGCGATCAATGAATCTATCAGCGACGCCTGTCGCCCACGCGAATGACGCCCACCATCCGCAGGTTGGCGTGCGGGGGCTTCCCGGGACCATCGCGAAACTGACATATCAACGCGTACAGCTCTCCCGATTTCGCGTGGATGAGTACGCGCTCCGGCGCGGTCAGGCCGGGGTTTGCAATCAACACGTTGCCTGCAGCATCAGCGGCACAATCCGGCACGGAGCCTTTCGCGAGATAACTGTTGGCGACAGCCAACGTTGTCCCGGGGTTGAAGCGAAAAAGTTGGACCTCGTGCGGAACTGTCCCGTGGTTGATGAATCGGAACGCAACCAGGCCAGGATCGATTTCTGCGGGAGCACGATAGGCGTACTCCGTTGCTTCGATGTCCGCCCCGCGGAATGTGGCCGGTCGGCATGCGTACAATGACATCAATAAAAAGTCTTCAAGAAAACAGAGTCTACAGATAACTGAGCCACCAATCCTTCCTTCTGGCTTTCACCGACGCGAACCACCGGCACGCCGGATACAATCCGATAACGATCACCGCCCAGACGACGTACACCACCCACAGATCGTACCCAAACCCCGATGGGTACAATTTCAGTGGCCCGCCCATCGACGGCACCGGATGGAAGATGAAAGCCCACGCTGCCGATCCGTACCTAACGAGCGCCAACACTGCGGCAGCGACGTGCGCGGCGTAAAAATGCGTCACGAAGAAAAACAGGGGCACTCGTCCGAACACGATTACCGGATTGGACGGCTTGAATGACCTTCGGTCGAGAAGCGCCAACGCAACCAGTGCAGGTCCCAGCGTCATCAACAGGAACGCGAGCGACGGCGGATACTTCGTGGTGTTGAGAAATGACAGGATCGTGTAGGTGAAGGATCGCTGCGTCGTCCACGGCGATGGGTCGCCGTAGACGTTGAGTCCCCGCACCACCAGGAATGCGATGGTCGCCCCCGCGCCGATCCGCAGGAAATAACGCTGCCTTTTGGCCGGCTCCATCTGGAAGAGCGGACCGAAATAGAATCCTAAGGCCATCACCGCAGCCCAGGGCACGATTGGGTATGCAACGACTACCAACGTGCCTCCCCAGGCAAACGCCCCTTGCTGGTGGATCACATTCCAGAGCGGCGCGGCCCCGTTGAAGCTCGACGCCTGGACACCATCGAAAAGATTGTGAAGAGCAATCGTCGCGACACTTAACACTGCGAGTGCCGGTATCGGCAACCAGATCAGCGCCGCCAGCACTATCATGCACGCGCCAAGCGCCCAAAGAACGATCAGGAGAACCGGGTAGCTCTGCGCAAAATCGAAATTGTAGGCAAGCCGCATGACCGTGAGCTCGAGAAACACCAGCCACGCTCCTCGAGTCAGCAGAAACGTCGAAAGCTGACCCTTTGTCCTTCCGCGCTGCCACCAGAAAAACGCGCCGAGTCCGGCGGTGAACACGAACACCGGCGCGCAGAAATGTGTGATCCAGCGCGTCAGGAAGAGAATGGGCGTCGTGGTGGCTAGGTCGGTGGGCGACTGCGACAGCATCGAGTTGCGGTGAATGAAATCCCGCACGTGATCGAGCGCCATGATGATCATGATGGCGCCGCGCAACGCATCGACCGAATCGATGCGTTGTCTGTTACCCGAGCTCACAAGGCAGTCTCCATGAAAGTCCCGGCCCAACCAAAGAGAGGGTCATTCGATCTCCACTCACCAGGTTTGATTTCTTGCCGCCCAAACGGACCGCCTAGACTGCCGCGAAACTCCAAAACCCGCAAGACATGCGCGATCGCGCTCGAAATAGGTTTAAGCTCAACACTAGGGACGTTCTAACTCTTTGTTATATAATAAGTTAGGCCTATCATTGCCCGTTGATTTTGTACCGCCGGGAGAGTACATTTAGCCCTGCGTCCAAAAGGGCATTCTTATCCTCCCGCCCTCGCCTCCGAAACCCGCTGCAACCACGACGAGTTAATGACGGCTCCGAACAACAGAGAGCGCATCCTTCCGCGACTCATTCACGAAGAAATCAAAGAATCGTTCATCAACTATTCGATGAGCGTCATCGTCTCCCGCGCACTGCCCGATGTGCGCGATGGACTCAAACCGGTCCACCGTCGCGTCCTCTACGCGATGAACGAGCTCGGCCTCGTCCCGGGCCGGCCCTACAAAAAGTCCGCCACCGTCGTCGGCGACGTCCTCGGCAAATACCACCCGCACGGTGATAGCTCCGTCTACGATGCGCTCGTCCGAATGGTGCAGGACTTCTCACTCCGCTATCCGCTCGTCGATGGACAGGGAAACTTCGGCTCGGTTGATGGCGATTCGGCCGCCGCGTACCGGTACACCGAAGCCCGCCTCACCCGGATCGCGATGGAGATGCTCGCCGACATCGACAAGAACACCGTCGATTTTGCGCCCAACTTCGACGATCGCCTGCTCGAGCCAAAAGTTCTCCCATCGGCGATCCCGAATCTCCTCGTCAACGGATCCTCGGGTATCGCCGTCGGCATGGCTACCAACATTCCGCCGCACAATCTCCGCGAGGTAATCGCCGCGGTCACTGCGCTTATCGACAACGCCGAGCTCTCTCCGACCGAGATCAGAAAGCTCATCAAGGGTCCCGACTTTCCGACCGGCGGCTACATCTACGGACGCGCGGGGATCAAGGATTATCAGGAGACGGGTCGCGGCCGCATCGTCATGCGCGCGCGCGCCGTCATCGAGGAGAAAGAGTCCTCCAACAAGTCCCAGATCGTCGTCACGGAGCTGCCGTACCAGGTCAACAAGGCGAAGCTCATCTCCGACATGGCCGATCTCGTCAAAGACGGCAAGCTCGAGGGCATCTCGGCCCTACGCGACGAGTCTGACAAGGACGGAATGCGCATCGTCATCGAGCTCAAGCGCGATTCGATCCCGCGCGTCGTCCTGAATCAGCTGTACAAGCACACGGTGATGCAGTCCACGTTCGGCGTCATCATGCTCGCGCTCGTCCCCGATCCGCACACCACGCAGCTCGTGCCGAAGGTGATGCCGCTCAAGGACGTGCTGATGCACTACATCGAGCACCGGCACCAGGTCGTCGTCCGCCGCACTCAATACGAGCTGGATAAGGCCCTCGAGCGCGAGCACATCCTCGAGGGACTCAAGATCGCCGTCGACAACATCGACGCGGTCATCAAGCTGATTCGCGCCGCCGAGGACACGCCAACCGCGAGCGCGCAGCTCCAGAAGCGGTTCAAGCTCACCGAGCGGCAGGCCGAGGCGATTCTCAACATGCGCCTCGCCAAGCTCACAGGCCTGGAAATCGAAAAGCTCGAGGCCGAGCTCAAGGAAGTCCGCGCGTTCGTGAAGGAAATGAAGGACATCCTCGCGTCCAAGCCGCGCCGCATGAAGATCATCCGCGACGAGCTCCAGCAGGTCTCCGACAAGTATGGCGACGAGCGGAGGTCGGAGATCACGAGCGACGAGGACGAGTTCACCATCGAAGACCTGATCGCCGAAGAGGACATGGTCATCACCATCTCCCACTCGGGCTACATCAAGCGGACGTCGGTCTCGACCTATCGCAAGCAACGTCGCGGCGGTCGCGGGCTTAGCGGCGCTGGTCTCAAGGACGAAGATTTCATCGAGCGCCTCTTCATCGGGTCGACGCACGACTACATCCTCTGCTTCACCGATGATGGCAGATGCTTTTGGCTGAAAGTTCATGAGGTACCGCAGGCGGGACGCGCGGCCAAGGGCAAGCCGATCGTCAACCTGATCAACGTCTCTCCCGAGACGCAGATCAAGTCGATGGTGCCCGTCCGCGAATTCTCGGAGACGCAGTTCCTGCTCTTCTGCACCAGAAACGGAACGGTGAAGAAGACCGCGCTATCCGAGTACTCGAATGTCCGTCAGACCGGCATCAAGGCGATCAAGATCGACAAGGACGACGAGCTGATCGACGTCCAGGTGACGAGTGGCTCGAACGACATCGTTCTCGCCACGCGCCACGGCCTCTCCGTCCGATTCCACGAGATGGATGTCCGCGAGATGGGCCGCGACACCACTGGCGTCAAAGGCGTGGAGCTCCGGGAGGGCGATTCGGTCATTGGAATGGTCGTCATCAAGCGCGACGCGACGCTCCTCGTGGTCACCGAAAAGGGCCTCGGCAAGTGCTCGAACATCGACGATTACCGGGTCCAGAAGCGCGGCGGGAAGGGAATCATCACGGTCAACCGAACCGAGAAAACGGGGGATGTCGTTGCCCTGATGGAGGTTCTGCCAGCGGATGAGATCATGATCATCACAAAACATGGGGTAATCATCCGTTCCTCCGTGTCCCAGGTGAGGGTAACCGGACGTATCGCTCAAGGGGTGAAACTCGTCAACTTGGACGAAGGAGATGTCGTTACAGCCGTCGCCCGCGTGGTACCAGAAGACGAGGGAGAGGACGCTGAAAATGGCGCGCCCGCTAGTGATACCGAGCAGGTAGAAGCCCTTACCGACGAATGATGACCATCCCTGGCGATCCCGCCGCCCAATCCGAGGAAATGGAGAAGCTGCGCTCGGACCTCATTCGGTACGAGGCCGAGGTGCAGCGCCTGCTCGAAGAGGCCGCAGCGCGAGGCGCACTGGTGGACATCCTTCACGACGTCATGGGCTCGCTCTCGATGGGCGAGCTGTTCCACATGTTGGCGAGACGCCTCGCGCGCGCTCTCAACCTGAGCCACTCGTCGGTGATCTTCGCCAAGTGCGGCGACACACACGGAACGGTGGCGTCCGCCCACGAAGATCCGCAGCTCGAGAACCTTCAGGTCGAGCTCGATAAGTACCCTGAGATCGAAGCGGCCCTGGCGAGCGAAAAGCCGGTGCTGATCCCGGATATCTGGCATTCAGACGCCTACAAGGATCTGCGCGAAGCGTGGGAAAAGGACGGCAGCGTCATCTCCGTTCGCTCGATCATTGCGCTCCCGTTCCAGCTCGATCTCGATCGCACCGGGGTCTTCCTTCTCCGCAGAACCGCCGACAAGGCGTCCCTCAACGACGCGGACGTCGACTTCGCCGAGACGGTGGTGAAGAGCGCGATGAACGCGATGCGGCGCGCGCACATGGTGGAAGTGACTCAGGCGGACAACATCCGGCTCGAAGCGCTCGCGCGTACCGATCCACTCACGCAGCTGCTGAATCGCCGCGCCCTGCTCACTCAGCTCGGAACCGAAGTGGAGCGCGTGCGTCGTTACAACGCTCCTTTGAGCATCCTCATGATCGACGTGGACGAGTTCAAGCAAGTGAATGACACCTACGGACACCTGGCGGGCGATCAGGTGCTGGTCGAGGTCGCAATGCTCCTCGCCCGCACCGCGCGCAGCGTCGACGCTGTTGCACGCTACGGCGGGGACGAATTCGTCATCGCGGTTCCAGAGACAGGTGAAGTGGGCGCCATCGCGTTCGCGGAGAGACTTCGCGACAAGATCCAGGCACACCCTTTCGACATAGGAAAGGGGAAGCCAATTCGCCTGACCGTAAGCGTTGGCGTCGCTGATTTTCCGAAGCCCCGCGTCGAGACGGCAGAAGACCTTCTCGACTGCGCGGATCGCGCGCTCTATCGCGCGAAGGCCGGCGGACGCAATCTGGTGTGCGACTAGAGCTTCGGCGCTGAGGTCGCGGCGCTGCGACTGGCATCCACAAAACTGAAGCAGGGAGCCGTAAGCGGGAAAGCTGTTTAGCTTTTAAGCTTCCATACTGGCGCTATGTCCATGATGGGTCTGCTCACGCTCGCCATTCCAACCGATGCCTACTCACCGCCTCCTTGCTCTGGGTCCCGCCGTCTTGCTGCTGGTCCTGTTCGCCTGCGTCGTCGACTCGTCGAAAAAACAAACCAGCGCTGATACGACAGCCGCAGCACCAGTGGTCACTGTCACGCCGGTCAATCGCGGCTCTCACGGGATGGCTGAGCGCGTGTTGTGGGCTTTCTCGCCCGACCGGAAAGCTGTTCTCGTAATAGCGGATCCCGGCGGTGTCGAAAACGAGCCCGTGCCGAATGGATTCTTCTTTGGTGACGAGGGGCACGGCTTCCAGGCTCAGATGGACAGCGTGTGGGACGTCGCACCTTCTCCTGACTGGAAATCGATTGGATTCGGGCGCGCCTACACCGTCGTGGGCGGGGAGGGAGCCGGTACGAATCTGATTACCGATGTCGCCCGTCGGACTTCAATCGACACTGCCACCCTGAGAGCGGCGTCATTCGCCTCGAGTGGAATGTCCATGTCGCGCGCGGTGGCGCAGGCGGGAGTCATTCGCATTCCGGACAATCCCCGTCAGGCCGGCGCGGTCGACAGCGCCGCACCAAAACTGTTCCCCGTTGCGCGCGGCTGGCGCGTTCGATGGACCACCGACGGCTCCACTCTCGCTCTGGGCAACAACCCATCGCGCGCGGTGGACAACGAGCCGAGCCAGACGTGGTCCGCGCTCGACCCCGTGACGGGCGCGCTGCACGGAACGCTGCCGAGAAACACGAGCCTCGCCGATGTGAAGTTCACACTCGGGCCGACGCTCGATCGATCTGTGCCGATCGATCTCAGCAATGCGCCGCCGATCCAGATTCAACACGGCAATCAGTCCTTCAACGTGCAGAGCGAGCGCGGTGTGATCACACTCGTGGAGACGACGCCGGCGTCGACGTCGAAAGCAGCGCCAAGGGTCGTGGGTGCGGGCATTGCGCTAGCCGCCACGGCGGGCGGTCGCTACATCATCGCGCTTGCGCCGCGCAGCAAGCCGGATCCGAACGAGATGAGCGTTGAGCCAGTCGTCTATACGGTGGCATGGTAGTCTGACTTCTTTGACTGCAACAGAAGACTACCGGCCTGGGGCTTTCGGCGGAGCGGCCTTGGGCCGCGAGCTGGCTCCAGTTGCGATTCGCGGCCAGCGCGTAACCAACAGCCGCCCCGCCATCAGCCCCCAGCCGGTACTGTTCCGTTGCAGTTTGCCGTTCTACTTGCCGATCCGCTTCAGCTCGACCAACAAGCAGTGATCCTGCACAACGTCAATGCCCGCCCGTGCTAACCGTTCAGCTGCCTCGTCGTTCGTGATCCCCAGCTGAAACCACACCGATCGCGGCTTCTTCGCGATGATGTCATCGACGTGCGGCGGAATGTCCTTGGGCCGGCGGAATACGTTCACCATGTCGATCTCACCGGGAATGTCGACGAGCCGACGGTACACTTTCTCCCCAAGAATCTCCGTCGCGTCCGGATAGTAAACAGGCACGGGTACGATCTCGTAACCGACACTCTGTGCGTGGTCGGGGACGTAGTACGCCGGCTGGTCGCGGTCCGGCTTGATGCCGAGCACCGCGATGCGATGCGTGCTCTCGAGAAGTTGCTTGATCTGTTGCGGCCGATCGAGCAGGTGCGCGCGCCATTTTTCCGTATCCACTTGCGCCGTCATGAGTTCACTCGGTGTCACGGGGTAACGGGAAGGGCATAGCAAGCATAAATTGCAAGAGCGAGTCCAGTCAAAAATCCCTCGGAGAAACACACGTAATGCGGATGTTAGTACTCGGTGCGGGCCTTCAGGGCTCCGCCTGCGCATATGATCTGCTGCAGAATCCAGAAGTTAAGGAAGTTCGTCTTGCTGACCTGCACACCGCCCATCTTGCCCCCTTCCTGGCGCCATATTCGGGCAAGCGACTGATCTTCACGCCGCTCGATGTGCGCGACAAGGAAGCCGTGCTCGCGTTGATGCGACAGTGCGATGCCGCGATGAGCGCGATTCCTTACTATTTCAACTACGATCTGGCCGCGCTTGCCGTGCAGGCGGGAGTTCATTTCTCCGACCTCGGTGGAAATACCGAGATCGTCTTCAAGCAGAAGACACTCGACGCGGAAGCGAAAAAGAAAAAGATCACCGTGATCCCCGACTGCGGCCTCGCCCCGGGAATGGTGAACATTCTCGCCGAGCACGCGATCGAGCAGCTCGACACCGTGGACAGCGTCAGGATCTTCGTGGGCGGTCTGCCCCAGCATCCGGAGCCCCCGCTCAATTACACGATCGTGTATTCGCTGGAGGGAGTGCTCGACTACTACACGACGTTGTCGTGGGTACTGCGGGGTGGAAAGCGCACGCAGGTCGTCGCCCTGTCGGAGATCGAGCCGGTGCGGTTCGAGGGCCCGCTCGGGGAGCTGGAGGGATTCCACACCGCTGGCGGACTTTCGACGATGGCTTTCCGCTACGAGGGAAAGATTCCGACGATGGAATACAAGACGCTTCGCTACCCGGGACACGCGAAGATCATGGAAGCGGTTCGCGAGCTCGGACTGCTGGAGCTGACGCCAGTCGACGTGAAAGGAGTGAAGGTCGTCCCCCGCGACCTGGTCGTGGCCACCATGGGCCCGCGCCTCACCAAGGCAAATGCGCGCGATCTGGTCGCACTTCGCGTCGTCGCCGAAGGCACGAAAGGCCGCAAGAAAAAGAAGATCGGTTGGGAGTTGGTGGACTACTACGACGAGAAAACCGACATCAGCGCGATGGAGCGCTCGACCGGCTACTCGCTTTCGATCACCGGTCAGATGCAGGCGCGTGGCGAGATCGGTAAGGCGGGGGTGTTCACGCCCGACGAGGCGATCCCGGCCGAGAAGTACATCCAGGAATTGGCGAAACGGGGCGTGATGATACGCGAGATCAAGTAGGGCGAAAAACTGCAACTGAAAACGACCGGCCAGGGGCTAATGGCCGGTAGCATTAAGTTTCCATTATCCCTAACAGAAACCATAAGTGCTTATCTATCAAGCACTTAAGCGCTATCGATCAGACAGCGAGAGCTTCCGTTTCGGCCCCAACCGGTTAGATCTAGTCCTGTAAACATCTGTCGGTCCAAGCGCGCGGGTGCCCTTTAAGGCACCCCACCCAAGCGCCGATTCCAAGCGAAAGGAGGGACTCATGAGACACACTACTATGCTTCTCAAGTCCGGCCTGACTCGGAACATGGGCCTCGCGGGCATGACACTGCTCGGCGCCATATTCACCATTCCGCGTGTGGGCTCGGACTTGAATTCAGTTCAGACGGCTTTGGGCAAATCGCTTCCCGCCGTGGCTACGATGGCCGCGAGCGCGAGTACGTCAGCAACCTGGGATCTCCCGAATCTCGACAACGCCCGTGTGGACTCCTGGACCACGCTCTTCAGCACCGATCCAAAGGTGAAATCGCGCTTCTCGCTCTGGCTCGATCGCAAATCCCAGTACCAGCCAATGATCTCGGCCAAGCTCGCCGAGCGCGACATGCCGCAGGATCTGATCTATCTCGCGATGATCGAATCCGGCTTCAATCCAAAAGCGCAGTCCCCTGCGAAGGCGGGCGGTCTGTGGCAGTTCATCAGTGAGACCGGCAAGCGTTACGGGCTGACTGTCAACAAGAAAATCGACGAGCGCAACCAGCCTGAAAAAGCGACTGATGCCGCTCTTTCCTATCTGGCCGACCTCCACGATCGGTTCGGATCGTGGTACCTGGCCGCCGCAGCGTACAACACTGGAGAGAATCGCGTCGGTCGCATCATGCGCGAGGTCACCGGAAGTGAGAAGGGCACGGACGCGGACTACTATCGCATCTCGAGCCGCCTCCCGAGGGAGACACAGGATTACGTGCCGATGATGATCGCGGCGGGGCGCATCTCGAAAGACCCCGCTCAGTACGGTTTCACGAGCGCGACAGAGTAGATCTTTTGGTGCTGATGTATGAAGAGGACGCCGTTCGGGCGTCCTCTTTTTTTGTAGTCATCAGTTGTCTTTTCTGGAGCTAGTACTCCGCCAGAAGAAAAATCCCCGCCAGCGCGAGAAGAAAGTAAGGCACCAGCGCCGCCGCTCCGGCGTAATCCTTCGCCACGCGCTGCCCGAAGAAGAGCGCGCAGAGATTGACCCCCCCAATGACGGCGCCCAGGTAAGCGACGGTTGGATCGTGTCGAAGAACGATCATTGCGCACCCCACCCCGCTCAATGCGCCCGCAGACACTTCTAGTATGGTGATGACCACAAACATTGGCCCGACGGTTCCGGCCAGGGGACTCTTCGCAAAATGGGCCTGCAGGTACTCGCGGTTTCCGCGACGATCCACGACCTTGTCCAGACCCGATTGCAGGAACAAGATTGCGAGGAATGCCGAAACCAGAATCTGAAGGATATAGGACGCGAACTCGGGCGAGCTCATGTTCGGCATGGGGTTATTCTAGCACATCTGCCACCCTTGCCGCCATCGTTCTCCTCCTCGGTTGTCAGTCATACCATTCGCTAACATCGCAGGACGTGACGCGCACAGTCACTGCCGCCCGCATCGAAACGTCGGAGCAGCTCATAGTTGTGACCACACCAGACTGGACGTCGACGTCAGGAAGCATGCGGCGGTTCGAGCGCTCGACCCATGCTTCCCCATGGCGGTCTCTCGAGTCTCCAATTCCGCTGGTTGTCGGACGAACTGGAATCGCGTGGGGTGCAGGCTTCGACAATGTATCGACCGAAGGACCACACAAGCACGAAGGCGACGGCAAGGCGCCAGCCGGAGTCTTCGAGCTCGACACGGCCTTCGGCTTTGCCGCGCGCGAATCAATGTCCGACGTTAAGCTGGCTTACCTGCAGCTGCTCCCCACCACCGATTGTGTCGACGACACAGCGTCAGTCCATTACAACACTGTTGTCGACGAGGCATCGGTGCCGAGCGTCGACTGGAACAGCGCAGAGCACATGCGCGAGGTTTCGCAGTACAAAATCGGGGTGATCGTCGGGTACAACGCGGCGCCGCCAGAAAAGGGACGTGGCTCCTGCATTTTTCTTCACATCTGGGCGGGACCGGACTCGCACACCGCAGGCTGCACCGCTTTCGACGAGGCGAAACTGCGCGAGGTCATCGCCTGGCTCGACCCGAAGAAGCGGCCTCTGATGGTGCAGCTCACCGCGAAGGACTACGAGAGTCTCCGCAACGACTGGAGACTGCCAGCCCTCTAGAGTCGGGCTTTGAGCCCGAAGCTGAGTGTTCTTCCCGGAACCACGGTGATGTTGTCAGGCTCACCGTGCTGGCGGTTGAGAAGATTTTCGCCACTCAGCGTGAACGCGATCCCGCGAAAGAGATTTCTTCCGACGCTCGCCCGCAAACGGGTTACGCCGTTGTACTGCAGCCAATAATTCCGCAACTGCGGTCCCACGAGTGCGGCATCCGACTGGGTCGAATTCGAGAACGCACCCGCTAGCGCAATCCAGTCGTAGTTGATCCAGTCCCACGACCGCGACGCGGTGATCGATCCGATCCAGCTCGCTCCGGCCAGCGCCGCTGTGACGCTTCCCGTTCTCGCGGGGACTTCCAGCATCCGGTCACCCACCTGCAGATCCCCCGTGTAGCCCGCTGCTACCTTCCGCACTCTGCTGTCGACAGTAGAGTACGTTCCGCCGAGGGAGAAGGCCGCGATGTTGAATTCGCTTTTGAGCTCCCAACCCCTGTTTGTGATCTCGCCCACGTTTTGGAGCGCATAGTCGATGTGTCGGTTTGCCGGGGCCACTGGCTGCGTGGAAGGTCCCGGTCCGCCCGATTGCCCTCCGTGGTCGTTGCCCGAGTATGCGTAGCCCACCCGTTGAATTAGTCCTGACGCCAGCTGGTCGAATCGCGTGATCTGAACTCCGAACGCTTTGCCGACGAGTAGATCGACGCCGGCTTCGACTCCGGACTGCTCTTC
Source organism: Gemmatimonadaceae bacterium (assembly GCA_039936175.1). Taxonomy (GTDB): domain Bacteria; phylum Gemmatimonadota; class Gemmatimonadetes; order Gemmatimonadales; family Gemmatimonadaceae; genus UBA4720. Next base: position 70,034 of record JBDTIV010000071.1, on the reverse strand, counting down.
GGGGGCAAGATTGATCTGACGCGCCTGCTCCCGCGGGTTGAACCACGCAGTCTCGCGCGCCGCTGTGGTTGCCGGGCGGATTCCTCGCCCGTATGCGGAGCGCAGCTTGATCGTGACCGGTCCATAGTCGTGCAGTACGGCGGCGCCAAGCATCGGCAAGACCGACACGCTTCGATTGGCGGCGACGTCGTTTCTTTCGACGCGCAGGCCACCCGTAAGGAACCCCGCATCGCGCCACGAAATGTTTGCCTGTGTTACGCCGGCCACGGTACGCCGCTGAATCGTCTGGGCTACCGCACCTCCGGCCTGGACAGCGAGGCTATCGTCCTGCGGGCGGAAGTCGAGTAGCGAGCTCTCACCCGAGAAAGTAAGAGTAGCGCCTACATTGTCGGGATCGCCTAGCTTGCCAACGCTGCTCGCGCGGAGACTGGTGAGGCTCGCGTTTCCGCCCGCGGTCCCGATATCCGGTCCGGAAGCGGATGGAAGCGGCGTATGATAATCAGCGAGATTTCGTAGTCGGCTTCCGTCGAATCCGGCAACGATCGAATGGCTCCATGCGTCATTCTGGATGATCGTCGCGCTTCCGCCCACGGTATACTCGCGCACCGATTCCGGAGTCGTCAGGCCCGCGCGCGTTGCACTCACCGAATCCCTGAACAACGGACTGAAGGGATCGGCTGACCGGCTGTCGAACAGTCTTGCGGTCGCCGTAGCGATCAACTTCGAGCGCACGAGCCTGAATCCGGCGTTTCCAGTCTGATTTCGCACGTAAGCGCCGGGAACGTACTCACCCACTCCTCCAGACGTGAACGTGAGGCTGCTCGATTGCGCGCTCGAGCCCTGACGAATCGTGAGCGCGTGATCCTGGGTGATTGCAGCCCTCGAGGCGTACGAGCTCGATGCCGCCCCAACCGTGGAGCGAGCTTCGGCGCTCGCCCGCCTGTCTGATCCGTCGTGACGCGTCACGATATTGATCACGCCACTTATCGCATCGGTTCCGTACATCGCCGCCCCCTGGGGTCCGCGAATGATCTCGATGCGCTCCACTGCCTCAGGCGTGAACTGCGTCAACAGCAGCGGATTCGCCAGCTCGATTCCGTCGACATAGATCTTGGGATAGCTGGCGCCGAATGAGCTCGTACCGCGGATGCTTCCATAGTGCGCCAGCAGCGATGTCGGGGCGGTCTGCCAAACCCATAAACCGGGAACCGCATCGCTCAGGGCCTGCGCAAGATTGCCCTCGGCGTAGCGCGAAAGCTGCGCTCCGGAGACAACGTTCATGGCGACGGTCAATCGCCGCGCGGGCGCCTCGATCGCATTGCCGGTGACTACCACTCGATCGAGGATGCGTGGACCGCGCCCGAGATCGTCACCCTGCTGGACCGGCGCAAGCGGCGAGAGAACGACGTGCTCTCCACCTGCGGCTACGGGCAGCACCGAAGTTCCGCGCAGCAGAAGCGTCAGTGCTTCGCCCAGAAAGAGCGAATCGAACGACGCACAGACTCGGTTGTCGAGGGGAATCGCCTCGGTCGTGTACGAGAGCCGAACACTGCTCTGAGAGGACACACGGTCCAGTGCCTCCCGAAGAGAGATGTCCCGCGCGTGCAAGGACACTCGGCGATCGAGAGGGGGATTCCAGGCGGGCAGAGACGCCAAGAAATAATGAGGGGAAGCGCACACCGATTGCGCGCCCGCGCTCGATCCCAGCACCAATGACGCTGCGATCAGCAGCAGTCGGGCAAGATGGCGCGCGGCTGGTGTGGCGTGCACCAGGCGGATGTGGCTAGCGGCGGATGCCGGGCGCAGCCGCCCGATACAGAGTAGCGACGTTTCCCTGACGCTCGAGTCTTGCCCCGAGCGAGAGTGCGATGACGTTGAGAACTCGATCAACGGGCTCACCGGAAAAGGATGCGGTCAGGTGCAGATTGCCGAGACTGGAATCCGCCACCCTGAGCCTTACTCCGTACCAACGGTAAAGTTCGGCACCAACCTGGATCAAGGGTGCATCGCGAAAGACCAGCCGTCCCTGCAGCCACGCCAGATCATCCCCGGACATGGCGGAACGCTCGACGAAAACAACGCCGGTAGGAGTGACGCTCGCGCGATCGCGAGCGTTAAGGACCTCCTTTGCCGATCCATCTGCTTCGTTTGTTCCGAGCGCAACCGAGCCCGAATCGACCGCGAGCCGAATACCGCCGCTGTCGTCCATCTGAAGCGCGAATGCGGTTCCGACGTCCGTGATCCGCACCGCGCCGACTTTGACCGTGAACGGCTGTGAAGCATTGTGGACCACCGTGAAGTAGGCGTCCCCGTCCAATGTGACCGTCCGGTCTCCGGAGTTGGGATCCACGACGAGCCTGCTCGCGGGACCCAGAACCACGCCCGTTCCGTCCGCCAGCCTGAACTGGCGACGCTCCCCGATCAGCGTCGTGAATGCCTTGGCCGCTCCGTCATTCCCCGAGCTGCGTGTGCTGCGCCACAGAAATCCTCCACCCACAACAATCAACAGTGCCGCCGCGGCCTTCAGGTAAGGGGCGAACGAGCCGTAGGAATTGGTGGGAGTATCCGGCGGGACGATCCGCGAAACCTTGCGGGAATTGAATTGCGACTTGACCGCATTGAGGGCGCCGTCGACGTCAATTGCCGACTGCTCCTCGCGCGCGACATTTGCGAGAGCGACCTCGAGGGTATTCACCATTCCCAGTCGCTCGGGGTCGGCCTCGAGCCACCGTTTGGTGGATTCCATTTCCCGCGGCTCCGCCTCGCCCGCCAGATAGCGGGCGACGCGATCCCAATCCTCGGGCGCGAATTTGGCGGAACCACCGTTGGAATTCGACATATTCATTAATAAGACAGACACCCGAACTCAGCGCTACCCTATTTGAACACCCACGATTCGAACGAGCGGGACCTACAGCAGCGAATCCGGGCGGGAGACGAGGGTGCGTTCGATACTGTCTTTCGCGCGCACTACGCCCGTCTCGTGAGGATGGCCGAGTCGATCGTACGCGAGCGCGCGCCCGCCGAGGAAATCGCCCAGGAGGTAATGTTGGAGCTGTGGCGAAGGAGAGAGTCACTTCACGTGGAGCAGAGCTTCGCGGCTTATCTGATTCGATCGACGCGCAACCGCGCTCTCAATCACGTTCGGCACCAGCGCGTGGTCGCGCGTGAGCTGGAAGCGGCGACCTTTGAAGTGCGCGAATCTCCGGGAACTGACGCGGAGATGCTTGGTGTCGAGCTCGCGCGGGCGGTTAGAGAGGCGATCGAGGAGCTGCCAGAGCGGTGCAGGGAGGTCTTTCAATTGAGTCGATCGCAGGGGCTTCGTTACGCCGAGATCGCGAGCGTGCTGGGAGTCTCTGTTAAGACTGTCGAGAAGCGCATGGGCCAGGCGCTCGCCGAGCTGCGGGACAAGCTGGAGCCCTGGCTCAGCGGGGGCGGAAAGAGTTCGGCGTAGGGTACCCCCGGATTCGGGTGTCTTCCTCTTTCGGAACCATTGGCGCGCCCGCGATTGGTCGCGCAGTCACCATGGGAGACATCAATGCGAAATCAACTGAAGGTCGTAATCATAGCCAGCGCCGCCATAGTCGCGGCATCCTGCTCGCGCGACATGTCCACATCGCCTATCGCCTCCACGGAATCGGTAGCCGCGCTCGCTGCCGCCCCAATAAGCTTCGATCAGCTCAGCACGAGCTTTATCGGCAGCTCGGATGACAAGGATGGCTTCATGCCGTCCGGAGAGCATCAAGGTAATGGGCCAAATAACGGAATTGGATTCGGTCCTGGATGGGGTAGCTTCATGGGCGGCGGCATCGGTGAGGGATGGATCGGCGGGATCGGCTTTGGCCGTGGCCTCGGCGACGGTCCTTTCGGCGCCTTCGATGAAGACGACAGCTGCGCCTTTTCGACCACAACCAATCGCCTCGTGTGCGGCCCGGTCACCCATGGCGGCCTTACGGTGATTCGCTCCTTCTCGTTCCTGGATGCGTCGGGCGCCGTTCAGCAGGCGTTCGTTCGGGGAACCACGAACACGGTCAACGTTCAAAGGAACGTGGACGGAACCAGGAACCATCACGAGACGGCCACGAGCACGGTGAGCAGCTCCAGCGATCTTACCGTCAGCGGACTTGCCACTGGCAGCACACAGCGCACGGTCGACAGCAAAGCCGCCGGCACCGAGTCCACGACCGGTACCAAGGACGGTGTCGCCTTTACCGCCGTTCGCGTCGCGGGAGATACGACCGCGGGCCTGGTAATCCCGATTCAGGATGGCAGCCCGACGTTTCCGACCGCGGGCACCGTGATTCGCCAGATGCAAGCGACGATCACCAATGCCGGAGGGACTCCATCGATGTCCTCTCGGCGCGAAGTGGTTACGTACGATGGGTCGTCCACCGCGAAAGTGGTCATCACGCAGGATGGGGTCACCAAGAACTGCACGAAGCCGCTGCCCCACGGCAAACTGACCTGTCAGTAGGAAATCTTCGGGTTCGTTGGCGCACCCAGCGCGAATCCGTAGCTCACTCTCAGTCCGGCACTCGCTCGCACGGCGCCGGGCTGGGAGTGTGGCTTTTTTAGGGGAGGAGTTCGCAGCAGTTGGAGGAGGCAACTCTCCTTAGTCAGGCGACGCTGCTGCCACCTTCAGTCCTCGCCACGAGCTGGGCCCTGATGCAGAGAATCCGCAGCTCTTCCTGAGTCGCACTCTCCCACGCGGCGGGAATTGGAATCATCCGCCTCTTTTCTTCCAGCGATTCAAAAGTGAGCCAACCCCTGCCGTAACCCTCGGCCAGGGCAATTCTACGTTGGCTAACGGTACGGCGATCTCTGCCGCTTCGACGCTCGACGCCTTTCCATGGAAAGCGCCTGATGTGCCGCCGGTCTTCAGGGGTGTTTCGACGCTCCATCTTCGTGGGTTGGGAATCCCACACCTGCCAGTATGCGCCGTTGCGGTCTACGAAAGTTCGATATGCCATAGCGATCTATTACCTCGCGCGGTTTGGCCCGCGATTCACCTACAGCAGGGGTGCAGGAACGGTGCCAAGCCGGGACCGCGGAGGCAACGGCTAAATATATGTTCTCCAATGAGTTACCTGCCGAAACTCGCCAGCGTTTCGCTCATGACGTCGATCATGGATTTGGCCGTCCAGCGGTCAGTGCCGTTGTAGAGAAAGGAGAACGCCAGGACCTCGCCGTTGATGGCCGTTACGTAGCCCGCGAGCGCGATAACATTGTTCGTCGTGCCGGTCTTGGCGTGAAGGTTCCCTTCCGCGGGCGTATTTCGCATGCGCCGCTTGAGCAGCTCGGAGTCCCCGGCCACGGGCAGTGACGAATGGAGCCACGGACCCCACGAAGATCGGTGGGCGTAGCTAAGCAGCTGCACCTGCGCGCGGGGCGTAACCCGGTCCAGGATCGAGAGGCCGCTGCCGTCGGCAAAAACGAGCCGGGTGGTGTCTACCCCGACCTTTGACGCGAAGAATCGATCGAGTGTCGAGCTGGCGTTCTGGACGGTGCCGATGGCGCTACGCGTGGGACCGCGCGCGGCATCGCGGAACAGCAGCTCGGCGTAGTGATTGATGCTCTCCCGATTCATCGCCGCGATCATGCTGGCGAGAGGCGGAGATTGAAGGCTGGCAACCTTTGCGGCCGTTGGCGGGGTTTTGCCGAGCTTGATTCCGCCGTCTACTTTCACGCCCCGTGCGATGAGAGCGTTCAGGAATGCTCCGGTCGCGAAGCTCGGCGGGTCCTCGACGATATACACGTACTTGCGGGTTCCCGCGCGAGTTCCGATGGACCCGCTCGCCTGGATCGTTCCGTTGCCGAGCTTTCTGAATCCCAGCCTCGCTCCAGTACCGGCGACCGTGCGGACGTTGGAGACAAGCGGAATCGCGCTGGTCGATGGCTCGAGAGTAACTGTGGCCGGCTGTCCGGCCGCCGAGGGTGTGACTGCCACTGCCACGAGATTCTCGTTCAATGAGAGGGCAGACACCCGTGCCGCGTAAGAAGCCTGTAGATAGCGTGTGAGCCACCCTTCCGGAATCTTCTGGTCATCAAAGCCGGTGGCGTCTCCGATGACGCTGCCGGTGATGTGCTTTATGCCTTGCTGGGCTACGAGATCGGCGATCCGGTTCATCGGTGCGGATGCACCGCCGGGAAGAAACTTTCCGGAGAGCGCGGGATCGCCATCGCCGCGGATGTAGATATTCCCATTCAGCGTGCCGTCCGGTCCGACCGGCGCGTCGCGAAGGGCGTCGGTACTGAAACGATAATTCGGGCCGAAGCTCTCGAACGCGATGGCGCTCGTAAAGAGCTTCATGGTCGAAGCCGGCATCATCTCCTCGCCGGCGTTGAGGGCGTAAAGCGTGTCGCCGCGCGTGAGCGAAACCACCATCGCTCCCCATGTCCCGCTGCGAGTGCGCCCGGTGAGTCCGGCCAGCGTCGAGGCGACATCGGCCGAGTTTCTCGGTGCGGTGTAACGGACCACCGGTACAGCGGGAGGCCTGGGCCTCTTCGCCCGGCGCCGCGTGGCTGTCGCTCTTTTTCTTGTCTGTGCTTCGACGACCGTGGGAACGGCGCCGCAAATCGTCAGCGCCAGGAGGATGGCGATCCGGATCTTACGTGAGAACATCTATCCCTTTTTCAATTGCGATTTTGAACCAGCAGGCCGTTCTTCAATGGCGAGAAAGGTGCCATCGGCGGCAGGCGAAAACATTGAATGGCGGTCCGGTTGTTCGCTTGGAATATACCCCGCGGCAGCGTATTTTCCCCCGAAGCTACCAGCATCCAACCGCATCAGGAGTACGAATGGCTGAGCGGCAACACAATTTTCTGCGCGAAGGCGTCATCACCGGGTTCGTCGGCGCCACCGCGATCGCGATCTGGTTTCTCATTGTCGACATGATCGGGGGCCGCCCCCTCTACACTCCCGATTTTCTGGGACAGGGCCTGGTCAGCCTGCTCGGGAAGCCGCCGTCGATGCCGGACACGATGTTCGTGCACGTCGCTGCCTACACCGTCTTTCACTACGTCGCATTCGTGCTGGTAGGCGTGCTTCTCACCGTTATCGTCCATCAGGCGGCGAGAACTCCGGGAATTCTTGCGGGCTTGCTCGTGGCACTCGTAATCATGACGATGGGCTTTTACATGATCGCCGCGGCATTCACGCGCAGTGCCCTCGGCGGGCTGGCGTGGGCGCAGATATTCATCGCCAATGTCATTGCGGCGGGATTGATGCTTGGATATCTGTGGCGAACGCATCCTCAGCTTGGCGGACACCTCAAACACGCGCTCGAGGGTACCGACGACTAGGCAGTCGACGCTTTCCAGTCCACCTGTGCGCCCGCGGTCGAGTCCTCGCCGCGGGCGTTCCATTTGAAGAACACGACCGTCATGATGACGACGAAGATGAGGCCGCCCGGAATCCACATTATGAGCGCGCCCAGAAGCTGGTCCTCGAGCGGCGAAAGCGGGAGGACGCGCGGAGCCGCGGCGTAGGCCGGATACAGCACGTGATCGGACATCGCGATGTAGACCGCGATGATCGACATCGGAATGCTCATGAGAAAGCTGTATAGCATCTGCCCCGGATAGGCGAGGCGTGGGAGCTCTGGCAGCTGGCTCAGGAGAGGCCACCACATCAATACAGCCGCCACCATGAAGGTGAGGTGCTCGAAGATGTGGATGCTGTGGTGCGCCATCGCCGCGTTGTAAAGCGGCGGCAGGTGCCACAGCGCGATCACGAGATTGAACGTGACGAACGCTATCGGCGCGCGCGTGAAGAATCTTGCGGCAGGTCTGATGAAACCTTTCGCGAGGAGCCGCCGAAGCATCCAGCCGGGCACACCCGCCAGTAGTAGCGGCGGAACTGCCAGCGTGAGCAGCAGGTGCTGCACCATGTGCGCGCTGAAGAGATAGTCGTCGCTCAGGTCGTGGAGTGGGCCGTTGAGCGTTACGAACATCAGGAGCAGGCCCGCCAGAAAATAGACTTTCTGGCCGAAGGTGGGGTCGCGCTGGAGGTGTTTTGCGCCCCACACGTAAAGGGCGCCGAGCGCGGCGATGCCGATGACCGTGCTCGGGTGAATCGACCATTGCGACCAGCTGAGATCGACGATGGGATGCAGCAGCGCCAGGACCAGCACGTTACATGATCTTGATGTAGAGATGTCCGAAGAGGAACATCAGCCCGATCAGCGTGATCGCCGCTACCAAAAGCGGTCCGGTAAAGAGCACCCGGAAAATCCGGTGGTCGTACTTGAGGTGCATGTAGAACATCACGACGATCGCGAACTTGACGGCGGATAGAATGAGCAGTGTTGGGACGAACGCCCGGCCGGCGACGAAAGACGGGACGTAGTAGGCCCACACCTCGCCCCCAGTAATGAGAGTGAGGATGAGCGCGACCTTCCAGTACGTCGACCACGTCGGATGCGAGTGCTCTTCGCCGTGCGGGGCGTGTGCCTCTGACTCGGCGGAATCCGGAAGATTGGTCGTGCTGGCGTGAGAATCCATCGTTCCGCCGTTACTTGATGAGGTAAACGAGAGTGAAGATCGCGATCCACACGACGTCGACGAAGTGCCAGTACAGCGCTGCTATGTCGACGAGCAACGCGTCCCGCGGGCCGAGGCCGCGACGGTAGTCGATTGCGAGCAGCGTCACGAGCCAGAGCACGCCGGCCGTGACGTGCGCGCCGTGAAATCCCGTCAGCGTGAAGAACGATGAGCCGAACAGATTCGTGCGAATGGTGAGGCCTTCGTGCACGAATGATGTGAACTCGAATGCCTGAAATCCGAGAAAGGTGGTTCCCGCTATCGCCGTCATCAGGAGCCAGAGCCTGGACGAGCCGAGGATCCGCTCGCCGCGGGTGCGCTTGGGCAGGTCCCTGTTCTGGACCGCCGCGAGCGCGAGCACCATGAACAGCGACGACATGAGCAGTACGAACGTCGACGCCGACGTGACCGGGATGTTCAGAATCGGCTTGAAGACGTGTCCCGTGGACGGATCGGTCCAGGTTTCGTGGGGGAAAGGTCCGACGATGCTCCGGCCCTTGTAGATGAGATACGTGGATATGAGCGAGACGAAGAGCATGCACTCCGAGCCGATGAAGGCCCAGATTGCCACCTTCCGGCTGTCGAGACCCAGCGTGGTGTAGTGGTGCGGTGCGGGGGCGTGCGTTGCGGGCGCTGACATTGTCTAGTGGTGCTCCGGCTCGAGCGGGCTCAGAAGCCAGCTGTAAAGTGAGAAGATCATCGTGGCCGCGCCCACTGCGATCAGCGCGCGGCTGGCGATGAGGCCGCAGAACATGATCACGAGCCCGAGCGCGACGAACAACGGCTTGATCGTGTTGTACGGCATGACGATGCCAAGGTCCGCCGGAGTCTTGCCCTCCTGCGAATTGATGCGGGCGCTCTCGTGGTCCGCTTCCTTTCCTTCCCAGAGCGGATATCTGCTCGTCACAATCGGGATTTTCGCGAAGTTGTATTCCGGCGGCGGGCTCGGGATTGACCACTCGAGCGTGCCCGCGCCCCAAGGATTCGGACCTGCGATCTCGCCGCTCTTCCGGCTCTTGAAGAAGTTGTAGACGAAAAACAGCGTGGCGATTGGCCAGATCATGGCGCCGATTGTCGACATCGCGTTGAACAGCTCCCAGCCCTGTCCAGAGTCGTACGTATAGATGCGGCGCGGCATTCCGAGCATTCCCGAGAAGTGCATCGGGAAGAACGTCAGGTTCATCGCGATGAAGGTGAGCCAGAAGTGGATCTGACCCAGCCTCTCATTGAGCATTCGTCCGGTGATCTTCGGAAAATAGTGATAGATGCCGGCGAAGATTCCCATGATCGATCCGCCGACCAGCACGTAGTGGAAGTGCGCGACGATGAAGTACGTATCGGTCTGCTGGAGGTCGGCAGGCGGCGATGCGTGCATAATCCCCGAGATTCCGCCGATAGTGAACAGTGCGACGAGCGCGATGCCGAACATCATCGATGTCGTATATCGAATCGATCCCTGCGCCATCGTGGCGATCCAGTTGAAGATCTTCACGCCGGTGGGGATAGCGATGAGCATCGTCGTCAGGCCGAAGAACGTATCCGCGATTGGTCCCATTCCCACCGCGAACATGTGGTGCGCCCAGACTCCGAAGCCGAGCACCGCGATGAGGATTCCGGAGTAGACCATGACCGGGTATCCGAACAGCGGCTTCTTGGAGTACGTAGGCAGCACCTCGGACACCAGTCCGAAGGCGGGAAGGATCAGGATGTAGACCTCCGGGTGGCCGAAGATCCAGAACAGGTGCTGCCAGAGGAGGGGATCTGCTCCGGCGCTCACGGTATTGTAGAAATTCGTGCCGAAGAATCGATCCAACAGCAGGAAGACGAGCGCGATGGTGATGACGGGAAACGCCAGAACGAGCAGCACCTGAACGATGAACGCCATCCAGGTGAACATCGGCATCCGCATCAGCGTCATGCCCGGCGCGCGCAGGTTGATGATCGTCGTCAGGAAGTTGAACGCCGCCGCCAGCGACGAGATTCCCAGGATCTGGAGACCGATCACCCAGAAATCGATGTTGATTCCCGGCGAATACGGTTTGGTGGTGAGTGGCGCGTAGCCGAACCAGCCGGCGTTCGGAGCGACCGCAAACAGGATCGGGATCGAGATGAAGAGACCGCCGAACAGGTACACCCAGTAGCTGAAGGCGTTGAGGCGCGGGAAGGCCACGTCGCGCGCGCCGATCTGGAGCGGAATCAGGAAGTTGAAGAACGCTGCCGAGAGCGGCATGATCGCGAGGAAGATCATGGTCGTTCCGTGCATCGTGAAGAGCTGATTATAAAACTCGGCCGAGACGATGTGCTGATTGGGCGCGCCGAGCTGGGCACGAATGATCACCGCCTCCATTCCACCCCAGATGAAGAAGCCGAGGGCCGTATAGAGGTACAGCACGCCAATGCGCTTGTGGTCCACGGTGGTGAGCCAGCTCCAGAGTCCGCTCTGCTCGCCCGAGTATTCGCCGCCGTAGGCCGGGGTCGATATTGCAGTAGTTGCCAAGTCTGTCTCCGATTATTTCAGTGCAGTTAGATAAGCGACGATGTCGGCGATCTGCTGATCGGTGAGTCCGCCGGTCGCTGATGTGACTTTCGCCTTGAGAACAGGATCATACTCGTCGAGCCCAAGCGTCGGCATGATCACTTCCGGCTTCATGGCCCGCGCATTCTTGATCCAGAGCGCCAGATACGCCGCCGTATTCGGAAAACGTCCCGCGGCGATCGTGCTGCGCGAGCCGACGTGAGTGAGATTCGGACCGGTGACTCCCATCGCTGACGGATTCCCGGCTATCGAGTGGCAGCCGATACAGGCCGCGCCGGAAAAAACCTTCAACCCACGCTGCGCATTCCCGGTGAGGCCGGGCGTGAATTTCAGCCCCGACGGAATCGGAGCGTGTGGAACGGCGTAATCGGGAATCTGCTGGCGCGGGAAGATGTAGCCCGCGGGAAGGCCGCCGGAGGCCGACGCGAACTTTGCATTTGCCTGTTCGGGGCCAGCCGCTACGCCTCGCGCGCCCGGGTTTGCCGCAGGATTCTGCCCCCGCGGAATTGCGGGCTGTGTGCCACCCACCGCGCCCGTGCCCGAGCTGTTTCGCGCAATGCTGTGTGCAGCGGCCTGCGCGACTGGCGTCGGCGAGTTGGGTCCACCTTGACTGGTGACGGCGGGACCTTCGCGCGGCGGCGGAATCGGACCGCCGGCGGGTGCCGCTTGTGCAACAGCGCCGAAATGCGCAGGCATCTTCTGTCCCGCGACCCACGACTCGAACTGCTGGGGGGTGACGGTGAAGACCCTGAAGCGCATGTTGGCGTGCGACGACCCGCAGTACTCGGCACAGAAACCGTTCCAGACGCTGTTCGCCGTCGAGCTATCGGGCGTGTACCAGATATAGTTGGTGCGATTGGTGACGACGTCGCGCTTTCCGCCGAGCTCCGGCGTCCAGAACGAATGGATTACGTCGGCGGATCTGAGCCGGAAATTCACCGTGCGGCCGGCCGGCAAGTAGATCTCATTCGCCGTCGTGACGCCGTACTCCGGGTATCGGAATTCCCACCACCACTGGTGCCCGGTGACATCGATGTTGAGCGAGCCCGGCGCGGCCTGCGCCTGCGTGATGAAGATGGTCCGCACCGTCGGCACCGCGATGAACACCAGAATTACCGCAGGAATCAGCGTCCAGGTGATCTCGAGCTTGGTGCTGCCGTGCGTCTGCGGCGGGACCTTCTGGTTGTCTCTCCGCCGGTATTTGAAGATGACAAAGACAAGGACGCCCTCGACCAGGAAGAAGACAACCGTGCCGAGGAAGAGTAGGCGGTGCCAGAGAAAATCGATCTCGCGCCCGAAGTCTGAGTGGGGCGTAAGCGTGGAATTCGGATGTGCTTCGTTGCAGGAGACGGCCGCGATGGCGAATGCGGCAAACAACGCGTAGGATGCAAGCCGCCGGAGGCGGTCAGAGCCTTTCATGCGAAGGGAATCCTTGTTTCTCGTCGTGATGGAAGCGTCTCACCTTCGCCGGGTGAAACACCGTGCGGATTGGTCAGGGTGGAGCACGTACAAACTAACCTTCGACGGCTGGTTGTGGGAGGGCAAGAAACCCTATTCCGTCTTTCTCGGCGCGGTCATCGAGGCGGGGTTAAGCAATCTGTCGAGCTGGTCGCGCGTCATGAGACCGCGCTCGCACACCAGCTCGTAAATGCCACGTCCGCTCTCGAGCGCAGCCCTCGCGATCTCGGTCGTCGTTTCATAGCCGAGCACCGGCACCAGCGCGGTTATCACGCCCACCGACTGCTCCACGAACATCTGCATTCGCTCGCGATTGGCGGTAATCCCCTCGACGCAGCGGTCCTGAAGAATCTTGCACGCACGCGTGAGAGTCGTCATCCCGTTCAAAAGCCGGAACGCGATGATCGGCTCGAACACATTGAGCTGGAGCTGGCCCGCCTCGGCGGCCATCGTCACCGTCACATCGCCGCCGATGATGTCGAAGCAGACCTGATTCACGACCTCAGGGATCACGGGGTTCACTTTGCCCGGCATGATCGAGGAGCCCGGTTGCATCGCCGGAAGATTTATCTCGCCGAGCCCGGCGCGCGGCCCCGAGCTGAGTAGTCGGAGATCGTTGCATATCTTCGAGAGCTTGACGGCGCAACGCTTGAGCACTCCCGAGAGCTGCACGAACGAGCCGGTATCGGCGGTCGCCTCCACCAGGTCCGGAGCGGTGATCAGTGGAAGCCCCGTCAGCTGCTCGAGGTGCCTGCGCACGCTCTCAGCGTATCCGGGTGGAGCATTGATGCCGGTCCCGATTGCCGTCGCGCCCATGTTGATCTCGCGAATCAGTGCCTGCGCTTCGCCGAGGCGATCCACGTCCTCGAGCATCGTGTGCGCGAAGGCGTTGAATTCCTGGCCGAGTGTCATCGGCACGGCATCCTGGAGCTGGGTGCGACCCATCTTGATGTAGCTGCTGAATTCTTCACCTTTGTGGAGGAAGGCCGCGGCCAGGGCAATCATCGCGAGCTGCAGATCTCCGATCGTAGTGTGCAGGGCGAGCTTCACCGACGTCGGGTATACGTCGTTGGTCGACTGGCTGAGATTGACGTGATTGTTCGGGTGGACGATGTCGTACTGACCGCGCTCCTTTCCGAGAATCTCGAGTGCCCGATTCGCGATCACTTCGTTGGCATTCATGTTCGTGGAAGTGCCGGCGCCCCCCTGGATCATGTCAACGCAGAAGTGTCCGTGATGCAGTCCCTCCCTTATCTCGCCGGCGGCCAGCGAGATTGCTTCCATTATCTCGCGATCCAGCAGATTCATTTCGTGGTTCGCGCGAGCCGCCGCCTCCTTCACCGTGGCGATGGCGGAGATCAAACTCGGGAACTCGCAAAGCTGGATTCCGGAGATTGCGAAGTTTTCTATCGCACGGAGTGTTTGAATTCCGTAAAGGGCCACGGCCGGGACATCGCGCTCGCCGAGCAGATCGTGCTCGCGGCGAAGGGGACCGGAGAGGTCGACACGCGGAGCTCCAGCAGCTTCGAGACGCAGCGTTCTCAGTCTGGATGGGTGGGAAGATTTCATGCGTAGCGGGAAGGTATACTCGGCCCATACCTTATTGAATATGTCGCGCCCTTTTCTCGCTCTGGCCGCATGCGCCGGCCTCCTTTCTTCACTCTGTCCCGTCGTCTCCGCCCGGTCCCAGGTAGCAGTATCCGCGCCCGGAGTCGTAATGGTGATTCACGGCGGCGCCGGCACCATCGTACGGCAGAACATGACGCCAGTGATGGAAAATGCATACATCGACACTTTGACGATCGCGCTGCGAACCGGTTATCAGATCCTCTCGTGCGGGGGAAGCAGTCTCGACGCAGTCGAGGGCACGATCAGGGTGATGGAGGATTCGCCGCTCTTCAACGCTGGTAAGGGCGCGGTTTTCACGGCCAACGGCATCAACGAGCTCGATGCTTCGATAATGGATGGTAAGACACTCGGCGCCGGCGCAGTTGCCGCGGTGGAGCACGTAAAGAATCCGATTTCCCTCGCGCGGCTCGTGATGGAGAAATCTCCGCACGTGATGATGGTGGGCTCCGGCGCCGAAGAGTTCGCGAAGTCGCAGGGAGTGAAGCTGGTGCCTCCATATTATTTCTGGACCGACCGTCGCTGGAGAGAGTACGAAGCCGAGCGTGCGCGCGCGGACAGCGGCAAGACCGGTGCGGTGCCGGGGCTCGAAAGGAGATTCGGCACCGTCGGCGTGGTGGCGCTCGACAAGGCGGGCAACCTCGCCGCGGGGACATCCACGGGCGGCACCGACATGAAGCGTTACGGACGCGTTGGAGACTCGCCGATCATCGGCGCCGGAACCTACGCCAACAACCTGAGCTGCGCGGTTTCCGGAACCGGCGATGGCGAGTTCTTCATTCGGAACAATGTCGCCGCGGACATCTGCGCACGCGTTCGGTATAGCGGAGCCTCGATCCAGCGGGCCGCGGACGACGTTGTGATGAAAGAGCTGGTGGAACAGCACGGAGGAGGTGGAGTGATCGTGATGGACCGCCAGGGCAACTTGGCGATCTCGTTCAATACGCCGGGGATGTACCGCGGCTGGGTGACGCGTGATGGCAGGATCACGGTGAAGATCTACAAGGACTAACGGGAGAGAAATGGAGATTTCGAGACGGAAGTTCTTCGGCGTCGGCGCGGCTGCTGCTGCATCGCTCACTCTCGACCGCACCGCGAGGGCAGACATACTGCGTGATCCGAGTCGCGCGGTGATGCATGGGTCGGCGGCGGGGCGGCCGGTCGTAATCTCATCCGCCAACGGCATTCGCGGGGTGGCCCGCGCGTACGACATGATCGCGAAACAGAACGCCGACACGCTCGACGCGATCATTGCCGGCGTGAACATCCAGGAGCTCGATCCGACCGATCAGTCAGTCGGGCTTGGGGGGTTGCCCAACGAGGAGGGCGTGGTACAGCTCGACGCTTCCTGCATGCATGGACCGACGAAGCGAGCTGGGGCCGTCGGCGCGCTGGAGGACATTGCGACTCCGTCGCTCGTCGCCAAGGCGGTGATGGATTACACCGATCACATCATGCTCGTTGCAGCGGGCGCCAAGAAATTCGCGCTCGAGATGGGCTTCAAGGAACAGAACCTCCTGACCGAGAAGAGCAGGCAGGACTGGCTGCGCTGGAAGGCCTGCCTCAATCCCGCGGACAACTGGCTCGACGCGAGGAGCGACAGCGTCCCGCCGGTCGCGTCGGGAATCCGCTTCGATGATCCGCTCCACGTGAAGTTCACGACAGGGACAATCAACATGAACGCCGTGAACGCGTCGGGAGACATGTCGTCGGTGACTACGACGAGCGGTCTGTCGTGGAAGGTGCCGGGTAGGGTAGGCGATTCGCCGATCATCGGCGCGGGGCAGTACTGCGACAACACGGTTGGCGCGGCGGGATCCACGGGGCGCGGCGAGGCAAACATCAAGACGTGCGGTGCATTCCTGATCGTCGAGCTAATGCGCCAGGGGATGTCTCCCGACGATGCGTGCATGAAGACGATCGACCGCGTCATCGCCATGACCGAGCGACGTTTGCTCGATCCCGAGGGACGGCCGCTGTTCGATCTTCAGTTCTACGCGCTGGCGAAGGATGGTCGATTCGGATCCGCAACCGCGTATGAGGGCGCGCGATTCGCCGTCGCTGACTCTCAGGGAGCGCGGCTGCTGCCGATGCGGTTCAAGTTCAGCCGCTCGGAGCGTCCGCAGATGCCGGAAGTCAGGTGCCGCCGAGCTTGAAAATGCTTACGAGCTGAGAGATGCGCGACGAGGTCTCTGTGAGCGCCGTAGCCGCGGTCGCGATCTCGCCGATGTTGTTGCTCTGCTCCTCGCTTGATGAGGCAACGTGGTGGATGGCGCGGGAGAACGCAGCCGTTCCCTGAGAGAGGCTCGAGAGGCGCTGCGTCATTCCCGTGATCAGCTCTCCGGACTCGTGCACCGCTTTCGCCATGCGTCCGCTCAGATCCTCGCCTTCCACCGCGCCTTCTTCAACGCGTGCCAACGCATGACGGCCGGCTTGGGTCGATTGTAGAACCTGCTCCACGGTAGAGACAGTCCGAGCCGTCGATTCACGCGAATGCTTGATGCTGTCCAGCATCTCCTGCACGAGTGACGTTGTGCGCTGCGCCGCTTCCGCCGAGCTGCTGGCGAGACGCCGGACTTCGGTGGCGACCACTGCGAATCCGTGGCCGTGCTCGCCGGCCCGCGCCGCTTCCATTGCCGCGTTGAGCGCGAGAAGCTTGGATTGCCGAGAGATCTTCTGGACCAGCATCAGGAACGCGCGAATTTCGTCGGCGGCCGAGGAAAGGGCGTCGATGCCTTCAGCGCTCTCCAGCGCGTCCGAAGCGAGCTCCTGGAGCGATGTCGAGGTGCGCTCGAGCCGGACGCGGTTTTCGTGTGCGAGCTGTCGCAGCGCCTTATCGCGCCTCAGGCCGTCCTGAGCGGCCTCGCTCATCGTGGCCGTGATCTGCACGAGCTTGCTGGCTTCAGCCGTCAGCTCCCAGATCGCGCGCTCACGCGCGGCGGCGTCCTGACTCAGAATGTTCGATGTCGTCGCGCCTTCCCGGGCCGACGCGGCCGCGCCCTGCGCGGCGTGAGCGATCTGCGTCACAAGCTGGTCGTTTTCCTCGGCGGACGTCCGCATTTTCCCGGCGACCACGCGGAGCTCGGACACCATCGTGAGAGTGGATCTCGTGAGCCGATCCACCGCCATGTTTGACGCGGAAGGCC
This sequence comes from Gemmatimonadaceae bacterium, assembly GCA_039936175.1. Classification (GTDB taxonomy): domain Bacteria; phylum Gemmatimonadota; class Gemmatimonadetes; order Gemmatimonadales; family Gemmatimonadaceae; genus UBA4720. The sequence goes on along the minus strand of JBDTIV010000071.1, from coordinate 52,727 downwards.
TGTAGGTGCTGGAGAGATCGCCCTTGGCGATTGCTTCGTGCGTGCGCGCCAGCTCGGCCGCGGGGCCGCTGACGTGGTGCCGGACGAATATCAGAGCCGCCGCTGCCGTCGTGGCGATCGCCACGCTGATCCAGAGAACCGCGATGAGCAGAGCGGTCACCACCCCGTCGACCGCGAAGACATCGTGCAGGATCTCGATGGGGATCAGGTGATAGATCTGCCAGGAGATCGCGGCCAATCCCAGCACGAACACCGATCCGAAGGTTATGCTCGTTCCGAGGGCGCGCTTCTGGAGGGCGCTGAACACGGGCTTGAGGAAGCCCGAGGCGGAGCGAGGAATGACTGGATACGGCGTTGCGGTCATCGGCGAGGAACGATTGTGGGACGACACTATCACCTGCGGCGACAGATGAAACTCCGTCGCGGAGCGGCTAGTTTGTACGAATGGCGAATCCGGTAATACGAGACAACCTCTCGGAGCCCATTCCGTACGATCCGGGAGCGATCGAGCGGAAGTGGCAGCGCATCTGGCAGGAGCGTGGAACGAACAACACCGACCTGCAGCGCGCTCAAAGGCCGTTCTACACACTGATGATGTTTCCGTACCCCTCGGCAGAAGGACTCCACGTCGGGAATCTTTTTGCGTTCACGGGTAACGACATTTATGGACGATTCCAGCGGCTCATGGGACACAACGTGTTCGAGCCGCTCGGCTACGACGCCTTCGGGATTCATTCGGAGAACTACGCCCTGAAGGTCGGGCAGCATCCGATGGATCTCATTCCGCGCAATATCGCCAACTTTCGGAAGCAGCTCGAGAGATCGGGCCTGATGGTCGATTGGCGATACACCCTGTCGACGACCGAGCCCAACTACTACAAGTGGACGCAGTGGCTTTTTCTGCAGCTGCTCAAGCAAGGGTTGGCGTACAAGAAGCAAGCGGCCGTCAACTGGTGTCCTGACTGCAAGACGGTTCTGGCCAACGAGCAGGTCGTCGCGGGCCTTTGCGAACGAAGCAAGACGCCAGTCGAACAGCGGCTGCTCGAGCAGTGGTTCTTCCGCATCAGCGACTATGCACCGCGGCTGCTGGAGAATCTGGATCGCATCGACTGGTCGGAGACAACCAAGACCGCCCAGCGAAACTGGATCGGACGCTCCGAGGGCGCTGACATCGCATTCGCCGCGAATAACGTCGCGGGCGAGAAGTGCGAGATCCGCGTATTTACGACGCGGCCCGACACGATTTACGGGGCGACGTACATGGTCCTCGCGCCCGAGCACCCGCTCGTGGATGGACTGACGAAACCCGACGAGCGGAAGAAGGTGGGCGCCTACCGTGAGGAGACCAAGAAGCAGGACATCATTACACGGAAAACGAGCACCGATAAAACCGGAGTTTTTACCGGGTCATACGCGATCAATCCGGCGACTGGAAAACAAATTCCGATCTGGGTCTCCGACTACGTGCTGATGGAATACGGCACGGGCGCGATCATGGGCGTACCGGGGCACGACGCGCGCGATTTCGAGTTCGCCACGAAATTCAGACTGCCAATAGTGCGCGTCGTATGCGGAGAGCGCGAAGACGCGAACACGCCGTTGATAGTCGCGTTTACGGAGTGTGAATCGGGCACGCTGGTCAACTCGGGGGAGTTCGACGGCTACAGCGTCGATGCCGCGAAGAGGGCAATCTTAGAGTTCTTATCGAAATCCGGGTCTGCCATCCCAGTTGTGCATTTCAGGCTGCACGACTGGTGTATCTCGCGACAGCGCTACTGGGGTCCGCCGATTCCGATCATCTACTGCGACTCGTGTGGAACCGTTCCGGTCCCGGAAAAAGATCTGCCCGTCGTGCTGCCGTTCATCGAGGACTTCAAGCCGGACGACTCCGGCGTCTCGCCGCTCGCGCGCCACGAGGAGTGGTATCGCGTCGCGTGCCCGAAGTGCGGAAAGACCGGCCGCCGCGAGACCGATGTGTCGGACACGTTCCTCGACAGCTCCTGGTATTTCCTCCGATATCCGAGCGTCGGGCGCGACGATGTGCCCTTCGAGAAAGCGATCACGAAGAAATGGCTACCGGTGAACTCTTACATCGGGGGCAACGAGCACGCGGTTCTGCACCTGCTTTATTCGCGCTTCATCACGATGGTGCTTCACGATGCGGGGATGCTCGAATTCGAGGAGCCGTTCACGAAATTCCGCGCGCATGGGCACATCATCCGCGAAGGCGCTAAGATGTCCAAGACGCAGGGCAACATCGTGAACCCCGACGAGTACATCGAGCACTGGGGCGCGGATGCGTTCCGTACCTATCTCATGTTCCTCGGCCCCTACGAGCAGGGTGGCGATTTCAGAGATGCCAGCATCTCCGGCACCCGCCGCTTTCTCGACAGACTCTTCGCTTCGGTGCAGAGTATGTCGACCGCTGGCGAGCCCGATCAGTCGGTGATGCGCAAACTGCATCAGACCATCCGCAAAGTCGGCGAAGACATTTCCCGCCTCAGTTACAACACCGCCGTGGCGGCGATGATGGAGTACATGAACGTGCTTCGGAAGGGCGAGCGCACGCCGCACCGCGGAGAGGTGGTACCATTGATTCCGCTGCTATCGCCCTTTGCGCCCCACATCGCCGAGGAGTTGTGGGAGCAGACTGGAGGCACGGGCAGCGTGTTCGATTCGGCGTGGCCGCGTTTTGATCCGGCGCTCGCGGCTGAAGATTCGATCGAGCTCGTCGTTCAGGTCAACGGGCGGGTGCGCTCGCGAATCAACGTCGAGCGTGACATCACGGAAGAAGCCGCGGTCGTGGCGGCGCTCGCCGATCCAGTAGTGGCAAAGTTCGTGGCCGGCGCGCCGAAGAAAATCATCTTCGTTCCGGGCCGGCTCCTGAACATCGTCGCTTGATCGCGAACTGCCGCTCGGGCTGGCCACTTGCCGGATCTGACCAGTTCGCCGCGCATATAAGCACCTACAGGGAATTCCTGGGTGTATTCCCTATCTCACAGAGAGATTCGTGCGCGTCCCGATGCATCCCGAGCGGCAGGTTCCAAAAAAATCCCGGCCCGGCGAGATGTCCTATAGACGCCACAAGGAGCGATCCGCCGTATCGCAGTTCAGATCCGACGCATCCGCACAACCCTCCGTCATGGATGCCCGGCCCGAGCGGCAGTTAATTCAGTTAATCCGGCGCGAGTACCCAGCGCCGAGACCTCACTCGTACAGATTGTCCCGGTCGGCCTTAGCGAGATCCACCAGAAATCCCCCAATCCTCTCCGTCACGGCACGAAAAAATCTCTCCCCCTTTTCGCGCGTGGATGCTTTGGGGTTTCCGGTGCCGGTGTCGGTCGACACTTTGGTCCACTGCCGCGGCGCCCACGCCCATCCGTCGCGCAGTCCCGCGATGCGAAACCTCTTCGCTTTGCCCGCGCCTGCTTCCGATAGCGGCAGCAGCAGGTCGGGCTTGAGTGCCATCATCACGCTCGTCTCCATCTCCCCGGCGTGATCGCCCGGCTCGTCGAAATATTCGGCGCCGCTCACGCACGTCCACCAGTTGATCGAGCAGATGAAAATATCCAAGCGAGGCTGCAGCTCCCGTATCATCTGCCGGAAATCGTTGCCGCCGTGTCCATTCACGATGAGGAGCTTGCGCACGCCCTGTCCCGCGAGCGCTGAGGCGAGATCCGTGAGCAGCGCCAGCTGGGTGCTCGGGTTCATGTTGAGAGTCCCTCTGAGGTCGAGCTGTCCCGTATTCACACCGAACGGAACGGCCGGCAACGCCACCACTTTCGCGCCCTTGCTCCACGCAATCTCGGCCGCGCACTCGACGATGGCGCCAGTTGCCAAAGTGTCCGTAGCGTACGGCATGTGATAGTTGTGCGGCTCCGTCGCGCCCCAGGGCAGTACGGCGACTTCGAAAGCGACGTCCTTGGCGGACTTCCAATTCGTTTCGGACAGGATGTAGGGGCGTGGTGTCAAGCTAGAGCATCCTTCCGATCCACCCGCCGAAGAAGTAGCCGACTCCCGCCACGCCGACGCCGACCACGAACATATCGAACCCCGAGCGGAAGACGCTGCGTCCCGTGAATACCGATCTCGCCGCGCCGACGAGGAAGTGGGAAAGCATCGCTACGGTGAAGGAGATTAGAATCGCGGTCGCTCCTTGCCAGATGAGAAATGGAAAAACCGGAATCGCCGCGCCGAACGCGGTAGCGAGACCCGTTATCCATCCTTCCCGGAAGGGCGACATGTTGAACTCACCGATCTTCAGCTCCTCCTGTACCTGTTCCTTGAGCATCAGTGAGGGATCGGCCATGATGCGCGTCGCCAACGCGTGCGCCGAGTCCCGGTCAATGCCCTTCGTCTCGTAGATGATCGCAAGCTCGTCGCGCTCGATCTCGGGCATTAGCTCGACTTCCGCCTTCTCCATCGAGATCTCGTATTCATAGACCTCGCGCTCGCTCTTGCTCGCGAGATAGCCACTCGATCCCATCGACAGCGCATCCGCGATGAGACCCGCGACTCCGGCGACGACGATGGCCTGGTGCTGATTGACCGTTGCCGCGCCGATCACGCCCGCGACGAGCCCGAAATTGGCGGTCAAGCCGTCGTTGAATCCGTACACCACGTTTCGCAGAAAACCACCCGACGCCGTTTTGTGCCACGGTTCGCCGCCTTTGCCGGCGATCTCGCCGAGGGTAGTAGCATGCTCCGCCGATTCGCGGGCGAGCGCCAGTGCCTCGAGACCACCAGGCGCTCCCACCGGCGTTTCGCGGTGCATGTCAAGATACGCCTTGACCTCACGCCCTTCTTCCTCGAGCAGCATCGGGAGCAGGAATCCGGGCCCGAACCAGCGGCCGAGTGTCGCGAGCAGTCTCGCACGCGTGCTTGGCTTGAACTCCGCGGGGCGATGACCGTGCTTCTCCAGAAGATCGCCCCACACCACCACGTGTCTGTCCTCTACGTCGGCCAGCCTGGAATAAATGTCCCGCTTTTTGGGATCGGGCTCGGCGCCGGCGAGAAGGCGATATAGGTATGCGGCGTCGGCTTCGTCCTGCCAGTGATGCTCGAACGAGTGAACGTCGATTTCCTTGCTCTCGGACGGCTGGGTGCTGGGCTCGAGGGTCGCGGACATGATGGAATATCGCCGGGACGAGCCTCTTTTGCACCGGCAACCCTTGAAGGCCCTTCGATGTCACATCACACAGAACCTCATGGAGACACGATGAAAGCATTGATGCTTCTTTCTGCCGCGGCTGCGGTATCGGCCGCTGGAACGCTCAACGCCCAGGCGAACACGGCCAAACCGGACTCGACCTGCACGAAATACTCGAACGGACGCGTGGAATGTCGCGTGTATCGGGGCTGGATTCAGAGCGACTCCGCTTTGCCAAACGTCATGTTCATGCGCATGGATTCGTCGATGGCGAAGCGCGCGGCACTGGGTGTCGAGCTTCGCTCGACCGGAACGCAACGAGACACGCTCGGCGTCTTCGTCGAGGGAGTGACGCCCAAGGGGCCCGCCGAGGCTGCCGGGTTAGTGGAGGGTGATCGCATCGCTGCGATCAACGGCGTCGATCTGCGGACGCCGGCGAGTGATGTCGAAGATTCCTATTCCAACGGGCTCGCATCACACCGTCTCACGCGCGAAGTGCGGAAGCTGGCGCCTGGTGCACGGGTGACGCTGCGCGTCTATTCGGGCGGAAAGTATCGCGATGTTCAGATCGTCGCGGGGAGAGCGTCCGACGTGATGCGTCTTGGGGACCGTTTCAGGACCGGCTTTCCGGGTGGCACGATGACGCCCTTCGGCGGGCCCGAAGGAGCGATGATGCTTGCGCCCGACGCGCGGATGATGCGCGAGCGCATCGAGCCGCTGATTCACGACAGAATCGAGCCGATTGTGCGCGAGCAGACCGATCACTTGCAAAAACGGATTGAGTTGCGAAACCCGGGGAGAGTGAAGAGATCAGGGCCCTTGGCGCAAACGCAGTTCGCTATGCAGAGTCCGCTCTAAAGCGGCTTGCTGCGGGCGGAGCTGCTTGACGAGCTCCCCGCTGCTCTCCTGCCAGCGACCCCCCAGTGACTGGGTCGCGAACTGAACGCGCTGTTCCAGCATCGTCGTGGCTGGCGGCGGGTTCGTCGGTTCTGCACACCAGATCAGCGGAGGATGCCGCTGATCGATCGCCGCGTACCCGATGCGGGGGAGCATCTCGGCCGCGATGAGTACGAGTCCAGCGAGGACAATCAGGAGCGAAAGCGTGTGCAGCTTGGCCAGGCGGGCGCGCCAGGTTGTAAACCCCGCCCATAAGCCACCGATGACTATCACGCCCTCGACTCCGACGTACCCAAACCAACCCGAGCCACAGGCGCGCGAATAGGGCCACATTACGAGTGCGGCGCCGAGGGCAATAACGAGGACGAGACGCGCGCTGGCGCCAATAATGGAGGCGCGCGTCTGTACGCGCTCCTTGGCCCGCCGCTCGTCCTCGCTCTGCATCTTCTGAAAAGCAGGCGATGGCTCGGGCGGAAGTCCGTCGAACTCCCGTTCAATTTTCTTGAGCTGCGACTTCCAGTTGTCTTCGACCATGGATGCACCCCGCAGGCCAGGGATCTCCCTTATCTTGATGACTGCGAACCCTCGGCCAGGCAACGAAGGGGATGAGTACAGACGCTGCAATCAAAGTGCGACTGGACAAGTGGTTGTGGGCCGCGCGTTTCTTCAAGACCCGCGCGCTTGCCGCGACCGCAATCGAGAGCGGCAAAGTCGAAGTCAACGGGGAACGGGCCAAGCGCGCCAAACATCTAGAGGCCGGTGACTCGGTGCGCATCAGGGTAGGCCCATATCAGCACCTGGTAAAGGTTCGCGCGGTATCGGAACGACGGGGACCCGCGTCAGTTGCCACAACGCTCTACGAAGAGGATGCCGAAGGCCGCAAAGCGCGCGAGGCGATGCAGCTTCAGGTGAAGGTCGCGCAATCGGTCCCCGGCTACGAGCGCGGTCGTCCGACAAAAAAGGACCGCCGCGAGCTCGAGCGACTCAAGCGAAGGGAAATCGACTGACCGCGCTGGTAACTGCGACGTCCAGCTTCGATGGGCCGTCTAGAACTCCATTTGCGCGCCGAGCTCAACCACTCGATTCGGCGGGATTCCGTAAAATTCGGTCGCCGGGCGCGCGTTACGCTGCATGAAAATGAAAAGGCGCTTCCTCCATCTGGCGAGCGGCTTGCTTCCCGACGGAATGAGATTCTCCCGTCCGAGGTAGTACGTGGTCTCGGATGGCTTCGCCGTGATTCCCTGACCGGAGGCGAGAGCAAGGATTTCGGGCACATTCGGCGTCTGCATGAAGCCGTATTTGGCCTTGATTCGACCGAAGTTGTGGGGGAAGCACGTCACCTCGATACGCTCGGCGATCGGTATTTCCGGAACCTGCGCCACGAGAATGGAAAGGAGGATGACGTTTTCGTGAAGCACCTTGTTGTGTTTGAGGTGGTGCAGGAGGACGAGCGGCGCATCCTTGGATTCTGATGTCATGAACACTGCGGTCCCGGGCACCCGCACCGGCTTGAACCGCTTGTCCGGATTTTCATCTCCAAGATCTTTGAGCAGCGCGTCGAGCGGAATCGATGCGTCGACCAGAAGGCTTCGCACGATTTTCCTGCCTCGCTGCCAGGTGGTCATCAGCGTGAAGATTCCGAGTCCGATTGCGAGCGGGACCCACCCGCCCTGCTCGATCTTCAGCATGTTCGCCCCGAAAAAAGCGAGATCGATGATCAGGAAAAACGCCGTGAGCGCGCCAGCTCGCCACATGCTCCAGCCCCAGTGTGAGCGAGCCAGGACATAGAAAAGCACGGTAGTGATCGCCATCGTACCCGTGACCGCGATGCCGTATGCGGCGCCGAGAGCGCTCGATGATCTGAAGTAGAGCACGACGAAGATGCAGCCTACGGCGAGCGCGATGTTGACCTCAGGCACGAAAATCTGGCCGGTATCGCGGTGCGAGGTGTGAATGATCTGAACCCGCGGGCTGTATCCAAGCTGGACCGCCTGCTGGGTAAGGCTGAACGCTCCTGATATAAGCGCCTGCGAAGCGATGATTGCTGCGACGGTTGCCAGGGCGATGAGGGCGTACAAGCCCGATTTGGGGGCGAGCAGGTAGAACGGATTGGCCGCCGTGGAAGCGTCGCGAAGGATGAGCGCGCCCTGCCCGAAATAGTTGGCGAGCAGCGCGGGGAGGACGAGAACGAACCACGCGAGCCGTATTGGACGCTTTCCGAAATGACCCATGTCCGCGTACAGCGCTTCCGCACCGGTCACCGCAAGGACGACTGCTCCCAGAAGAACGAACCCGGACGTACCGTGCTCGCCGAAGAATCTCAGTCCGTACCAGGGATTCAGCGCGGCCATGATCTGAGGTGCCAGCGTGATCTCGCGGACGCCGAGGACCGCGATCGTGCCGAACCAGACGCCCATGACCGGGCCAAAAATGCGGCCCACTATGGCCGTTCCTTTGTCCTGGAAGAAAAAAAGCATGGCAAGAATCGCGATCGTGATCGGAATAACCAGCTCGTGCGATTGCGGCGCGACGACCTCGAGGCCCTCGACCGCGCTCAGTACCGAAATCGCCGGCGTGATCACGCCGTCGCCATAGAGCAACGCGGCGCCGATGAGTCCGAGCGCGATTATCGTTTTGCGCCTGAAGGAGTCGGAATCCCGCCGCTGCTTCTGGAGGATCAGCGCGAGAAGCGCGAGAATGCCGCCCTCTCCGTTGTTGTCGGCGCGCATGATGAACACGATGTACTTGATGCTGACGATGACAATCAGCGACCAGACGATCAGCGACAGCACGCCGTAGACGTTGTCCGGAACGGGGGCGAGCCCGTACTCGGGCTTGAAGCACTCGCGCAAGGCGTACAACGGGCTGGTGCCGATGTCGCCGTAAACGACGCCGAGCGCGAGAATTGTGAGTTTTGCGAGACGGCGGCCGCTCGGGTGCTTTTCTACGTAAGTACTGATTGGGGCGACCTAATTGAGGTTGTAGCGCCTACCGCTGGCGGTGGCTTTGACCTCGGAATTTCCGCAAGCGGGCAGGCCTTTGCAAGGTCAATACCCTGCGCAAAGAAACAAACGTTGGTGGGGGCATACCCCTTGCTTTATAAGCCTCCGAACGAGAGAACAGACAAGTTTCCCAGAGGGAGGGTTAAATGAAGGATCTAAACGATCGCGGTGTTGAGAACCAGGTAAAGGGCACCGCCAAAGAGATGAAGGGGAAGATTCGCGGCGACCTTGGGGATGCCACCGATAACACGAGTGAGCACATCAAAGGTCGAGCTGAAGAGCTGAAGGGCAAAGCCCAGAAGAACTTCGGCAAGGGCGAACGGAAAGCCGATCCCGACACCGTCTAGCTCTCTGGAACGAACAATTAAAGGGCGCCGGCGCATTGCACCGGCGCCTTTTTTTGCCCGAAAGCCTGGATGAGCTTAGTACGGAGGGGGACCCGGGGGTGCACCGCCGCGCGCCGTGGTATCTCCACCGCGCCGATCGGCCAGCTCCTTCCGCGCCGCAGCGCGCATCCCGTCGAGCTTGATCTGCTGATCGGGGTTGAGCAGGCGCTTGATCTGCGCGTGGGTGCTATCGCTCACCACGCGCGTCAGAACGGCGATTGAATCCAGCTGCGGTTTTACCGGCTTGTACAGTGCCATTATCTGCCTGTGCTTCTGCTCGATGAGCGAGTCGACTGACGCCTGCTGGCTCGGAGTGAGCTTGAGCTCGTCGATCATTCGCTGCCGGTAAGCGGTCCGGCCGCGCATCTCGCGCCCATGGCCAGCCCGCATGACGCGATCGGCGGAAAATCCAAGCGCGCCGCCGGCCAGAAATGCGCCGAGCAGAAACATCATGGCGTAACCCTTAGTGCGTTCCATCGGGCTCCTCAATGCGATATTACGTATCGGAACGTCGCCTCGCGTTGCGACGAACCATCGCGCGGAGCAGTCACCACCTGAACCGCGCCGGGCAGAACATCCGCGGCAATGGACTCAGTGACTGCATCGTAGCTGCTGCGGAGCTCCTCATTGTTCTGGCGCGACCAGAGAGCGCCCGCAGCGGCGAAGAGAAGGGCAGCCGCGGCTAGTCCGGGCGCCGCCCAGCTCGCCAGGTCGGACCACCAATTCACTGGAATGGCGCGGACCATCGCCAGTCGACGCTCCGCGATGTAAGACATGATGCGACCCTCGAGGGCGTCCCAATACGCGCCTTCGGCGGGCGGTGCGTAGACGTCCCGGATCATCTCCGTGAGCCTGCCATCGCTTTCATCCATTGGTCGCAAATCGGTACGGTCTTCCATCGTTCCTCTATCCCCTCAGGTTGCTCAACAGCCCACGGAGCTTCTGTCTCGCGTGGTGCAGATCCGACCGGGCAGTTCCTCCCGGAATTCCCAGCATCTCGCCTATCTCGGCGTGAGTAAAGCCTTCGATATCATGTAGCACGATCACTGCGCGCGCCCGCGGCTGCAACTGCGCCATTGCCTTTTCCAGTCGTTCTTTCAGCTCCCCGCTCTCCGCGGGATCGCGGAAAGTATCAGGAAGCGAGTCGGAGAGCTCGTCGGCGGCACGGACCTTCTTGCGTCGAGCCAGATCGAGTGCCGCGTTGGCGACGATTCGATTGAGCCATGCGCCGAAAGTCTGTCCCGGATCGAACCGCTCCAGGGCCTGGTAAGCGCGCAGAAAGCCTTCCTGCACTGCATCCTCGGCGTCCTCATGCGTCAGGACGATCGATCTCGCTACCGTATACGCCCGGCGCTGATGCAGCCGCACGAGACCAGCAAAGCCCCGCTCGTCTCCCTTTCGGGCCAGACTTACGAGCTCTCGCTCCTCATCAGAAATACGGGCCGGGGCGGTCAAGCGTTGAGAGGCTGGGCTACCGAATGAGCAGAAAGGAGGGGCAATGCAAAGAACGGGATGCGAGCTGTCAGAGGCATAGATGCCAGTTTTTCAGTAAGTGCGCGCGGACCTTCCCGGCTCACGTCAGTCCAGAAACAAGCTGCATTGTCGCACCACCGAGGGAAGTCGTGGCGTCGTAAACTAACAACTCGACTCTCTGCCTCTGATAGCTCGCAACCTGTTCTTTTGGCCTGGGCACCTCTAATGCACTGGCCCCATTGATCCCCGCGCCCTACCCGTCCGGAACAAGAGCAACAGCGGAAGCCCAGCCAACAATACCAGACCACTGTACAGGTAGATCCTGGAGAAAGCGAGCATGCTGGACTGAACGGTGACCTGGCGATCGAGGATTGCCAACGCCTGCTGCTGAGCGGTCATCGGGTTCGTGCCGTGGGACACCAACCCGCGGGCGATCATCGAGAGCCGGCTCAGCGTCTCGGGGTCGTTCACCCCGACGTGCTCCACCAGCACCGCCTTCTCGCTCGCCATGAAGCGCGCAAGGAGCGTAGCCATCACCGCGATGCCGAGTGATCCCCCGAGCTGACGCATCAGATTGAACATCCCAGTGCCCTGCGCGAGATCTTCTACCTTCAGGTCCGCCATCGTCGCGTTCGTCAGCGGAACGAAGATGAGACCGAGCCCCATTCCGCGCAGTATCAGCGGCCAGAACAGGTCTTCGGATCCACTGGCCGATGTGAGATGCGACATCTTGAGCATCGACCAGAAAAAGAGAAATGCGCCGGCCACGACTGTGTAGCGCGCGTCCAGGCGCATGGCGTTTCTTCCCACCACCGCCATCGTCACGGCTGAAGCGATCGCGCCCGGCAGGATGATCTTTCCGGTCTGCCACGCCGTCATCTGCAACAGTTGCTGGAGGAATACGGGCAGGATAAACACAGAGCCGTAGAGGGCAAACCCGAGGAGCAGGGCGATGCTCACGCCGGCGGAGACCTGTCTGCTCTTCAAAATGCGGAGGTTGATGACCGGCTCGTCGATAGTCAACTCGTGCCAGATGAGGGCAATTCCAGAGATCAGGGCCGTCACGCCCAGCAACGTCACGAATCGCGAATCCCACCAGTCGTACCTTTCGCCGCGCTCCAGCATCCACTGCAGCGAGCCGACGCACAAAGTCAGCAGCACGATGCCCAAGTAGTCGATCTTATCAGCCCGCTCCTGGTGCTCGGCATCGTTGACGTAGGTGACGGTGAGAATCGCGGCGATGATGCCGAGCGGAACGTTGATGTAGAAGATCCACGGCCAGGAATAGTTGTCGGTGATCCAGCCGCCGAGCGTGGGGCCGAGCGTCGGTCCGACCATCACGCCGACGCCGAAGATTGCCATTCCCGTTCCCGCTTCTTCCGGAGGAAAAGACTCATAGAGCGTCGCCTGTGCGGTGGAGAGCAGGGCACCTCCACCGATGCCCTGAATCACGCGCCAGAAGATGAGAGTGAGCAGCGAGTGCGATGAGCCGCAGAAGAAAGAGGCCAGCGTGAAGAGCAGGATAGAGCCGGTGAAGTAGCGCTTTCTCCCGAAGTACGCCGACAGCCATCCGGACATCGGAATTACGATGACGTTGGCGATGATGTACGACGTCGAGACCCAGGCGATCTCGTCGAGTGTGGCGCCGAGATTTCCCATCATGTGCGGGATCGCAACGTTGACGATCGATGTGTCGATCAGCTCGAGCATCGCCGCCATGGTGACCGTGGCGGCGATGACGTATTTGTGTGCGTATCGGCCCTCCGAGGGAGACATTGCCCTCGGAGGACGCAGTACTGCCGTGCTCACCGGTTCGAAGTGTCTACGTGGACGTTCGCCGAAAGACCCGGTCGCAATGCGTAGCCGGGACACGGTTTGGTGACCGCGATTCGCACCGGTACCCGCTGCACGACCTTCGTGAAATTGCCAGTCGCGTTATCGGGCGGAAGCAGCGCGAACTTCGCTCCCGTCGCCCCGCTGACGCTGGCGACCTTTCCTTCGCCGACGCATCCGCCGTACGCGTCTATCTCGAATTCGACGGGCTGGCCCGGACGAATCGTGGCGAGCTGAGTCTCCTTGAAGTTGGCCGTTACCCACACGCCGGTGTCTGCAACGATGCTCATGAGGGGCTGGCCAGGCGCGACCAGCTGTCCGACCTCGACCTGCTTCCTGGAAACTTCGCCCGAAGCGGGAGCGGTGATGTGGGTGTAATCGAGCTGCAGCTTGGCGTTCTCCGCAGCTGCGCGCGAAGCGAGTGTGCGGGCGTTCGCCACGCGGACCCCGGCCTCGGCGGTATTCACGGTTCCTCCGGCGGCAGCCGCCTGACGCTCCGCTGCGACGAGGTTGGCGTGCGCGACAGCCGCCATGGCCTGCGCGGCATCGAGCTGCTGCTTCGAGATGATCTGCTTGTCCGCCAGCTCACGAGCGCGCGCGAGATCGGCGTCGGCCTTGTTGGCGTTGGCACGTGCGGCGCCGATCTGGGCATCGAGCGCTGCCCTCTGACCGGTGGCGCTCTGAACCTGTGCCTCCGCCTGACCGGAGAATCCAGAGCCGCCCCCGGTTGCCTGCGCGGCGGCGAGATCCGCCTGCGCCTGCTGGACTCGCACCTGGTAGTCGGCATCGTCGAGCTGCACGAGCAGCTGGCTAGCTGTCACGTGATCGTTCTCATTGACGCTCACGGATTTCACGTAGCCGCCAACCTTGGCCAGGACCGGCACGATGTGACCATCGACCTGGGCGTTGTCGGTGGACTGGTGCGACCGTCCGTAGTTCCATTTCTGGAATGCCCAGACGAGGATGACGATGCCGACGAGTATCGCGATCGGCAGAATGATCTTCCTTTTCGTCGACGGTTTGTCCGGCTCGGCTTCGGCCTTTGGGCCGTTGCGGGAGCTGGGCGGGGCGCTGGATTCTAGTGCGGTGGCCATAATCGTTCCTGTGTTCTTACGGGGTCTGAATGAAGTTTAGGAGAAAGTTTCTGTCGGTCTATCTCAGTGTGGTCACGCTTCCGACCGCGCGGGCGAGCGACACGCGAGCGAGCTGGTAGCCCGCCTCGGCATCGTTCTCGAGCGTTCTCGATGCTGTAAGCGCGAGGGACGCATTCACGACATCGGCGTTTCCGGCCACACCCGCGTTGAAACGATCCCGCGCCTGGGCCAGCTCCTGCTCGGCGAGCCGCAATCTCTCGCTGGCGGCGGCGAGCTGCTCCCGGGCCGCGGCCAGGTCGAGCACCGCGCCCCGCACATCGGACGCCGCCTGCTGCTCGACATCGTGCTGCCGGAGCTCGGCTTCCTTTAGCATCGATCTCTGCTCCTGAATTCGCGCCTCTCGCTTGAATCCGTCGAACATGGGAATGGTGACCTGTAGTCCCCACGTGTACGTGTTGAGTAGCTTCGCTCCGTTCTTCCCAATGATGCCGTCGTCGGCAACGAGTCCAAGTGTGGGCAAGCGCTCAGCCTTGATTGCGGAGACTGCCTGCTGCGCGGCGCGAACGCGCTCCTGCTCGGCGACGACGTCGGGCCGGCTCTTGAGTGCCAGCGCAAGGAGCGTCGGCTCGTCCGGAACCGGCTCGGTTGCCGCAGCCACGGTCGAGAGTGAGTCGGTGAGCACAATGTCGGTTCCAACCGGGAGCGACAACGCGCGCAACAGGTCGAGGTGCGCGTGATCGCGATTGTTTCGCGATGCGATGAGGCTCGCGCGCGTCGCCGCGAGCTGGGCCCGCGCGCGCGTCACGTCGAGTCCGACGCCCGTCCCCGCGCTGAGCTGGGCCTGGGCGATACCGAGGAGATCTGTTGCAAGCAGAGTGTCCGCCTGGCGCGCATGGAGATCGGCGTCTGCGCGCATGGATCGCACGTACGCCATGGTGGCCGTCGTCGCGGCCTGCTCGCCCGTTGCCACCGCGTCGGCATTCGACGAGCGCGCAGCGGCCTGCGCCGAATGCACACGACCTAGCGCTCCAAAATCGACCAGGTTCTGCTGAACGCGGCCGCGAACGTCGAGCGTGTTGATCGGACCGAGCACCTGCCCGTTTGGATCGAAGAAGGGCGGAGTTCCTGGAGCGGACGGGAAATCGATGCCGAGCGTCGAAGTATTGAATGTGCGCCCCGCTTCCTGCACGTAGCTGCTCACCGTGGGTAGCAGATCTGCCCGGCGTTCGCGAACCCGCGATTGTGCTTCGTCGGCGCGCAATCTGGCGCCCTGCGCGAGCGCGCTCTGCTGCGCGGCGAGGCGGCCGGCGTCGCCCAGACTGAGCGAAATCGTCGTGGGCTGCTGTGCGGAGAGAGCCGGTGAAACGAAAAAGATGGTGGCAGTCGCGAACACGAGGGCGCGGCTGAGGGCGGATGATTCAGTCATTGATGAAAGGGATGAACGAAACAGCTTCGGACGCTGCGCCGTCGGCTTGTGCGAATGCGCCCTCGGACGGGGCGATCGAATGGAGATAGAACTGCGCCAACTCGTTGAAAACCTGCTCGTCAGTCTTGTGGCCGAGCAGCGGGAGTCCCATCCGCTCATCGCGCCAGATTCCGTTCATGACGGTAAGAGCGACGAGCATCCGCGCGGCGACCATCGGATCGACCTCCCGGAATTCTCCCGCGTCGATACCGCGGCGGATAATTCCGCTGAGGAGCCGCTGGCCGCGAGCAACCACTTCGTTGGCGTAGAAGTTCGCGAGGTCGGGGAACTGGTGGAGCTCGCCGAGGACGAGCCGATAGATGGTGATGAAAACAGGGGAGCGCACGAAGGCCCAGTAGCCGCGCATGTAGGCGAGAAGCTGGCTGGTGGGCGTACCGGCCACCTGGGCGTTCTCTGCTCTTTCGATGGCGGCGACGGCTGTCTGCCGGACCATCTCGCGAAAGAGCTCTTCCTTGTTGGGGAAGTACAGGTAGATGGTGCCTTTTGAGACCCCGGCGCGCTCGGCGATGTCCTGGAGGCGGGCGTTGGCGAGGCCGCATTCCCCGAAGACCTCGAGCGAGGCCTTGATGATTTGCTCAGGCCTGTCCGCAGGACATCTACGCCATTTTGGGGGAGCTGACTTGGGTCGTGGCATTTCCGTAAACAGATAGTAACTGACCAGTCAGTAAGATACAGACGCTGAGTCGCTGCGTCAAGCGCGATGCCCCAAAACTGCTACTTATGCGCCTCCGCGGCTTCTTTGTCCCGATAGCGTGCGTTTGTTATCATCACTATCGAGGTCAGAAGCAGGAACAGTGTCACGCTGCCGAGTATGAGACCGGTGAGCGCCGCACTCAGGTCAGTCTTCTTCTTCGTGGCCATGCTACTTCGCTCCCGGGTCGCTCGTCACCTTCACCTTCGTGACCGTATCGTTCTGATTGATCTTGGGCACCACGTCGAGCCCTTCGATCACTTTGCCGAATACCGTGTGCACTCCGTTCAAATGTCTGGTGTTCTGCTCGCTCAGCACGATGAAGAACTGGCTCCCTCCGGTATTCTTTCCAGCGTGCGCCATCGAGAGCGCGCCCACCTGGTGCTTGTTGGGGTTTCCCTGCGTCTCGCAGTCGATCTTGTAGCCAGGCCCGCCCGTTCCGACCGGTCCCTTTGCTTGCTCACCGCCCTTCGAGTAGGGGTCGCCGCCCTGGACCATGAAGTCCTTGATCACGCGATGAAACTTGGTTCCGTCGTAAAAACCGGAGTTCGCGAGCTTCTCGAAGTTCGCCACCGTCTTCGGTGCGTCTTTCTCGTACAGCTCCGCGCGCATCGTGCCGCGGCTGGTTTCTATCGTTGCGAACTTGGGCATTGGTCAGGTGAAGGGGTGAGTCTGGTTACTCGTGCAATTTAACGGGACCTCGACACCGCGCGAGGGTCGATCTGCTCAACGCGAGGAGGCTCGGCCGATCGCGCCGGCTTCGCGCTGCTCGCGGTCACGCTCGCGAGCTAAACCGTGCTCGATGGGCAGATGTCGTTGAGCGGGCATATCTCGCATTTGGGCGATCGAGCCTCGCAAACGCGGCGGCCGTGAAAGATCAACAGGTGTGAAAGGAGTGCCCAGTCTTCGCGCGGAAAAAGTGGCATCAGGTCCTCCTCGATCCGAACCGGATCAATTTCCTTCGTGAGACCAAGTCGCTTACTCACCCGGGCGACGTGGGTATCTACGACTACGCCTTCGTTCTTGTTGAACGCATTGCCGAGCACGACGTTGGCCGTCTTGCGGCCAACGCCGGGAAGCTCGACGAGGTCAGCCATGGTGTCGGGCACTTCGCCATCGTGGCGCTCGACGAGCGCCTTCCCCAATCCGATCAGGCTCTTCGTCTTGTTGCGGAAGAATCCGGTGCTTTTGACGATCTCTTCCATCGCTTCAGTCGGCGCATCGGACATTGCCTGCGCCGTCGGATACGTCCTGAACAGGGCCGGCGTGACCATGTTCACGCGTTTGTCCGTGCATTGCGCGCTGAGGATCGTCGCGCTGAGCAGCTGAAGCGGTGTCTCGTAGTCGAGCTCGCAATGCGCTTGGGGGTAAGCCTTTCTCAGCCGCGCGAACACTTCGAGGGCGTACGCGCGGAGGTTTGCCTTCGTGATCTTGCGCTTCAATTCCGCCGCCTCTTTCGCGCGAAGGCGACAACGTCGTCCGCGCTTCCCCCGTTGAGAATCTCCCCGGCCTCGAGCCATGCTTTGCGCGCCAGTCCGATTCCAAAGTGAACGTTGTCGAGTCCCGCCGTTGAGTGCGCGTCCGGCCCGATCTCGATCGTAACGCCCAGCTCCTTCGCTTCGCGGCAGTACCGCCAGTCGAGATCGAGCCGGTGCGGATCGGCATTGAGCTCGACCGCAACGCCAATGCGCGCCGCTTTCTCGAGCACCGCCTGGATGTCGATCGGATAAGGCTCGCGCGAGAGCAGCAGTCTTCCCGTGGGATGCGCGAGGATCGTGAGATGGGGATCGTCCATCGCGGCCAGCACGCGGCGTGTCATCGTCTCGCCATCCATGCTGAAGCGGGAATGAATCGATCCGATCACGTAGTCGAATCGATCCAGGAATTCCGGGTCGTAGTCGAGTTTTCCGTCAGCGAGGATGTCGGCCTCGATTCCCTTGAGGATTCTGAATCCCTTCATTCCGGAATTGAGCCGGTCGATCTCGGCGTGCTGCCGAGCGACTTTGTCGCGTTTCAGCCCCCCCGCGTAAAACGCCGACTCCGAGTGGTCCGAGATTCCGATGTAGCTCCAGCCCCGTTCCCTTGCGGCCTGGACCATCTCCTCGAGCGTCGCCGCGCCATCGGAATAGTCGGTGTGGCAGTGCAGTGCGCCCCGGAGATCGTCGTACGTCACCAGATCCGGCAGCTCCCGGCGCGCGGCTGCGTCGATCTCGCCCATGCCCTCGCGCATCTCCGGGGGAATCGGCAAGAGATCGAAAGCCGCGAATAGCGCGTCTTCGCTCTCTATCGGAATCCGTTTTCCTCCCCGTTTTACCAGCCAGTTGCCCTTGATCTCGTAGCCTTTCTTTTTGGCCAGCAGCTCCATCTCTTCGACGTGTGCGGTGCTTCCGGTTGCGCGCCACAGCGCGACCGCGTAGTCAGGGTCGCGCACGCAGTACATGTCGACCTGGGCTCCATCGACGAACCGGATTCTCACCGATCCCGGCTCCTCGCCCGGTGTGGCCTGATTCACTCCGGGCGAACGCCCGAACGACTCCGCGACGGTCTCAGGTTCGGCGGAGCAAGCCGCAACGATGTCGATGTCGGCTACGACCTCATTGTGGCGGCGAATTGAACCGGCGACGTCGGCGGCGCTGATATCGGGGTGCTTCTCGACGTTCGCGAGAAGGAGGTGCGCTTCGAGCACCGCGCGGGGGAATCTCTCCAGATGGGCGTTGCGACGGGAGATCTCGATCCCCCTGAGGATCTTCTCGGCGGTCTTCTTGCCGAACTTCGGCAGCCCGGCGAGCTGCCCGTTCCGCGCGACGCGCTCGAGATCTTCGACAGTCTCGACGCCAAGCGCCTCGTGTATGATTTGGATCTTGGCGACGCCAAGTCCGGGCACGCGCATCAGGTCGAGGAGGCCCGCGGGCATCCCTTCGCGGAGCTGGTTCAGATAGGACGATTCCCCAGTTTCGACCAGGTCGCGAACGACACCCAGAGTGGCGGGTCCGATTCCGGGCTTCTTCGCCAGCTCACCGGACTTTATAAATGGGGCGAGATCGTCGGTGTCGAGTGTGACGAGCGCGCGAGCCGCACCCGCGTACGCGCGCGCCTTGTATCTCTGCTCGCCCTTCACTTCGAGGAGTGCGCCGATCTGGGAGAGTACGTGCGCGGCGGTGCGTGAATCCATGCCCTCAATATAGGAGGGCGATTGATGCGGGTATTACGATCCCTCTTCGATGCCCGCGTGGAAGGGCAGAGTCTTGACGATTTCTTCGATCTGCTTCTGGATCAGCTCGAGCTCCTGGCTCGCGCCTTCGGAGTCCAGCATGCCGTGTCGCATCGTCACCGCCACGCGGTTCATGTATTTGATCTTGGTGATGATCTCTTCGGTCGCGCGACGGAGTCTGATATAGCGTCTCTTGTCGGCGAGGGCGCGGTGGCAGCGGCGCTCGAGGTCCTGTGGGGTGAGCTTTCTGGCGACTTCGACGGCTTCGGCAATGGTGCGGCCGGGAACGGCTCCGTGGTCGGGAATGCCCATCTGATCGCTGTTGGGATCGCTGAACCACAGTCTGCCAATGTACTCCACTCCGTCATAGGCGAGACGGAGCGCGACTCTGTATTCCTTGCCGTCGACCGTTATCGAGCTGATCGCGTGCTGTGTGACGCCTGAGTCTGATGTCATTGCTGAATTTCAGCTTTGTACGGTCGGATTGGTTTCATCAAGGAATGAATCGAGTGCCGCAAACAGCTGCTTAGGCTGTTCAACGTACGGCACGTGGCCGCAGTCGTCCAGAACCACGAGCTTCGTGCCGAGCGCGCGAGAAGCTTCTACGGAAGACGCGAGTGGAATGGGATCGTCACGCCCATGAATGATAATCGAGGGGACCCTGATCCCTTCCAGGTCCTTCGTGACGTCGAAATCGCCCAGGCTTTCCCATACGGATTGCTGCACTCTCGCCACCACTCTGAATGGCGTAAGATCGCGCGCGTTCCTCGGATCGGCAAAGTAACCGGACACTCCCAGCTCGAACGACCGCTGTCGATATGCCGCCGGATCGCGCTCCCGTAAACCTGATTTCGCGAGCTCCTCCCGCAATTTCTCGATCGCCGGCTGCTTCTGCCGCCTGGCGAATTCCAGCTCGAACTGACGGCGGTACTCAGCCGTCAACGGGGCGGGATTGATCAGAGCGAGCCGAGCCGGAGGCACAAGATGGGGGTTTTTCCTCTGCTCAATGGTGTAGAGGAGGGCGAGCATTGCTCCCCACGAATATCCGACGATGGAAAGGGGCTCCAATCCAAATTCGGTGACGACCGCGCCCAGGTCCTCGACGTGGGTCTGCCAGGTGATCGGAACCTGCGTGTCCGATTTGGATCGTCCTCCCCCGCGCTGATCGTAAAAGAGGAGATCGTATCGCTCTCCGAGGTGGAGCATCTGCGGCAGCATGTAGCAGTGGTCAGCACCCGGACCCCCGTGCAGGAGAAGCAGCTTCGGGCCACGTGGCTGGCCGTATTTCGCCCAATAAAGTGGCGCTCCGGTAGTGGTGGTGAATCCTTCCTCGCGAGGAGTTGGGATGGGCCTGGGCATTACTGAGCCCCGCGGCTATCGGGCGGTGAAATCCGTTTTTGCCGTCACCGCTCTGCACGCCGCGGCAATCAGCTCCGCCGCGTGATCGAGATCCTGGATGCTCACGAGCTCATTGGGCGAATGCATGTACCGGTTCGGGACGGAGACCAGGCCAGTGGCGACGCCTTCGCGCGCGATGTGAATCGCGTCCGCGTCGGTGCTGGTCTCACGGCCGGCCGCGTGCACGGTGAACGGAATCTTCCGATCTTCGGCCGTTTTGCGGAGAAGATTGAACACCACGGGAGAGATGATCGAGCCGCGGGTGAGAACCGGGCCGGCGTCGATTGCGGCTTCGCCGTGCTCCTTCTTCTCCACGCCCGGGTGATCGATTGCGAACGTGACGTCGACTACGATCGCCATCTGAGGGCCGATGCACGTCGCGCAGACTCCCGCGCCTCCACCACGGTAGCCGATCTCCTCCTGGGTGGTCGCCACCGCCACGACTTTCGCCGCGCCGGGCTTGTCGGCGTATCTCCGCAGCGCTTCCAGTACGAGAAACGCCCCGATCCGGTCGTCGATCGAGCGTGAGACCAGACGGCCATTCGGAAATTCCATCGTCCGGGAATCGATCACGCCGGGGTCGCCGACGGAAACCGTATCTTCGGCTTCCTTCTTCGTCTTGGCCCCGAAGTCGACCCAGATGTCGACGAACTTCACGGCCTTTTCGCGCTCCTCCGGCTTGATGAGATGGATCGGCTTTCTGCCGACCACTCCGAACGCGTCACCCTTTCGGCCGATGAATCGCAGGCGCTGCCCGACGAGTACCTGCGGGTCCCATCCGCCTATGGGCTGGATGTACCCATACCCCTGATCATCGATGTAAGTGATAATGACGCCGATCTCATCGATGTGACCCGCCAGCATGATCGTCGGACTGCCGCCGCCTTTCACTTCAGCCAGGCTGTTGCCGGCAACATCGCCGCTCACCTTCGCAAACTTCTTGGCCTGCTCGCGCCAGACCTTGGCGGGCGCGGATTCGAAACCGGATGGGCCGGGCGTGTCGAGCAGCTTTTTGAGGAAGCCGAGAGATTCAGCAGAGATCATGGGGCGACGTCCAGGGGTCGGCGCGTAAGGGGAAGGCCCGAATATAGCACTTCACGCGAGGGGGCTGCACCGCGCCCACGCGAACGAGTCTTGCACTCAATTCCCGGGCAGTTCGTCATCTCTCGCGAGCTACCTATCACATGAGAACACAAATCATCTCTGCCGTGCTCTGGCCTCTGTTGCTGGGTCCTGCCGGGGCTCGGCAGGCGGACGCGCAGACGGTCGCGACTTCCGCGCCAATCACGGACGTCAGCTATGAAGTGTCGTTTACGCGCGCCAACGGCGAGCAGCGTCTGGTTTCCTCCGCGATGACGTTCACGGTCGGAGGAAACGCCGCCGTCATTCTGTCGCTGCCTGCGTGGACACCAGGCGCCTACGAGATCGACAACTTCGCGCGCAACGTCACCAATTTCTCGGCCGAGGAGACGGGCGCGTCCCTTCGCTGGGACAAGGTCGATCCCGACACGTGGCGAGTTCAACCCAACGGTGCGGGCCAAGTGAGAGTGCGATTCAACTACATCGCCGATAGCCTCGACAATGCCAACACGTGGGCGCGGCCGGACTTTCTTCTCTTCAACGGCACCAATCTCTTTCTCTATCCCGAAGGAAGGAGCTTCGATTTTCCGGCCAGGGTGACCGTGAACACCGAGCCAGGCTGGAAGGTCGTGACGGGGATGGCGCGCTCGGGCCCGCGGACCTTCGTGTCGTCGAATTACCACGATCTGGTGGACATGCCTTTTTTTGTCGGACAGTTCGACGTTGACAGCGCCAAGATCGCCGATCGCTGGGTCCGGTTTGCGACGTATCCATCGGGAAGCGTGGGCGGTGGCGCGCGCATCGCCGTGTGGGAAACTCTGAAGCGGGTGATTCCAGTCGAAGGAAAAGTCTTCGGCGAGATTCCGTGGACCACCTACAGCGTGATGCAAATCGCGGATCCGAATTTCGGCGGCGGCTCGGGTCTCGAGCACCAGAACTCACACGTCGACATCTACGGCCCGTCGCTGCTCGGCACGCCGGTCATCATGTCGATTTACGCTCACGAGATCTTCCATTCGTGGAACGTGAAGCGTTTGCGTCCGGCCGATCTCTACCCGTACCGCTATGATCAGCCGCAGCCGACGCCGCTACTCTGGATCAGTGAGGGAATCACCGACTACTACGCCGATCTCGCCGAGACACGCGGCGGCGTGCTCGACGCGCGAGGCTTTTACGCGGCGACCGAGGACAAGATCTCCCAAGTGGCGGACATTTCGCCGACATCGCTGGAGGACGCCTCGCTTTCGACCTGGATCCACCCGCGCGATGGCAGCTCGTACATCTATTATCCCAAGGGGTCGCTGGCTGGCCTTCTGCTCGACATCCTGATCCGCGACGCATCGAACAACGCGAGCTCGCTCGACGACGTGATGCGCCAGCTATATGTGAGCGACTATAAAAATGACCGCGGCTTCACGTCCGACGAATGGTGGGCTGCCATCACGAGCGCCGCGAAGGGGAAATCGTTCACGGACTTTTACGCGCGCTACATCGACGGCCGCGAGCCCTTTCCATACGACGCTGTTCTTCCGCTCGCCGGTCTCAGATTGGTGCGCGACACGATCAACGAGCCGCGCGTTGGGATAGGAACGATTCAGGACAGCGCGGGTGTCCACGTCACGCAGGTCGTTTCCGGCAGTTCGGCAGAGGTGGCGGGAGTGCAGCCCGGGGATCTCCTGATAGCGATAGGCGGTATCAACGTGGCGGATCCAACGTGGTCAGAGAAATTCCGCGCCAAGTACGCGCGCGCTCCGCAGGGATCAGCGCTGCCGATCCTGGTTCGGCGCGAGGGAAAGGAGATGACGCTCGACGCCCGGCTGGCGTTCGTCCCGCGGGTGGAATCACACGTCGCGGAAGACCCGCGTGCGTCGGCGAAGGCGAGGCGGGTGAGAGAAGGGATTCTGAAGGGGGCCACGAATCCGTAACTGCCGCTCGGGCTGGATGCCAGAATCCGCGGTCGATCAGAGCAGATCAGACCCGATTTGCGCGACACTCTATTTCAGGATCGCCTTCGCTATCGTCTGCAGCTGCATGTTGGACGTGCCTTCGTAGATCGTTCCGATCTTGGCGTCGCGGTAAAATTTCTCCACCGGGTAATCCTTCGTATACCCGTAGCCCCCGAACAGCTCCACACACAGCGACGTCACCCGCTCGCACACCTGTGAGGAAAACAGCTTCGCCATCGCGCCTTCGCGCGCGATGTCCTTGCCCGCGTCCTTGAGGCGCGCGGCGTTGTAGACCATCAGGCGCGCCGCTTCCACTTCCGTCGCCGCCTGCGCGATCTGGAATTGCACGCCCTGAAAATCGGAGAGCGGCTTTCCGAACTGCTTGCGCTCACCCAGGTACTTTATCGTCGCGCTCAGCGCGCCCTGCGCGACGCCGATCATCTGCGCGCCGATTCCGATGCGCCCCTCGTTGAGCGTGTTGATCGCGATCTTGTATCCCTGTCCAACGGGTCCGAGGACATTCAGCTCCGGAACCTCGCAGTCCTCCAGCAGGAGCTCGACGGTGCTCGACGCGCGGATGCCGAGCTTGTCCTCCTTCTTGCCGACCTTGAGTCCCTTGAAATCGCGCTCGACGATGAACGCCGTAATGCCGCGGTACCCGGCCGACGGATCGGCATTCGCAAATACCACGAACACTCCCGCCTCGGCGCCATTCGTGATCCAGAGCTTCTGGCCGTTCAGCATCCAGCGATCGCCGCGCTTCTCCGCGCGCGTCGCCAGGCCAAAGGCATCCGAGCCCGATCCCGATTCGGAAAGCGCGTAGGCGCCCACGACTTCTGAGTTGAGCATCGGCAGGTATTTCGCCTTCTGAGCGTCGCTGCCGTATCGCGCGATCGGATAATTGACGAGCGTGTTCTGAACGTCGCAGACGATGGCCGAGGCCGCATCCACTTTGCTGATCTCTTCGACCGCGAGCGTCACCATGAAGAGAGTCCCGCCCGCGCCACCGTACTGCTCGGGAACTTCGATTCCCATGAGGCCGAGCTCGAAGTACTTCGGCAGGAGCGTGGGGTCGATCTTCCCAGCCTTCTCCATCTCCATCACGCGCGGCCGGACTTCCTCATCCGCAAAGGCCGCAACGGCGTCGCGAAACATGATCTCCTCTTCGGAGAGAAGCGTCAGGGGCGAGGAAGTCCCGCCCGCTTCAGTTTGCATGGATGGGAACGTGCTCAATCGGCGATGCGGTGGTTAAGGCGTTCGCGACCGCTGCCCGACGCTTGTGCCGGGTCGCTCGAAATCGAAACAACGTGAACGCCGCTGCAAGCTCCGCGGCGCCGAACACGTAACCGAGTATTTCCCTGATTCCGGAATCCGCGCCGGTGCCCAGAACCAGACCATTCAATCCCACGACCAGTCCAAGCGCCGCGTTGCAAAGGAAGAGGCGCACGCTTTCGCGCGTGTCGTGCACCTCGAGCGGATTGAGCTCCAACGCATCGCGCTTGGTATAGGCGTGATGGTAGAGTGCGGCGAAAACCGCGAAAATCGCGGCGAATCCGATTCCGTAAATCGCGAAGAGAGCTGGCCAGTCGGCTGGCTGGATCGCCGGCACGATCCGCCCATCGGTGAGCTGAACCGTTCTTCCAAAACCGAGCGCTCTGTTGACCATTACGTTCGCGAGGAACTTGAACGGAAACACGAAGAACAGCACGAACAGGAGCAGCGCACCGTTCAGAAGCACAACGCGCGTGTCCTCGAGGCCGTAACGGCGGAAGAAAATGAACTGCCGGTACCAGAGTGAGTAGAGGATCGCGAACGTCAGCGCGAACGCGATGAAGCCGCGCATCGTCTCGAGGAGCTGTCCGGATGTCCGCGGCACTTCGAGCGAAACGATGAGCAGCGTGATCGCGAATCCAAAGACCGTGTCGCTCAGTCCTTCGAGGCGGGATACTTCGCGGCTCCTCCACTGGAACTCGTGCGCCTCGGGACCGGATCGCGCGATCAGCCGCTCGCGAAGCATCGGTTCAGGACCGGGATTTTGGGACTGCGGCGATGCTGGCGGCGACCGCGGACGTCCGGGCGCGACACGCATCGCCACAGAGCGATTCGGAGCACTCCGGATCCCAGCACTTATCGGCCCCGGCTCCGATCGGATCAAAGACGGGCTCGACGCCCGAGCGTGACAGCACGATCTCGGCGAGCTTCTCGTGGACGCCGAATGCGGGCGTCACCGTGAAAATGACTTTGGGAAAGGCCTTTGCCACCTCGCCCACCATTCGCGGAATGTCGGAAGTCGAGTGGCGTCCGGGAGAGAGCATGTACGGGAAAACGACTACTTCAGAGGCGCCGCCCTGAACGCAGCTCGTGAATCCGGCGGCGATGTCCGGTTGAGCGAGCTCCATGTGCGCGTGCCTCACGACCACATCAGATCCGGCCATTGTCTGGATGAGATTCGCCATGCAGCGCAGCATGTCGTTTGCTTCGCGCTTCCGCGAGCCGTGATCGACGATAAGAATGCCCTTCATCTGCTGAAAATGGCGGGTGAGATGCGCGGCGACTAGTGCGCCGCTTCGTCGAGCTTCGTTCCACGCTGCCAGATCGGCTTTGCCATTCCCCCGGCGTCCTCGTAGAGGTGGATCTTGTCGGGCGCGTAGATCTTGGTGAGCAGGACGATCTGCCCGGTATGCATCGCGAAGTGCTCTACGACATGATAGATGGCGCCGAGGGTCGTCGTCTCGCGTCCCTGAATCACGATGGAGTGGTCGAGGTCCGCCTCCTTCAGCCGCGCGATGACGGCATCCGCTTTCACGAGAACGGCCTCGAGGTCGTCGAGCAGCTTCGATGCGTCGCGACCCTCCTTCTGCGCGAACTCACCGGCACGGTTGCGGCTGATCGTCTGTCCACCGACACCGCCCAGAATCCATTCCGTGACGTTGCCGGAGAGATGCACGAGAAGATTACCGACGCTGTTCGAGCTCTCATTCGGTCGCGACCAGGTCTCGGCGCGGGGCAGGGCGTCGACGCAGTGTCGCAGCTTGATCGGATACTCCTTCGTGAGCCAGTAGCGCGACCGCGAGATGAACAGATCCGAAACCATCAGCTGGCCCTGGCTTCGGTTGGGGTGAGAGTGTCGCGGAAGACGTCGAGCGCGAGCTCGACCTTTCCGAACGGGGCCGATACCTGAACGCCCTGCACCAGAGGACGCACCCGCTCGAGCATCTCTCTCGCGATCGCAATTCCCTCCGCCACGCCGTGTTCCTTCGATTTGGCGCTGGCTATCCGCATACGCTCGATGATGGCGGGCGGTACGACGACGCCCGGCACTTCGTTGGCCAGGAACTCCGCGTTGCGGAGCGAGACGAGTGGCCAGATCCCGGCGACGATCGGAATGCGGGTGTGTTCGATGGTCCCCAGGAATTTCTCGAGCTGAGATACGTCGAAAACCGGCTGAGTGATCGCGTATTCAGCTCCCGCCTCGACCTTCCATTCGAAGCGCTTCAGCTCGTGGGCAGGATCGAGTGCCGCCGGATTGACGCCGACGCCGATCGCAAATCTGGTGGGTGCGCCGATAGCGTTCCCACCCGGATCGAGTCCGTGATTGAGCTGGCTCACCAGATTGGTGAGACCGATCGCGTCGATGTCGAAAACCGCGGTCGCGTTCGGATACGGGCCCATCTTCGGCGGATCGCCGGTGATGAGAAGGATGTTGTGCAGTCCAACCGCCGCCGCGCCCAGCAGATCGCTCAGCATGCCCAGGAGGTTGCGATCGCGACAGCAGTAGTGGGTCACGGTCTCGATGCCCACCTGCTGCTCGATCAGCACGCTCGTGAGGAGCGCGCCCATGCGACTCTGCGCACGCGGGCCGTCGGGCACGTTCACGGCGTCGACGCCCGCGTCACGCAATTTCGCGGTGTCGCCCAGCATCTTCGAAGCATCGACGCCGCGCGGCGGCACAATCTCCACCGACGTCACGAACTCCCCGCGCGCGATCTTGCCCCCCCACTTGGATCGCTGCTCGAGCGGGACGGGTTGCACGCCCGGATCTTCCGGCGGGAGATCGGGCTGTGTCTGGCGCCGCTCCCTCGTCGGCACTCGAGGCTGACGCGGCGAGAGCGGGCGAACGCCCTCCACCATCGCCGCAATGTGCTCGGGCGTGGTTCCGCAGCAGCCGCCGACGATCTTCGCTCCCGCCTGCACGAGGTGATGCGCGTACGTAGCCATATACTCGGGGCTCGCCATGTACATGCTGCGTCCACTCACATCGCGAGGCATGCCTGCGTTCGGCTGCGCGCTCAACTTGCGGCGGCTCACGGGCGACATCTTTTCGATCGCGTCGAGAATGATCTGCGGACCCACCGAACAATTGAGGCCGATTACGTCGGCGCCAAACGCGTCGAGAGACTGCGCGAGGTCTTCGACAGACACTCCATAAGGTGTGGCGCAGTCCGCGCCGATTGTCATCTGCGCGATCACCGGAATGGTGGAATCCACTTCGTGCGCGGCGCGGATCGCCTGCTCGATCTCGTGAACGTCCGCGAACGTCTCGAGAATGAACAGATCGCATCCCCCATCCTTGAGCGCCTGTAGCTGCTCGCGGAACGCCGCGCGCGCCTCGTCCAGGCTCGTCGGGCCGAAAGGCTCGAGACGGACGCCGAGTGGGCCGACCGCGCCGGCGACAAGGATGTCGTCGTCGGCCACGTCGCGCGCGATCTTCGCCGCCGCGCGGTTGATCTCCGCGACCTGTGACTCGAGTCCGTATTGCGCGAGCTTGATCCGATTGGCGCCAAACGTATTCGTTTCGAGCACCTCCGCTCCAGCCTTCTTATACGCTTTGTGGACGTCGCGCACGAGATCGGGCGCGCGAAGATTCAGCTCGTCGTAGCACTGGTTGATGAAGACGCCCTTGTTGTACAGCATCGTTCCCATCGCGCCATCGAAGACGATGACCTGCTGGGGATCGAGCAACCGGGCGATGAGCGGATTCTCAGGCAACTGCGGCCTCCGCTTCCGTCGAAGCACCTGACGCCGCGCCGCGCACGGCGTAGTACTTCGCCTCGGGGTGATGTATTACTACGGCGGCGGTAGACTGCTCGGGCATCAGCTGGAATGCCTCGGTGAGATCCATTCCGAGCGCCTCCTTTGCCGGTAGCAGCCTGAAGACCGTTGCATGGTCATCAAGATCCGGACACGCCCCGTAACCCCAGGAGTAACGCTTTCCGCCTGGCACGCCCAGCTCCCTCTTGATCCGCTGATGTGCCCACTCCGCCACGGCTTCCGCGGATTCCACCGAGAGTCCGTGGGAGTAGAATGCCTCGGTGTACTCGTTCTTTGCCTGCAGCTCCTCGAACCGCTTCGTCGCCTCGTTGCCGACGGTGACGATCTGCAAAGGCACGACATCGACGTCGCCTGAATCGACGCTCCGGATATAATCGGCGAGGCAGAGCCGCTCGCGACCGACCATTCGCGGGAAATGGAAGCGCGCGATCTCGCGAAGCGAGCCCCCATCGCTCGAGTAAGCAGCGGGGTCATAGATGATGACGTCGTTCCCCTGCGACTGCGCGGGGAAATATCCGTAGACGACTTCGGGCTTGATCCAGCCGGTCGCCTTCGCGTTTTTCTTCAATCTCTCGAGCACCGGCTCGAACTCGTCTTTCACCGTCGATTTGTACTGGTCGCCGGATCCGCGCGCTCCCCACTGGAGGCGATAGAGCTCGTCGAGATCGAGCAGATCGAAGATCTCATCGAGGGGGATGTCGCGAACCACGCGCGTTCCCCAGAAGGGGGGCGCCGGTACGGGATTGTTCGCGGCAACCTCGCTGCGCTCGCCCCCCGCATCGCCGACCGCGATGTCCTTGCCAACGCTCGTGCGAAGGAACACGTCCTTTCGCGCGTCGTCGAGATTCTTGATGACGAACTTCTCGCGCCTGTTCGCGTCCTGGAGCACGTCCATCGTCTCCAGTCCCTCGAACGCATCCTTGCAGTAGAAGACACCCGAGCCGTACGCGCGCTCGCCTTCGACGAACAGCGCACGTCGCCCGAACCGCCGGTTGATTGCGGCGCCGCCGATGAGCACGGGAATCTGCATCCCGCGCCTGTCGAGCTCCTGCACGCAGAGCGGCATCTGCTTCGATGTCGACACGAGCAGCGCGCTCAAGCCAATGGCGTCGGCGCCAACCTCGACCGCCTTGTCGAGAATCGTGTTCACCGGCACTTGTTTGCCGAGGTCGAAGACCGTGTAGCCGTTGTTCGAAAGAATCGTGTTGACGAGCGACTTGCCGATGTCGTGCACGTCGCCGTACACGGTGGCGAGGACGACCTTCCCCTTCGTATAGCCTTCGGCTTTCTCGAGGAACTGCTCGAGATGTTTCACAGCTTTCTTCATCACTTCGGCCGACTGGAGCACGAAGGGCAGGATGAGCTCACCCGCGCCGAACTTGTCGCCCACTTCCTTCATCGCGGGCAGCAGAACTTCGTTGAGGACGCGGACCGGGTTTTTCCGCACACCAGCAGCGTCGAGCTGTTCTTCGATGCCCTCTTTCTTCCGGTGCAGAATCATCCAGTGAATCTTCTGCTCGGGCGTCATGCCGGCCGTCGGATCTTCCTTCTCGACCTGAGCCGCGGTTCCCGTACCGCCGACGTTCGCGAAGTACTCGATGAAGCGCTGGAGCGCATCCGGACGCTTGTTGAACACGAGGTCATCCGCCATCTCCCGCTCCTCCGCCGAAATCTCGGCGTAGGGTCGGATGTGCGCCGGATTCACAATTGCCGCGTCGAGACCTGCCTGCACGCAATGGTGCAGGAACACCGAGTTGAGGACACCGCGCGCGTCGGGTGTGAGACCGAAGCTGACGTTGGAGACTCCAAGAATCGTCGATACGCCCGGGAGCTCCCGCTTGATCAAACGGATGCCCTCAACGGTCTCCTTGCCCGAGTCGATCCACTCGGCGTCACCGGTCGCCAACGTGAACGTGAGCGCGTCGTAGATGAGATCTTCGGGCGAAAGTCCGTACTCTCCGACCACGATGTCGTAGATCTTCCTGGCGACCTCGAGCTTCCGCTCGCGCGTCTTCGCCATTCCAATCTCGTCGATCGTGAGCGCGATCACGGCGGCGCCGTGCTTCTTCACCAGAGGAACGACGGAGTCGATGCGCTTGCGGCCGTTCTCCATGTTGATGGAGTTGACGATTCCGCGGCCGGGGATGTGCTCCAGCGCCGCCTCGATGACGTTCGCCTCGGTCGAGTCGATGACGAGCGGTGTCTCCACGCTCATCGACAACAACTTCACGACTTTCGACATCTGCTCGGCTTCGTCGCCGCGCTCGGTGAGTGCTACACAGACGTCGAGAACGTGCGCGCCGGAATCCACCTGCTCGCGCGCGACCTCGAGAATCCCCTCGTAGTCGTCGGCGAGCAGAAGTCTCTTCACCTTGCGCGATCCCTGCGCGTTGACGCGCTCGCCGACGAGCAGCGGCGGCGGATCCTGGTGAAGCGTGATCGCACGCATGGCCGAGCTCACGCGCGGCACGTGCTGTGAGTGCGCGACGGGCTTGGCGGCGCGCTCCGCGTCGCGCACAGCTGAGACTATGGCCGAGAGGTGCTCGGGGGTCGTGCCGCAGCAGCCGCCGACGATGCGAACGCCGAAGTCTTTTACGAACTCCGACAGCGCGGCCGCCATCGGCGCGGGCTCGAGCGGATAGACCGCCTCGCCCACACCCGTGTTCAGCGGCAGGCCCGCGTTCGGAATCACCGACAACGGTAGAGTTGCGTGCTCGGACAGATATCGCACCGGCTCGCGCATGTGCTCGGGCCCGGTCGAGCAATTGAGTCCTATCACATCGACCTTGAGAGCCTCGAGCGTCGTCATCGCGCTCGCGATGTCGGTGCCGAGCAGCATGCGTCCGCTGACGTCGAGCGTGACCTGCGTTTGTATGGGGACGCGGCGGCCGATCTCGGTGAACAGTCTCTCGATGCCCGCGACGGCGGCCTTCACCTCGAGGATGTCCTGCGAGGTCTCGATGAGAAGCAGGTCGACTCCGCCTTCCACCAGATATTTTGCCTGCTCGTAGTAGTTCTCCGCCAGCTCCTCATAGGTGATCTTCGACAGCACGGGATCGGAGCTCGACGGGAGCATTCCCGTTGGGCCCATCGATGCGGCGACAAAACGCGGCCGGTCGGGCGTGGAGTATTTATCGGCGGCGGCACGCGCGAGCCGAGCGGCGCCGACGTTGATCTCTCTAACCCTGTCGCCCAGTCCCCACTCGTGGAGGCGACGCGGGGTCGACTGGAAGGTGCACGTCTCGACCACATCGCATCCGACGGCGAGGAAGGATTCGTGAATCTCCTGGATGACGTCGGGGCGCGTGAGCACCAGGTTGTCGTTGCACCCTTCGAGCGCCTTCCCGCCAAAATCCTCCGGCGAGAGGTTGTAGCGCTGGATGTTCGTCCCCATGGCGCCGTCGTACACGAGCACGCGGCGACTCAGCTCATCCAGGTATCGGGACTTCGTTCGTATATCGCTCATCTCAGCCTTGCTCTTCATACATCACAGAGGAAATGACGGATTCGACCGTCGCAACCGCGCGCCTGGGCCAAAACAAAAAAGCCCGCGCATAGGCGCCGGGCGAGCGCTTTAGCGAATTATTTAACGTGGCCGCAAGTTGCTTTAAATCGCCACGGATTCGTTTGTGCCCTACTCACTATAGTAGTGGGGGTACGGTCGGCGGGCAAGACGATTGTGTGTGCTGCCCGCTATACCGTCAGAACTCGAGCGCGGAGTCGTCCAGGGAGTCCTCGCGGATCGAGCGGCCGGTCGTGCGCGATCTGTTGTCGAACGATTTGACGAGCGCGACGAGCCGGTGCCGCTCCAGGGGCAACACGAGGTGCGCGAGCGTGGCGCGCTGGAGCTTGGTGGGAAGGAATGGCCGTTCGTCGTGGGAAGATCCGTAGACGATCAACGCGCCACCGGGAGTGAGAGGAAGTGTCGCAGTGAGGCCTGCCTCTTCGAGTGCTTCACAGGAGACCACCGCGAGCGTCGGAGCATCTCCGCCAAACACTGCGGCGTCCGCGACCGATGCCGCGCAGGAAACCTCGTGCTCGAAACCGAGCAACGTCTGGGCGAGCCCTTCGAGAAGAGCTACGTCTCCTCCAACCAGAATCACTTTTGCCACTCCTGGACTTCCTCCGCGCTCAGTGAGCCAGCAGTAAAACTCTGGCGAGTTCGGCGTCGCGAACCTCGACTACCTTAGTTCGCGAAGTGAGACCTGAAACGATGCACACATTGCGCCGTGGAATTTCGAGCGCGGCAGAAAGAGAATCAATCATCGCTTCGTTCGCCAACCCGTCCACCGGCGGAGCTGTAACGCGAACCTTCAGGGAAACCCCCTGTGTGCCGGCGATTTCGTTCTTCGACGCGCGGGGTTGGAGACGAACGGAGAAACGGACGGCATCGCCTCTGGCGTGCGCGTCGAATTCGCTCACGCCAGCCTGAACAGCAGCGACTCCAGGAGACTGAGGATGAAGTACGCGAGGATCGGCGTGAAATCGAAGCCGCCCATGGCGGGCACGACTTGGCGAAGCGGCGCGAGGAACGGCTCACTGAGCGCGTAGCTCCATTTGATCCACGGAGAATGGGGGGAGATCGGCAGCCACGAGCTGATGACCCGCACGACCAACGCGAGCTTGAGAATGGTGAAGGTCCACCGCACCAGCAGGAGGAAAATCCCGCCCGCGCCTTCCCGGGAGGAAATTATCGTCCTGATCACCTCGATCCTGATGACGTCGAGCAGCGTGAGGAGAAGGATCCCTCCTATCACGACGACGGCGAGCGCCCACAACGGCGCCGAGGCGGGCGTCCCTCCGGCGCGTACGACCTTTCGCTCTATGGGAGAGATGAAAGGATCGACTGTCGAGCGGCAGAAGCGGGCGACGGCGTTGAATGGGCTGATCTTTCTGGTCCGCACTGCCCAGTCGAGAAAACACACCAGGCCAAACACGACGGCGATGGACAGCAGCACGGTGCGCAGTATCTGGATTACCGCTTCCGCGCCGGCGAGAAAGGTTTCCATTTATTGAAGCGCTGGTCTCATGTGCAGCTCCCTGACGAGGAATGCGAATCTGTCCGCCGCTTCATCGATCTGCTTGGTCGTCGGCTTGCCCGCACCGTGCCCGGCCTTGGTCTCGATGCGAACGATGACCGGGTTCGCGCACGCCTGAGCAGCTTGAAGTGTTGCGACGAACTTGAAGGTGTGACCAGGAACGACTCGATCGTCGTGATCCGCCGTGAACGCGAGGGTGGGAGGATAACACGTCCCGGGCTTGATGTTGTGCAGCGGCGAATACGCCCGCAGATACTTGAACTGATCCGCGTTATCCGATGACCCGTAGTCGGACGTCCACGCCCAGCCGATGGTGAATTTCTGGAATCTGAGCATGTCCATTACGCCGACTTCCGGGAGCGCGGCGCCGAAAAGCTCGGGCCGCTGTGTCATTACCGCTCCCACTAGCAGGCCGCCATTCGACCCGCCTCGAATCGCCAGCTTCGGAGTCGATGTGTACTTCTGCTTTATGAGGTACTCAGCGGCCGCTATGAAATCGTCGAAGACGTTCTGCTTTTTCGCCAGCATTCCGGCTTCGTGCCATTCCTTTCCGTACTCCCCGCCGCCGCGAAGATTCGCGAGAGCGTAGATCCCGCCCATGTCGAGCCACGCTGCATTCGCGGGGGAGAAAGCGGGAGTCTCGGAGATGTTGAATCCGCCGTACGCGTAGAGAAGCGTCGGGTTGTTGCCGTCGAGCACCAACCCCTTTCTCGCGGTGATGAACATCGGCACCCGCGTTCCGTCCTTGCTCGTGTAAAACACCTGCCGCGTCTCGTACTTGCTGGCGTCGAACGCCACCTTCGGCGCGCGGAACACTTCGTTCCTCCGCGCGTTCAGGTCGTAGCGGTAGATCGTGGTCGGATACAGGAAAGAGGTGAAGCTGTAGAAGAGCTCGTCGTCACCCTGCTTTCCGTTCAGCTCGCCAACGGTACCGATTCCTGGAAGCGGCAGCTCGCCGACCTGGACGAATCCTCCGCCGGTGAGCGACCGGGAGCCGCGCGACAGAATGGGAGCTGTGCTCGTGTCATCGTAGACGGTACCCGGATTGCGCTGCTGTGGCTGTGGCTGCCGCGTCGGACGTGTGTCGCGCTGTGCGTCGCGGGATCCGCTGAAGAATCTGATGCTCGAGTGCGCGTTCTCGAGGTAGTTGGCCACCAGGTTGTTGTCGCCCGCCATCGTCGCGCTGACGAGTGCATCCTTGCCTTCGCCGACGACGGTTCCCCAGCGCTCTTCCCTTGGATTGTCGATGCTGACCGCGACGATGCGTCCGCGCGGTGCATTCCGGTCGGTGCGCACGTAGAAGATCGTGCCCCTGTTTCCCACGAATTCGTACTCTGCGTCGGCCCTGTCGATCAGGCGGACGACCGGATTCGTGATCTCCGGTTTGCCAGGATTGTCGAGATCCACGAAATACAATCGCGTGCGGACGTCCGTGCCCTGGGAGACGGTGATGACGAGATATTGCCCGTCGTCGGAAACGTTCGCCGAAAAGATCCAGTCCGGCTGGTCCGGGCGATCGTAGATCAGCTCGTCCCGCGACTGATCTCTTCCGACCCTGTGATAGTAGACTTTCTGATTGCGATTGACGTTGGTCATCGTGTTGCCCGACGTCGGCGCGTCGTACCGGCAATAGAAAAAACCCTTGTTGTCATGCGTCCAGGAGATGCCGGAGAACTTCACCCACTTGAGGACGTCGGAGAGATCACGACCCGTGTCGACGTCGCGGACGTGTAGCTCCTGCCAATCGGATCCGCTCGTCGAGAGACTGTATGCGAGATAGCGCCCGTTGTCCGACGCCGCCTCTCCGGACAGCGCCACGGTCCCGTCGGGCGAAAGCACATTCGGATCGAGCAGCACCCGCGCTGGTGCGCTGCGTCCGTCCTGCACGAAGAGCACGCTCTGGTTCTGGAGACCGGTATTCTCGAAGTAGAAGTACCGGCCGCCTTCCTTGAACGGCGCGCCATAGCGCGCATAATTCCATAGCTGAGTCAGCCTGTACTTGATGTTGGCGCGCTCGGGAATCGTGGCAAAGAAGCTGTCCGTGAGCTTGTTTTGTGCATCCACCCATGCCTTAGTCGCGGGCGCATCTGTATCTTCGAGCCAGCGATACGGGTCGGAGATGCTGACCCCGTGATAGTCGTCCACCTGCGTGCCCCGCGGTGCTGCAGGATAGGCCATCGGCGGCCCTTGTGTCTGGGCACCCGAAGCAGCGGCGATGAGGGTCGTCAAGGAGAGGGAAGTGATGAGCGTAGATCGATGCATGTTGAAAGACCGGCGGGTGTGATGTAATGATGTATCCAATCTACGGCGCAGGGCGGGTTAGGTTCCACTGGTAGCGAACTGGCTCGAACCGAGAGAGGAGCTGAATGCCCAAGGTTGTGCGATCCAGCGGGGAGCGGCAGTACTGGCTGATCAAGTCTGAGCCCGAGACTTTTTCGTTTGATGATCTGTGGAACTCGAAGGCCCGCACCACCGCCTGGGATGGTGTGCGGAACTTCCAGGCGCGCAACTTCATGCGCGACGAGATGAAAAAGGGAGATCTCGCCTTCTTCTATCACTCCGGCGCGGATCCCGGCGTAGTTGGGATCGTGGAGATCGTGCGCGAGGGGTATCCCGACTCAACCGCCGTCGATCCCAAAGACCCGCACTACGATCCGAGAACGAAGAACGGAGAGTCGTCGTGGACCATGGTGGATGTCCACGCGGTCGAGCGATTGCCGCGACCGGTCTCTCTGGCCGAGATGCGGCTGAGACCGGAGCTGGCGGGAATGCCCCTCCTAAAAAAGGGGAACAGACTCTCGGTTCAAAAAGTTGGGGCAGCAGAGTGGAATGCCGTGCTCGCCCGCGCCAAGCAGGGAACGGGAGAGTAGGACGGCCCCCGTCGAGATTCTGCTGGCGGGAATACCCGCGGAAATTGTCCGGGAAATCGGACTGAGAATCCGCAACGTCGCTATCAAGCAGTTCGACAACTTCCAGCAGATGGGTCGGGAAGTCGCCCGTGGCGAAGCCCGGTTGGTCATTCTGAGTGACATCCTCCCGACTGAAGACTTCATCTATGTAGCTCGTCGCGCCAAAGACGCGGGCGAGGACATGAAAATCGTCTATTGCATCTCGATGCAGCAGGCGGAGAATGCGCTCCGCGCGCTGAAAGACGTGCACGTCGACCGGTTCTTCCTCGCGCCGGTAGACGTGGAAGAGATGCTCCTGGAAATCGGGAAAATCTGCAAACTCGACGTGGTTCCCCCGCAGGCGTTGCGGGAGGAGCACTCAGCAGCAGCATTCTCCGAGGAGTGGGCGCGCGCTCGCATTCCAGCATTTCAGATGGTCGACAGACTGGACGACGCCGCGATAGCCTTGCTCGAGAACACTCTCTCCGCTGAGGTCAGAACGGCGGCCGCGCGCGACGCCGAATCACTCGCCGAGATCGCCGCACGATTTGGATTCCAGCGCGCTGTGCAGGTCGCCAAAGAAATGGTCGATCAGCTTGGGAATGCTTCGCTGAGCTCGGCCGAAGGAGTCATTCTCGCTGAGCGCCTCCTGGCGTTCCGGCAGGCTCTCTCGGGGCCTCTCGTTCCGAGGCCTCGTTCCGGCGCCCCAGGCACGCCGTCGGCGGCCGTTCCCGCGCTCGGAGACCCGAAGCTAGAAGATCGGCGAGTTCTCGTCATCGACGACGAGCCTATGCTCTCGAGAGGTCTCGCCACTCTTCTCGGTAAGAGGGGGCTGAGCGTGACGACACTCAACGACCCGCTTCAGTTCTGGAGCGTGCTCGATGAGTTGAAGCCGAATCTCATTCTGCTCGATCTCGAAATGCCGAAGATCAGCGGGACGGAGCTATGTCGTGTAGTTAGAAATGATCGTCGGTGGAGCGGCATCCCGGTGATTTTTCTCACTGGACACACCGACCAGGCCAGCGTGCAGAGAATATTTGCCGCGGGCGCCGATGACTACGTGGGGAAGCCCTTCGTGCCGGCCGAGCTGACGATGCGCATCGAGAGCCGTCTTGCGGGCTTCAAGGCGCGAAGAACTCCGTTGGAGACGGATCCCCTCACGGGCCTGGCGACCGGAGGAAAAGCGACTGAGCTGATCGACAGGTTTCTTCGGCTCGCCCGCAGAAAGTCCGATCCGTACTCGATTGCCGCCCTGCAGGTCGACGCGTTCCCCAAGATCGCGTCGACATTCGGGAGGGCAACCGCCGAATCGGTGCTGCGCGCGATCGGAGAGCTCTTGCCAAAGACCTTTCGCGGGGAGGACGTAGCTGGCTGGTGGGGAGGAGCAGACTTCACTATCGGGATGTATGGGAGCAACAAGGAGTACGCCGCCATCAAGCTCAATCAGGTATGCGTCAAAATCGCCGAGCAGAACTTCCTTTCCGACGATGCCAGGCGCGTTCACGTGTCGTGCAGCGGAGGTGTCGCGCAATTCCAGACGGACGGCGACACCGTTGCCGCGCTCCGAGACTCCGCAGTCAAGGCGATGGCCCAGATCAGAGAAAGTGGTGGTGCTGGCCGGGTGGGAATTTCTGGCATCAACCTGGCCGGCTCTCTGACGCGCCGCGTTGACGTCGTCGTGATCGACGACGATCAGGTCCTGGTGACTCTGCTGCAGCACGCGATGGAGAGTCGCAACATGCGCGTCGCCATATTTGCGGATGGCGAGGCCGCAGTGGCCGCACTCACGGGGAATCCGCCCGAGGTGCAGGCAGCCGTGATCCTGCTTGATGTGGACCTGCCGGCGCTGAATGGGCTGGAGGTGCTGCGCCGGCTGAAGGCGGGTGAGGTCACGAGATTGAGCAGCGTGGTGATGCTCACCGCCCGGACTGGCGAGCGCGACATCCTCAGCGCCCTCGAGCTCGGTGCGATCGACCACATCCCGAAGCCGTTCAGCGTTCCGGTGCTGATGCACAAGGTCCGCGCCGTGCTGAAGCAGACCCAGACGTGATAAGCGCCCATTCGCTGAACATCGTCATGCTGGTCGAGCTCGCCCTGCTCGCGCTCGCGGTGGGAGTTTTCTTCATGCACGGTCTGTGGCTTTTCCTGCACGAGAGATGGCTGCTCACGCGTACCGCCAAAGCGCGCGAAGCGCTGACGCGGCTCGTCACCAGCGGCGTCGTCAACATCGAAGAGATTGCCGTTCTGCGAGGGCTTCCACACAACGTGCAGGTGATTGCGTTTCTCGACGTCTCACGCAACCTGAGTGGGGCCGGCAAGGAGCGGCTCCGGTTCGTTGCCGATCAGGTGGGCCTGCTGGATCGCGCGCGAAAGCTGTGCGTGAGCAGGACGTGGACTCGCCGCTTGCGTGGCGCCCGGATTCTCTCTCGATTGGATGTCCCGGATCCACTCGTCGAGAAGCTCCTCGCGGATCCCCATCCCGCGCTGCGCGCGCAAGCCGCGGAATGGGCGTCCGCCCAACCGTCGATTCCTGTCATCTCGGCGATGCTGGTGCTGCTCGCCGATCCGGCGACGCAGGCGCGCTTTGCCGTTCAGGACGCACTGCTACGCATGGGCGGCGTGGTGGCGAAGCCATTGGCTGCATTTCTGGAGACGCACTCCGGCAGCTCCGTGGAGGCCGGGCTTCGCGTCGCGGAGTCACTCGCCGAGCCAAGCTTTGGTGCATCGGCGCTCGTTCTGACGCGCAATGAAAGCGCCGGTATTCGGACCGGCGCCGCGAAGCTGCTCGGCGCCATCGGCGGCGGCCCGGCCGCCGAGCGCCTGATGGAGCTGCTCGGCGACGGTGACCCGAACGTGCGGGCAGCGGCCGCACAATCGCTGGGCCGAATGCACCACTGGCAGGCGGCGTCGCAGCTGGCGGAGCGATTGCGGGACTCAGCCTGGCGCGTGCGACGAGGGGCGGGCCTTGCGCT
Source organism: Gemmatimonadaceae bacterium (assembly GCA_039936175.1). Classification (GTDB taxonomy): domain Bacteria; phylum Gemmatimonadota; class Gemmatimonadetes; order Gemmatimonadales; family Gemmatimonadaceae; genus UBA4720. The sequence continues at coordinate 13,130 of JBDTIV010000071.1, read as the reverse complement.
TCGGGCACTCGGTGCTCCGGGCGCTTTGTTTCTCCGTCGCGCTCTCAACAGCGACGACAAGTTCGCGGCGGACATGGCGCAGCAGGTACTTGATCTCCCTTCGGCGGCAGCGGGATGAACGACGTCGCGTCGTCAGTGGTCAATCAGTTGCTGGTAAAGGGTCAGCTCGCGGTCCTTGGCTACTTCCTCGCCGTCAACGGCTGGTATCTGGTCCTGCTCGTCAGCTCACTGCTGGAGCTGCGACGCCATCTTTTGCTCATCACTGACGAGAGCCGCCACCTTCTCCTCAGCTCGACGCTTTCGCCGACGATCTCGATTCTCGCACCCGCGTTCAATGAGGAAGCAACGATCGACTCGAGCCTCCGGGCATTGCTCGCGCTCCAATATCCGAATCTCGAAGTGATCGTCATCAGCGACGGATCGAAGGACAGGACGGTCGAGGTGCTCATCGACAGCTTCGACCTCGTGCAGGTAAAGACGATCTATGAGCAACGCATCAGGACGAAGCTCGTTCGAGCGCTGTATCGCTCGTCGACCTACCCCGGGCTCGTCGTGGTGGACAAGGAGAATGGGGGAAAGGCCGACGCTCTGAACGTGGGGCTGAGCTTCGCGCGCGGCGAGCTCGTTTGCGCCATGGATGCGGACACCCTCATCGAAGGCGACGGCCTCCAGCGGATGGTGCGTCCCTTTCTGTACGCAACCGATGTCGTGGCGACAGGGGGAACGATTCGCGTCGTGAACGGATCGACCGTGAAACACGGGCGCGTCATCAAGACTTCGGTGCCGACCAACATGCTGGCCGGAATTCAGGTAGTCGAATATCTCCGCGCTTTCCTGTTCGGCAGGCTCGGTTGGAACCGGTTGGGCGGAAACATCATCATCTCTGGTGCGTTCGGCCTCTTTCAGAGGGAGGCCGTGGTGAGTGCCGGAGGATACTTGCACGATACCGTAGGTGAGGACATGGAGCTGGTCCTTCGGCTGAAAAGGCTTTCGTACGAGCAGGGAGGTGCGGGAAGGATCGCATTCGTCCCCGATCCGGTCGCGTGGACCGAGGTCCCGGAATCGGCGAAAGTACTCGGCCGGCAGCGCGATCGGTGGCATCGCGGGCTGGCAGACGTGCTGTGGCGCCATCGGAGAATGTTGTTCAATCCGCGTTATGGCGTCACCGGAACCATCGTGCTTCCCTACTACGTTTTCGTCGAGCTTCTGGCGCCGGTGATCGAGGCGATCGGACTGATCGGGTTGGCGCTCGGCCTCATATTCGGCGTCGTCGACTGGCATTTTGCCATGCTGTTTTATCTCACCGCATATGGACTGGGAACCGCGCTCACGGCGTTTACGCTCATTCTCGAGGACATCAGCTTTCACCGCTACGATTCGTTCCGCGATCGCGCGCTCCTTTTCTGCTGGGCGTTGCTCGAAAATCTTGGATACCGGCAGTTGACGGTCTACTGGCGACTGCGCGGGCTCTGGAAATTCCTGCGCGGAAGGAAGGAGTGGGGCGTCATGGAGCGCAAAGGGTTCCGCCCGGTAGCCGCGTCGGGGCCTCGTCCGTCGTAGTCACAGCTTGCTCGGGGACGATATTGTTGCCAATCTCTGGGATGCAGAGAAGGGAGCCCAAACCGTGAACTCCATGCATCGCACCTTGCTGTTGATCGCGGCGGCTCTCGCGGCGACCACCGTCGCCTGCGCTTCGAAATCGCCCGGCATTCAGATCACTTCCAGCGATTTCGATCTGAATCCATTGGTAGGCGAGTGGCGCGGAGACTACCGGGGCACTGAGAGCGGCCGAACCGGAACGATCGCGTTCACGCTCCGCGCGGGTGACGCGAATGCTTCGGGCAATGTGGTGATGATACCGCGCCCCGCTGATTCATCCGCGGCATCTGAGGCGGCAACCGGCGATCCTTCAACTCGGCGGCAGGTCCTCAGCATTCATTTCGTGCGCAAAGAAGGTGGGAACGTAGTTGGAACGCTGGATCCGTACGGCGACCCCGAGTGCGCGTGTCAGGTCACTACCACGTTCCAGGGAAAGTTCACCGACACGAAGACGATCGAAGGAACGTATACCACGGTTCCCTCCAGGCCCGGCACGGGTGTTACGACTGGCAGCTGGAAAGTGACGAGGCTGAAGCGACTCTAGCTTTTCAGGTCGCTTCAGCCTCATGCGGGGACGGTCGTACTCGTACGTCCATTGAAAGCGCCTTCCTTCGTGAACGTGGCGTCTTTAGCCTCGGCTCCGACGGGATGGAATACAAGGATGCATGTTCTGGCCGCTCTGGTCACCGCGTCTCCCACGCTTCCGCGCAGCAACCGGGACCAACCACCGCGGCCATGCGTCGCGATCGCTATCAGATCGGCCTTCTCGCGCCCAGCATAGGCTGTTATTTCCTCCGCCACGTTCTCTCCGATGATGACATCGGTGGTGACGGCGAAGCCTTTCCGGCGCAGCGCTTCTGCCGAGGCGAACAGATATGACTGGGCGGCCGCGACATCCTTCTCCCACCAGGGCAGACTGCGATCCGCGGAGTAGTTCTCATCCACGGGCTGCGGCTTCAGAATGTAGAGAAGCCTGATCTCGGCGTCGTCGAGCCCGGATAGTGTCATCACCGGCGCCAGGATCTGCTCGGCAAGCGCCGATCCGTCGAGCGGCACCACGATCCTGCGGAACGCTTCGCCTACCTGTGGATTCAGATAACTCGACGGCTGCTTCACAACCAGCACCGGAATCGTCGTGTGTCGGATCAGGGAGTCGGTGACGCTGCCGAGCGAGAAGCGGGAGATGCCACTGCGTCCGTGCGAGCTGATTACGACCAGGTCAACGGCGTTGCGCTTTGCGTACGCCTCGAGGGCATCCCGGACTGGTCCTGTCTCGAGAGATACGGTCACTATGATGTCGTCCTCATTCCGGCACTCCGCCGCCAGGGCATAGAGTTCGGCGAGGGCTTTGTCCTGCTCCTCCCGCATGGCTTCGACCGACAGTGCAACACCGTCGGGTGATGGGGCCATTCCAAACATACCGCCAGTCGTCAGAACACGAACCAGGCTGACCTTTGCCTCATTCTGCCTGGCGATGCGAAGCGCGACCCGAATCGCCTCGCGGTCGAATCCCGAGCAGTCGGTCGGGACGAGAATGTTGGTATACATGCGCAGCTCCGTTATTGACGACGAATCGTGTCCAGACGGCTTGATCCCAGTCTGCTCATTCAATCTCGGACAGGCGGCGTGTTCGAACTGTCAGTCAATCGCTGATTTCTTGTGGGCGTTTCCCTGTCGCTGACGCTCCTGGCTCCCGTGCGCGACGTCATGTGTAGGGGTTTCCCTGCCTTGGGGGCGGCGAACCTACCCGAAAATTCAGTCAGAAACGAACAAACGTTGGGGCGAAGTCCGACAGTAGCGCACTTCGTCGGGTCGTATCCTAAGTGCGTAACCAAACAATGAACGCACAATCGAGGATACGTATATGAGAAAGACCCTTCTAATGGCGACGGCGGCGATCGGACTCGGCGCAACGGCAGCAGCGGCACAGGGGCCTTCGGCGATTCGCCTTCGGCTCGAGCCCGGAAGCGAGGTCACTGTTGAAGGGACCTCGACGGTGCACGACTTCCGCTGCAAGACCGACAAGATCATGGCTTACGTCGATGTCGATCCGGGCTACACGAAGGACCTGACGAAAATCGCCAAGCCGATCGTGAGCGTGAAGGTGAACATCGTCGTGAAGACGCTGAAGTGCGGCAACGGCACGATGGACAACAATCTCTACAGCACGCTGGGCGCGGATAAGAATCCGCTGATCACGTACACGCTGTCGGGCTACGACATCATGAACGGGCTGTCCGCCTCGTTCGCCGCGAATACCAAGGGAACGCTCAAGATCTCCGGCCAGGAAAAGCTGGTCGACATGAAGATCAACGCTACTCGCCTGGCCGAAGGCAAGACGACCGCGGAAGGCGAGCAGACGCTCCTCATGACGGACTTCGGAATCAAGCCACCGGCATTCATGTTCGGCAGCCTCAAAGTTGGCAATGAGATCAAGGTGAAGTTCAACCTGAAGGCAGGCCCCCAAATGATCGCGCAGATCGCTGCAGCGACCCAGAAGTAGCAGGCAGGAATCACGCAATCAACAGATCGATGTCAAATACACTCTGGAGATAAACATGAAACTCTTTAACGTTACTCTCGCCGCCGCAGCCGCCGCGACACTGATCCTGGTGCCGCGCTCTCAGGCACAGGCGACGAGCAAGATGACCGCCTCGATCGCAAGACCGGAGACGACATCGATCACAGGATTCGACGATATCACGACCGCAAAGGCGGAATCGGTTTCGACCGACACGGTAAAGAAAGCCGCCACGATCAAGCCGAAGAGCGCCTTCCTGTCGATGGCACCGACGGTCGAAGTTCAGAATTACCGGCCGGAAGACAAGCGCGGAATCAATGTCTTCGAGGCACCGAAGGATGAAACGGTTCCTTACACGGGCTTCAAGCTCCAGTGGGGCGCGGCCTTTACCCAGCAATTCCAGGGTCTGGACCACAGCAACACCGCGGCGCCGAGACTGGTGACGACGGCCGGAGTCACGACGGATGCGAACCAGCTGATTCGTATCGGCCACGGCCCGAACAACGCGACAGCCAATCTCTACCTGAATGGCCAGCTCGCGCGGGGAATCCGCGTCGCGATGACGACCTATTCATCGGCGCGCCACCACAATGAAACGTGGGTGAAAGACGGCTACCTCCTCGTCGATGCTTCCCCGATCGACTGGCAGCCGCTCAACAACATCATGAAGTACGTGACGATCAAGGCCGGACACTTCGAAATCAACTACGGGGATGCTCACTTCCGTCGCACCGACAACGGCAACTCGATCAGAAATCCGCTCGTCGGCAACTATATAATGGATGCCTTCACCACCGAAGTCGGTGGAGAAGTCTACGTCCGTGCCAACTCGTTCTTCGTAATGGGCGGCGTCACCGGCGGCGAAAGCCGCGGCATGATCACGAACCCGCAGCGGCGCACGCCGAGCTTCCTCACCAAGCTCGGGTACGACAGGAAGTTCAGCGACGACCTGCGAATCCGCCTTACCGGCTCAGAGTACGCGACGTCGAGCTCGGTCAGCAACACGCTGTTCAGCGGCGACAGAGCGGGCTCGAGATATTATGACGTCCTCGAGAACGCGTCGTCGAGCGAATCCGCACAGGCATGGTCCGGAGCGATCCAACCAGGCCTCTCCAACAGCATTCACTCGGTTGTCATCAATCCGTTCGTCCAGTTCCACGGACTCGAGCTCTTCGGCAACATCGAGCGAGCAAAGGGACGCGCACAGCTGGAGACGGCCAACCGCACCTGGAAGCAGAACGTCGGAGAAGTGGTGTATCGCTTCGCCGCCGATCAGCGGCTCTACGTCGCGGCGCGCTACAACACGGTCAAGGGAAACCTTGTCGTCGGAGCGCCCGATATCACTGTCAAGCGCTCACAGGTTGGTGGCGGATGGTTCCTCACACCGAACGTCCTCACCAAGGTCGAATACGTGAACCAGAAGTACCTCGATTTCCCGACCACCGACATTCGCAACGGCGGGAAGTTCAAGGGATTCATGGTCGAGGGCGCAGTAGCGTTCTAACCCGGTGCGTGCAGCGTCGCGGAGCTAAACCGCGGCGCCCACGCGTGCCTATTAACGGGCCGGTCTACCGGCCGCTAACACCGAGGATCCTCAAAGTGACTCTTACGACCCAACCCGGCCCGTCTTCCCTCGACATGGCTCCCGCGCTCGGATCTCTCGACCCCCGCAGGTGTGAAGATCTCCTCAGGCGCAACGATGTCGGCCGACTCGCCTTCACCATGCAGGATCGCGTGGGAATCGTCCCCGTCCACTACGCCTACGATGAGGGCTGGATCTACGGCCGCACTGAACCCGAAGGCAAGCTCGTTCCGATACTACGCAACAGGCGCGTCGCGTTCGAAGTCGACGAAATCGAGGGAATGTTCAGCTGGGAGAGCGTGGTGGTCCACGGGTCACTCTACCTGATCGAGGCCGATGCCAGCGAGCAGGAGAAAGCGGCGTACGACAAAGCTCTGCGGCTGCTGCGCCGGATCCTGCCGACGACTCTCGGAAAGGCCGACCCCGTTCCATTCCGGGACCAGCTCTTTCGCATCTCCGTCTCGGAAATGTCGGGACGCTTTGCAACGCTCGGAGGAACTCGAATCGAACCACGGCCCGAGCGGACACACGACGATGGCGCGAGCCCAGAGGCTGATGTCCTTCTTCGCGCCGAAGCCGTCGACGCTATAGCGCGGGCATTTCCCGCCGCTGTGTCACGGATCCACCTCGACGCTTTCGATGGGATCGTCGCGCTCACGGGCCTGGCCGAGACGGCGGCCGAGAGGAGTGCGATCGAGCGTGAGATACTGGGAGTCGGAGACGTTCGGGCAGTTGTGCAACAGCTCGAGACAGGGTCGCCTACAGAGCGGCATCCCGCGCCGATCGACTTGGCGCGTGACGCAATTCGCGAGCTCAACGTCGGGACTCCCGGCGCCTCGAAGGATGTGAAAGTCATTGTAGAGCACGACTGGCTGCGCGCGGAGGGAATGACCTCGACCGAGGACGCGAAAACCGACGCGATCCGGCGTCTGAAAAACGTGAAAGGTGCGCGCGGAGTCATTGACCGCATACACGTGGAGTCCAATTCCGCGTAACGGAGGAGCTATTCCCGCAGTCCAGGAGCAATCCAGATCGAAGTTGGAGACAGAGCAACCGTCAAGCCACCGCCGGCAGCACACACTCGGTTAATGGAGGAGCGATGAACGGCAAGAACTATTGCATGGCATCCGGCGTCGTATTCGTGATCGTCGCGCTGATGCACATCTGGCGCTTCGTACTTGATACTTCCCTCCAGTTCGGAGCCTGGTCGGTACCGCGCTCTCTATCGTTGTTCGGGGCAATCGGTGCGGGAGCTCTGGCGATCTGGGCGTTTAGAAGCGCCCGAGGTCCCGGGATTAACCGGCAACAGGCAGAGTGAACTGCGCGATGGTGCCTGCGCCAATTTTACTCTCGATCCAGATATTGCCGCCGTGTCCCTCGATAATGCCCTTGGCGATCGCCAGCCCGAGTCCCGCGCCCTGACGGTCGGTCCGCGTGGACTGCCAGTAGCGGTCGAAGACTTTCGGAAGGTGCTCTTCAGGGATTCCGCGGCCACTGTCCGCTATTGAGACAGTCACACTGCCGTTGTCTCTCCGGGCGGCGATCACGATCTTGCCACCCTCCGGCGTGAACTTGATGGCGTTCCCCACGAGATTGGACAAGACCTGCTGGATCCGCTCGCTGTCGGCCACCACCGTCGGCAGACCGACCGCAATCTGCACATCGAGCGCGATCTTCTTTTCGGTCAGCAGCGGCTGAAGGGTGCGAAGTGCCTCGGTAAGCAGGGCCGACGGCTCGATCTCCTCGGGATCAATACGCAGCTGGCCGGCATCCAGCTTGTTGACATCAAGCAGATCCCGGATCAGGGTGTCCATCTGATCCGCCGCCTCAGCGATCAGGGCAATATTCTCGGCGCCTCTTCCGGTGCCATCTTGAGAATCGAGAAGCGCCCGACTCAGCATCTTGATTGCGGCAACGGGATTCCGGAGATCGTGCGAAACCACGCCGACCATTTCCTCACGCGCGCGAAGACTGCCGCGCACCGTGTCGAACAGGCGCGAATTGTCGAGCGCCAGGGCGCCGAGCCGCGCCAGATCCTCGGCGAACGCTAGATCGTCTCCGTCAAAGACTTTCGTGGAGCGGAAAAGGCAAAGCACACCGATGAGCTCGCCGCGCGCCACCAGAGGAAGAAACAGAGCGGATCGAGGATTCATCGCGCGCAGTCCGGCGATGTACGCGGGCATCGCGCTCGCACTGACGATGCGCGATGCCGCCTCGTCCTGCAGGAGTACCGCCTTTCCGGTGCGCAGGATCTCCGATAGCGGGTGGTCGCGCGGAGCCTTCCTCACGCCGGCGCCGCAGATAAGACGGAGCAACCGGTCAACCTCCGGGTCGTTGTGCGCCACCGCTCCTGCCCTGAAGCCATCGTCGAGCCGACTCTCGAGAATGCATCCATCGGCGAGAGCTGGAACCGCCAGCTCCGCAACGTGGTGCAGCACCTCACCCGAGCCGAATGACGAAGCGAGCTTCTCGCCCGCCGCGGCGAGAAATCCCTGCCGCCGCTCGAACTTCTTCTGGACGGTCACATCGCGAAGGACAACCGCGTATATGACGTCGTCAGCGTGACGGACCTGCGAGATGGCGGCTTCAGCGGGAAATTCTTCGCCATTTTTGCGGAGCCCCGCGATCTCGCGTCGCTCGCCCATCCTCCGCGCCGTAACCTTCGACCGCCCGAACTCGGCGACTTGCCGCGAATGATTCCCGCGGTAGCGCTCAGGCAGGAGCATCTCCAGCCGCTGCCCAATGACTTCCGCAGGCGTATAGCCGAAAATTTTCTCCGCACCAGTGTTGAAGAACGTGATGCGTTGAAAGTCGTCCATGCAGATCACCGCATCGGCGGCGATGCCGACGATCTCGGCGAGAATGTCGTGAGTTACGCGTTCAGGCATTGGGTGTAAGGAGTTCCCTTACTCGGAATGTAGCGTTTCTCCTCTGAATTATCCTCCAACTCACGACAGAGTGGGACTCTCGCCACCCGTATTTTTCCTGGAAGCGAACTACAACTACTCCAGGAGAAATGGGAATGAACTTGAGGCTTCTCCGGTCACTGCGCACAATTCTGGGCGTTCCGCTCCAGATGAAAGTGCTCGGCGCAAACCTCGTGATCCTCGGAAGCGCGGTCGCAGCTCTGTTCCTGCCCGTGAGCTACCCGGCCACACGTGGCCAGGATCTCGTGATCGTGTTCGCCGCGCTCACGGCTGCTGCGCTCGTAAACTTCCTTCTTGTGCGGCTGGCGCTCGAACCCGTAAAGAACCTCGAACAGATCGCCAGGCGCGTCTCCGAGGGGCGAATCAGGGAGCGCGTCCCTCCGTCGCTCGTCGCTGACCCCGATCTCACTCATCTCGCCACCACGATGAACGAGATGCTAGACAACCTCGCCGCCGGTCGCGACCGGATGCGGAAGCTCGGCGCGGACGTCGTCTACGCGCAGGAAAAGGAGCGGGCGCAGGTCGCGCACGACCTTCACGACTCGGTTGCTCAAACTCTCGCGGCCGCTGGATTCCAGATCGCTGCCGCTGCTAACCAGGTGGGACTGAGTGCGGGCAGCGTACCACTCGCCAGCGCGCGCGAGCTCCTGCGCACGGCTCTCGAGGAGATCCGCACTCTTTCCAGGTCGCTCCACCCCCGTATTGCGGACGATCTGGGTCTGCCAGCGGCCCTCGAATCCCTCGCCGATGCAACCCGCCAGCGTTCCCTCATCGATGTGAAGGTCATCAGCAACGTCGCAGGAGCCGCCATCGCCGGTGCCTTGTCCACAACCCTGTACAGGATCGCCCAGGAAGCCCTCCGTATCGTCGAGAGGCACGCTGATGCCGGCAAGGCCACCGTCTCGCTGCTGACCAGACCGGATGGCCTGCTGCAGCTCGAGATAACGGAAGATGGCGGAGGCCTGGACGAGTCCCTCGACAAGGTCCGCGCCAATCCGGTGCTATGCCGCATGCGCGAGCGACTCTCACTGGCCGGTGGAGAGCTGCATATTGATAGTGAGGGCAACAGCAGGGGCGTCCGCTTCATGGCGACGGCGCGAATCCGGGAGGAGACAGCTTGGGCAACGATGGCGTGATCAGGGTAGTACTCGTCGACGACCACGCGGTCGTCCGCGCCGGTCTCAAGGCTGTCCTCGGCAGCGCCAAAGACATTCAGGTGATCGGAGAGGGAACCAACGGCAAGGACGCGATCTCCCTTGCTCAGCGCCTCGACCCCGATGTCATCGTGATGGATCTCTCCATGGGCGAGATGGACGGCGTCGAGGCCACGAAGACGCTGGTTGAAAGCAAGGCGCGCGCGCGGATCCTCATCCTCACCATGCACGCCGAGGACTCATACCTCGTTCCGCTGCTGGAAGCCGGGGCCAACGGGTACCTGGTGAAGAGCGCGGCCGACCGTGAGCTGATCGACGCCGTGCGCGCGGTGGCGGCGGGCGATGTCTACATGCAGCCGTCAGCGGCCCGCGCGCTCGCTCAGCGCATTCAGCGCAAGGCTGAGCACGCCGACGAGCGCACGAAATACGAGAAGCTCACCGAGCGCGAGCAGAACGTGCTGCGGTTCGTAGCGAGAGGATACAGCGCGCCGGAGATCGGCGAAAAGCTCTTCATCAGCCCCAAGACGGTCGACACCTACAAGCAGCGGATCAACGAGAAGCTCGGCCTGGCGCACCGCTCGGACTACGTCGACTTCGCGCTAAAGATCGGACTGCTGTCCGACTAGCGCTTCGCGCACAGCGCCGAGGCGTTTTCCGACTTCATCGTCAACACCGCTTGGCCCACGATCGGCATCGTGCTTTCGATCCTCGCCGGCAGCCTGCATTCGTCGTCGGTGAGATTGAATCGGATCAGTCCATCGCCCTTGTAGTGCTTCGGGTCGCGCACACGCATCTCGACCAGAACCGTCTTGAGCTCTCCCATAGGCGTCGGGATTACTTCGCTTCGGATCACGTTGATCACGACGGGATTGCGCGCGGCGTCGAAGTGGCGGTCGAATTGGTACGACGCGCCCGGCGTGAGCGGCAACGTCCTGATGAAATAGATGAACGACAGCTCGTCGAGCGGCAGGGCGTCGGGGCTGTTGCCCCCTTTCCCATCGGCCGACGTCCACGTCTTCTTGCTCGGGTACATCTCGACGGAGACGTCATCGTGCGTGAGAGGGTTCTTTTCGTGCTTCAGGAAACGAAGAGAAAGTCTCCGCACCGGATCGAACCACGACGAGCTGCGGCTGACACCGGTCATCAGCGCTATCTGCACCTTGGAATCGAAGCGCAGCAGGTAGGTGCTGGTTCCACGCACGTCGACTGGGCCTTCGATCCACATCGTTCCGTCGCCCACTTTTCTGCCGTTGTCGACAGAGACGTCGTACGCCACCCTTTCGCCGATGGCGAACGGAAGCGGCAGCAGATCGGTTGGTGGGCTCACGGCACAGACTCCAAACAGAAGGGCGGCCACAGAGGCCTTCAACGGGGCGCGTATTGTCATGACTCAACATGCAGCCAATGCGCCGTTTGATCAGTCGGGCAGGAGAGAGAATTTGGTCGGCGTAAGACCGTCGTTTGGTGGTGGAATACCTTACACCGGGGCTTTGCCTGCTCCCAGCGCGCCCTCAATGGCGGTTCGCGTGTGTCTGGCGATCATCGCCTCCTCATTGGTCCTGATCGTCCGGACCGCGACCTTGCTTCGGGTGGCTGAGATCCTCGGCGCGCCTTCGCGATTCAGCTTTGCGTCGAGCTCGAGCCCGAGATATCCGAGCCCTTTGCAGATGCGCCCGCGAACTGCGTCAGATCGCTCTCCTATCCCACCGGTGAACACCAGGGCGTCGATCCCATCGAGGACGGCCGCGTACGCGCCGATCAACTTCTTCGCCTGATAGCAGAATACGGCGATCGCTTCTTCCGCGCGCGGATCCGTCGAGCTCGCGGCCAGAAGCTCCCGCACGTCGGAGCTCGATCCCGAAATGCCGAGCAGGCCACCGCTTCGCTTGACGGCGTCGTCTACGTCGTCCGCGGAGAGACCAGCGGAGCGGAGGAGGTAGAGCACCACTCCAGGATCCAGATCGCCGGAGCGCGTGCTCATCACCATCCCGCCCGTTGGAGTCAGGCCCATCGAGGTGTCGACAGAAATGCCATCGCGGAGAGCAGCGATGCTGGCGCCACTTCCGAGGTGCGCGATGATCGTGCGTGCCGGAAGGTCTCCATGTCGGCTAAGTGTGTCCGCTACGTACTCGTACGAAAGCCCATGAAATCCGTAGCGCACCACGCCCGATTCCGACAGCGACCTCGGCAGTCCGAACAGGCGCGCTACGCGTGGCATCTCACTGTGAAAGGCGGTGTCGAAGCAGGCTACCTGGGACATCGATGGCGAGAAGCGCGAGACGTCGTCGATCGCGCGTAGCTCCGTCGGCAAATGGTCCGGCGCCAGCGGAACAACCTCCTCGAGCAGAGCACGGACTCGGGCGTCGATGCGCACCGGATCGCGCAGCTTCGAGCCACCGTGCACGAGTCGGTGGCCAACCGCTCGCACCGATCCAAACTGGGAAGCGCTATCCAGATAACGAAGCAGCTCCGGGACAGCCGAACCGCGATCTGCCTTCACCTCCCGCGACTCGCTCTTCGTGCCTCGCGTATCCACCACACGGAACTGGCCGGCCGCTGACTCGCCGTATTCCAGCACACCATGCAGAAAGGGCTCATCGCCCTCTTCGATTGGAAACATCCCGAATTTCAGTGTCGACGAGCCGACGTTCAGAACGAGAATCGACTGCTCGTCGTTTGCCGTCACGTCGAATCTTCCGGCCGGGGACTCCACCGCCAATCGCGTATCTCCGGCATGTCCTCACCGTGCTCGCATATGTACCGGGAGTGCTCAGCGAGCTTCTCGCGGATCAGCGCCAGGACGCTCGTCGTACTCGAATGCCCGGTTCGCCTTATCGCGTCCTCGGCCAGATGGAACCGGTCGATGTCGTTGAGAACCGTCATGTCGAAGGGCGTCGTTGTCGTCCCCTCTTCCTTGTAGCCACGGACGTGGAGGTTTCCATGGTTCCGTCTTCGATACGTAAGGCGATGGATCAGCCAGGGATAACCGTGAAACGCGAACACGATCGGCTTGTCCTTCGTGAAAAGCGCGTCGAAATCGCTCTCCGACAGCCCGTGCGGGTGCTCTGCTCTCGGCTGCAGCGTCATGAGGTCGACCACGTTGACGACGCGAATCCTGAGATCCGGAAGATTTGTTCGAAGGAAGGCCACGGCGGCGAGCGTTTCCAGTGTTGGCACGTCGCCAGCGCAGGCCATCACGACATCCGGCTCGCCGCCGTCGTCATTGCTCGCCCACTTCCAGACGCCGATGCCAACCTCGCAGTGCCTGATCGCGGAATCGATATCGAGCCATTGCGGGGCGGGTTGCTTGCCCGCGACGATGACATTCACGTAGTCTCGGCTGCGGA
>JBDTIV010000070.1:0-32943 GCA_039936175.1 Gemmatimonadaceae bacterium | reverse complement strand
CGCGCGCAACTACTACGCGTCGCATGTCGCGGGGATCTTCCGCACCGTGCGATTTGGTGTTGCCGAGGCGCATGCGAAGGCGGAGATGATGGAGTTCAACTACTTCGTGGAGCAGGGCGCCATCACGCGCGACGCGGCGACTGGTCGCTACGCGATCGATTTCGCGAAGTTCCCGGGCGCGGTGGCGGCTCTCGCCCAGCAACTGCTCGAGATCGAGGCCACCGGCAATCGGACCCGCGCGGAGATGTGGTTCAAGAGATACGGAACGATGCCCCAGGAGCTACAGGCAGCGTTGAGCAAGACGGGAAGCGTTCCCGTTGATATCGATCCGATCACTTCGTTCGGAGAGAACGTCAGGTGAGGGCAGCGCCACGCTCGCGGCGGCGCTGGAAAATGTGCGGATTCAGCTTCTCAGGATCGGCGCCGGCATGGGAACGCCAGACGATATGCGCGAAGAGGTTGCCATTTTGAGCGCGCTCGTCGAATCATCTCCGACGTGAAACTGGAGCCCTCGATCATGATCGTTCGGACTTCTGACGATTGAGGTGCCCTTTCCTACTCGAGGCCGTCGACGAAACCCACTCGCCAACTCGGATAAATCGGCGCCCAGTTGAGCTCGCGCTTCGCCTTCGCGTTCGAGCCGCCGCGGATCTGAGTCATTATCGACACGCCACCCTCGCCGATTAAGAGCTCTCCCAGCCAATGCGGAATGTTATACGGTGGTCTTGCCTCGATGGCCCTGGCAAGTGCCGGTAACCAGATCGAGACCTTGGCGGGATCATCATCGACGATGTTGTAGATACCCGGCGCGCCGCGCGAGATCGCCGCGATAGTCGCCCGCGCTGCGTCGAGCAGATGGATGAAGGACCAGACTCCCCCGCCGCCGCCTATGATCGGGAAACGCCGCTTCCTGGTCATTTTGAAAATCGCGCCTCCTTTGCCGATTGCGGTGCCCGGGCCGTAGAAAAAACCGTAGCGCAGCGCGAGCACATCGAGGAACGTCGTGGTGCGAGTCTTGTCCTCGAGGTAGCGAATCGCGGCGAGAGTTTTTGTAAAGCTCTCGGGCGGCTTTGGATCGAGAGGATCTTCCTCGGTTTTTACGGGGCCGCCCTTCTTTGCGTATGGCCAGCCGCAGTAGCTCTGCACGATGAATCGCTGGGTGCCGATGGTTCGCGCGGCCGCGAGCAGCGTGTCGGTTACTTCGGTGCGGAACCGGTTGGTCAGCGCGAATTCCTGGTCGAACTTCCGAAAGTTGCCAACGCCCGAGAGCGCCGAGAGCTCGTGGATGATCACATCGGGTTCGGCGCGCCGAACCGCGGCTGTGAGTCGCGGCGCGTCAAGCGGATCGACGATGACCACGGACACGCCGCTGTCTTCGAGCTCGACCGCCTTGATGGCGGATCGCGTGAGCGCAACGACTTCGTGTTTATTCTCGAGTAGCAGCGGCAGCAGAAATTTGCCGATTGCGCCGGTGCCACCAGTGACGAGGACTTTCATTCAGGCATCTATGTGCGTGTGCTTGTGATGCATCGCGGATCCGGACTCGGCGACTCGCGGTCGACCAGTGCCAATCTAACCGCACGACTGCGTGACGTTGACAATCAGGCCACGAGCGCCCATACCGACCCTATGGTTCAGCATACACGAAAGCTCGACATACACGAAAGCTCGACACCACCTTTGCAGCAAAGCCATGTAGAATTCTCACGCGCCCAGGAGCACCTGATGGGAATACGTAAGCTGCCGCTGACCCTCGGCTTTCTTTTGCTCGGCACCTGCCGGAACAGTGAAGCGCCCATCGACGTGGATCGGCCGCCCCCACCCGCGCCCTCTGCGCAATGGGTGTCCGTGCTGACGCAGCACAACGACAACAACCGCGCCGGCTGGAACGACAACGAGGTGGCGTTGACCACCGCCAACGTCAACGCGCAGCAATTTGGATTGGCCTTCACACTACCGGTGGACGATCAGGTGTACGCGCAGCCGCTCGTTATCGGGCACGTTTCGATGAACGGCGCCTATCACAACGTCGTAATCGTCGCCACCGTCAACAACACGGTCTACGCGTTCGACGGAGACAACGGCACTCTCTACTGGCAGAAGAACTACTCGGCGCCGGGGATGCGACCGCCGAGCCGGTTGGACATGACCGGCGCGTGCTCCGGCACGTACACGGATTTCAGCGGCCAGATCGGAATCGTCGGGACGCCGGTGATCGATGGCGCGACCGGCACCATTTATTTCGTCGCCCGCAGCACGAGCGGCACATCGTTCGTTCAGTATCTGCACGCAGTCAATATCGCCGACGGATCTGACGTCCTCGGCAGCCCGATGCAAATCACCGCTACGTACAGCGGGAATGGCGACGGAAGCGTCAATGGCGTGATCACGTTCGACGCCCAGCGACAGAATCAGCGCCAGGGATTGACGCTCCTCAACGGCACGGTGTACGTGACATTTTCATCGCACTGCGATTGGGGTCCGTATCACGGATGGATACTGGGATACGACGCATCGACATTGCAGCAAAGGATTGTCTACAACGACACGCCGAACGGATCCGCGGGCGGCCTGTGGGAGAGCGGGGCGGGGATGGCCGCGGATGCGGAAGGTAATCTGTACGTGGTGGCGAGCAACGGCACCGTCGGCGATTCCGTTGCCGGTGATCCGACCGATCTGACCAATCGTGGGGAGAGCGCCCTCAAGCTCACACCGGCCGGTTCGACGTTGCGGGTCGCGAGTTATTTCACGCCGTACAACTACGTCTATCTCAATAACTACGATCTTGATTACGGCGGAACGGGCGCGCTGCTGATTCCCAATTCGAATCTTTATCTGACCGGGGGCAAGGATGGGAATCTTTACCTGCTGAACAAGGATGACATGGGCGGCTATCAGTCATCGTCGAACCGCGTGCAGCAAGTCGTTCCGATAGGCAGCAATAATATCAACATGCATTGTCAGACCGCCTACTATAAAGGAAGCGCAAAGGAGTTCATCTACGTGTGGTCGGAGAACGATGCGTTGCGTGCGATCCCCTTCGATCGTGCGAGCAACTTGCTGACCCCGCTGACGCGAGTCGTCTCGAGCGTAGTGGGACCGACGGGACAAAGCGGCGCGATCCTGTCGGTTTCGTCGAACGGATCGCAGGACGGAAGCGGAATTCTATGGGCCTCCTACGCGGCGTCGGGCGACGCCGAGCACGATGTGCAGCCGGGAGCGCTGCGGGCGTTCGACGCGAATGACGTGACCAGGCAGCTGTGGAACAATCAGCTGGATCCGCGTGACGCGGCGGGGAACTATGCGAAGTTCGCGGCGCCCACGATCGCGAACGGACACGTGTACCTGCCGACGTTCTCGAACCGGGTCGTCGTGTACGGTTTGCGTTAGATCGACAATACCAGAGTATCGCTCTGATCTCGCTGTTCAGGGATCACTCGCGCGGGGGGCGGCATGAACCAGAGCTACGCGGCGCTGGATCGGGTACCAGCGAAGATGGGCTAAAGCCAGCGACGGACGCTCGCGGCGTACCCGCTGTACTCCGCGCCAAACGCGTCGGTCAGGTACATCTCCTCGCGCGAAATGACCGTCTTGACGAGGATGAGAAGAACTATCGGAAGGACGATGATCGGCCAGCCAGAGTCGACCAGCGCCGAGCCACCGAGGTAGGCGATCGTGAGTCCCGTGTACATGGGATTGCGAGTGAATCGGTACGGGCCGTGGGTTACGAGCTGACTCGCACTATGGTGCGGGTGGATGGCTGTTTTAGCCCGCCGGAACGTCACCATTCCCCACCCCACGAGGATGACGCCGAGCGCGAGCGCACTCCAGCCGAAAGGCTGGAGTGCGGAGCCGGCAAAACGAGATAACGGAAGCGCGTGCCAGTATCTGTCGAGCGCGCAACCGATAAGAAAGCCGATCACGAAAATAAACGGGGGAGGAAAACGCACCCCGGCGTTGGAAAGCGGGACCCGATCAGTCATGTCTTATTCCCGCTCAAGGTAGATGGGCACAGATGAGAATGCCGCACTCACGTAGATGACGTCGGAGTATATACTCATTGCGCGACATTTGTCGATGCATGGTTTCAATCACCATAGTCGCCGCTACGTCCAGATCGACGAAGCTGCCTGCGCGGCGCGCTCCCTCCATCGCTGCTCGTCGACGCCAACGGTGAGCAACCACACAATCGTCAACAGCAATCCGATCAACGTGTACGCCGCCACATAATTGAACAGGCGCATTCCCATGGGTGGTGACAGAAATGTCAGCCAGCCGAATCCGCCGATGATCCCGATAACTCCCAGCCAGCGCGGCAGAAACCCGGATCTGTAAATCAGCCACCCCTGCAATACCGTGGAGAATCCAAAGAACGCGAGCGCTATAGCCGCGCCATTATCGTTGATCCTCAGCAGCAGCAGCGCGATCGAGTCTAGCTGCTCCTTGTTGAACGCGCTCAAATACGAGGCGCCGCTGGCCAGAACCAGCAACGGCGCGAAGTAAAACAGCCGGCTGAAGATCTTGATCCCACATCCGGTCAGCTCGAATGCGGCGGCCAGCATCGCACCCGTCCTGCTCACGGGTTTCAGCAGCTGATAGAACAGCACCACCGTTGCGATCTGGCCCGCCATTTCCAGCAGGTAAACCGTGAATCCAAGCCTGTACAAGGATTGATTGGCCAGGATGTTGGCGGAGGTCCTCGCGGCGTCGCCGAATACGATGAAATGATCGCTGACAAAAGCCTGCGCGTAGACGCCGGCGATTACGTAAAGGAGATATACCGCGCCAGCGAACCTGCCTTTGGTGCGCGGCGACATCTCTGCGGTGCGATCGAGTGAAGCAACAGCGCTCATCGTGGGGGACTCCGTATGGGTGATCGCCTGCCGTACGGGGCCCAGTCACGGCTGGTTTCTGGCAAAACTAAGAAAGCCGGTTCAGCCGGCGTGAGCTTTCGACGAGACGGACGCGCGTTTAAATGACGGATAAATCGCCAATCGCCGACGGGTTCAACCTACCGGTGCGGTCCCTGTCGCCGTTGCCGGCAAAGCATCGCGCGACATCAGGCGCCACGGAAAGAAAAAGCAGGTATAAACGACGACGTAGAGCGGGAAGTTGTCGAGGTGGACCAGCCCTGCGATCATGAAGACGATGATTAGAAAGTTCATGCGAATAACGCCGCGAAAAGCTTCGCGCGAACCCGTCGTTGGCTTGTTCAACTCGGTGATCGGTATTCCCTCGTCAACACCCGGCGTCTCATGTGAGTCGATTTTCTCGTAAGGCGCCGATCCGGGCGTGATTGCGCGAACACCCATCCACGTGGTCTCGACTTGAATACCTGCTTCATCCCCGGCGGCGGGATGAATTCCGGCCGGGGCCCTTTCTCAAAAGTCCGCGGATCGGCCGCCTCCGGGAGGGGATTCTTGAGGAAGGCGCCACGCGCCGCCAGAAACGCCGCCGGCAGGAAATACCAGTAGCGGCGCGCGATCTCATCATAGAGGCTCATGAACGATGGCCAGTTCCTGAAGTGTTCCCCGTCGAGCGGGAAGAACATGACCAGAGCGTCGGAGGCGAAGTAACTGGCGAAGGCGAAAATAGCCGTGTAATAGCCGAGAACGAACAACGCCCCGATTCCGATTACGGATTCCTGCCCGAGCGGAGACATATCGCTCGACGCCGTCCGCTCCAGATCGCTCTTTGGCCGCGTGCTCCAAACCCCCGACGCCAGCTGCCCTGCCGGCCGAAAAACCGTCCACAGGATGAGCGCGTAGCCGATGACAACGCTGGATAGCCAGAGACTCCACACCAGGTCCGTCGCATTCCATCGGGCAAACCAGGCGATGACGAGCCAGAGCACGAAGCCGAACGCGTCCGGCCAGGCGGAGGCCCAGTCTTCTCTATTTTCTAAGGTCATTTGGAGAGGATCGAGGGGGTGACAGGAGACCTACGGGGCCTTCTCTTTCGACGCTTCGCGCCAGGTCACGGTAACCTCGATGGCGCCTCATCGACGCTCACCGGTCTGACGAACTTATGTAGAGTGACATTGGTATAGGGGAGATCTCGGAAATCCTCGATTCCAGCTCGGAAACAAAGAGCCCACATGGAAGGTGTGGGCTCTTGGCCGTTGAGGTTCGGTGGCGTTGCTAGGCCGGTCGCCAATACTGCGGAGCGAACGGGTGCGCCGCATCGAAATAGGGGTCCGTGATGCCGGCGGCACTGCCAGTCTGTTCCGCACAGGCTCTCAAACACGCGTTGTAACGATATAGCATTACCCCGGATGCCGCCCACGCCACCGCCAGAGTAGCTGCGACGGCAGGGATCAACGCTGTTCCCGTATCAACCGCGACCTGCGTAGCGCTCGCGGCAGCTGACGCAGCCAATAGATAATCGGTGAGCTGAGATGCGCAGGTGCAGGGACCGCCAGCTCCACCAGATCCGTACCCCCCACTTCCTCCTCCGAAAGTCGGGGCGCCGTCACAGTTGCCACTCGTCGCCGCGTACTCTGCGTCGAACATACAAGGGTCGTCGGCGGCGACCATTGCCGACAGCCCCCGCGGCAC
Source organism: Gemmatimonadaceae bacterium (assembly GCA_039936175.1). Taxonomy (GTDB): domain Bacteria; phylum Gemmatimonadota; class Gemmatimonadetes; order Gemmatimonadales; family Gemmatimonadaceae; genus UBA4720. Next base: position 26,386 of record JBDTIV010000070.1, on the reverse strand, counting down.
CAGTTTTTTCGCCGAGCGAATTATCGCGATTGGCTTACTGTTCTTGAACACCGTCACGGCGAAGCCGGCAGCGACCCAACCGCCGCGTATTTTTTCCCACTCGAAAGAGTAGGCCTGCGTGATCTTGCCGTTCTCGATGTGAACGATCGATTTGGCCGGGCCTCCCTCGCTGCCGGTGAGAACCGCAAAATCCTGAGCATTACCGTCGTGATCCTTTGCACTAAAAATAGAAACGCTGATTGGGTCGCCCCTTGGCCAGTGGGTGATCGTCTGTGATGGCGAGTGCGGGCATCTCCGCGATGGTCGGGCGTAGGTTATCGCCGCGTCCCTCGGCCTCCGCGATCCCCTTCGTGACAATGCCATCGAGGGCCCAGTGGTGGACGGCAGAGGAGACGACGCGTCCGTCGAGTGTGGGAATGGATACCGAACTGACGCCAGTTAATGAAATCCTCGCTCCCTCGTAAATAGCAGGTTCGGTGGATGTGGACCGTGTCGCGTCCATACAAGCGGTTATGCCCACTGCCGATACAACGACTGTCAAAAGTATGGTTCGCGCGACGGTTCTCATGGGTTTCTCCTATGGACGGGTGTTTATAGCGGTCGAACACTTAGGTCATTCGGGGCGATTGAGGCGTGTCAGAATGAATCTTCCGGTGCCGCGCCCAATGGAGAGCAAATCCAGCAAGGAAAAGAGTCAGCCCGACGTAGAACAGAATGCGCTTGGACGGGTCGATCACTTCGAGGAAGAGCCCAGCGCCAAAAAGGAGGAAGGCAGGGTTCCGGCGGAAAAACCCATGCACCACGATTACGACCGAGGCGGTGAGGACGAGTAGTCGCAGGGTCTGCTCAACTTGTGCGTTCGGGCCAAAGTAGGTGATCGCTACTATCGCGAGGGCGACAACCGCGTAAAGGACCGCAACAAAACTGTTGGTGGGGCTCATCATTTTGACTCCCGGTGCGGAGGGGACAGTTTGCTGACTAGCAGTGATATACTATCTCGATTCGTTCCAGGCGTCGACCAGCGGCGTTGCACCCTCACGCGTCACGACCATCTCACTGCACAATTCGAGACGCATGTTAGCGGTGATCCGTCGGAAGATCGTCAGTCTAGAAAGACCCAAAAGTCCGCAAACAGGGCCAATCGTCAGACGAGACTATGTCGATCAGCGCGCAGGGACCAGAATTGCGCGCCAACAATGGCGATATTCTGGAGAATTTGGAACAGGGATTGACGTGAGCGCACAGACGGGACGTTCCGTGCTCGCCGCCGGCATTCACACCGCTTCGAGATCACCGCTAGCTTACATGTTGGTAAGGTCTCCGTATCAGGCTACGAGCTCAATGCGATCGCGGTTCGTTGCCGTCGCCGACGAGCACTCACAGGAGGAGCAATGGCTCGAAAGATTGTCTACTGGGCCAGCACGGCGATCGCTTGCCTGGCGCTGTTCGCGTCCTTGTCTTACCTCAGCGGCAGTGAGCAGGTCGTCTCCGGATTTGCCAAAGCCGGTTATCCGCAGCACCTCCGGATAGTTCTCGGTATTGCCAAGCCTATGGCTGCCATTGTCCTGCTGTTGCCGGGATTCACTTTGCTGAAGGAGTGGGCCTACGCGGGCGTGACCTTCGCTTTGGTAATGGCGATCATCTCTTCCTACTTGTCGGAGGGTGGAGCGAAATGGATCCTGCCTCTTGTGCTCCTGGGCTTGGTGGCCGTCTCGTACTTCAACAGGCCTCCAAGCCGCCGATTAGGCTCCAGGACGCCATCACTATGATCAGTCGGAAGCAATCTGATTTGTTCAGCGCGTCAACGAGCCGGCGAGAGATGATCGTCGGTGCCGCCCTTGCAGCCGTTCTGCTCCTCGGCGCCGCCGGCAGAGCGCTTTGTCAGGATCACGTTCATACTTCGAGCGCGTTCCCGGAGAAGTTGGGAACGGTGCACTTTCGGACGTCGTGCAGCCCAGTCGTAGCGCCGCAATTCAATCGCGCCGTCACGCTGCTGCACTCATTCGAGTTCGGCGCATCCATTCGCTCGTTTACGGACGTCCTCGCCGCCGACTCCACCTGTGCCATGGCGGACTGGGGTATCGCGCTCAGTCGCTGGTCCAATCCCACGGCGGCGGGGCGCCGCACGCCCGCGCAGCTCCAGCCGGGGAGAGCGGCCGCGGACGAGGCGACGCGATTGGGCGCACGTGCGACGGACCGCGAACGGGAGTACATCAATGCGGTTGCCCGGCTCTACGCGGACTATGAGCACGTCGATCAACAAACGCGTGTCGTGGCGTACGAGCGTGCGATGGCCGACCTCGTCGCAAAGGAGCCGGCGGACACCGAAGCGAAGATATTTTACGCGATTGCCCTGACCGCATCGGCGCCCCCGACGGACAAGACGTACGCGAATCAGCTCAAGGCGGGCGCCATTCTCGAGGCGCTGTGGGCGGCGCAGCCGAACCATCCGGGATTGGCGCACTACATTATCCACACCTACGACTATCCGGCGTTGGCGGACAAGGCCGAGGCGGCGGCGCTACGCTACTCCGAGATCGCGCCGTCGGCGGCGCACGCGCTGCACATGCCGTCCCACACGTTTACGCGCGTGGGATGGTGGAAGGAATCGGTCGAGACCAATCGCCGTTCGATCGAAGTCGCGCTCCGCAGCTCGTCGATCGCCGAGGCGTTGCACGCGTCCGATTACGCCGAATACGCCTATCTGCAGATGCGCCGTGATTCCGCGGCGAAAGCGATAGTGGACGGACTACCAGCGCTCGTAGCGCGCTTCGACGTTAATGCCATCACGGGTGCCGCACCTGGTTCCGCGGGGGTCTTCGCGATCGCTGCAATTCCGGCGCGGTACGCGCTCGAGCGACGGGACTGGGCACAGGCGGCGAAACTGGTGCCCAAGGCGAGCGCTTTTCCGTGGACCGAGGCGATGGTGTACTACGCGCGCGCCCTCGGCGCGTCACATACTGGCGATCTCGTCACCGCCCGGATGTCCGTGGATTCTCTGTCCGCAATTCAACATCGACTGCAGGCAACGGGGGAGACGTATTGGGCGGCGCAGGTCGCGATTCAACAGCTGAGTGCGCAGGCATGGGTGGATCACGCCGAGCATCGTGAGCGCGCCGCGATCGCGACCATGCGTCAAGCCGCCGACCGCGAGGATGCAACGGAGAAATCTTCCGTGACGCCGGGCTCACTGGCTCCCGCACGTGAGCTGCTCGGCGACATGTTGATGGAGCTCCGGCGCCCGGGCGAAGCGCTCGTCGAATATCGCGCTACTCTGCTCAGGGAGCCAAACCGGTACCGCACCCTGGATGGCGCAAGACAGGCTGCGTCTGCGTCGGGCGACAGCGCGGGAGCAACGAATTACGCCGCGCAGTTGGAGAAGATCACCGGATTGTGACTCTATCGGTCATTTTCTTGGCCCGTCCGAGAGCTCAGAGTGTCTAGCGCAAGGACCAAGAGTTTTCCTGTGGGCGCGTATTCGCGCGCAAAGAAGCGAGACCGTGGATGACTTTCATCCGACAGATGGCTGCCGCAAAGGGAACCTCCATCTAAAGGAGTCGCGGGTCAATCTTGTATTGCGTCCGGGTCCCAATGCCGAGCTCTCCGAAGTCAGCATGCTGAGGATTGAGAAGAATATTCTCTCCATCGGGCGCAACCGCACTAGGTACTCTCAGCGCCAACGATCGACCGGAAGCAATCCATTCGTCACCAATGGCCTGTAGGTGTGGCGGAGCAGGCGATGTCTTCCAATCTGCCGGCAGCCTGGACCGATCGAGATCTTCGATGAGATGATCAGGGACTGTTGCCTGAATTATGGAATACGATGCTAGAACTCCACTGCTATCACCCATGTTGACTACCACTTCAAGCACGGCCAACGCCGAGTTGGACGACGTGTAAACCATTCGCGTACCTGGACTGTTCCACCGGCCCCCGAAAAGGCGAGCGCCCTCACCGTCGAATGCGATGCTCGCGTATTTGGTCTTTATCAGGCGCCAAGCCTTCATCGCCTATGACGGAATCCCGTGCTCGAGACGCCCGATTAGGCGCTCGACTTCAATTGCACCGGCGTCCGTCGAAGTCAATTCGAGGGGTTCTTTGCCGCCCAACGCATGTACAGGTCTTGTCAGCCACTCTCGGGCTGCGTCAGGGTCACCCTCGAACAACTCAATTGCTCGCGCAAATACACGGGAAAAACGCGCGAGTCTGTCAGACTCATCAGGCGCTAGCCGACCGGTAGCTTTCCTTCGAGCCAGCGTACGCTCCGGGATTTCCACAATTTGCGCGAGGATGCGAAGAGATAACTCAGTATTACGCTGGAACCTTTCCAATGCGGAATAGCTAAAGCCACGTTGGATTTGATCTACTGCATGTAGCGGATCGTACTTACGCAGGCCGAGAAGCGCCAAGTAATAGTGTCCCTGGCGGTGGCCGGGCCGTACATGGTCCAGCAATTCAGTGACATCAGCCGAGGTATGTTCGGCGACCCGGGCCAGTTTGTTTTTTATCGTTGCCATATGGCATAATATAGTATGCCAAGTGGCAGGAATCAAGCGTTGTTAACTCCACCGTGCGCGTCCTGAAACTCGCGAAATTGCTCGCTCTCGCGTCAATTCCCGCGGGTTTCGAGCGCGTTGACCTCACCCAGAAAGATCTTCGCCACGCTGGACCAGTCGTAATGATCCCGGGCAAACTGGCCCAGAGTTTCGCGGTAACGCTCGCTTTCGCCGAGCGCCAGCGGAATCTTCCGCGCGAGCTCACTCACCGAGTTGTCGCGATCCAGCTTCATGATCTCCGAAATATTGGGCGGCAGAACTTCGCGCACCGCATCGATGCTGGCCGCCATGCCCCCGAAATAAGTCCCGAGCGGAAAGGAGCCCGATGCCAGCGCCTCGAGGAAAACCATCGGTCCCGACTCCCGCACCAGCGAAGGAAATACAGCCGCGTCCGAGCAGGGGAAAAGGTGCCGCAGCTCGGCGTGCGTGAGATAACCTGTGAACACGACTGAATCCGCGCCGAGAACGCGACGGGCGGTAGCGAAGTAATCGTCGAGCTGTCCACGACGCTCGAGCTCGTTGTAGAACTTCCGTACGTCCTCGAGCACGGTGTCGCCGGCGCCGGACTCCGCACTTCCATCGAGCGCGCGTCCGTGGGTGACGATCAGATCGACAATGTCTCGTCTGCCGTTCCGAAGCGCCCAAAGCATTGCCTCCATCGCTTCGCGCAGAGGCCCGTGACCGACGACGATCGTCTTCATCTCCGGCGACTCGGCCAGCACCAGCGGCAGCGCCGCGATCAGGGATTGAATGCCCTTCCATGCGATGAGGCGGCCGACGAAGAGGAGTGTCGGTACGTTGACCCAGTCGATGCCGCGCAACCGCGCATCGGCGAGCGCGTCGGGCAGCTTCCCGTCGTAACTGGCTGACTCCTGCAGCGCCTCTCGAAGCGATTCGAGATCGCGTACGTCGGAAAGGCGCGCCGCCAACGACTGATCCTGGGCTGCCGTCTTTCCACGCGAAAGTTTGCGCAGCGCTTCCAGAAGAACGTCGATTTCGCGCCCTCTCATGCGGCGGGAAACGAGCTCGAAGTCGGAGGTGTCCACGCCCAGCCGCAGCTCGACGAGTTTGTCAGCCACACACGGCACATTGGAAAACACGCTCAATACTCTGTCCCGCATCTCATCGCCGTGGACGAAGATCCGCCCGGCGTGAACCAGAGCATCCGATGCGTAGTCGAGAAAACGCGGGTCCTTTTTCACGGCGTACTCGATGTCGCTGCCGTGCGGCATCACGGTGTATGGAATGCCGAGCTTGTCGCGAACACGTTGAGCGACAACGGGCATCATCACCGCGTGATTGGCATGGATGACCGTAATGTCCTCTTCGAGGGCAAGCCGTTCCACCACCCGAACGTTCGTCTCCACGTACGATTCGATTTCAGAAGTAGTGAGATCGATCATCGGCACCACACGCGAGTATTCCTCGTATTCGTCCCACACGAAAACGGGAAGGGTTTCGCCGAGCTCGACTCTGTGCAGGATGCATTTGCCGGGGAACGGTGTCTCACGCGCCAGCGTGGTTTCGGTTGAGCCGTCGAGACGGTGCGTGACGGCGCTGGAGATAAAGCCGTATCGCTCGGGATGGTTTTCCTGGCACACGAGGTGGAGCGTCTCGTCTTGCCGGCAGAGCGCTTGAACGACGGCGCGAGTCCAGAGATTGCTGCCCGATCCTTCGAGCAGCCATCCGTGCAGAATGCAGAGCATCTGGACTGTGCGGGCGAATTCCGCGCCACGTTAGTTGTCGCGGCTCGGTATCTCTTTCGCCGCTGTGTGGTCATCAAGCTCTCTGGCGCGATTTCGGTTGTCGATGCGAACGGCTACAGCCCCGGCTCCCATCAGACCACCTGCTGCAATCAGGGATAGCTTCGCGAGTGCAACGTTGACCAACCACGACGCATTCGGCGCTCCCAGGTGAAGAACGATGGCTATTCCAACGAAAGCGCCGACGGCGGCGCCGAGAGCCATCAAGAGCTGTCCTAGGCGCCGCATAAATCTCCGCTCTCGTTGACGAACGGTCTTATGCTACAGTGGATTCGGATGGACGATGGGGCCCAGAATGACCCGCATGACGCGCTCGCGCTAGAGGCGATTGCGGACAGTTGCCGCGCTGATCGCCGTCCACGCGGTGTCGTGGACCGGCGTCGGCACGCCGGCCTCGCGCCCCATCCGCGCGATTGCGCCGCTCAGCACGTCCACCTCCGTCGGGCCGGCGTGTTCGAGATCGAGCAGCAGGCTCGGCCGCATTGCCGGCGGTAGAGAGTTGATCGCGGCGATCGTGCGCGCCGTCGCGTCCGCGCCGAGAGATATTCCGCGGGCGTCGGCGACCGCGACGACTTCAGCCACCGCGCGCTCGATGAGGAGCGTGCCGAGCGGGGCCGAACGCACGGCACCCACGGCCGCGCGAGCGAGCCCGCAGGCCGCCGCCATCGAGGCAAGAAATGCAAGCTTGTTCCAGAGGTCGACCTCCACGTGCGGTGATACGCTCGCCTCTACCCCGGCATCGCGGAACGCCTGCACGATAGCCTCTGACTCTCTCGCCGAGGGTCCAGCGAACCCAGCAGGAACGCCCACCACCACGCGCTGAAACTCGCTGCGCCGCTCGATCACCCCGGGCGCGACACGAGCGGCGCTGATGATAGTTACGCCGGCCAACAGAGCCGATCGCGGTACGCCGGCCGCGGCGAGACGATCGGCGGCGTCGACGCCATTGAGAAGAGGGAGCACCACCGCTCCAGCGCTGCCGAGCCGCGCGGCGACCGGAGCGATCTCGGTAAGCGAGTACGTCTTCACCGTCACGATTACCAGTGACGGTTCACCGAGCTGCGCGGGGTCGTCGGTCGCACGCACCGGCGCGTGCCGAACGCTGCCATCCGGCGATCGCAGCTCGAGGCCGTGCTCCCGGATCGCTCCCAAATGGGCGTCACGAGCGAGCAGAGTGACATCATGACCAGCGAGCGCGAGCGAACCACCGTACCAGCCGCCGACGCCGCCGGCTCCGAGCACGACAATTCGCAGCGACGGCCTGGTTGCGTTCGGGATGCCTGTGGATGTCATGCGCTCGATCTCCTCTCTTTCATTGGAAGCACGCGCGGATTTCATCGATTTGTCGACTAAGTGAGGGGTGGGACATTCAGGGACTGGAACTTGCGGCAAAGGCGGGTCTCACAACAGCCGTATTGCGCCTCTCGAGCCTCCCCCTGGGAAGGCGTGGAGCACGCACTGCTATCTGATTCCGCCGTCGGTCAACAAGCTGCTATACATGGGCAACTGGATTCGATGCGGCCACATTCCAGTAATCACTCTTGAAGGAGCAGTTCTTGTGACGACGCCACGCCAGCACACCGAATCATCCGCGACCGGCGCCACCGACGGGATGACCGGCGGCAAGCAGATGACGATGAAAGGATCGTACGTCCGCTTCGCTGCCATGATCGCCGTGTCGACGGCGGTGATGTTCGCTCTGATGTACTCACTGGTGCTCGAGGCCGATCACGTGCGGTTCGCGGACACGCGTTTCTTCATGGCGCTCTACATGGGCGCCGCGATGACCACCATCATGCTGGCCTTCATGCTCGGCATGTATCGCAACAAGCAGGCGAATGCGGCGATTTTCATCGGTGCCGCGGTCGTCTTTACCGTCTTCCTCTACCTCGCGCGGAGCCAGCGGACGATCGGTGACGTGGCGTACATGAAGGCGATGATACCGCACCACTCGATCGCGATCCTGACGAGCTCGCGGGCTCAGATCACCGACCCGCGCGTGCGCAAGCTGGCCGACGGGATCATCTCGTCCCAGCGCCGCGAGATCGCGGAGATGGACAGCCTGATTCGCGATCTCCAGCGCAGGTGATGCGAAGCTCGAGATACGACGAAGAGCAGATTTTTGCCCGCGAGTGCCAGGAATTAACTGCGCCCGGCGGTCGATATATTGCGTGGCCGTGACGCAGCGCGTCACGGCGATCGAATCGACAAAGGAAGTCACATTTTTTGGGAGCGCCCATGGAAAAGCTGGCGATACTGGCGGTACTCGAGGCAAAGCCTGGCAAGGAAAAGGAAGTTGAAGCCTTTCTCAAATCGGCCCTACCACTGGCGCAGCGCGAGAGTGGGACGGTGCGCTGGTATGCGTTGAAACTCGGAACGTCACGTTTCGCGATCTTCGACACGTTCGCCGACAAGGCTGGGCGTGACGCACATCTTGCCGGTGAGATCGCCAAGGCCCTGTTCGCGCGAGCTGGCGACTTGCTGGCGAACCCGCCGACGATCGACCAGCCAGAGATCCTTGCCGTCAAGTGAGCATGCCCGAATGCGGGTAAGACGTGCGAATTTCTTGTCTCGGCAAACGAGCGCCGCCGATTGTTAGAACATGCTCATGTCCGTAAAACCGATTGCATGGCGCGACCGTTTGCTTTGCTGAGCGAGCCCTGCGAGCCAAGGGAGCTGCCACCACCCGCGCCACCGGTGGAGACCTGACCGGCCGCCGCGAGATTTCCATCGGGCTGCTGAGCGAAGATTGCCACAGCATTGCCGGTGGCGCCGTTCGTGAGCGTGAAGACGTTTCCTTCGCCGTGGTCGCCGCGATCGGCGTTGACTTCGATGCTGGCCGAGATCGGGGAAGCGGGCGCGGTAATATCACGAGTGTCGGAGCAGGCCGTCGCGACGCCGGCGGCGAGTGCTGCCAGTGCGAGTTGCTTGAGCATTGGGTTTCCCTTCGAATGAGTTGAGATGAGTGAATCCGCCTCGGGAGGGTTCGCTCGTTCGTGCGCGCGCGAAAGTGCGGACGAGCATTTGTGAGAGCCTTCTCATCTTTCCCTCATTGTTGTCCTCCGATCGCGGCGTGGGCCTTACTCAAACTGTGGGCCTGATACTATCATCGTTAATGCCGCAGACGCGTCGTCGATACGTATCAGTTCCCAAGTACCTTTGGCCGTTGCTTACCGGCATTATCGTCGCCGGCGGACTGACCGGACTGTCCGCACAGTCGCGTCCCGCACTCTTGCCCAGTGAAGGAGCCGTCGCTCTCGACAAGCGAGCCTTCGCCAATGGCGAACGTCTCACGTACGACGTGAGATTTGGACCATTGCACGTCGGGCACGGGACGATGTTGCTCGCGGGGATCGACACGGTGCGTGGCCACGTCGCCTGGCGAGCCGTATTCACCATCTCCGGCGGCACGCTCTTCTTCAAGGTTCGTGACAGCACGGTAAGCTGGTTCGACACGGCGACATTTTCCTCCCTGCGTTTTGTCCAGCACATACGTGAAGGTCGCTACCACGCGGACCGGGATTATCAGATCTTCCCGGAACGGGCAACCTACGCGCGGTTCGGCCAGCCGGAGGTCCCCTCGGTGCCGCAGCCGCTGGATGACGCTTCGTTTTTCTATTTCCTGCGAACCGTTCCGCTGGTGGTCGGGCACACCTATAAGTTCGATCGCTATTTCCAGCCAGAAGGAAATCCGATCATCATTAAAGTGCTCAGGCGCGAGCGTGTGACTGTCCCGGCAGGAACGTTCAATGCGATCGTCGTCCAGCCGCAGATCACTACATCCGGGATCTTCTCACAGAAAGGGCACGCGGAGCTGTGGCTGGCCGACGATAGTACCCACATCATGCTCCAGCTGAAATCGGGACTCGCCTTCGGCTCACTGAATCTCTATCTCACCAGCTTTTCTCCCCACGTCCGCTCACGGCGATCGGCTACGGTGCAGGAGGGCGGCTACCCAGTTCCAGAGGCATGGACCACGATAGGCCCAAGCCTCTGCCCGCGATGGGGACGACTGTCGTCGAGCGTAGCACCTGATCCAGCGCACTGGTCAGGTCGCCAACTTGTGCGTCCGACTGGCGGACCCGGTGCGATCGAGCGACTACAGTGAGGCCGCTCCACGTCCCTATCACAGCTGCGAGAGGAAGATCGCTTGCCCAATGGACGTTTTGATACATGCGTGCAATCCCGACGAGGCCTGCCGTCCCGTAGGCGATGGGGCCTACGAGGCGAGCCATTCCCGGCTGCCAGCGCTCGGCTTCGCCCGTGAGTACAGAGGCCATCGCAAAGCTCGCCGCCGCATGTCCTGATGGAAATGACACGAACGGTCCATTCCGATCGTGAAACCCTCGGCCGAGCTGAAAATTCTCCGAGTCGTGCACGCCAGCGGACGGGAGTGCTCGGCCCGAGATTCCTTTGCCGAGACCGGTGATGCTTGCCGCGAGGAGAACCGCCTCCGTCATGTGAAGTCCGGCATCTGCCAGACGCGATGCTCCTGTTATGCGGCCGGCCAAATAGAGACTCGTCCCCACGAGGAATGGACCTGGTCCTCCCATAAACGCGAAATCGCGCGCCGAGTGTTGCAGGTCGTCGCTTCCCTGGAGGCGGGGCCCCTGCATGGCCAGCGCGATTCGGCTGTCGAACGGAGCGATGGCCAGCGTCGCAAGCACGGCAGCCGAAGCGGCCACAGCGTCGCGTTTCGTGACCCAACGGCGGACTTTCGCACTGTCCTTCTCAGTGCTCTGTGCCCCAAGACGGGGCACAGCGGTACCGACGGATAGGACAGCGACCGCGCCAACTACCACGCGCAAAGACAGGCCAAAATTCACGTCGAATTGTACGTGTGCAACGCACTGGCTTCAATACCCAAGACGGAGAGCTCACGGCTTACGTCGAAGTCCATCGACGCCCTCTTTGAAGATTATCGGCACCATAACCAGCGCGGCTACTGGATCGGCCCACCACCAGCCGAGCACTCCGTTCAGCCCAACACCCGCCAGGGCGATCAGCGAGAGGTATGCACAAAGCGCTGTCTGTCTGGCATCAGCTTCCAGGGCCCCACTTCTCATTTCTAGAGCCACCCGCCGTTTTGCACGTGCGAGCAAAGGCATGACGATTACGGAAAGGACCAAAACAACGATGCCAAAAAGACTCCGCGATGGCTCTTCACGACCGACGAGTGACTTCGTGCTGTCGACGGCAATGTAGATCGAGAGAGCGATGAAGCACCATCCGACAATGCGGAGGGTTATCCGCTCTGCGCGTTCTCTGGTTTGCGTGTGTATGTCTGATCTGAGCCGCCACTGCGCCGCACCGCTCGATGTCACCTCGATTACGCTGTCGATGCCGAATCCTACGAGGGCCACACTTCCCGAGACAATGCCGGCGATGAGCGATCCAAGAGCCTCGAAAGCGTTGTAAGCGATGGTCAGATAGCTAAGGCGGATTCCCCTCCGGACAATCGCCTCCCGTGCCATAGCTACGCTTTCTTCAACTGCGACGGGCATCATGGATGGTGTGAATGAGAATGCATTGCATGGTCCTGGTGCGAGCCCATACCGGCTCCAGCGGGTTTGTCCATCATACGGATCATTGCCGGACCTCCTGTTCGGAGGAACCGAATTCGAGCAGGCCTGTTATGGCAAGGAAAAGAAGATTGAGGATCGTCGTATAGTTGAACGTAATCGACGGCGACCCCGGCTGGTCTCCCGGGATAGCAAGGAGTTCTTCGACCTCCTTCCGAGTCGGGTTTGCTTCTTGCTGAACCGCATTCAAGATCCAGGATAACTGCGAAGGTCGGGGATACCCTGCGCCGGAGAGTTGCCAAAAGATCGAGATGGGGCCGTTCATTTGCGGGTGCAGCAACTCGAAAAAAAAGCAAACAGAACTAATGGACAAACAAGGAGCGTAAATGTCAAAGGTCAAAGATCCGGTCTGCGGAATGATGATCGAAGAGAAGGATGCAGTTGGCAATTCCGAATATCAGGGTAAGCGCTACTACTTCTGCAGCAAGGATTGCAAAACGGAGTTTGACGCGAATCCCGCGGATTACGCATCGTAGCGATGCTCACCGCGCTTGGTGGTTCTCTGATTATCGCGCTCGTGGCCGCCGGGCTGACTCTCGGACTCCGGTCACTTGGCGGTCTGTTAACCCCGCCGTGCACAACTGCCCCCGAGCGAGTGCCTTTTCTGGGAGGCCTCAGTCCGGACACTCACGCGTGGAGTCGCTTCCATGTGCGCTACTATGCAATGGCGCTTCTTTTTCTTGCGTTCGACATGGAGATGGTGTTCATGTATCCGTGGGCGGTTGTATTCCTTCGCGAGGGGATGAAGGCTATGGTGGAGATGCTGATGTTCATCGTCATCCTCACCCTGGGCATCCTGTATGCGTGGCGGGAGCGCGCCTTGAGGTGGGCGTAGGTCAGCGCCCTGGAATCCTGAAGCGGCTCGCTGCCATGGCGCCCGTTCGCGTGTTCGCAATCAGCGGGAGCGAAAGCGCGGAAATCGAAACGCTGCTGCAAGATCTCGAGCTGGAGCAGGAGATCGTTCTGACGGATTCACCGAGCTCGGCCAATGTTCTGCTGGCCATGGGAGAGTTCCCGGACTCGATGCACGAGCCCGCCCGGCGAATACACGATCAGCTCACGCGACCACGGCGTACGTTATGGCTCCGACAAAACGTCTCGGCGCCGAGTGAAGCAATCTTCCCAAAAGCGATCCGTGAAGATGCCCACTGTGATCTGGCTTTGTTGCTGCGGAAGATTCATCGCGACCTTCTGACCGGGGTTGAGCCCTCGGAGGCGCCGATTCTGCCTGACGAGGAGCCGGCGCTATGGCGAGGCGTCGGGCCGTACGGCCAGGGAGGAACGGGCATGACGGGCGGCGTGCCCTACGGTCGGCCAATGCCTGAGACCGCGCCCGATCGTGACGGACTCGCACTGGATCAACTTTCTGTACGCGTCGGACCTTTCTTTCGACCCTTCCCGAGCGGACTCACTCTCGCCCTGAAGCTGCAGGGGGACGTAATTCAGGAAGCGGCAGTCGCGGAAAATCCATTTGATGCTCAGAAATCGAATCCTTATTTCGAGAGCGGCGATCCCTTCATTCGAGCGCTCTCCGAACCGGTACCGGTCGTCGAGATGGAGATGGCGCGCGCTCGCCATCATCTGCACTGGCTGTGCAACGCGCTTCAGGTGCACGGGCTCGGCGCATTGGGCTTGAGGACGCGCGCGATCGCCAGATCGCTTCGCCCTGGTGTGGTAGCACCGATTGCGCAGCTCAGAAGAATTCTTCGCTATTCCCGCAGCGTTTCACTCGTGGGTGCCGGCGTCGGCGTTATCCAGCCCGACAAAATACGAGACCGTGGCCTCGGGCCGGTTGCAAGAGCCGCTGGATTACGCGAGGACCTGCGCATGACTGACCCCGCGTATCAGGAGCTTGGCTTCGAGCCGGTCGTGCATGCCGAAAATGATGTGCGGAGTCGGCTCTGGCAGCGGCTCGACGAAGCCATGCAGAGCGTCATGCTCGCTGCTCGCTCTGGCAATGCTACAAGTGGAGGCGGTGGGCGAGTCGAAGGACCGCGCGGCGTTATCACACTCGATGGGAATTCATTGTCGCTGCTGCTGGGACTTTTGCCGGATCTTCTGCATGGCCTCGAGTGGGGGGATGCCGTGGCCACAGTCGTTAGTCTCGATCTCGATTTGCGCGACGTCCGCTCCCAGCGGGTGTCGTGATTTCTTACGGCCGTCTCCTCGGAGAGCTGGCGACCATCGCGGTTGTCCTTCTTGCCGGCGTCTATGCCACCGTCGTGATTGATCTTTGGGCGGGCCGGATGGTTGCTCGGGCGCCGGTACGAGCATTCCGTGTGCTGACCTTTCCGATTCGTCAGACCGCGCTGTTCCTCCTGCAGCAGCCTGCCACCACCGAGCGACCTGATGCGCCTTTGTGGGCGCTTGCGCCGGCGCTACTCGCCGCGATTGCCGCGGCGTCTCTTCTGGTGATTCCTTTTTCTCCCCAAACTTCTGCGGCCGGGATCGAGTCAGGAATAGTCTATTTCGGTGCGTTGATGGCGCTCGTGATGATCGCCGTCTATCTCAACGGGTGGTCGGCCAATTCGGTTTTTCCGATGATTGGCGGCTATCGCTTCATCGCCGAGGCGTTGTCGTACGAGATGCCGTTGGCGCTGGTATTGATAGGCGCAGCTCTGCCCGCGCAATCGCTTTCGGTGAGCGCCATCGTCATTTCGCAGGACTCACTCTGGAACGTCATTCGCCAGCCACTCGGACTGCCGATTTATCTGGCCGCGGGCCTCGGCGTCGCCTTCTGGGGTCCGCTGGCGTTACCGGATGCGGCAGACCTCGCCGGCGGCACCGAAAGCGAGCTGTCAGGAGTGCAACTTCTGCTGTGGCGGACCACTCGCATCGCGGTGCTGGTCGCGGTTGCGGCAATGGGCGCCGCCGTTTTTCTCGGCGGCTGGACGGGACCGTGGCTTCCCGGCGCGGTGTGGATGACGGTCAAGACGATCTCGCTCATCTTCATCATGGTGGTTTCGAGACATCTCGTCGCGCGCGTCAGGCTGGAGCGTTTCGTCGTCGTCGCCTGGACAGTGCTCATTCCGTTGGCGTTACTCGATGTCTTTGCCGCTGGCGCGGTGGTCTTGGCGGGATCGCCGCGTTGACGAGCGCCTCAACGTCCTTCACGGGTAACGTCATTTTGCAAGCTGCATGAGAGTCGCGCTTTTCTGGATGCTGGCTGTGGCATCGATAGTCTCAGGCTGGCGGGTGTTCAGAACCGACTCAATGGTGAGAGCCGCGTACTGGCTCATGGCCTCGTTCATGGCGGTCGGGATCATCATGGTGCAGCTCGATGCTGAATTCCTCGGGCTCGTCCTCATCCTGATGATGGCCGGCGAGATGACCATAATGGCGGTTTTCATGGTGATGTTCATGATGAATCCTGCCGGACTCAATCCGATGATGATGGTGCATCAGCATCGCGCGTCGATCGCCGCGGGTGTGCTTGCTTTCGTCGGGCTCGCCGGCGTCGGCACCTTCGCGCGTTTTCCCGAGCCCACAGTTCGGGCGTCTGGCCAGGTCACCGCCCAGCTCGGACATGAGCTCCTCGGCGATTCAATGCTCGTCTTCGAGACCGCGGGCGTGACGCTTCTCGCCACGATGATCGGAGCGCTTGCCATTGCCGGCGCCAAGGGTCGCTTCGGTTCGGCGGACGAAGGATCACAGGAACCGGGAGAAACAACGTGAGCAGAGAGGTTTTGCTGGTGCTCGGCGCCGCGCTGTTCGGAATCGGAGTGTACGGCGCGCTTAGCCAGCAGTCTTTCGTGATGATCATGATGGGGCTCGAGCTCATGGTCAACGGCGCCATCGTTGCCGCGGTCACGCTCTGGTCGCGCGCCGCGGCTCACTCGCCCAAGGGACAGCTGCTGGCGGTTGTGTTCATGACGGTGATGGCGGTGGAAGCCGCTATTGGTTTCGCGCTCGTCACCAACGTGTTCCGCATTCGCCGCGCGGACATCACTGAAAAACTCAAAGCTCTGCGCGGATGAGGATTCCCAGCGAGGGTTCCGCGTTGGCCATGCTCGCGCTTCCGCTGCTGCCGTTGCTGGGAGCAGGCACGCTCCTCTTCCTGCGAGGCAAACGCTCAGTTCTCCCGACCATAGCGCTTGCTGCATTGCTCTTGACGCTGGCCTCCGCGGTTTGGACCGCTCTGTCGTTGCCGGTGAGCGAGTGGGCGTGGGGACCGATACTCGGAGGCCGACTTGCCGTAGCCGGGCTCGGACGGATGATGGTCATCCTGGTGCCGGTTATCGCCGCACCGGTCGTTCTTTACGCCTCGTGGTCCAACCGGCGTGACAGTGGCTTCGCGCGACTGCTGGCGCTCTTGCTGGCCTTCGTCGGCGCGATGGAGCTTCTGGTGATAGCGGATGATTTCCTCGCCTTGCTCGTTGGGTGGGAGCTTGTCGGCGCGTGCTCGTGGGCGCTCATCGGTTATGAATGGACAGACTCCGCGCGGCCACGTGCTGCACTCGACGCATTTCTGACTACAGGCGCTGGTGACCTCGGTCTCTACATTGCCGCGGCGGCTGCATTCGCGGGAACGGGGTCGTTCCGCTTCGACACTCTCTCCCAACTGCACGGCACTACTGCGGCTATCGTCGCGGGCGGACTCCTTCTGGCCGCGGCGGCGAAATCGGCGCAGCTGCCTTTTTCTCCGTGGCTGTTTCGGGCCATGCTCGGTCCGACCGCTGCGTCGGCACTGCTGCATTCGGCAACGATGGTGGCGGCGGGAGCGTATGCATTGGCACGGCTCGCGCCGATTATCCCGGTATCCTGGTTGTCCCCGTCGATTGCCGCTCTCGGATTGGCGACGGCCCTGGCCGGGGGTATCGTTGCCGCGCTACAGACCGATCTGAAAAAAGCCCTGGCCGCTTCGACTTCCGCGCAGTACGGTTTGATGTTCGTGGCCGTCGGCGTTGGCGTTCCCGCGGCGGCGGGGATGCATCTCGCGACGCACGCGGCGTTCAAGGCTCTCCTCTTCCTCGGCGCAGGCATCGCGCTGCACGCGACGGGAACGCTCGAGCTCTCGTCTTTGCGGCTGGGAAGAGCACTGCCACTGACGGCGATCACGTTCGCGATCGGAGCGCTGGCGTTAGCTGGAGTACCGCCTCTCGGAGGAGCGTACTCGAAGGAGCAAATCGTCGCTGCCGCAAGCCAGACAGGCTCGTTCTTCACGGCGGGTGTCGCGGCCGCCGGATTTCTGAGCGCTCTCTACGCCGGACGACTGGCGCTGCTCGCGTTCGGTCCGGACCCGAATCGCGGCAAGGTTCGTCCCCCCAATGGTGCTGTGACAGCGAGTGTCTTGCTGCTCGCAGGTGTGACTCTAGTGTCGAGTGTGCTCTGGTTTCCCGGAGTGGCGGCGAGCGTCGCGGAGCTTATGGGTGGGAGATTGGCTATTGGCGAAGGCTGGGCAGCTGGCGCATCGCTCGTGGCAATCGCGGCGGCAGGGATCGCATGCTGGCTGTTATGGAGACGTGGCGATCTGGTCGATTTCGGATTGAGCCCAAGTGTGCGTCTGCCGGTGGCCGAGTGGCTCGGGATTCCGTTGGTCGCGGACATGCTGGTTAAACGCCCCGTGCTCACGCTGGCCCGCACTCTGGCGATAATGGACGACAGGATAATAGATGCCGGTGTACGCGGTGCAGCGCGAATCGCCGGATATGTCTCTCGTCTGTTCGGTCACAGCCTCGAGCAGCTCGTCGATGCCGGCGTCAATTCGCTGTCGACGGCTACTCGTCTCGTTGCTGAAGCATCACGGATGGCTGACGATCGTGGCGTCGACGCTACCATAGAAGGGGCCGCCCGCGGAGTCGGCGCTGTCGGAACCCAGAGCCGGCGTCTCCAGACCGGACTGGCTCACCAGTACTACCTGATCGTTGCAATCGGCACCGTACTGCTCATCGCGATCGCGTCGCTGGAAATCGTGGCAACTCACCGATGATAACTCTCACATTGTTTCTCCCGCTGCTCGGGGCACTGTTGCTGGTTGTGCTGCCACTGCGTGGCGAGCGGCCGCTGCGGGTGACGGCCGGGCTTGTAGCTCTCGCCCCGCTCGTTCTGTTAATGGTCGTGTGGTCCAGGTTCAAGGGCACCGGCACGTTCGAGCAAGTTGAATCTGCGCCATGGATTCCGACCCTCGGCGCGAGCTACGTGACGGGAGTCGACGGCCTGTCGCTCGCGCTGGCGGCAATGACGGCCCTCCTGTTTTTCGCCGCCATCATCTATCCGGTCGATTTGCGTGGCAGGCCCAAAGCCTATTTCGCGCTCTTCCTTTTTCTCGAGACTGCTTCGCTCGGAGTATTTCTCTCGCTCGACCTGCTCCTTTTCTACGTGTTCTGGGATCTCAGTCTGGTGGGAATGTACTTCCTGATCGGAGTGTGGGGTCACGGTGACGCAGCACGACGCTCGGCGCTCAAGTTTTTTCTTTACACGCTCGCCGGCTCGCTGGTAATGCTGCTGGGAGTGCTCTCTCTTTACCTGAGCACCGCGCCGCACACCTTCGACATGCGTCACCTCATCGCGACGCGGCCGCTGGACGGAACAGGGCTGGCCGCGACCCTCACTTTTTCTGGTTTCGCACTGGCCTTTGCGATCAAGGCGCCACTGGTGCCCTTTCACACCTGGCTGCCACCGGCGCATGTCGACGCGCCGGCACCCGCTTCCACTATCCTCGCTGGTGTGCTGCTCAAGATGGGGACGTACGGTTTTGTGCGCATACTGCTGCAGATGATGCCGCAGACATTTTCCCGTCTTGCCCTGCCAGTGGCGATCCTGGCGTTGGTTAGCGTCGTGTATGGCGCGCTTGTCGCGCTTGCGCAGCAGAACGTAAAACGGCGGATCGCGTACACGAGCGTTAACCACATGGGCTACGCGATTCTGGGCATTGCGGCCGCTGCCGCGATTTTACCTGGGCTTGGCGGAGGATTCACCCAGACGCGCTCCCTCGCTCTGACCGGCGCGACCGTCGAAATGGTTGCACACGGACTCATTACGGGGGCTTTGTTCCTGATGACAGGATCGCTTTGGCGGCGAACCGGCACCTACGAGATCTCCGAGCTGGGAGGACTGGCACGCCGCGCGCCCATCTTCACCGGGCTTGCAGCTGTCGCCGCATTTGCCAGCCTGGGCCTTCCCGGACTCGCCGGATTTGTCGCCGAATTCCAGATATTTGTCGGGGGCTTCCCGGTATATCCATGGCTGATCGCGCTGTCACTCCTTGGTCTGATCATAACGGCAGCCCTCTTTCTCAACCTTCTTCAGCGGGTATTCCTGGGGCCACTTCCCGAACGTTGGCAGCACTTTCGCGATCTCGATCGCGTGGAGATCGCTTCTCTCTCGATGCTGATCGCGTTCGTCGTCGTTATCGGCGTCGCTCCGGGATGGCTTCTCGCCGTGATAGACAGCTTCGCCCGGCCGCTCGTGACGCGGTGAGCGGTCGCGCACAGGTAGTGTCGGACTCAAGCTGAAGGCCGAATGAACGGGATGACCGTAAGCGACCTGATCCCCGAGCTTGCGCTTCTCGTCGGAAGCGTGGCGGTGCTGATTTCCGCGCTGTTCTTGCCAAGACGCCTGCAACCGATGAACGCCGCTCTCGCGCTCCTGACTGTGGTGATCGCCGTCGTCGCCGCGGTGGCTTTACCGGCCTCGCTCAAGTCGGGATTCCAGGGCGGCGCCATGCATCCATGGCAGCATCTCAGCTTTTCGGGCACGTACGCGATCGACTCTTTCGCGATCGCGGCGAAGTTCATCGTCCTCGGCGTCACGGCACTGGTCATTGCGTTATCGGTGGACTGGTTCCGAAGCGATCCACGCCAGGGCGAGTACTATGCTCTTCTCCTCATGTCCGCGCTCGGCGCCATCACTCTCGCTGGCGCGGCGGACATGATGGAAATGGTGCTTGCCATGCTGCTTTCGTCGGCGACCGGGTACGTGCTGGTCGCTTTCCACCGTAAGTCGAGGCGGTCCGCCGAGGCGGCGATAAAGTACTACCTGCTTGGCGCGTTGACGAATGGTGCGATGCTGTATGGCGTCGCACTTTTCTTCGGTCTCAGCGGCACCACGGTGTTCTCCGACATGGCAGCGCCTCTCCGGCTCGCCGGTGCCCTCCCTCTGGTGGCGGCGTGGTCTCTCGTCGTGGTCGGCCTTGCGTTCAAGATCGGCGCGGTGCCGGCACACGCCTGGCTGCCCGACGTTGCGGACGGGGCACCCGCGCCGGTGGCTGCGTTCGTCACCGTTGCGCCGAAAGTAGGCGCACTGATCGTGCTCGCCCGCTTCGTCTCGGTGTTGCCCGAAGATGGCGCGGGCTGGCGCGTTGTCATAGCCGCCGTGGCGGCGCTCACGATGACGCTTGGAAACATCGCCGCGCTGTGGCAGGACGATATCCGCCGCTTGCTCGGCTGGTCAGCGGTATCGCAGACAGGTTACGCGTTGATGGCGATAGTCGCGCTCGGCCGGAGCTCGCTGGCGCTGCCGGCGCTTGTTTATTTTCTCGCCGCTTACGCGCTCGGGAACGTCGGCGCCTTCGCCGTCGTCGTCGCTCTACGAGGGCTGGCGAAGCGCGAGCGCTATGCTGGTCTCGCCCGCTCGCACCCATGGCTGGCAGCGGCTCTCACTATATGCTTCCTGTCGTTCGTGGGCATCCCCCCACTCGCCGGCTTTGCCGGAAAGCTTACGCTGTTCGGCGCCACGATCGATGCGGGCTATACCTGGCTGGCTGTTCTCGCTGTACTGAACAGTGTACTCTCGCTGGCTTACTACGCTCGCTTTCTGGGGCCCATTTACTTTGATGAAGCCCCGGAACAGTCGGGTGCTTCAATGGATCGCACAGCCGCTGGAGTCGCGATCGTGAGCGCAGCAGCTCTCGTTGGGTTGGGACTCGGAGCCGATATCGTGTTTAACGCTCTCGCAAACTCCGTATTGCTCCGCTAGCGGACGCGTATTCGCCGTGCCTGGACGACTCATGACGCAGGAGGTACCGCGCCCGGCGCATCCACGGATGCTTGATAGTCCGGCGCTCGGTGTCGCCCGGCGAACACGATCACGAGCAGCAACACTCCGATCACGACAGTCCCCGCAGATAGCATCTGCCCCATGCTGAACGGACCGAGCACGAGACCGAGCTGCGCGTCCGGCTGCCGAGTGAACTCGAGTGCGAAGCGGATCACGCCGTAGCCGACGAGGAACGCGCCCGCGAGGAGCCCGGGATGGTACCAGCCGCGGGTGACCGCGCGACGCTCGAGTGCTCGGAGCACGAGGAAGAGGACGATCCCCTCGGCCACCGCCTCGTAGAGCTGGGAGGGATGGCGCGGGAGTCCCAGCGGATCGGTGGGGAACACCATCGCCCACGGCACGTGCGTGGGACGCCCGTAGAGCTCGCCATTGATGAAGTTGCCCAGGCGGCCGAAGAAGAGTCCCGGCGTGCCGGCCAGTGCCAGTGTGTCCGCGAGCTGCCAAAACGAAATGCGATGCACTCGCGCGAACACCAGGCATGCGACGGCCATCCCGATTACCGCCCCGTGAAAGGAGAGGCCGCCCCGCCACACGCGGAAGAACTCGAGTGGGTCGTGCAGGTAGTGACCGGGCTCGTAGGCGACGGCATACATGACCCGCGCGCCCAGCAGCATCCCGACGACCAGATAACCCACGAACGTGTCGAGGGCTGCGACCGTCATCGCTACGAGCCCGCGCCCGATGCGCGCCCGCGCGATGCGGTAGCCGACGACGTAGCCCACGACGTACATCACGCCGTACCAACGGAGGGCGAACGGCCCGACGCGGAAGATCTCCGGCGGGATGTGGGGATAGGGAATCGTCATCTGAATGCTCGGTCGGACTTACAGGTCGGGACGTTCATCATCGCGGACGCTCAGGCCTGGTCCGCTTCATCATTTCGCTGTGCGCCTCCATGAGCCGTGTTAATCGAGCGCTGTGCATCGGCATAAATGCCTTGAGCTCCTGAGCACTCATTTCAGGCATCCGCGCGAGATCCTGCCGCACCGAGTCTGCCGTCGTGTTCCAGCGCGCGTCTGAGGGCATGTTCATCGTTCGCATCTCTGAGTTCATCCGAGAGAGCATGTTCGCTGCCATCTGTCGATGCATCGGCAGCGCCGCCTTCATCTGACTCGGGCTCATTCCCGTCATCATGCGGATGTGGGTCTGCATGGAGTCCATCATGGCGGCGCTCATCATGCCACCCATGCCGCTCGCCCCGCTCATTCCAGGCATTCCGCTCATTTTCGTCTGCATACCCGAGGCTGGACTCGTTTGAGCAGCACCGGTGTTCCGGGACGCCCCTTCCAGAGTGCCGGCGGCAGCGCTTGTCGAACCTGAGCCTCCCGACCCGGAATTGTCTTTCGCGGTGCACGCAGCCAGCGAGCCGGTCAGCGCGAACAACAGGCTGAAACTGTGAATCGGTGTGGGTTTTCTCATTGCTATAATCTCCGATGGGGGAAAGAATCAAAAATCTGATGGGTGTAGTTAGCGACCTTGGATTCAGCCCTTCGCGTAAGCAGCCGTGTGCTTGCCGGCAGCGGCGGACCCAGCTGCCGTCTCGCGCACAACGGTTTCGGCACTACGGTGCCGAAGCTCGCGCTCCTTCCACAGCGAGTAAATCACGGGAATCACCACCAGCGTGAGAATTGTGCTGGTCACCATGCCGCCAACCATCGGCGCCGCGATTCGCTTCATAACGTCCGCACCCGTGCCCTGGCTCCAAAGGATGGGAACAAGGCCACCGATAATCGCCGTCACTGTCATGAGCAGCGGCCGCAGGCGCAGGACGGCCCCCTCCTTCACGCCGCTGTCGACGTCATCTCGGTCGCGTAGGAATCCACCTTCGCGGCGTGCGTCGTACGCCTGGTCGAGGTAGAGGAGCATGACGACGCCCGTCTCGGCCGCAACGCCCGCGAGCGCGATGAAGCCGATCGCGGTGGCGACGCTCATGTTATAGCCTAAGATCCACATCAGCCACACGCCACCGACGAGGGCGAATGGCACGGAAAGCATCACGATCGCGCTCTCCGTGACGCTCCGGAAGTTGAAGTAGAGCAAGAGGAAGATTATCGCCAGCGTAATGGGCACCATGACACGCAGCTTCCTGCCCGCTCGCTCCATCGCCTCGAACTGTCCGGACCACTCGAGCCGGTAGCCGGGTGGAAGCGTGAGTTTCGTGTCGAGGAGCCGCCTCGCGTCCGTTACGTAACCGCCGATGTCGCGTCCCCGCACATCGACATAGACGATGTTATTGAGATATGCGTCCTCGGACTTAATGAGCGTAGAACCTTTGACGATTTCGATGCGCGCGAGCTCTCCCAACGCCACCTGCGCTCCCGAGGGCGTAGCTACCAGAACGCCGCGCACTTTTTCGGGGTCGTCGCGGAGGTCACGGGGGTATCGGACGAGCACCGAGTACCGCTCACGTCCTTCGATCACCGTGCCTGCATCCATGCCGCCGACGGCGGTGCTGAGCGCCATCTGCACGTCGTCAACCGTCATCCCGTAACGGGCTGCAGCATCACGATCGATCGTCACATCGAGATAACGGCCGCCGACGGCTCGCTCGGCGAAGACCGTGTTTGTGCCTTCGACTGCAGGAAGAATGCTTTCGATCTGCTGTCCGATTCGATCCAGCTCGGCGAGATCGGGGCCAAAGATTTTTATACCGACCGGAGTCTTGATTCCAGTTGCGAGCATGTCCAGGCGATTCTTGATCGGCATCGACCACATGTTGCCGACTCCCGGAGTTCTGACGCGCGCATTTGCTTCGGACACGATCGAGTCGTAATCAACGCCGGGTCTCCAGTCCTTCTTGTCCTTGAGAATCGCGATCGTCTCGATCATCGACAGCGGGGCCATGTCAGTGGCAGTCTCGGCGCGTCCCATCTTGCCCATGACCGTCTTCACCTCCGGGATCTGTGCGAGTGCGGCGTCGCGCTGCTGGAGAATCTGCTTTGCCTGTGCGCTGCCAACGCCGGGGAAAAGCGATGGCATGTCCATGATCGATCCCTCGTTCAAAGGTGGCATGAACTCGCTACCGAGTCGCGACCACGGCAAAATTGTCACAGCGAGCAGCAGTCCGGCGACACCGATCGTCGTCCAGCGGTGTTCGAGAACGAACGTGATCACTGGCCGATAGACCTTGATGAGGAATCTGTTGACTGGATTCGCCGCTTCGGGTCTCACACCCTTTCGAATGAAGAGTCCCATCATCACCGGAACGAGCGTGATCGAAAGGAGCGCTGCCGCCGCCATCGAAAGTGTCTTCGTCCAGGCGAGCGGTTTGAAGAGTCGCCCCTCCTGAGCCTGAAGCGCGAAGACCGGCAGAAACGAGAAGGTGATGATGAGAAGCGATATGAAGAGCGCAGGACCTACTTCCCTCGATGACTCGGCCACGAGCTCCCAATGCGTGCGCGGCCTCCCCTCCCGCTCGTTTCGCTCCATGTGCTTGTGCATGTTCTCCACCATCACGATCGCGGCGTCGATCATCGCACCGATCGCGATCGCGATCCCGCCCAGGGACATAATGTTGGCGTTGAGTCCCAGCAGGCGCATGGCCAGGAACGCCATCAGGATTCCGACCGGAAGAGTCAGAATCGCCACCAGCGCGCTCGACACGTGCAGCAGAAACACCAACGTAATAAGGGCAACGATGATCGACTCCTCCACCAGCTTGCCGCGAAGCGTCGCTATGGCGCGATCGATGAGCCCCGACCGATCGTAGCCCGCTACGAAGCGCACACCGTGAGGCAGCGCTTTCTCGATCTCGCCCATCTTTGTCTTGACGCGATCGATTACCGCGCGCGGATTGTCGCCATATCGCATGACCACCCAGCCCGTGACGACCTCACCGCGTCCGTCCAGATCGGCGATACCACGGCGGATCTCGGGACCGATTTGGACATTCGCCACGTCGCCCACTCTGATTGGAGTCCCACCGGAACCGCTGCCGATGGCGACGTTCCGAATGTCGTCGAGGTTTTGAAAACGTCCCCGCCCGCGGACGACGTATTCCGTTCCTCCCATCTCGATCACACGCCCGCCGACGTCCTGGTTCGATGCACGCACCGCCTGTGCGACTTTCGCGAGCGGGATGTTGTAGGCAAGCAGCTTCGCGGGATCAACCTCGATCTGATACTGCTTCTCGAACCCACCCAGGGACGCGATCTCCGCCACTCCGGGGACGGCGGTCAGCGCGGGACGCACCGTCCAGTCCTGCAAGGCCCGGAGCTCACCAAGATTCAGTTTGCCGCTCGTATCGGCGAGTATGTACTGCATCACCCAGCCGACTCCGGTCGCGTCGGGACCGAGCATGGGCGTGGCACCCGCAGGGAGCTTTCCACGCACGCCATTCAGATACTCGAGCACGCGCGAGCGCGCCCAGTAAAGGTCGGTGCCGTCCTCGAAGACGACGTATACCGCCGAGATGCCGAACTGGCTCATGCCGCGAACAAATTTTATGTGCGGGACCTTGAGCATTTCCGTCGAGAGTGGATAGGTCACCTGATCCTCGACGATTTCCGGCGCCTGCCCCGGATATTCGGTCATGACTATTACCTGCACATCCGACAGATCGGGGATCGCGTCGACCGGCGTCGTGAACAAGGCCCAGACGCCGGCGAGCGTGATGGCGGTCGTCAGGAGAAAGACCACCAGTCTGTGGCTCACTGACCACTCGATGATGCGCCTCAGCATGGAGTTATCTCCCGCTCGGCATTTTAATTCCGGGCATGTTCTTCGTGTCGGCGCCCTTGTCGGTGCTCATGTCCATCCCCGGCATGTTTTTCATCGCTTTGTCGCCCGAGCCCATGTTGCCGATCATCGACTTCATCACTTCGGCGAGGTTGGATTCGGAGTCGAGGAGGAATTGCGCCGAGGTTACCACACGCTGCCCGGCGCTCACGCCGGACAGAACTTCCGCGTAGTCGCCAACTGTACGACCCACCTCGATGTCGTGGGGCATGAGCTGGCCGTTCCCCATGTCAACGAATACGAGCGTCCTTTCTCCAGTTTGCACGAGTGCGGAGCGGGGTACGGTGAGCGCGAGTCGGCTCGGGGTCGTAAAGTTGACCGTCGCGAACATCCCGGGCTTGAGACGTCCGTCGGCGTTGGGGATGGTTATCCGCGCCTTCACCGTTCTCGCTTGCTCGGCCAAGGTGGGATACAGGTAAGTGACACGCCCACCGACGAGGCGACCTGGGTAGCTCGCCAACTCGACGGTTGCGGCGGCTCCGACGGCGACATAGCCGGCTTCTTCTTCTCTCAACTGAGCCTCGACCCAGACATCCGACAAGTCGGCGATCGTATAAAGCTCTTCTCCAGCTTGCACCGCTTGCCCTTGCACTACTTTCTTGTCGAGGACCACGCCGGAGGCCGGCGAAAAAAGAGTCACGGTTCGGATCGGCCGACCGCTGCTCAGCACTTCATTCATCTGGGACTCGGACACATCCCACAGGCGCAGCCGCTCCTTGGCCGCGCTGAGCAAGTCGGTTGCCGTGCCGGG
>JBDTIV010000069.1:0-5008 GCA_039936175.1 Gemmatimonadaceae bacterium | reverse complement strand
AAGACGTCTTCCTTGCCTTCAGTCCAGAGCGGGTCGATCCAGGCAACCCCACCTGGAACACGAAGAACACGCCGAAGATCGTCGGCGGAATAACCGCCGCCTGCACCGAGGTGGCGAGCGCGCTCTACGGGACGTGCCTCGATACGATCGTCCCAGTATCGGGAACCGAAACCGCGGAGCTGGTGAAGCTGCTCGAGAACACGTTCCGTTCGGTCAACATCGGTCTCGTCAACGAGATGGCGATCGTGTGCGACAAGCTTGGCGTCAACATCTGGGAAGTGATCGATGCGGCGGCGACCAAGCCTTTCGGCTTCATGAAGTTCACGCCCGGCCCGGGCATTGGCGGACACTGCATCCCGCTCGACCCGCATTACCTGGCGTGGAAGATGAGAACGCTCAACTACAAGACACGCTTCATCGACCTGGCGAGCGAGATCAACAGCGAGATGCCGGCGATCGTGGTGCGAAAGGTCGCGCAGGCGCTGAACGACGAGAAGAAGGCAGTCAATGGAAGCCGGGTATTAGTGCTTGGGGTGGCGTACAAGAAGGACATCGACGACATGCGCGAGAGTCCCGCTCTCGACGTGATGCGTCTGCTGGAGAGCCAGGGGGCCGTCGTCGTCTACCACGACCCACACGTACCCAAGTTCCGCGAAGATGCTCACGAGCACACGAGCGTTCCGCTTTCCGACAAGGAGCTCACCGAAGCCGACGCCGTCGTGATCGTCACCGATCACACTTCGGTCGACTACCAGCGCGTCGTTCATCTGGCCAGAGTTGTCGTCGACACGCGGAATGCGACGGCGAAGCTCGCCAAGGGCAAAGGCAGGATCGTGTCCCTCGCGACGGTTACGTCCTACGCAACAGCCTAACTCCAGTTCATGAACATATCCGTAATTGGTACCGGCTACGTCGGGCTCGTCGTGGGCGCGTGTCTCGCCGAGACCGGAAACAACGTGTGTTGCGCTGACATCGACGAGCACAAGATCGGGCGCCTCAAAAAAAACGACATCCCGATCTACGAGCCGGGTCTCGAATCACTCGTCGAGCGGAATCAGAAGGAACAGCGGCTTTCGTTTACGACCAACCTGATCGAGGCGATCGGCTCGGCAGACGTGATCTTCATCGCGGTGGGGACTCCTCCTGGCGAAGACGGCTCGGCCGATCTCAAATACGTGCTCCAGGTCGCGGACCTGATCGGCAAGCACATGGGGCGCGAGACTGTGGTCGTGACGAAGTCCACCGTTCCCGTCGGCAGCGCGGCCAAGGTTGCCGCGGCCGTACGGAAGAGCGCCAAGCACTCGTTCCACGTCTGCAGCAATCCTGAATTTCTGAAAGAAGGCGCCGCCGTCGACGATTTCATGAAACCCGACCGCGTCGTCCTCGGCGTTGAAAGCGAGTTTGCCCGGCGCGTGATGAAGGAGATCTACGCTCCGTTCGTGAGGACAGGAAAGCCGATCCTGTTGATGGACATCTCGTCGGCGGAGATCACGAAGTACGCGGCAAACGGGATGCTCGCGACGCGAATCTCGTTCATGAACGAAATCGCAAATCTCTGCGATACCGTTGGGGCAAACGTCGACGCCGTGAGGAAGGGGATCGGGAGCGATTCGCGAATCGGACCATCCTTCCTTTTTCCGGGCCCTGGTTACGGTGGATCGTGCTTTCCCAAGGACGTGAAGGCGCTCATCAGCATGGCAACCGGATGCGGGGTCGAGCTCGATGTGCTCTCGGGCGTGGAGTCCGCCAACGAGCGGCAGAAGACGATACTTATGAAGAAAGTAAAGGCTGCGTTGGGCGGCGAGCTGCGCGGGAAGCGCATCGCGGTCTGGGGCCTCGCCTTCAAGGCCGGCACTGACGACATGAGGGAAGCGCCGGCGCTTACGCTCATCGACGCCCTGCTTCGCGATGGAGCTTCGATCTGCGCGCACGACCCGGCCGCGCTCGAGCACACCCGAGGCCTGCTCGGCAACCGAATAGATTATGCGGAGACTAACTATGAGGCGCTTGCAGGCGCGGACGTGTTGGTCGTGGTCACGGACTGGAACGAGTACCGCCATCCGGATTTCGAGCGGGTGAAGCGCACGCTCAAGCAGCCGGTCATCGTCGATGGCCGAAATCTTTACGACGTCGACAAGATGCGGGAGCTGGGCGTGCGATACCATTCAATTGGACGTCCATCCGCATGAACACGCTCTACGGCAGAGGGTAATATCATCCGGATGTTCAGATTCAGAACGCTGTTGCTGGCTTTGCTCCTGGCGGGGCCGCTGGCTTGCAAACCGCCATTCAATGCGAAGCTGTACCCAAACGCGGACAAGCTCTACCAGGTCGCGCTGATTGAGTACAAGGCTCGGAGGTTCGACAACGCGGCGAAGGCGTTCGAGCAGCTGACGCTCGACCTTCCGGCGCGCGATCCGCGTCTGCCGCTGGCCTTCTATTATCTCGCGCAGTCGCAGGCAAGGCAGGGCGAGAACCTGCTCGCCGCGGCGACCTACAACCGCCTGATCGACGCCTTTCCGCAGGACACGCTGGTGGACGACGCCCTCTACCTTTCGGGCCGTGCATATCAGCACGAGTGGAGGCACCCCGAGCTGGACGCGACGTACGGCCTCGACGCCGTGACCGCGTACCAATCGCTGCTGGCCAGCTATCCCGATTCGCCGTTCGCCGCGCCGGCGCAGAAGGAGCTTGCAACCCTCGACGAGTGGCTGGCAAAGAAGGATTACACCACCGGCTACCTCTACCTCAAGCGGAAGGCGTTCGACTCGGCGATCCTCTACTTCAAGGATGTGATCCGGCTGCATCCGAATGCACCGACCACGAAGCAGGCCTACCTCCGGCTTCTGGAAGCCTATCGCGCGATCAAGTACACCGAGGACGCGCGCGATCTCTGCGACGCGATGCGAAAGGCGTATCCGAACGGCCGCGAGATCAGCGAAGCGTGCGGTCCCGCTCCGGCTGCGCCGGCGACGCCAGCGACGTAACTCGTGCGCATCGGGGTTTTCGGCGGCACCTTCGATCCTCCCCACGTCGGCCACCTGCTCCTTGCCGCCGATGCCTTCGAGGCACTTCGACTCGACCGGCTCGTTTTCATTCCCGCCGGCGCGCAGCCGTTCAAGGCCGACAGGCCCCCGCTGGCCTCCGGCCGCGACCGGTTGGAGATGGTCCGGCTGGCCATCGGCGGTGACGAGAATTACGCCGTGGACGACGCAGAAATCGGCCGAGAGGGGTTATCTTACACGGTTGACACGTTGGAGCATTTGGCGGAAAGAAATGCCGGTGCGCAGCTCTTTCTTCTGCTCGGCCAGGATTCGCTGGCGGGATTTCAGCAGTGGCGAAATCCGGATCGGATCCGCCAGCTAGCCACGCTTGCCGTGATGACGAGGTCGGGCGCAATAAGGGCCGGCGCGGAGATCACGAAAGGCGTCCTGACGGTGTCGATGCGGCACGTGGACGTATCGTCTACGGAGATACGCGGACGTCGCCGTTCGGGAAAATCGATAAAGGGATTCGTGCCCGAAAGCGTCGAGACGTTCATCGAGGCTCGCGGGCTCTATCGTTGAGACGGATGCGGTCCGTTTGAGGAAATTCTGTACATGTTGACGAACATGCTGAGCGGGGTCTTTGGAACTCGACACGATCGTGAGCGCAAGCGCGTTCAACCGATCGTCGAGGAGATCAACGAGCACTACGCCCGGCTGCGGACCATTTCGGAAGAAGAGCTTCGCGGGCAGACCGAAAAGTTCCGCGCGCGTATCCGTGACGTGACGAGTGAGATCGAAGGCCGCATCACGGATCTGAGGAACCGCAAGCGCGTGGCCGCCGATCCCATCGAGCGTGACGAAATCGACAACCAGCTGAGCGGTGTCGATGGTCGGGGTGGCGTCGAGGCCGAGCTTCGCGCCGCGGTCGCCGGAGTGCTCGACGAGCTC
Organism: Gemmatimonadaceae bacterium; assembly: GCA_039936175.1. GTDB lineage: Bacteria > Gemmatimonadota > Gemmatimonadetes > Gemmatimonadales > Gemmatimonadaceae > UBA4720. Next base: position 1,073 of record JBDTIV010000069.1, on the reverse strand, counting down.
CTGCCCGAGGCCTACGCTACCGCGCGAGAGGCGGCGCGTCGCCTGGTGGGCACGAAGGTCCCGGTTACTGGCCAGGAAATGGACTGGAACATGATCCCGTACGACGTGCAGCTGATGGGAGGCATCCAGCTGCACAACGGCCGCATAGCTGAAATGGCGACCGGTGAAGGAAAGACCCTCGTCGCAACCCTTCCCCTGTACCTGAACGCGCTGCCAGGCAAGGGCGCGCACCTCATCACCGTCAACTCGTATCTCGCCCGTCGCGACTCCGAGTGGATGGGGCACGTCTACAGGTATCTGGGTCTCACGGTCGGGTGCATCGACGACACGGAGCCGGGCACGCAGGAGCGTCGCGCCGGGTACGAGTGCGACATCACCTACGGCACCAACAACGAATACGGATTCGACTACCTGCGCGACAACATGGTGCAGTCGTTGGAGCACCGCGTCCAGCGTAACCACGTGTTCGCGATCGTCGACGAAGTCGACTCGGTACTAATCGACGAGGCGCGGACGCCGCTCATCATCTCGGGTCCGGTCGGTAACGAGAGCGACGCCGAGTACGCGCTGCACAACGCGGCGGTCGCGCGGCTGGTGCGGAAGCAAAGTGATCTCGTGAATTCGCTGGTTGCCGCCGGAGAGAAAACATTCGAGGCGGGCGACAGCGATGAGGCCATGCTCAATCTGTACAAGGCCCAGCAAGGCGGCCCCAAGAACAAGCGCCTGCTGAAGGTGATGCAGGAAACGGGCGCCAAGCAGCTGGTGCAGAAGATGGAGCTGCAGCACATCGCCGATCGCAGGCTGCCGTCGAACAAGCAGCAGTTCAAGGACATCGAGGACGATCTGCTCTTCGTCCTGGACGAGAAAGGGCATACCGTGCACCTGACGGACGCCGGCGTGGACTTCATGTCGCCGGAGGCGCACGACGAGTTCATCCTGCCCGACCTGTCGCAGCAGGTCCACGCGATCGATCACGACCAGGAGATGAATCCGGCGGAGAAGATCGAGGCGCGCAATACTCTCAACCGCGACTACGCGGCCAAGAGCGAGCGTCTCAACATTGTGCACCAGCT
>JBDTIV010000068.1:0-51715 GCA_039936175.1 Gemmatimonadaceae bacterium | reverse complement strand
CGACGCGTCCGCTCCGCGCATCGAGATAGACCTGGACGACGTTTCCCCGCGTATCCCGGAAAAATCGCGTCTGGTAACCCTGATAGGCGGCGGGATCGTCGAGACCGGCTTCGGGAAATCCAAGGATGGGCTGAACGGTCCGCGTCTGCGCAATCGCCTGAGGGGCGGCGATCGCCATGATAGAGAGAAGGCGCAATGTCAAACGATACGAACGGTTCATTGAGTTCCCCATCCTCCGAAGGCCCGTGCAGTTGCGATGCTCGGGGATAATGTGGCACTATCGAGGCTTCGAGTCATCTCCCAGAGATTGTTTCCGACCCATACACGGAGTGAAGGCTTTTGGATTTCGCCCTCATCGGCAATTGCACCATCGGCGCCCTGATCGATGCGGAGGCGCGCATCGTGTGGTGCTGCGTTCCGCGGTTCGACGGCGATCCGGTCTTCTGCTCGCTACTGAATGGAGAATCAAGGCCGAATCAGGACGGGACGTTCAGCATCGAGCTGATTGGGGCGGCGAAGACAGAGCAGCAATACCTCGATGATACACCGATACTCGTCACGCGCATCTACGACGCAGAGGGCGGCGGAATCGAAATAACAGATTTCTGCCCGCGATTCGTGGATGGGGAGGCGATGTTCTGTCCGCCGATGTTCCTGCGCCAGGTGAAGCCGATGAGCGGCACAGCAAACATTCTCGTGCGCGTGAATCCAGCCGAGGAATACGGCTGCGACAAGCCCGGGACTTCCCTGGTGGAGAACCGTATTGTCTACGCGGGCGAGCGGCCAATGCACCTCACCACCGACGCCCCAACAGAATCGATCGTAAACCGGGAAGCATTCGCCCTCACAAAAACCGTGACGCTCGCGTTCGGTGCCTCTGAACAGCTAGACGCCGACGTGGCCGAAAAGGGCCCCGCATTTCTCGAGCGGACAACGGAATATTGGCGCGGCTGGGTGCGCGCGCTCAAAACCCCGCCGCAGTGGCGCGATGCCGTGGTTCGCGCGGCGATCACGCTCGAGCTGCATGCGTACGAGGAGACCGGTGCGATCATCGCGTCGATCACCACATCGATTCCCGAGGCGCCGGACACGAAGCGCACCTGGGACTACCGCTATTGCTGGCCGCGCGATGCGTGCTTCGTCGTCAACGCGCTCGGCGGGCTCGGCGATTTTCGAACCGGCGAACGATATCTTGCCTTCCTTCTTGGCGTAGCCGACAACACGCCGCACTCACATCTCGTTCCCATCTACAGAGTCGATGGCGCACCCATTCCCGATGAGCGCGAAGCCGAATGTCTCGTTGGTTATCGGGGGATGGGCCCGGTTCACGTGGGAAACAAGGCGAGCGAGCAGCGGCAGAATGACATCTATGGCGAAGCCGTCCTCTCGGCCGAGCCGTTGTTTCTGCATTCGACCGTGAAGGGAGGGGCCGATGAAGCGCTGTTCACGAAGCTGGAGGCATTCGGCAAGCACGCGCTCCGCCTGCACGACACGCCCGACGCGGGGCTATGGGAGCTCAGAGGTGTCGAGCGCGTCCACACCTTCTCGAGCATCATGTGTTGGGTAGCGTGCGACAGGCTCTCGAAATACGCGGATAAACTGGGGCTCGCGGATCGCGCCGAATACTGGCGCGCGCGCGCGAGTAAGATCCACGACACGATAGAACGGCGCTCATGGAACGAAACCCTCAATGCGTTCACTGCCACGATGGAGGGCGATTCTCTGGACGCGAGCCTGCTGCTAATGCCGCGACTAGGATTTCTCGATGCGGATGATCCCCGCTTCGTCGGGACAGTGGCGGCGATCGAGAGCCAGCTCAAGCACGGTGACTTCATCTATCGATACGTCGAGCGCGACGACTTCGGCGAGCCGGAGAACGCATTTCTCGTCTGTACCTTCTGGTACATCGAGGCGCTCGCGGCGATGGGCCGCAAAGGACGTGACCAGGCCATCGCGCTTTTCGAGAAAGTGCTCGGCGCGCGAAACAGGCACGGCTTGCTGGCGGAGGATCTGGATCCACGCACTCTGGAGCAGTGGGGAAATTTTCCTCAGACGTACTGCATGGCGGGCATCATCGATTGCGCGATCAGCCTCGCTTGACAGTCTCTCCGCGCGCGCGGCACATTGGCCGTGGAGAGGAGAGAGGGCATGACTGCTAAGCGGGCACCGGAAAATCCGATCGTGACCCCCGCGATGGTTCTGCCCTCGAGGCCGGACCTCGAGGTGGTCGGCGTCTTCAATCCCGGAGTCATCCGCCACAACGGGGAAGTCATCCTGCTGCTGCGTGTGTCCGAAGCTCCACGCAAGGTCTCCCCGAGCATCGCGGCGGCTCCGATTTACAACGCCGAAACCCGGCGCCTCGAGATAAAGCACTGGCACGTTGACGCCAAAGGTCCGGATGTGAGCGACCCGAGACTGGTCGTGGCAAATGGCCGAACGTGGCTCACGTCGATGTCGCACCTGCGAATCGCGCGATCCACCGACGGCATCCACTTCGATGTGGACGGCTTGCCGGCGCTCGGCCCCGACAGCCGGTATGAGTCGTTCGGCATCGAAGACCCGCGCATCACTCTGCTCGATGGGACATACTGGATCAACTATACCGCGGTCTCGGAGCATGGCATCGCGACCGCCCTCGCGTCGACGAAAGATTTCAAGACGTTCACGCGACACGGAGTGATGTTCCCGCCACCCAATCGCGACGTCACGATCTTTCCGCAGAAGATCGACGGCCGCTACATGGCGCTGCACCGGCCGATGCCCGAGGGCCTGGGACAGTCGGCGATCTGGACGGCGACGTCGCCTGATATGATCTCGTGGGGCGACCACCGCCTCGTTGCGTCCGCGCGCGAGGGAAGCTGGGACGACGTGAAAGTCGGCGGGGGCGCGGTTCCATTCAAGGTCCACGTGGACAAGCGTGACGCGTGGCTCGCGATTTACCACGGCGTCGGGCGCGATCCTCCGACCTATGCGCTCGGAGCACTCCTGCTGGACCTGTATGATCCGTCGAAGGTGATCGCGCGCTCGCGCGAGCCGGTCCTGCGCCCGGAAGCGCCGTACGAGCGCGAGGGCTTTTTCGGGAGCGTCGTGTTCACATGCGGCGCAATCGTCGATGGCGATCTGGTTCGGATCTACTACGGGGCCGCCGACGACGTCACCGCAGTGGCGGATCTCTCCCTCCAGGAGATTCTGGCAGGACTCGCCTAGGGTGGGATCCGGGCGACAGTGACCTTCGAGCTCGGCGTCAACTATTGGCCTCGCCGGAGTGCAATGTACACGTGGCGCGAGTTCGACCCGGGCGAAGTCCGCGACGAGATGGCCCAGATCGCGAGCATCGGCTTCGATGTCGTGAGAATATTTGCGCTGACGCAGGATTTTCTGCCGGATCCGTTGGCTGTCGACCCGAAGATGATCGCACGACTCGTCGAGGTCGTGCAGATAGCCATGGACGCGGGACTGACGGTGGTTCCAACGCTGATCGTCATCAACATGAGCGGTCTCATCTGGTGGCCGAGCTGGATGCTGGACGCGCGAGGCCGCCCGGGGAACCTGTTCTCCGACCGGGCGATGCTTCAGTCGCAGGTGATTCTGGCGGAGAGCTGCGCGCGGGCGCTCGCCGGTGAACGCGCGATCCGGGCGTTCGATCTCGCCAACGAGATCGACGACGCGCAGCGTCCGGCTTCGCGGGTCGATGGAATGGGCTGGGCATCGGCGCTCGCAAGTGCTATTCGCCGAGCGGCACCGATGGTCCCGATCAGGATCGGTGCGCATCTCCCATCGCTCACTCACGACAACAACATGCGCGTTGACGATCTCGCCTCGGTCGTGGACGAGGACGTGATGCACGCGTACCCGCTCTATTCCGATCTGGCGCGCTCGTTCCTCGATCCCCAGCTGGTTCCGTTCTCGTGCGCGCTCACGGCCGCCCTCTCAGGACGTGGAAAGCCGGCCTTGATGCAGGAGTTCGGACTCTGCACGGCGCCCGCCGGAACCCCGGCGCGTACCATCACGGACGACTTTCTCGGAAAGCCCACACCGCAGTACCTCGCCACGGAGGAGGAACAAGCTGCATACTATGGCGATGTCCTGGAGGGTCTCGTGAAAACTGGCGCTGCCGGTGCCTATGCCTGGTGCTACTCGGATTACGATCCGAGCCTCTACGATCGCGCTCCTTTCGCGACCGCGGTGCGGGAGCGCACTTTCGGACTCGTGAGATCGGACGGCTCCGAGAAGCCGGCGGCCGGAGTCTTTCGCCGATTCAGACAGACTCGCGATGCGGCAAAGCTCGAATCCGGAGCGACGCACGGCCCAACCATTCCAAACGTGCTCGATGTAACGGCCGACGAGTACTACCGAGATCCGACCGCTCATTTTGTGCGACTATACGCCCGCTGGCTCTCGCGGGAGGATCAGGTGAAGGGCGACGCCATTGTCCGGAGATTTTCATGATTCCCGCCCTGGAGCGGTTCGCCAGCAATCCGCTGATCACCCCGACCCAGATCCCATTCATCAAGGCGAGCGGCGCGTTCAATCCCGGCGCCGCGATCGATCGCGCCTCCGGCCGAGTGATACTTCTGGTCCGCGTATACGAGGAGGAGGAGCGCCGCTCCTCGCTGGGGCTCGCGATCTCGGCGGACGGCGAGCACATCGACGAGGTGTGGAGTCGTCCCGCGGTCGAGCGCGACACTACGTACGAGGAATTGGGCGTCGAGGATGCCCGAATCACGTACCTCGAGGAAGACGAGATCTACGCGATCACGTATACGGGCTATTCGTCCGCGGGACCACGCGTCTGTCTGATCACGACGGACAATCTTCTCGCGCCCGAACGCTATCGCCGTCACGGGCCGCGCCTCTCCGGTGAAAACAAGAACTGCGTCATCTTTCCGCGAAGGGTCGACGGTTCGTACATCATCCTCCACCGGCCGATGCCGAAGATCGAGCTGATCAAGGTGAAGGCCCTCGAAGATATCTGGCCGGCTCAGGGCATCCCACTCGTCGGACCGCGAGCGGGTACGTGGCGAAGCTCGCGCGTGGGAGCGGGCGCGCCGCCCATCGAAACGGACCTCGGCTGGCTCTTCCCCTTCCACGGCGCGACCGAAATCGCAGAGGGGAACGTCTACTCGATGGGGTGGTGTGTGCTCGACCCCAACACTCCGGAGAAAGTTCTCTATGTGTCGGAAGAGCCCGCGCTCAAGCCCGAGGCGCCGTACGAGATCGAGATGAACCCGATCCCACAGGTGGACATGGCGAATTTCCGGACCGGTGTGCGCGTGGTTTTCCCGCAGGGACTCGTGCAGGTCGGAGAGAACCTCATCGTGTACTACGGCGCGGCCGATGTGTCGGTCGGCGGTGCCCGTGTCAACAAGAGCGCACTCATCGAGGCCCTGAGGACCGAGATTCGATTCGGACGAAGTGCGCCGCCATTGTGACCGCAGCGGCTGGACGCGGACGAGCGGCGGTGTGATGCGACTCCGCCGATTGCGTAGCAACGGCGCCGCCGCTGCGCTCGCGGTCTCGGTGTGTACGGGAGGGTGCAATCGCATCGCCGAATCCGCCCCGGCCCCACCGGCGTCGCGTCCAATTGCCATTCGGTCGGACTACCTCAGGCACCTCGCGCTCGACGTCACAGTTAAAGGGCATCCCGTACGTGTGGTCTCGCTGTACGCCGATGCGCCGGACTATAAGCCGACGGGATCACCGGAACGCGACGGCTACGAGGGCATTGCAAGCGTCGACGATGCCGCGAGGGCAGTAGTCGCTTATCTGCACTTCTACGAATCCCACGCCGACACCTCCGCGCGTGACGAAGCGCTCCATCTTCTGAGCTTCGTCACCAGCATGGAACAGGGCGACGGCGAGTTCCTCAACTTCATCGATGCGAGCGGCAAAGCGAATCGTACGGCGCCGAGCAGCAGGAAGAGCATGTCGTACTGGGGCGCGCGGAGCATCTGGGCCCTAGGCGAAGCGACACGAGTGCTGGGAGTGGGATCGGATTCGCTGCTCCAGGCCGCCGATCTGCGGCCGCCGCTCGATCGCGCGCTGACCAGGATGGCTCGCGACATCGACGGAGGCCATCTGCTCGGCGGGTCAGTGACAGCGACGTCGGAAGCGCTGCTCGGAGTGATTGCGCTTCAACGCGCGGCGCCATCGGCAAGCTATGCCGCGCTCGCAACCCGAACTGCGGAGCTGCTCGAGCGACAGTCGGCCGGCTCGGCGCAGACGGCTCCATGGGGCGCGTTCACCGACGGACCCGCAGCTGACTGGCACGCGTGGGGATCTCGTTCCGTCGAGGCACTCGCCATGGCGGGTCAGACCCTCAACAGGCCGGACTTTGTTGTTGCCGCGCGAAAGGAGGTCGATGGACTGTGGTCGCGATTCATGCTCGCCGGTGAGATTCCCGCTTCGGTGTCACCCGATGGAACCGTGAAATGGTATCCGCAGATCGCGTACGGAGTTGGCCCGATCGTCGAGGGATATCTGGCGCTCGCGGATGCAACCGGTGACAGACGCTACGCCATTTTCGCGGGCCTGGCCGCGAGCTGGTTCAACGGGAACAACCCCGCTAGCGTCGCGATGTACGACGAAGGATCGGGTAGAACATTCGATGGCATCGATGGTCCATCGCCGATAAAGGTGAACCAAAACGCCGGCGCCGAATCGACGATCGAGGGACTCCTCGCGCTCGAGGCTGTAGCTGGAGATCCCGACGCGGCGGAGTACGCGCGCTATCACGCCATCGAGCCGGCCGCTTCCTCGTTGACAAGTCTTCCGGGAACCCGCGAGTTCCGATCGGCGAGCGGTCGGCGTCTGGCAATTCGGCGCACGCCAGCAGGCCTGGCGATCGTCCATCCCGCTGAGTCCACGGGTTCTGCGCACGGCGCTGTCGCCACCCCGATGACGCTCACGTATTGGCCCGCGGCCAATCCCATCGAGGTGAAGGTCGCGGAGCAGCTTACGGCGCAGTGGAACGCGGCGAATCCCGATGTACAGGTGCGCGTCCAGCCTCTGCCGGCGGGGAGATCGTCCGAGGAAGTTCTTCTCGCCGCGATAGTCGCTCGCTCCACACCCGACGTGAGCTCGAATGTATCGTCAGCGCTGCTGGCGCGGCTCGTTCGAGCCAATGGCGTAGTGAGACTCGACAATCGCATCGCCACCGCCGCGCGTCTCGAGGAGCGCGCGACACCCGCAATGCTGGCACCGCTTCGACTTCCTGACGGCGGCATCTACGCATTTCCGTGGAAGACGAACCCCGAGATGCTGATGTACAACGTCGACCTTCTCAAGGCTGCTGGTGTCTCGCCGCCGCGAACGCATACCGAGCTTCTCGATGCGTTCAAGCGACTCGCGCGTGACACGGATGGGGACGGACGACTCGATCGCTGGGCGCTCTGGGCAAATCTCAAGACGAGCTGGTACGAGCGCTTCTACGATTTCTATCCACTCTATCTCGCGAGCTCGGGCGGCACCACACTAGTCAATCGGGGAAAGGTCGTCTTTGACAATCCCGCAGCGGTCTCCGCGCTTTCCCTGTTGCGACAGGGTTTCGCGAATGGAACGCTGCCTCGGTCGAATTTCGCGCTGGGTCGGGACCCATTCGCGGACGGGACTGTCGCGATGAAAATCATTGGGCCCTGGTTCGTGCGCGAGATGCAGGAGATGAAAGTCAGCGGCCTGCGCTTCGCCGTTACCCCGGTACCCGTCGCCGATGACGCGGATCCCGCGAAGAGCTTTGCCTTTGCCGACATGCGGAGCATCGCGGTCTTCTCGACCACTCAGCATCCCGACGAGGCGGCGCGGTTCGTCGCTTACCTCACTTCGCCCGCAGCGGATCGCTTGCTGATCGAGATCGCCAGTCAGCTGCCCTATCGTCGCGGGCTCGCAACGGACCCACGCTTCACGAGATCGCTCGCACGCTGGCCGACCCTCGCGACGTACGCGACCTACGTCGAGCGCACGCGCGACATCGACATCGACCCCGACGTGGTGGAGATCTTCGATCTGCTCTCGGAGGCGTACGAGGAATCGGCTGTGTACGGAACCGTGCCCGTGAGGCAGGCGCTCGACAAGGCTGCCGCTGAGGCAAGAAAGGTGATCGATGCGCGCTGAACAGCGCTCCGGGTGGATGCTGAGCGCGCCCTACTCGGCGTTTCTGCTCGCATTTGCGATCTATCCGATCGTGTTCGCGGTCGTGCTCGTCTTCCTTCACTGGGATCTCGTGACCGCCCCGACGTTCGCCGGAGCGGACAACGTGCGATTGCTCGCGACCGACACGCGATTCTGGCGCGCGGTAGGCAACACTTTCATCTTCCTCGCGATTCACGTTCCTCTCCAGATCGCGAGCGCGCTCGCCCTGGCCCTCGCGCTCAATCGACAACTGGCCGGTCGCGGATTCTGGCGAGCGGCGTTCTTTCTGCCGGTGGTGATCTCGGGGGCGGTCGTCGCGATTCTGTGGAGCAATCTCTACGCGTACGACGTCGGCCTCATCAACCACCTGCTCACCAAGGTCGGCCTGACCCCTGTGCCCTGGCTCACCGATCCACGTACCGCGATGCCGGCGATCGCGGTCATGGTGACGTGGAAGAACGTCGGCTTTTACGTGATCATCTATCTCGCGGGACTCCAGTACATCCCGAAGAGCTGTCAGGAGGCGATCGCGCTGGAAGGTGCGTCGTCGTGGCAGCGCTTCCGCTATCTCACTCTTCCGTCGCTTCTGCCACAGACGATTCTGGTGGTGACGCTCTCGACGATCAACGGGTTCCAGCTCTTCATCGAGCCGTACGTGATGACGGGCGGCGGACCGCTCAGGCGCACGTACTCAGTGGTCCTTTATCTCTACAACAACGCGTTCTCTTACCAGAAGATGGGCTACGCGGCGACGATCGGCGTCGCGCTCGCGCTCATCATCGGCGCGGTCGTCTTCGTCCAGCGCCGCGTGATTGGCCGAGCGGAGGCGCTGTGAGAAAGATTCGCCGCGTGGCGCTATACGCGGGGCTCGCGCTCGCTGCACTCACGTTCATCTATCCCTTTCTGTGGATGGCGTCGGTGACGTTCAAGCCGCCGCTGGAGATCGGGTCGCTGTCGTTGATTCCCGACCATCCGACGCTCGACAACTATCGCACCATGTGGGCCCGCGCACCGTTCGGGCGTGCGCTTCTCAACAGCATCATGGTCGCGAGCACGATCACGCTCGCGGTGCTCGTGCTCGGCTCCATGACGGCCTATGCAATGGCGCGCCTGAGATTTCGCGGCGGTCCGGTGCTGAATGCGGCGACGATGGCGATTCTTCTCGTGCCCGGCCAGCTCACGCTCATTCCACTCTATACGCTGATCGTTCAGCTGGGCTGGATCGACACCTATGCCGCGCTCATCGTGCCCTACTTGTTCAACGCCACGGCGATACTGATGCTGCGACAGTTCTTTCTTCAGATTCCGCAGTCGCTGATCGACTCGGCGCGAATGGATGGAATGAGTGAGCCGCGAATCCTGTTCACGATATTCTGGCCCCTCTCGAAGCCGGTGCTGTCGATCGTGGCGATCTTCACCTTCATGGGATCGTGGAACGAGGTTTTGTGGCCGCTGCTTGTCGTCCGCGAGCAGCACCTGATGACGCTGCCTCAGCTGCTGACGGTCTTTGCTCTCGGAGGCGGGGCGGGCACGATTGGTGTCTCGCTCGCCTCGGCGATGGTGCTCGTGATTCCCGTCGTTGTGGCGTACGCATTCTTACAACGCAGCTTTATCGAGAGTATGGCAGGGGCGGGAATCAAGGGATGAGATACGGATGCTCCGGAAGGAATTCGGATGCTCCGGATTGCGAAAGCCGATGCTCCGGAAGGAATTCGGGTGCCCCGGATCGAATCAGCGACGCAAAGGAAGAAGGGGAGTATCTGAAGCATCCGTTCTTTTCCGGAGCATCCGTATATGGGAGCATCGTTTAGCTATGCCCTCCGTCACATTTGACCACGTAACGAAACGCTTCGGCGAGACGACCGTCGTCCAGGACTTCAATCTCGAAGTCCACGACGGGGAGCTGCTCGTGCTCGTGGGTGGATCGGGATCCGGGAAGTCCACGATCCTCCGTATGCTCGCGGGCCTGGAGGATGTAACGAGCGGCAGAATTCGCATCGACGACCGCGATGTCACCGACGTCGCGCCCGGGCAACGGGATGTCGCAATGGTCTTCCAGGATTACGGGCTCTATCCGCACATGACGGTGCGCGAGAATCTTTCGCTTGGTCTCCGGATCAGAAAGATCGCCGCGCCGGAGATCGATCGGCGCGTGAAGTGGGCGGCAGGAGTACTGGGGCTGGAGCCATTGCTCGATCGCAAGCCGAAGCAGCTGTCGGGCGGACAGCGGCAGCGAGTCGCGATGGGACGGGCAATGGTCCGTGAGCCGCTGGCATTTCTCTTCGACGAGCCGTTATCGAATCTCGATGCCGCGCTGCGCGCGCAGATGCGCATAGAGATCGGGTCGCTGCAGCGGCGCCTTCGAACGACAACAGTCTACGTCACGCACGATCAGGTCGAGGCTATGACGCTCGGCGATCGCATCGTCGTCCTGGCCGACGGTCGCATTCAGCAGATCGGACGACCCATCGAGCTGTACCAGTCCCCCGCGAACCGCTTCGTGGCCGGCTTCATCGGAACACCATCGATGAATTTCCTGAGGGGGACGCTCCACCATGAAGAGGGACGCACGTATTTCGTTACGAATGACGCGCGCGTGATGCTCTCAAGGAGCCCGGGGGGAAGCGCCGATGGACACGCCGTAACACTCGGCATCCGCCCTGAAGATTTGGAGGTGCAAGCCAGCGCCGAGCAGGACGCGATTCGGGGGACGGTCGTGTTGGTGGAACGACTGGGCGGCACGAGCCACATCCACTTCGAAGTCGGGTCGAACCGTCTCCTGGCAGCTGTCGGCAACGAAGCTCTGCCCGAGATCGGAGAGAACATTACGGTACGAATTCCCGAAAATCGAGCGCACCTTTTTGACGGCGATGGAGCCGCGTTAACGCGCAAATCGAGCGCTTAAGCGCCGCCTTTTGGCAATGTGACCACAGGGTTACATTGGAAAACGTTGACACGACCAACCCGTGCTCATAGGTTGCATTCAACGCGTCACGCAAGCATGGTGGCGATCGTAACGACTTTCAGAGATTTACATGGCATTCTTTACTCATCGCAATCTCAACGCAATTCTCGAGAACCGCCCCAATGGCGGGTGCTCGATGCGCGGAGCGCGGTGGCGAAGAGGCTAGGTGTATTTGATACCGGAAATGCCTCGCCCCCGCATCCGATCAGATGCGGGGGCGATTTGTTTTAGACAACGGTGTGACGCGGTCGACGAGGCGCGACTACACGCACACCGCAAAATGGAGGATAGATGAGGAAGCATTACCTGCTGGTGAGCGACTTCGATCAGACGCTGAGCTTCAACGATTCTGGTCTCGTGCTGAGCGAGATGCTTGGCATCACCGGCTTTCAGGACAAAGTTGCCCGTCTGGCGCGCCTCAATCTCGTGCAGGAGGGCGCGGAGCTCACGTACCTGCTGCGCCACGATCCCGAGTTCCGGCGCGTCCGCAGGGACGATCTCATCGAGGTCGGTCACCGCATCCGTCTCAAGCGCAACATCGCGCTGCTCGCTGAATTCCTGAAGGCTGGTATCGATGGCTTCAGGTTCGATTTCTACGTCGTGTCGGCGGCGCCGTGGCTGGTGGTGCACTCAGCGCTCGATGGAATCGTGCCGCCCGATCACATCATCGGCGCGCACTTCGGATTCAGCCCGGAAACCGGCGAGATCGAGACGATCGAACAGGTGCCCGCCGGCTACGGAAAAGTCGCGGCGGTGGACTACCTGCGCTTTCGCCTGGGCGTGCCGACTGATCGCGTGGTGTACGTGGGCGACGGGAGCTCGGACATTCACGTGATGCTACACGTCAACCGAGGCGATGGGCTCACGATCGCGGCATCGGAGGCGCGGCACATCTCCCAGATCGCGCGCCGCACGGTCATCAGCGACGACGCATTGAGCGTGCTGATTCCCATTCTCGAAGAGATCTGCGGCTACGATCCGAGCCAGATCAGGTCGGTGTTCGAAGATCAAGGGCTGCTGATCCAGGAGTGGGATAGGGTTCGGACGGACTGGCTGACCATTCGCGATGGATCGGGGTTGGCGGCGGTGGAGCCGGCGGCGTGAACTACAACGACAGAACAAAGAACGCGATCCGGGAGGTTAGAGGCGTGGATCACAGATCTGAGACAACTGCGCTTTCTACCTCCCTCAGTGCTATAGGCGAAAGGCAGTAGCTTTTACCTCGACCGGCGCAGTGTTCGGTCTTTGGCGTGGTTGTCCGACATCTGCCATCTATGCCTCTGAATTCTTGGATCGCGTTCTTTGTAGTTCCAACACCCTAAACAATCCCAATGCAATTCACCCACTACCTCGGCTACTTCGCCGGCACCCTCACCGTCGTCTCCTTCCTGCCGCAGGTCGTGCGCACCTGGCAGACGCGTGAGACCCGGGACCTCTCGCTCTGGATGTTCGGGATTCTGATCACGGCCAGCACGCTGTGGATCATCTACGGCATCGCCATCCGCGACTGGCCGGTGATCATCACGAACATCGGCATGGTCGCGCTGAACGGCGCGATCGCAACCGCCAAAGTTCGCTACGGCTGAGACTACGGCGCGGAGCGACCCGTGGACGGCCGCACGCGAAAGATCTTCAGCTTGTCGTTGTTGCGGGCGACCACGATCAGACGGTCGCCCTTTGCTCCCCGCAGGTTTGCGATGTGTCTAACCTCGCCATCGATCACGAGATTGCTCTCCGTCATATCGACGGGTGTAAGACGTCCCGCACCATCGCCCTTCAACATCAGCCCGTAACTGCCATCGTACCGTCCGAGTGTCGGCGTCACTCCGTAAAAATTGCCGCCCACAAGTAGATCGGCGTGTCCGTCGCCGTCGAAATCCCCGGGCAGCACCCCGTAGATCGGCGCAAACTGCGCCTCGACCGGAAGCTCTTCCATCGTGAACGTCCCATTGCCGTTGTTGCGCGCGACCGCGCTCGCGAACGTGTACGCTTCACGCACCTGAGCCTTCGCGAGATCCTCGGCAGGGAAAATGTCTTCGATTGTGCTCGCACCGAATGACTTGTACGTCGGGTATTTGCTGCGAAGAGCTGGGATCTTGTCGAGGAGCTCGTCACGGCCCGCCAGCGGGTAGCTCACGCCATTCTTATAGAACGTGAGGATCTGCTCCAGTCCACCGCTGTGCGAGAAATCATTGAGGTACAGTCGCGCCGGTTCCTTCCGTGAAGCGCGAAGGTAAGAGTTGAGTCCGAGATTACCGAGCACGAGATCCTGCCGACCGTTGCCGCGGAGATCGACGGCCGTGACGGAGTTCCACCACCCGTTGGTATCGGCAAGTCCTGCTTGCTTCGTGCGATCCACGAATCGACCGTTCTCCTGATGGAACACGCGCACCGGCATCCACTCGCCGGCGACGACCAGATCGAGCTTCCCGTCGTGATCGTAATCCGTCCAGGCCGCGGACGACACCATCCCCGCCTCTGAAAGCTCGGGTGCCTTCTGGAGAGTCACATCCGTGAAGTGCCCAGCTCCATCATTCTCCAACAGATGACTCCTGGGGATTTGCCCGTAGCTGCGCGCCACCACTCGGCTACCCACAAAGAGATCGGGATGCCCGTCGCCATTGAAGTCACCGGCAACGACGCACGAGCCGTTCTCGAAGATCTCCGGGATCGCCGTCGCCGCGCGCGTGAAATTGCCTTTGCCGTCGTTCATGTAGAGCCTGGGCCGGAGGGCATCGGCGTTGCCCCAGAACTCGTTGCCGCCGCTCACGACGAATAAATCCGGATGACCGTCGCCGTTCGCGTCGAAAAAGATCGCATCGACGTCCTCGGCCAAGCTGTCCGCTACGAGCGCAGGCTGACTGCTCGCATGGAAGGTCCCGTCTTTCGCTTGTAGATAGATCCTGCCGGGTTGCCACTTCGCGCCACCGACATAGATGTCGTCCAGTCCGTCGCCATTCACGTCCGCGACTGCCAGCGCCGGTCCCTCGGTGGACAACAAGTGGGGCATCAGCGGCTCGCGGTTGTAATCGAAGAACGTGTCTTCGTGGTGCTTGAAATCGATGCCCGTGCTGGCGGTGACATCGGTAAACAGCGGCGGCGACGACTTCGAGGCGGACGGTGAGCCGGATCCCGACCGCGCGGGATATTGGTAGATCGCAGTCGCGTCCTTTTCGACGAGCGTGATCGTCTGATCCGCCGCCACATTCGTGAGAGTCTGAAATCGGTGATTCGGCCACACGACGGTCAGAGAATCGACCTTCGCCGACGCGCCGAGTCCGAAGTGGAGCCGCGGATCTACAGAAGAGAGAAATCCGCGCGTGGGAGACTCCTCGAGCACCTGCAGCGTCCCAGCCTGGTGTATCTCCACCCTGGCGCCGATTCCGCCTGTATTCGCTCCGCTGCCGATCAGCTTGACGGTCAGGTAATGATTGCCGTTCACTTCCCGCGCGTGACTTCTGTAGATCGAGGCGGGCGCATTGACGTTGTTCACGACGAGATCGAGATTGCCGCTGTTGTTCAGATCGACGTACACCGCTCCATTCGAGAAACCGGGCTGCGCCAGTCCCCACTGCTCGGCCATGTTGGTGAACGTCAGGTTTCCGTTGTTGTGGTACGCGTAATTGGCCAGCGGCACCTGCGGCATCTTGTTCAGCAGACTGAGATTGGCGTTGGTGATGGTGTCGCCGAGTGACGCCTGGACGGCGGCGTTGCCGATATAGGTGATGTAGTCCATGTCGTTCGGCCGGCGGTAGATGCCGTTCGTTATGAACAGGTCCTTGCGTCCGTCGTTGTCGAGATCGGCGAAGAGCGCAGACCAGCTCCAGTCGGTAGCGAACACTCCTGCCAGGTAACCGATCTCGCTGAACTTTCCCATTCCGCGATTGAGCTGGAGAGCGTTGCGCTCGTACTGGGGGTGATACCCGGCCTCGAGTGTCCGGTTGTAAAGGCTAAAGCTCTCGGTGCTCGCGGATGTCTTGAGGATGTCCTCGCGGTCGGGCAGCATATCGAGCGATAGGATGTCCGTCCGGCCATCGTTGTTGAAATCGGCGGCGTCCACGCCCATCGAGAAGCGGCTGGTGTGTCCGAAGGCCTTCGCGGCAGATTCGGTGAAAGTGCCGTTGCAGTTGTTGATGTACAGATAGTCATCGCCCTGAAAATCGTTGGCGACGTAGAGATCGGGGCACCCGTCGTTGTTGAAGTCGCTGGCGACGATGCCAAGGCCGTATCCATCGACGCCATCGTGCAGACCCGCCGCCGCGGTGACGTCGGTGAAATGATTCCCGTCGTTTCTGAACAGGTGGTCGCCCGTGATGCTGCCTCCACGTACTCCCGCGCCCTGCGATTTTTTCACGCCCTCGGCGTGCGTGGTGTGATCAAGCAGATACATGTCGAGATCGCCGTCGCCATCATAGTCGAAGAAGAGCGCCTGCGTCGAAAAACCGGTGTGGGTGAGCCCGTACTCCTTCGTCCTGTCGGTGAACGTCCCGTCGCCGTTATTGATGTAGAGAACGTTGCCGCCGTGCATGCCGAGATAGTCGACGCCCGAGACGTAGATGTCGATCTTGCCATCTCCGTTTACATCGGCCATCGTGACGCCCGTCTTCCACCCACCGGGATCGGCAACACCGGCTTTGTCGGTAATGTCCTCGAACTGATAGTTCCCTTTGTTGCGATAGAGTCTGTTGGGGCCGAGGTTTGAGGTGAAGTAGAGATCGGGCAGGCCGTCGCCGTCGACGTCGCCGACAGCGACGCCGCCGCCGTCGTAGTAGTAGAGGTAGTTGAGGATGTTGAAGTCGGCTCTCTCCGGAAGGTTGTTGGAGAAGGTGACGCCGGTGGCCGCTGGCTTCAGGAGCTCGAACAGCGGTTTTGGCTCACTGCCTTTCTCGCAGGCGGCAAGCGTCAGTGCGCTTAACAGTGTTAAGCGCCGAAACAGCAACGGAACACTACCCGCTGGCGCGAAGCAGCACACTCGCGACACTTTCAGGTTGTAAGCCGGATGCAGGCAGCCGGGTGCGATCAGCAGGAAGCGGGTAGTGTTCAGTTGCTGTTTATCTATTTCGCCGGAGTGATCCGTATAGCCTGCCCCCCGCCCGGAGCGAGCACCACACTCAGGTTCGTCCTCGAATCGACGTTCCGTTTCGAGATGGTCACCGGCAAAGGATTGGTCGCCCAATTCGCTCCCGGACCATCGGCGTATATCTCGGCCACGTACTTCTTTCCCGGCGTGAGAAAGTTGAGCGGCACCGAGAAGGTCCTGCCCTCCTCGTCCGTGATCGCGCCGAGGAACCAGTCTTCGGTGTTCTTAGCCTTGCGGGCGACGATGACGTAGTCGCCGATCTTCCCGTCGATCGTCTTGCTCGTCTCCCAGTCGACCGCAACGTCGCGGATGAACTGGAATGCGGGCTGGTTGGCGTAGTTCTCGGGCAGGTCCGCGGCCATTTGCAGTGGCGAGTAGATCACGACGTATAGAGCGAGCTGTTTGGCGAGCGTCGTTCGCGGGTGCGATTCCTCGATGCGCCGGTTTCGTCCGGTGCCGCGATTGATCAACAGGTCGAAGATTCCGGGGGTGAAATCCATCGGTCCCTCGAGCAGTCGCGTGAAGTACAGATTCGTCTCATGCTCGGGTGGATTCCCGCCCTCGCCGCCCCACGCGTTGTACTCCTGGCCGCGTGCGCCCTCCCGGCTCATCCAATTGGGGTAGGTTCGCCGCTCGCCGGTATCGTGAATCGGCTCGTGGACGTCCATCATGATGTGGTACTTCGCCGCGGTCTCGATCACCTTGCGGTAGTGCCGGACCATGAACTGCGAGTGGTGCGAGTTGCCTTCCGGCGTGGTGTCCGTGACGTACCCCGACTTGACCGCGTCGAGGCCGAGCGAGTGGTAGAGCGCGAACGCGGAATCCAGCTGACGCTCGTAGTTTACGATTCCACCGGACGTTTCATTATGGACGATGAGGTCGACGCCTTTCTGATGCGCGTACTTCGCGAGCTCAGGGAGATTGTAGTCCGGATACGATTTCGTGAACGAGAACGCGTTCGCGTTCTTGATCCAGTCGCCATCCCAGCCAGTGTTCCAGCCTTCCACAAGCACGCCGCCGATCCCATTCGCGGCGGCGAAGTCGATGTAGCGTTTCGTGTTCTCCGTCGTGGCGCCGTGTTTCGGTCCCGAGCTCCACGTCATGGTGCCGATGTGCATCCCCCACCAGATGCCGATGAATTTCATCGGCTTGATCCAGCTCACATCGGAGATCACGCTGGGCGGATTGAGATTCAGGCCAAGCACCGAAGGCGAGAGATCCGCGGCACGATCCGCCAGCTGAATCGTGCGCCAGGGCGTTACGAACGGCGTATGGCCTCGTACCTTGTCTCCGTTCTGCCACGGCGCGAGCGCGACACGCAGCAGCCGGCTGTCCATGCGTGGACCGGCGAGATTCATCCGCGCGTAGTCGACGAGATTGGCCTCGTGGATCACAATGAACGTTTTGCCATCGCGGGTGGCCATCGTGAGCGGCGTCTGAATGCTGTCGATCACGCTGACGGGCGACGACGAGTACAGCATTTCGGAGCGATCGAGCCGTGGACGATTGGATGGAATCCACCACGCCTTGGCGTCGTCGGCGAGGTTGAACTGTGTGAGCTCCTCCGAGATGACGAAATCACCGAGCGCGGGCTGGGCGGGCACTTCGTACCGGAATCCGATGCCGTCGTTGAAGGCGCGGACGACGAAATCGAATTTGCGACCCGGCGACGCGGTCTCGACGACCGATACCCGCAGCTCGTTATGATGGTCGCGAACACGCGCGACCTCGCCCCAGGGCTGGGTCCACGTCTCGTCATGCGATCCACGCGTGCTTCCCGTAATGCGAAGATTGTCGCGCAGCGTTGGCGCGCCCTTGAACTCGAAGCCCAGCATTGAGGGCATGAGGATGCGCCGCCCGTCCCTGCTCAACATGTAGTAGAGCTTTCCATCCTGGGTCGTCACACCGACCCTGTTGCGGCCATCCGGTGACGCAACGGTGATCGTGTCCTGCGCGCGGGCGGCGGCGACGGGCGTTATATAGAACAGCGACACCGGGAGTAGCACCAGTGTGGTGCGGCGGATCCAGTCGTGCGTGAGCATTTGCATCTCGATTCTCCGTTGCTGACTTTGTGGATGTTCCGTACAAGGCGCGCTTCAACGCTCCAGACAACTTTCTACCGAGCTTTGGTCGAACGGAATATCAGGGGTCGGTCGTTGTTTCGCGACACCACGTACGCGTCGCCGCTCGCCGTGCGGACTCGGACGATGTCGCGGGACTGTCCGGGCACGAAAAAGCCACTCGCAACCGTCGGCACGGGGGTAAAGTGTCCCTTGCCGTCCCCTCGCAGCAGCAGTCCGTAGCTCGCGTCCATCTTTCCGAGCTCCGGCTTCACTCCATCGAAATTGCCAGCGAGCAGAAGGTCCTGCTTACCGTCTCCGTCGTAGTCGCCTGCCAGTATTCCATACACCGGGGCCATCTGCGCTTCGCGCGGCAGCGGGATCATCGTAAAGGACCCGTCGCCATTGTTCCTGACAAGTGTAGTCGCAAAGGTGTATGCGTTCTTGACGACGGCATCGGCGAGATCCGCTTTCGGAAACACATCCGGGAACGTCTGCTTTGCATAGTCCTTGTAGTTGGGGTAGCGATCCCTGAGATAGGGGAGCGACCTGATCAGATCGTCGCGCAGCTCGAGCGGGTATGCCTTTCCGGCGGTGTAGTACGAAATGATCTGCTGGACGAAACCCGTATGCGCGAAATCCTTGATGTACATCGTCACCGGCTCGGCGGGAGACGCCTGGATTCTGTTATTGAGACCGAGGTTTCCCACTATGAAGTCGACTCTGCCATTGCCAGCGAAATCTCCAGCTATTACGCGGTTCCACCAGCCATCGCTTTTCTCGAGTCCGGGGACCTTCATCCGCTCGAGCCTGCCCTGTCCGACGTTCCTGTAGATCTCGATCGGCATCCACTCGCCGACCACGATCAGATCGAGCTTGCCATCGCCGTCCACATCCTTCCAGATTGCATCTGTTACCATTCCGGCGTGCGAAAGCCCGGGCGCGACTTTGTCCGCGACGTCGGTGAAGTGCCCCTTGCCATCGTTTTGGAGCAGAACGCTCCGAGGGTCGAGGCCATAGTGCCCAGGGATGGATCTTCCTCCGACGAAGATGTCGATGTCGCCATCACCATCGTAGTCGGCCGCCGCCGCGCGCGAGCCACTGAGGGAGAGCATCGGCGGCAATGCGCCGACTGCCTTCTTGAAGTTCCCCTTCCCATCGTTGAGATAGAGTCTATCCTCGAGCGGCGAGGCCAGCTCCGAGAACTCGGTGCCGCCGGTGACTACATACAGATCGGGATGACCATCGCCGTTGGCGTCGAAGAACACTCCGCTGATGTCCTCGGACACACTGTCATGGGCCAATAGTGCCTGATTGCTCTTCACAAATCGTCCGTCCTTCTGCTGAATCAGAATCGCGCTCGCCTCGCCCTTGGCTCCCGCGATGAAGATGTCGTCGAGCCCATCTCCATTCACATCGGCAACGGCCATATCCGGGCCTTCGAGGGAGAGCATCCTGGGCATCAGTGGCTCGCGATCGAAATCGACGTAGTCGTTCTCCTTATGTACGAAATCGATCGTCGCCCTGGCCGAGACATCGGTGAGGACCGTAGGTACTGGCTTGGGTGCGACTGAAGGAGGCTTGACCGACCCCGCCTGCCTGATCTCGATGCGCTGATTCGCGGTCACATTTGCCAACACCGTCTGTCGGCCGTCGGGCCAGTTCACTGTCACTTTTTGGAGTGTATCGAGCGCGCCGACCCCGAACGTCAGCACGTAGTCGACGCTCGACTGGAAGCCACGCGACGGCGAAAGCTCCTGAAAGAACAGCTTCTTGCCGCTCTCGACCGTCACCTTTGCCCCGATCGCGAACCGATTGCGACCCTCGCCATCGAGCTTGACCTGAAGATAGTGGTTCTTCGTGAGAGCGCGCGCGTTGTTGCGGTAGATGAACGCGGTGTCATTCTCGTTGTTCACGATCAGGTCGAGGGCGCCGTCGCCATCCAGGTCAGCATATGCGGCCCCATTCGAGAAGCTCGGGATGTCGAGTCCCCATGCCTTGCTCTCGTTGGTGAAGGTGAGATCGCCATTGTTGTGAAAGGCGTAGTTGGGGAGCTTGCTCGAGCTCATGGCATCCGTCAGACCCTTGAAGTCGACTTTGCCCGTCTTCGTTGCCAACGCCATCGTCCGATCGTTCGCGAGGAAGGCGACATAGTCCTGCGACGTGACGTCCTTCGCGAGCCCATTCGTGACGAAGATGTCCTTGTTTCCATCGAGGTCGAGATCGGCGATGAGCGCGCTCCAGCTCCAGTCAGAGCGCGCTACACCAGCCATCTGTCCGACGTCGCTGAACGTACCGTTCTGGTTATTCAGCTGAAGCATGTTGCGCATGAACTGGTAGTGGTATCCGTTCGTCACCTTCGCCTGATAAGCCTCCCAGCCCTCGAACGCGGATGTCGTTCTGAGTCTGTACTCATCCTCCGGCAGCATGTCGGTCGTGTAGATGTCCGGCCACCCGTCGTTGTTCACGTCCGCGATGTCGAGACCCATCGAGAAGTAGCTGCTGTAGGGCATCGCCTTGGGCAGCTCCTCGGTGAAAGTCCCATCGTGGTTGTTGATATACAGGTAGTCGCGCTCGAAGAAATCGTTGGAGACGTAGATGTCGGGCCAGCCGTCACGGTTCACGTCGGAAATTCCGACGCCGAGCCCGAATCCGATCTCGCTCCCGAAGATGCCGGCCTTTTCGCTGACATCCGTGAAGTGACCGTTGCCGTCGTTGTGATAGAGCTTGTGGCCGCCGAGCTTGCTGCGCACGTTGCGGGTGTTCTTCAACCCGAAGCTGGTGACGGCTCGCGACGAGTTGTTGACCAGGTACATGTCGAGCAGCCCATCGCGGTCATAGTCGAAGAAGGCGGCTTGCGTGGAGAATCCGTCGTCGGCCAGTCCGTATTGCGCCGCCTCTTCCTTGAACGTCGGAACACCGTTTTTGTCGACGCCCTGGTTGATGTAGAGCTCGTTCGCCCTTCGATCAGCGACGTTGCCGGCGTAGCAGACGTAGATGTCGAGCAGCCCATCTCCATTCACATCCGCGAAGGTCACCCCCGTCGCCCAGAACCCCTTGCCTTTCACACCAGCGGCGTCGGTGATGTCCTGGAAGTGAAAGTTGCCCTTGTTCAGGTAGAGGTGGTTTCCGTGAAGATTCGAGGTGAGCATGATCTCCGGCAATCCATCTCCATTCAGATCGCCCGTAGCGACCCCACCGCCGTTGTAGAAGTTGCGGTAGTTGAAGACGTTGAGATCCGCCGTCGCTTCCACCCGGTTCTCGAACGCAATTCCCGTGTAGCTCGCCGGAAGCCGGGTGAAGAGATGGCCATCGACCGGTGGCGCGGGGCCTCGGGAATCGGAATCGCTATTCCTTGAATCGCTTGGAACGCAGGCGCCTGCGAGGAGCAACGCTGAAACGACCAAGCGGAGCCCCGATCCCGAGGTGGCGCTCATAAAAACGATAGCCTGCCCCCGGGAGGGAGCAGGCTATCGTGAAAAACCAGCGACTGCCGGATTAGTACCCCGGGTTCTGCTTCAGCAGGGGGTTGTTGTCGATCTCGGGCTGAGGAATTGGCATTAAAACCTTGTAGGGCGGCGTGTTCGTCGGCTTGAACGTCCACGTCCCCGATGTGAACTGGCCCATCCGGATGAGATCCTGACGGCGCTTGCCCTCGGCGGTCAGCTCGAAGAGACGCTCCTGCAGAATCGCAGTGCGGAACGACTGCTGGTCACTGGCCACTATCGGGTTCGGGGTTGCCTGGCAGCTCGGGCACTCGGCGGCCCCCGCAAAAGCGCGAGAGCGCGTCGTCGTGTTGACGAGAGTTACGGCCGCCGCGGTTTGCCCCAGCTCGTTCATTGCCTCCGCCTTGATCAGATAGATCTCGCCGAGGCGGAACGTAGCGTAGTCGTTGCCGTCGTTCTGGGCGACGTGCGCCGGATCGTTGGGCCACTTCGTGATACGGGCACCAGCGTTCTCCGGAGCGGCGGTTGCATCGATGATGTTCGGGTCGAATACCAGCGGATTTCCCGCGCGATCCGTGACTGGCAGGCCGGTCTCAACATTGACCTGTGGGCCGGCGAGGAAGATCTGCTTCCGGATGTCGTTGCTATTGAAGGCGTAGTACGTGTCAGCGAGAGCGGAGAAACCGTTCCACGGCGACGGCGTATACTGACTGTAGTGGAGCGCCCGCATCAGGAAGTCGAGCCCCTGCCCGTCGGCAGCCGCGAACTTCGCGGCCATGATGATTTCTGGCGACCTGTAATTGTCGGCGGTGAAGTTCTTTCTCCAATCGGACTCGAGGCTGTAATGACCGGAGTTTATGATCCGATCGCTGGCATCGATCGCATCCTGCCAGTGTGCCGTTCCCTTCTGGAGGCCGGCGGCCGTAACAGTTCCAGTGAAGACCTGGGCGTTCAGGTAGAGGCTGGCCAGGATCGCGTCGGCAGCGCCCTTGGTAAGTCGGCCATTCATATTTGCTGGCCATGATACCGGCAGATCGGTACGGGCGGCTTTGAGCTCGCTCTCAATGAACGCAAATACCTCGGCGCGAGTGTTCGCTGGCCGCGCTACTACAGCGATGTCGGTTACTATCGGGACGCCGCCGAAAAGATCCTGGAGCTGGAAGTAATAGAAAGCCCTGAGCCCGCGGATTTCCGCGATCACTACAGCCTTGTCCGCGAAGTCTACGTTCTGGAGCGCATTGAGAAGCACGTTGGCGCGTGCGATTCCCTGGAACATGGACTGCCAGGCGCCCTCACCGAACGCGAGGGTGGCCGAGCTGTTCGGGGTATAGGTCTGGTAATGCATGTCCAGCCACTGGCCGTTGTCGTACCAGTCCGACCCGCGGGTGGGAACGATCATTTCATCGGTGGTGATCTCGGCGAGATCGTAGCCGTTCTGTACGACCTGCTGCATCGTTGCGTACACAGCCGCCAGACCTCCAACGATCTCGCTTTCGTTCCTGTAGTACTGGTCTGGACTGATCGCGCTCTTCGGCACCTCGGTCAAATCGGTGCAGCTGAGGATCGGAGAGAGAAGGAGCACGCCAGCCAGGCCCGCGACTCTGAAAGATTTGTTCGTGAGTGGATTACGCATAAGCTTCACGTGATGGTTAGAACGTGACACGGAGACCTCCCGTGATGGTCCGCGGCTTCGGATAGTGGAGATAATCGGTACCGCGCGACGCCAGGCCGCTGATGCTCGCGTCGGTGTAGACCTCAGGATCGTAACCGGTGTACGGTGTCGAAAGCCAGAGATTGTCGGCAGACAGCGACGCTCTCGCCCTCTTCGCACCACTTCCAACGAAGCCTGGCAAGTCGAACGTGTAGCCCACGGTCACGTTCTGCAGACGGAAGAAGGAACCATTCTCGATGTAGCGGGAAGAGAAGATCGCCGGCTCCTTGATGCCGATCTGATCGGTTAGCGCGGAGGACAGGAAGTTCTTGTCCTGAAGTGCGTTGCTCTTGGTCGCGTAAACGAGCGCGGTGTTGTTGAACACCTTTTGTCCCACGGCACTGTTGACCAGGAAGCTGAAATCGACATGATTCCAGGTGGTCTGGCTGTGGATTCCCAGCGTGCGGGTAGGATTTGCGTTGCCGAGGATGACTTTGTCGTCGCCGCCGGGAGATGTCGTGGTGCCAGCAAGCGTTCTGCTGGTCTCGTGGCCGGCCGTGTCACGCGTTACCGTGTACTTGTTGAAGAGTTGCTGGCCGGCAGCATTGACGCCGGCGTAGACAGGCCCATAGAACGTGCCCAGCGGCTGGCCGGGAAGAATGCGCTGGGACGTCTGGTTCGACTGTCCCTGACCACTCACATTGCCAGTCGCGAGGAACGAATACGGTCCCAGATTGAGAACCGTATTCTTGTCGTGGGAGAATACAAAACCCGCCGTCCAGTTCAGGCCGGGGCGGTTCACGATCTCACCATCGAGCGACAGCTCGACACCGGTGTTGCGGATCCTGCCAACGTTTGCGAGTTGACTGCTAACGACTGCCGGCTGCGGCACGTTGACCGTCAGCAGGAGATCGCGGGTGTTCTTGACGTAGTACTCCAGCGACCCAAGCAACCGATTGTTAAGGAATCCGTAATCGAGTGCTACGTTACTCGACGCCGTTTCTTCCCACTTCAGATTCGGGTTTGCATTGGTACAGGGCGCGACACCGGTCGAAACGATGTCACCAAACGGATAATTCGTCCCTGGGCAGAGTGTGATCAAAGAGGCGTATGGTGCGATTGCCTGGTTACCCTGCTTGCCCCAACCTGCCCGCAGGCGCAAATCGGAGAAAGGTCCCGTCTTCATGAACCCTTCCTGACTGAGGCGCCACGACCCGGAGATCGCGGGGAAGACAGCCCACTTGTTCCCCGCTCCGAACCGGGATGATCCGTCGCGACGTAGAACACCGGTGATAAAGTACTTGTCCGCCCAACTGACGTTGGCTCTCGTGAAGAACGATACGAGCCGACTGTTCTCCTGCCACGAGTAATCGGTCCGAGTGCTGCCGCTGCCAAGGTTGTTGTAGCCCAGCGCATCGCTGAGGAACCCCTGCGACTGTGCGCCAAATTCGTTCTGGGTGTAGTCGCTGAACTCATATCCGCCAAGAACGTCGAAGGTCTCGGATCCCGAAAACTGCGGGTGGAGGGTCAGGGTGGTTTGGAGAGTGCGGGAGGTATTGTCGTGATTGACCTGCCGCGCCAATCCCGCGAATTCCGCTCCTACGGGACTCGTCAACGGGAGGTACGTTGCGCGGTTTCCGCTGGCGCGATCGGCGCCAAGGTTCACCCGGGCCGTAAGTGCGGAGAAAATGTCGTAGTCAGCGGAGAAATTGCCCAGGGCACGAATCGTCTTCCCATTGTCGATCACCTGGTTCGCCATTGCAACCGGGTTGCGTACCGACTGGGAACCCGCCCCTACCTCGTAGTAAACCGATTTTCCGGTCGCGGGATCGATGAAGCTGACCGGTTTGGTTGGATCGAAGGTCAGGGCGTTGATGAAAATGCCCCCGGAAAATCCGCCGGTGTTCTCGAAGAGAACATAATCGTTGTTGACGTGCGATCCGGTGAGATTCGCCTGGAGGCGAAGCCGTCCGTCGAAAGCGTTCTGGGATCCGTTAAGTCGTCCCTGAAGGCGCTGGAAGCCGTTATTCAGTACGACGCCCTGCTGATTCATGTAGTTGAGGGAAGCGCGATACCGCGTGTCAGCGCCGCCGCCAGCGAAGGAGAGGTTGTGATTAATCGTTGGAGCGCTGCGGGTGATCGCCTCTTCCCAATTGGTATTCGCGGTACCGAGGGCGTTTAGAGCGCTCGCAGCCAGATTACCTGAATCGACCTCGGCCTTAATGAAGGCGCGGTACTCATCGCCGTTGAGTACAGGAAGATGCTTGGCGGCCGACGCGCTGCCTGCCTGCACTTCGTAATCAATGGTATTACCACCGCCCGCCGGTCCTTTCTTGGTCTCGATCAGGATCACGCCGTTCGCCGCCCGGCTTCCGTAAATTGCCGTCGCGGCAGCGTCCTTTAGGATCGAGATCGAAGCGATGTCCGACGGATTCAGAAGGTTGAGCGGACTGCGCGGGAGCGCTCCCATTTGGCCGCTCGCTTCTGTGTTGTCGTTATTGATCGGGATACCGTCGATGACGTACAGGGGATCATTGCTTGCGGTAATCGAGGTGCCTCCGCGGATCAGAATCTGGGCGCCGGCACCTGGTTCGCCACTGTTCTGAACGACGTTGACGCCGGCAGCCCGCCCTTCGATCATCTGATTGACGTTGGCCTGGATTCCTACGTTGGCCTGTGCGGCATCGATTGTCGCGACCGATCCAGTAATCGCTTCGCGACGCTGCGTGCCGTAACCGACGGTCACGACGTCCTCGAGTGCGATCGCGCGTCTGTCTACCGCGAAAGTCACGCTGGCGTTTCCGCCGGCGGGCACGTTCAGGACCTGTGTCGGCGAGCTGAAGCCGATTCGGCGAACGCGCACCGTGTGGGTGCCGGCGGGAACGCCGACGATCGTGAACGTACCGTCGGGGCCGCTGACGGCGCCGCGTCGTGTACCTTCGACACTCACATTTGCATCGGGAACCGGCTGCTGGGTGGTGCTGTCTACCACGCGCCCGGTAATGGTTCCTGTGGGATTCTGTGCGCTGAGCGGGACGGTACTGAGAAGTCCGGCTGCGAGCACCAGAAGAAAGCGACGAACAACTCCCATAACGAAAATCCTCCACAGGGGGTGGGTGATGCTGCTCCTCTCGGGGCTACTGTCGGGAGAGGATGTGCGAATTCGCGCGAGCTACATGTGGCGGCTCGACCGTTATGCGCGTGGCCATAGTGCGCCCGAGAGGGACAAATGTCAATAAGGAGGTTGATTAGGCATTAAACTTTGGTGACTGCGATCACCGCGGACTTTTGACGAATTCGATCGTGGCGGAGTGTTGCACCCGCGCGGCGCAACCCGTAGAATGACGGCCGACGAGAGGAGAACGCACCTAATGAAGCCGATGTTCCTGAAAGGAGTCGAAAATCACACCGCGGCAGAGCCACATGCCACGATGTTCAGCCAAATGCGGGCTGCCACGGTACCGATCCCGCAGATTCTGCATCTTTTCGCGTTCAAACCGGACCGGACGGAATTCCTCTCGAAATTCACACAGGGCGCGATGCGAGGCCCTTCCCCACTGCCACCTTGGCAGCGCGAGCTGATCGCCGCGCTGACCTCGAAGCTCAACGAGTGCCTTTTTTGAATTGGCTCCCACGCCGCGGTCGCGGCGGAGCTGCTGGGCGATAGACATGTCGTACAGGCTGTCCTGACGGATCTCGCCACCGCGCCGATCTCGGAAAAAGATCGTGCGCTCTACGCCTTCGTGAAAAAGATAAATGCCGATTCGGTGTCGACGAGCCCCGCCGACATAGAGACGCTGAACAAAGCCGGCTGGACGGACGAGGCGATCTACGACGCGATCACCGTTTGCGCTTTATTCAACTTCTACAATGTGTGGATCGACGCGACCGGTGTGAGCGATATGCCGGTGATCGGTTACGAGATGTCAGGGCACCGTCTGGCGACCGAGGGATACGCGTGATACGGATGCTCCGGGGAAAAAACGGATTCTCCGGATAAACTACTCGGTCCCACGGCTACTTCGAGTCCCCCTTCAGTCCGCGCTCCTCTAACAACGCATCCACGGTCGGGTCCTGCCCGCGCCAGGCGCGATACATCGCCGCCGCGTCCTCGGTACCGCCGCGCGAGAGGATCATGTCGCGGAAGCGCGTGCCATTCGCCCGCGTCAGTCCGCCGTGCTGTCGGAACCACGCGTACGCGTCGTCGTCCAGAACCTCGCTCCACGTATACGCGTAATAACCGGCCGAGTAGCCGCCATCCCAGATGTGCGAGAAGTAGGTGCTGTGATAGCGCGGCGGCACTTCGGGTACTGCGACGTTGTAGCGTTTAAGAGCGGCTGCCTCGAATGCATCGACGTCAGCTGGCGCGTCGCCGGGCGGAAGTGTATGCCACGCGAAATCCAGCAGCGACGCCTCCAGCAGCTCCGTTGTCGCGAACCCCTGATTGAACGTTCTCGACGCCTTGATCTTGTCGACGAGCGCCGCCGGCATCGGCGCACCTGTCTGATAGTGCTTCGCGTAGTTGGCGAAGATCGCCGGATCGAGCGCCCAGTGCTCGTTGAACTGCGATGGGAACTCCACGAAGTCTCGCGGGACGTTCGTGCCCGAGAGCGTCGGATACTCCACGTGCGAAAACATCCCGTGGAGCGCGTGTCCGAATTCGTGAAACATCGTCGTCACGTCGTCGAACGTGAGGAGCGCTGGCTGCCCGGGCGCGGGCTTGGTGAAGTTGGCGACGTTGTACACGACAGGCTTCCAACCGGTGAGTCCCGACTGATCGACCCACTGATCCATCCAGGCGCCTCCGCTCTTCGCGTCGCGCTTGAAGTAATCGCTGTACCATAGCGCCAGCGACCGGCCATTCGCATCGAATACCTCGAACACGCGTACGTCGGGATGATAGACGGGAATGTCGTGACGCTCCCTGAAAGTCAGCCCATAGAGACGGTTCGCCGCGGCAAACACACCGTTCTGAAGCACGTTGTTCAGCTCGAAGTAGGGCATGATCTGCGCTTCATCGAGATCGTACTTCGCCTTTCGGACCTGTTCGGCGTAGTACTGCCAATCCCAGGGCTGGAGCTTGAATCCGCCGCCCTGCGCATCGATCAGCTTCTGCATGTCCGCCGCTTCGGTGCGCGCTCTCGCGGTTGCCGCCGGCGCCAGATCAGTCAGCAGCTTGATTGCGTTCTCCGGATTCTTCGCCCCCTGATCCTCCAGTGCGTAGGCGGCCCAGGTCGGGTATCCGAGCAGCTTCGCCTTTTCGGCGCGCAGCTCCGCCATGCGACGGATCGTCGATCTCGTGTCGTTACTGTCGCTGCGTTCGGTGCGCAGCGATGAAAGCTCGAACAGGCGCTGGCGAACCGCGCGGTTCTTCAACTCCGCCTGCGCGGGCTGCTGCGTCGTGTTTCGCAGCGGCAGCACCCATTTGCCGGCGAGTCCCCGATCTTTCGCGGCCTGCGCGGCCGTCTGAATCTCGTCGGCCGACAGTCCGTCCAGATCGGAGACTTTGTCCACGACGAGCGCGCCCGCCTTGGTCCCCGCCAGAAGCTTGTTCGAAAAATCCGTCGAGAGCTTTGCAAGCTCCTGATTGAGCGACCTCATGTGAATCTTGTCGGTTTCACTCAACTTTGCGCCGGCGCGAACGAAGTCGCGATTGTAACGCTCGACGAGCGCCATCTGCTCGGGCCTGAAGTTGGTTTCGTTGCGACGATCGTAAATCGATTTCACACGTTGGTACAGCTGATCGTTCAGGTAGATGGCATCGTGGTGGGCGGCGAGCTTTGGCGCCTCGAGCGACTGCACCTTCTGTAGCGTGTCGTTGGTGTTGGCTCCTACCACTCCGAAGAACGTCTTGGTCGCCCGGGTGAGCAACGCGCCCGACTTCTCCATGGCGACGATCGTATTTTCGAAATTCGGCGGACGCGTCTGCTTCGCTATCGCATCGATTTCCGCGAGCTGCTGGCGCATCCCCTCATCGAGAGCCGGCTGATAGTCCTCGTTGCGAATGAGATCGAATCGAGGCGCGTGGTACGGAAGATTGCTTTCGACGAAAAGCGGATTCGAGCCAACGCTGGGCGCCGAAGAGGAAGAGGATCTCCTTAGTTTGGCAACCGGTGCGCAGCCTGTGATTGCTGTAGATGTCATTGCCGTCGCGCAGAGGAGCAGGAGAAAAGTGCGATTGGAACCGAGCCGCCGAATGGCTGTCGGTAGAGCGGAGTTTTTCATGAGGTGCTGGATTGAGGAGCGGGTGTTCCGAGGAAAGCCCAATATCGATATCGAAAGCTGTTCAGGCGAGGACGCGGATACCAGAGGGTCGAAGAAAACCCAACTGCCGCTGGACGTTCTCGGATGAAAGCGCTGTCGAAGTTCTGCGCGCCGTACCCTATGATTACACGGTGCAGAATCGAAAGTACCACCTCCCGCCCATCGCGCTCGCGAGCCTCCTCCTGGCTCCATCCGCGATTCTTCCGCAGGGGAAGGACTCTGGCGCTGTCGCCCACAATCCCCACGCTGTTCAACCGGAGAGACCAACCGTCGCGACGCACGCGGGCACCGTCGCACGCGGTTGGATGGAGCTCGAGGAGGGCGGCGAATGGGATCGGTTTCCCGATAAAACCAGATCCTTCACCTCGCCCGCCAATCTGAAAACAGGACTCGGCTCGAGGACTCAGCTGAACCTGATGATCAACTTGATCCGGACGACCAGCGTGCGCGGTGGAAGTCTGACGCCTGGGGACCTGACCGTCGGAGTGAAGTACCGAATCGTCGATGACGACAGGCTGCTCGGCGATTTTGCCATCCTTCCAGCCGTGAAGCTTCCGACCGCGCCGCAAAGCAGCGGAGCGGGCACGGGAACCACAGACTTTTCTTTCCTCCTGATATCCAGCCGCGAGCTCGGCCCCGTAGCGATGGACCTCAACGCGGGAGGAACCCGGCGGTCGGGGAATCAGGCCGGCGCGCCGGCGACGGCCGGCATCTGGGCCGCGTCGTTTGGATTTCCGCTGATGGGGTCAGCGGGCTGGGTGGCGGAGTTGTTCGGATATCCTGGAACGGGAGGAATCGACGGAGTCGCGCCGATCGCGGCGTTTCTGACGGGGCCTACTTTCACTGCCCGCGAGTGGCTCGCGTTCGACGCAGGGGTAATCGTGCCGATCACCGGACCGCAGCCTCGCGCGGCCTACGCGGGACTGGTCTGGAATCTCGGCTGCGTTTTGCCGCGCGGACGCTGTCGGTAGGTATCAGGTCGAGTCCGCGCATGCCCGGCTGCACGCGGCGCGCATGGCGACGATCCCCGCTGTGAACTCCTTTCCCCTACTTCAAAAGCCGCTTCGGCTCCCTATCCCCAGCGGAAATCGTCGTCTCAGTATCTCCAGGCAAATCCCGACCTGCGGAACTGCCTGGTCTTGATGTATGGGTATCAGGGAGCCCGGAGCTCTCGTCGTTCGCCGTCCCCGTCAAACTCCTCCGGAACTCCCTGATCCCCTTTCCCATCGCGCCGCCAATCTCCGGAATCCGCCTCGGCCCGAACACGAGGAGGGCCACTCCAACCACCATCAGGAGATGCGGCAGACTCAGATTCTCGAACACTTCGCAGTTCCTCCAGGATTGCATGGACGGAATCCCTTCCCGTCACCAGCTCGCGCGGCGCGGTTCCTCAGAGTGTACACCACTGAAAAGTTCCGCGCTGCGCCGAACCCCGATCTTAGCGGATTCTTAACGTCGGCTTCGGAATCGTACTTCTAGCTTTCGGCAATACGATCGGCTTCTCTGAGTGACGGCCGGTGGTCAACTCGCTCGGCCTCCCGAAGCCCATGACACACAAAACCCGACTCACCCTCTCATGCTTCGCGTTCGTTTTCCCAGCCTTCGCGCACGCCCAGAGCTGCTCGCTGACCGGAAATCAGAAAACCCTCGCGCGCACCGTAGTCACGACGGGGTTCATCGGCGGAAACGTCGAGTTGTGGCACTACTTCAAACAGGCGTGGTGGTCCGGGGAGAAAGCGAAGCATTTCTTCTTTCGGTCCGACTGGGACGAAGACTTCCGCGATCAGGACAAGTTTGGCCACTTGCTGGGTGGTTATCAGCTCACCCGCGCCGGATACGAGGCGCTGAGAACGACGTGCGTATCGCAGAAGAAGGCCGTCATCGGCGCCGTCGCGTACGCCGCGTTGTTCCAGCTGCAGATCGAAGTCTTCGACGGGATGTATCAGAAATACGGATTCTCCTACGCCGACATGATCGCCAACACGACGGGACAGACCCTCGGCGTTCTGGAAGAGCTGCACCCACACCTCAGGTGGCTCAAGCCGACGATCTCCTACTCACCAAGTGCGGCGATGAGGAATCGGGCGAATTTTACCCAGCCGTCGGAGCTGAGGCGCTCGCTCGACTATTCGGGCCAGACGTACTGGTTCTCCGCCGATGTGCAATCCGTCCTGCCACACAGCGTGGGACGGTACTGGCCTTCCCTTCTTCGCGCCTCGGTCGGCCACTCGATCACCGATTACATCGATCCGGTCACGGGAGCGTCGCATCGGGCGAAACGGAAATTACTTCTCTCGCTAGACATCGATCCCGAAAAGCTGCCCGGAAACAACAGGCTGTGGAAAGCGGTGAAGCATCAGATCAGCTACTACCACTTCCCATCGCCGGCGCTTCAGCTGACCCCGACCTTCCGGGGCCTTAAGTGGTATCGCTGAAGATTGCTGAACGCACGCACGACTCATACAGTTCATTGGTCGTATGCGGACTCATGGAATGCTGGCTCGTGCACATCATAGTGAACGTGTGAATGACGTTCAGGCCGAACCGGCCGCGTACACACTTCTCGTAATCGAAGACGAGGCCGAGATCTGCCGCGCCGTCGGGGCTGCGCTCCGCGAGCAGCATCCAGCGATCATCGAGGCGGATGGAGGAATGGCGGGACTCGATGCGATGCGGACATCCCGTCCCGACATCGTCATTCTGGATCTTGGGCTCCCCGACATCGATGGCCTGGAGGTATGTCGCCGCATTCGGGCAATGAGTGATGCGCCCATCCTCGTTCTTACTGCCCGCCAGGGCGAAGCCAGCGCCGTCGCTCTGCTCAACGCCGGTGCGGACGACTATATCACCAAACCGTTTTCGACGCAGGAGCTGGCAGCGCGTGTCGCCGTTCAGCTTCGCCGAGCCGGCGCACCACGCAAGGCTCCAGTCACTATCAACGCAGACGGGTTGTCGATCGATCTGCGTCTTCGACAGGTGAAGCGTGGAGCTGCAACCATCCGCCTCACCCCGATCGAATGGGAGATCCTCGCCGTTCTGGTGTCCGATCCCGAGCGGGTATTCACCCACCAGCAGTTGTTCGCGGCCGTGTGGAAGCGCTCATACGGCGACGCGCGGCTATACCTGAGGGTCCACGTAACGAACCTGCGGCGAAAGATCGAGCGTGATCCTGCCGCCCCACGACTCATCATCACGGAACCGGGCGTCGGGTACCGCTTCATCGGGAAATCGTGAGCCACAAGGCGGCAAGACTCACAGAGTGGGTCTTCTGGCTCGCCATCACCGTCATGGCGACGGTCGTGATGCGTGGCTCCCGCGAACAGATTCAGCAGGCGCACGCAGCGTTCGTCTACATCCTGATCGTCCTCGGCGCGACCGCGGGTGGAGAGCGATGGCTCGGCATCATCGTGGCCGCACTCGGCTTTCTATCCATCAACTATTTCTTTCAGCCGCCGTTCGACACGCTTGCCGTCAACGCGCCGCTCGACTGGCTTGCGTTGATTGCGTTTCTGGCGACCGCGCTGGTCGCCCACCATCTCCTCACCCGTGCCCGCACCGAAGCCGAGAACGCGAGAAGGCACGCGGCGGAAGTGGAGCACCTCTCCGCGGAGGTTCGGCACGCCGTCGCACTGCGGGAAGCGAACAGAATGAAGGACGAGCTGATTGCGTCGGTGTCGCACGACCTCCGGACGCCGCTCACCGCCATACGCGCGCTCGCCCAGGACATCGCCGCTGACGGCTCGCGCGCGCGCGTCCACGCCGAGGTGATAGTCGAGCAAGCGGACCGGCTCGAGAAGATGGTCGCGGATGTGCTCGACCTCTCGCGACTGCGGGCCGGAGAATTCACCATGAATCCCGAGGTTAACACGGCCGAGGATCTGCTCGGCGCCGCGCTTCGCCAGTTCTCGGGGATGCCGGACTCGAAGCGAATCGAAACCGTCATCGACTACAGCAGGCCCGCGCTACTCGGGACCTTCGATTTTGTGCAGTCGCTGCGCGTCGTGGCGAATCTCATCGAGAACGCGCTTCGCTACTCTCCACCGGGCACGACGGTTACTGTGAGCGTCACCGAAGCGGGATCGTACCTCTCGTTCCAGGTCGCGGACCGGGGACCCGGGATTCCTCTTGGAGAGCAGCAGAGAATTTTCGAGCCATTCTATCGTCGAAATGGAAGTCCAGCGGATGTGGGAGCCGCGGGACTTGGCCTTTCCATCGCAAAGCGGCTGGCGGAAGCGCAGAAGGGATCGATTCGCTACGGCGACAGGCCGGGCGGAGGAAGCGTTTTTACCTTCGAGCTTCCCGCCGCTCAGGAGTTTTTTGCGTCCCTCGACCAGACCGGATGATCGACCGTCAGTGAGTCCCCTGGGGCTCGACGACCATCACCATGAATGTGCCGGGAAGAATCGGCGGACGGCGTCTCGGGTTCGTCGCGGTTGATTCCGCGGGAACCGGCCCGAACTTGGCGCCTACCACGTAGACGCGATGCGTCGCGGGATCGAGCCCCATGTTCCGCGCGCCCTGCGCGGTCTCAACGTTCTCGACCACGGTGTATTTGTCGGGAGTATCCTGATGAATCACGGTGAGTGTTCCATCGGCGTTTGATGCGTACGCCATTCTCGTCGACGGATCGTACCCCGCGCCATCCACGCCTCGTCCGATCGGCACAGTCGCAACGATATTCCCGTTCTTGTAGTCCGAGATCGCCATCACGCCGCTTCTGCAGCCGCTGAACAGCCTGTTGTGGCGCGTGTCGATCGCCATCGCGACAGGATTCCTGCACGGCGCGGTGGACCAGCGGCGCGTGACGCGAAGATTTCTCGCGTCCACCTCGACCACTTGGCTGCTGTCGGTGAGGTTCACATAGATCTTGCCGTTCCGCGCCGACTGCCCGTACTCGGGCTTCCCGCCCAGCGGGATGTTGGTGATCAGCGCGCCCTTGGCGGGGTCGACAACGGTCGTGGAGTTCGCGTCGCCGTTGAAGCTGAACACGCGCTTCGACGCGGGATCGTAGATGATCGCGTCCGCGTCCTCCGCCGCCGGGATTTTGCCGAGTGGCTTGAAGGTCTTCGTGTCGAACATGACGATGGAGCTGTCGTCGCCCGAGGTGGCGAAGCCGCGGCCGGTGCCGGGGGCGATAGCCGTTCCGTGCGCGCCGTTGATGCCCTTCACCTCACCTATCAGGTGTCCGTCGTTCATGTCGACCACCATCAGCCTGTTCGACCTTCCGATAAAGAGCCGGTGGTTCGCCGGGTCGGGCACCACGTAGTCCCAGCCACCCTCTCCGCCGATGGTGTAGGTGTGCGTGATGATGTGCGTCTGCGCCGAAAGCGGGCACGCAGCGAACAGGGCGAGAGAAAGAATTAGTCGGCGCATAATGTCTCAACTGGGGGCGACTATCTAGCGCACTTCACCTGAGCCTTTACGAGAACGGTCTTGTCCGTCGACGACATCTGGTTCGAGATCACCAGGTGATAACTCCCGGCGCCCGGCAGATCGTACTTGAGTGCCGTCTCCGACCCACGGATCGTATCCCACAACGAGTGCGGTATCGCCGCCGGGTTCGCGTGCCAGAAGAAGTATTCATCATCCGTCAGAAGAAAAGTCTCGAGGTCGCGCTCGAATCCGCCGCTGCCGTGGAGCTGTCCTACAAGCTGGCACTTCTGATCTGTCTCCGGAACCACGAACGCGTAGTCGAGCGCGTCGTGGGCCTGGATGTGCGCCGCCTTGTCGTCGGCAACCTTCAATGTGAGAAGCTTGGCCCCGACGACCGCGGTCCCGGTAGCGGGGGTTGCGGAAGGAAGAACTCCGACCGATATCGGCTGCCCGGTCGCAGCCTCATATTGCGCCGGCTCGGGCGCATTGATCGGAGCCGCAAAAATCGGAGTTTTGACCGCGCTCGCCTCGGCTATTTCGGGGGAACCCTGAATGAGTGTCCACATCACGGCGTAGGCAACTGCCAGCCCGACAGCAACGACGATCCGGGCCTTCTGGTCCGCGGGATCCGACGACGGCGGACCGTCTTGCGCGAGGCTCCATCCGCATTGCTGACATTCCTTGGCGCCCTCGGCCAACGGCTCACCGCAAAAATTGCAGAATTTCTTCAAGCGCCTTCCCCTTCCTTTTGGCACACCCGATGTGGCCGATCCATGGTGAATTGTGCTACCTATGAGGACGAGTCAGCCACGGCCGCGGAACAGATCTCCGGATGTCGGGGACCGCGACATGGAGTACTTTTGGCCGATGAATTTGCGGCCATGCCTCGCGCTCGTGGGATCGATACTCGCATCCATCCCCTGCCGGGCAGAAGCACAGGGAACGCGAGCTTTGCCGACGATCGCGCTGCGATCGGGTCTCGTGATCACCCAATCCGCGCGCATTGCGCCGGGCGTTTATCGGCTGCCGGCTTCTCCAGTCGGCGATGCGGCGGTGATTACGATCCGCGGAAACGACATCACCGTCGATTTCGCCGGAGCGACGATGCAGGGAGTCGATCCTGATTCCGCGCCGGATCTCGCGCAGGGCGTTGCGATCCGGGTCGATGGCGGTCGCAACGTGCGCATTCTCAACGCGCGAATCCGCGGCTACAGGATCGGGATCTTCGCCCGGCGCACGCTCGATCTCTCTCTCCTGGACAACGATCTCAGCAACAACTGGAAGCCGAGGCTCTACAGCGTGGTCGAGCACGAGAGTCTGATCGACTGGCTCTCCTTTCATCACAACGAGAAGGATGAGTGGCTTCGCTACGGCGCCGGCGCCTATCTCGATAGCGTCGAAGCGGGCGAGATTCGCGGCAACACGGTCACGCAAGGGATGAATGGCGTGATGCTCGTGCGGACGAACGGGGTCCGCATCTGGAACAACACCTTCTCCTTCAACTCGGGAGTCGGAATTGGCCTGTATCGTTCCTCCGGCAACTCGATCATGTACAATCGCGTCGACTACGATGTGCGCGGGTACAGCGAGGGCTTTTATCGCCGAGGACAGGACGCAGCTGATCTACTGATCTACGAGCAGAGCGACAACAACGTCGTTGCCTACAATTCGATGACGCACGGAGGCGACGGCGTCTTCCTCTGGGCGGGTGAATCGACGATGGACACCGGTGAGGGCGGCGCCAACGACAACCTTTTCTACGGAAATGATTTCAGCTTCGCGCCCGCCAATGGAATCGAGGCGACCTTCAGTCGCAACACTTTCGTCGCCAACCGAATCGAGGGCAATGAGTACGGCGTGTGGGGTGGATACAGCTTCAATTCGAAGATCGCCGGCAACCACTTCGTCGGGAACCGCACTGGAATCGCGATCGAGCACGGGCAGGACAACGTCATCGCGTCGAACACCTTTTTGAGGGACTCGACGGCGATCCGTCTGTGGGGAGATCCCATTGAGCCTTCGGATTGGGAATATCCGAAGCGGCGTGATACGCGCAGCAGGGATTACCAGATCGAGAATAACATCTTCACCGGGAATCGCGTCGGCGTGCGGGCCGCGTCGACGGTCGGGTTGACGGTCGCGAACAATCAGTTCGTCGGCGTCGATTCCACGGCGGCAATCCACGATTCCACGCGCTACACGTTCATTCGAAACAAGAAGCACATCGAGGCAAGAGGATCCACAGTCGCGGCGTCGGCGACGCTGCCGCGTGAGCTCAAGCTGCTGGCGCCACGACGGATTCCGAAAGGATGGATGCCCGCGCGAGCAGACACCGCGCTCTCCCGGCGCCCGCGCTCCGCGATCATCGTGGACGAATGGGGTCCATATGACTACAGATCACCCAAGCTCTGGCCGGTCGACAGCTCTCGGGAGACTCCAATGCGTCTTCGCGTCCTTGGGCCCGCCGGGAAGTGGCGCGTCCTGACCCAGCCCGGTATCGATGCCCTCTCGGCGATGAGCGGTCGCGTGGGCGACACCATCACCGTGACGCCGCGGCCCGATTCAATCGGGAACTGGTCGCTCGGGCTCGAGTACGCTGGTCAGGAAGGGGTGTCTCCGCGCGGGGTACGCGTCAGTCGGGGAAATCCCGTCGAATTTTCGTACAGCCGCTTCGAACCGCACATCGATTGGGTCGCGCGTTTTTACAAGTGGACCGACAGCACGAGCGACCCGCGCAGGAATCCCAACGCGTTTGCGGTTCTGCCGCTGTCG
The DNA here is from genome assembly GCA_039936175.1 of Gemmatimonadaceae bacterium. Lineage (GTDB taxonomy): Bacteria > Gemmatimonadota > Gemmatimonadetes > Gemmatimonadales > Gemmatimonadaceae > UBA4720. The sequence goes on along the minus strand of JBDTIV010000068.1, from coordinate 13,977 downwards.
CCGCCACTGATTACGGCGCGCATACCCAGACTCGACTACGAGGGATACCGTGCGATCCCTGGCCTCCCGCGCGAGAATTTTGCGCTCGAAGCGATCGGGTCGGTTGACCTCGCTCCCGGCGAATACACGTTGCGCACGATCAGTGACGACGCCGTGCGCGTCTGGGTGGACGGCGAGCTGGTCATTGACGACTGGAAGCCACACGAATCCGCGCTCGATTTCGCGACGCTGCACGGAGGCCATCACGATCTGCGGGTCCAGTACTATCAGAGCGACGGCTGGTACGAGCTCAGATTGGAGATCGTGCGTGGTCGCGACCGGTCGCCGGGATCGCCGGGAGATCACGGGGCGGAGTAGCGTCGAGCGACCGACTGCTTCGAATGGCATCCGTTTCGAATGGCGAACGCCTCTCGCGGCTCAGATCTTCTCGAGCGCCGACGCCAATCGCTCCAACCCTCCCACCAGCTGGGCTTCGTCCATCCCGAATCCCATCCTGAAGTGATCGTTCACTCCAAAGAATCGGCCGGGCACAACCAGGGACTCATTCGCAGCCAGCTTCTCGTTCAACGCATCGACATCTCCACCCACGAGGCGCACGAAGCCTACCGTCCCCGTATCGGGCTCCTGCCACGATAGACGCGGCTGGGACTCCACAAATTTCGCCGCTATCGATCGGTTGCGGCCGACGCGCGCCCGCTGCTTCGCCAATAACGTCCCCGCATTGTCGAACGCGCGCGCCGCCAAACGCTCGGCCGGGTGCGACATGGAGCTCGCGAAAAGTCCATTCAGCCGGCGCATTCTGGTCGCGAGATTAGGCTCGGCCAAGATCCATCCCGCCCGCAGTGCGGCCAATCCAAACACTTTCGTAAGGCTCCGGGTCGTCACGAACCTCGATGAGATGTTGATCGCGGAATGAGTCTTTGGCTGATCTCCCATTCCGTAAAGCCATTCGAGGTACACTTCGTCCACCAGCACGTGGAAATCGCGGGAGTCGGCAAGGCGCGCCAACTTTTCCAACGCCGCATGTGCGATGCCCGCACCAGTTGGGTTGTGCAGGTTGGAGAGCACTACGAGTCTGGTGCGCGGCGTGAGCGATTGTTCGATACGCGCGAAGTCCAGCGCATATCCCTCTTCCTCCCGACGCTCGAAGAAATCCACTTCGCACCCGAGATATCTTGGGACCGTCGCCAGCGGATCGTACACGGGCATCTCCGCCAATACCCGATCGCCGGCTTCCACGAGAGCCGCGCACGCGAGATGGTTCGCCATCGATGTCCCGTGAGCCAGCACGACATTCTCGGGCCTGGCGCCGTACCGCTGCGCAATGCGCTCGAGCAGCGGCGGCCATCCGTATTCGTTGTCGGCCACCATCGTGAAATCATCTACGGTCGGTGCAAGAAGGCTCACGTCGCAGGGCGGTACGCCGCTCAGGGCGAGGCTGTACCGGATCATTCCGTGCGATCTTGCCCACTCGAGATACTCGCTGTCCAACACTCTGCTCATGCGATTGTCTCCGTCTTTGGCGCGTCCTGCCGGCTCCAGAAGAGAAACGCCGGAATGCCAAGAGCGATGAGTAGCGCGCCGAGCATGGCATTTCGCGGATTCGAGAGAATGGCGCTGACGACGACGTACGCGGCGACGATGACGAACAGCGCGGGCAGCAGCGGATATCCTGGCATCCGAAATACCGTGGGCGTCACTCCCATGCGTGCGTCGCGCCGCCGGTACGCAAAAATCGTCGCAACTATCAGCCCGAAGAAGATCCAGTCTCCGAATACGACATAATCGAGAAGCTGCCCGTACGTTCCAGAGAGCGCGAGCGCTACGGCCCACACGGCCTGAATCACGATCCCGCCCGCCGGACTCCGGTACTTCGGGTGCAGGCGCGAAGCGAATCGGAAGAACAGGCCGTCGGCCGACATGGCCTGGAGCATGCGCGGCGCCGAGAGAATTCCACTGTTCACGAATCCGATGGTGGATGCGATGATGCCGAGCGCCATGAGAGCGGCTCCGACAGGGCCCATGACGGCGCGCATTGTGTCGGCCGCCGGGGCCAGACTCTCCGCCAGGCCCGTTGGACCGAGTGCTCTGATATATGCAACGTTGGCGAGAACGTAGACCGTGATGACGACGACGATTCCAATACCAAGCGCCTTCGGTAGCGTGCGCTCGGGGTCGACGATCTCGCTCGCGATGTTGTTCGAGTACTGCCATCCGCCGTACGCGAACAAGACAGGAATCAGCGCAACCCCCAGAGCGCGCACCACGCCGAACCCCCGAATAGTTTCGGGCGGAGTCGTCGCGCTCGAACCGCCTCGCGCGAGGAAGACTCCCACGAAAATCAGAACTGCGAGCGCCGCCAGCTTGAGCACGGTGAAGATGTTCTGCGTGATGCTGCCCGATCGTACGCCGAAATAGTTGACGCCGGCGAGCGCGACGAGCAGCGCCGCCGCAAGTGGCTTGATGTACGCCGTCGAGATTCCGAAGAGATCGACGGTGTATCGCGCGAACGTCACCGAGACGGCCGCGATCCCGCCGCTATTGATGATGAAGAGAAACGTCCATCCGTAGAGAAACGCGGCGAGCGGCCCGAACGACTCGGTGAGATAAATGTAGCCACCGCCCGCCTGCGGCCGGCGCGCGCCGAGCTCGGCAAATGCAAGCGCGCCAACGAGCGCGACACCGCCGCCGATAATCCACGCCGTCAGGATGAACGCCGCGCTGTGAACGCGCTGCGCAACGATTGCGGGATTGAGAAAAATGCCGGCCCCGATGATCCCGCCGATCACGACCATGGTCGTGTCGAAGACATCTAGACGGCGGAGATAGCTACCTGTCATCCGCCGATCGGCAGCTTCCTCTCCAGCGCGGCCCTGTCCCACTTCCCAAGGTCAGCGGCAGCCTCAACCGTACCGGGCCACCAGCCCGCGCTGATGCACTCGTGCGAGTACGCCTCCTCCGTCACGTAGTCGGGGCAATTCGGAACTCCTCCGGGATGCCGAGGCGCGGTGCGCCCGGAAAAGCGCGTGCAGGCGAGATCGAACGAGCCCCACCAGAAGTGCGACGGGCTCGACTTGCCAAGGAACCTGCCGCGAAATTCCTTGAGCGCGCGATCGGCATTGACCATAACCTGCCAGCAGCGGTGTGCAGCATCCGGATCGTACGAGGCGTGGATTTTGTCGTCGACGAATGGCAGAGTGTCCGCCAGCTCCACGGGTACAGGCCAGATCTGCACGTCGATGTCGAGCGCGTGCAGCAGTCGCATGTACTCGCCATAGAAGTCGGCCACCGACTGACTCACAAGGCGAATAGACTGCGTCTCCCCCTCGCTGGTGCGCGCGACCAGCTCGTGAGTGAAGAAGTCGAAGTCGATCTCGAACGTCCGACCGTCTTCTTCGTATGGAATGGGCGAGGTGGTGAGCCCACGCGTTGTTATGTAGAGCACGACCTGCCACCAGTGATTCTGCATCGGCGCGAGGGCAAAACGCGTCTTGCCGACGATCTGTGCCCAGCGATGCAGAGTGGCCTGAGTCTCTGCCCACTCGCTGAGCGTGATGCGCGGCCAGGTCGAGTCTGTCTTTAGCATGTCTCAGCTTAGGCTCGACAAACGTCCCGCGTTTGTCAATCGGGAACTGATATTTCCGGGCAACGAAACCCCCTCGCACAGTTATCGCAGAGTGACTCCTGTCTCCGCTGTCTGGAACCGGATCGCGAAGGAGTTTCCAATGTCCACCAAGCTTCCAACTCGTCAGCTCGGCTTAACAGATCTCTACCTCACCCGCGTCGGCTTTGGCGCCTGGGCAACCGGAGGCGGGGGTTGGTCTTTCGGTTGGGGACCGCAGGACGACGATCAGTCCATCGCCGCCATGAACCGCGCTCTGGAGCTAGGGATCAACTGGATCGACACCGCCGCGGTATACGGCCTTGGCCATTCCGAAGAGGTCGTCGGTCGAGTGCTGAAGCAGCGCAAAGGATCCGATCGCCCGTACGTGTTCACGAAATGCGGACTTGTCTGGGACCCGAAGGACCGCACGAAGGAGCCGAGGCGTGTGCTGTCTCCCGCATCGATCCGGAAAGAGTGCGACGCATCGCTGAAGCGGTTGGGCGTCGAGCGAATCGATCTTTACCAATTCCACTGGCCCGACGAGTCCGGAACGTCGGTCGAAGAATCGTGGCGGATGATGGTGCAGCTCCAGGAGGAAGGTAAAGTCCGCGCAATCGGTGTCTCGAACTTCGACGTGTCGCTGCTGCGGAAGATCGAAGCAATCAGGCACGTCGATTCTCTGCAGCCGGGGTTCTCGCTGATCAGACGCGAGGCCGCCGCATCAGAGATTCCCTGGTGCCGCGCAAACCGCACGGGAGTGATCGCGTACAGCCCGATGCAGTCGGGAATTCTTACGGACAGCTTCTCTGCCGACCGAGTGAAGAAGATGGCCCCCGACGACTGGCGTCTTCGCTCGCCGAACTTCCAGACTCCGAAGCTCGAGCGAAACGTGGCGCTGCGCGACGCTCTGATCCCGATCGCTCGTCGTCGCAACACCACGGTATCCGCGCTGGCGATTGCGTGGACGTTGGCATGGCCGGGCGTGACGGGCGCGATTGTAGGAGCGAGATCCGCGGAACAGGTTGACGGCTGGGTTGCGGCAGGTACGCTGACTCTGGGCAACGAGGATCTCGACGAAATAGCGCGCGTCATCGATAAGACCGGTGCGGGATCGGGCCCGACGCGGCCGGCCATGATCCGCGAGAGCAACGACGTGCGTGCCGGCGCCGAGAGGGAAGCGCGACTTTAGGCGGCCTCATGGATGTCAGTCGAAGCAAAAACAAATCACCCATAAACTGTCGCTACCATTACAGAAATCCTTTTGAGAGGACTCCGATAGACGCAATCGCGGGAATGCATTGTGCGTTGACACGAGCGTCCATTCCAGGCGGATCCATTGATAGAGCCACAAGAAAGAGATTTCGGAAACACGATGCTCAACAAGGTTCCCGAGGTCACGCTCATATTCTGGATCCTCAAGATTCTCGCAACCACCGTCGGCGAGACTGCGGCCGATGTTCTCTCGACGACCTTCAACCTCGGCACCGTCAACACTTCGTACGTGATGGCGGCGCTGTTGTTGATCTCGCTCTTCTTTCAGCTCCGAGCGCGTAAGTACGTCCCACCGTTTTACTGGATCGTCGTCGTGTTCATCAGCGTCGTCGGTACGCTCATCTCCGACAACCTGGTCGACAATCTGGGAATCAGCCTGGTGACGACCACCGCGATCTTCACGGTCGCTCTCGTTGCCGTCTTCGTGTCCTGGTACGCCACCGAGAAGACGCTCTCGGTTCACACGATTGTCACGCGCGGGCGGGAGCTGTTCTACTGGGCGGCAATTCTGTTCACGTTTTCGCTCGGAACTTCGGGAGGAGACCTGCTCTCGGAACGACTGGGCCTGGGATATCCGCTCTCGGCAGCCATGTTCGCGGCGGCAATTGCACTGATCTATTTCACATATCGCATGGGCAAGATGAATGAGGTTCTCGCGTTCTGGCTCGCCTACATCCTGACGCGACCGCTCGGTGCCTCGATCGGCGATATGCTCACCCAGCCGAGGACCGAAGGTGGTCTCGGATTCGGCACGATTCCAATTAGTGTTGTATTTCTCCTCGTGATCGTCGGCCTGGTTGCCTATCTGACTCGCCTGGAGAAAAAAGCGACGGCCGGATGACGGAATACATCGTGCGGTGCCATGAAAGTCCATTTTCGGCGCGCCGGGACACATGCTTCTCCAATTGATCGCTGTCGCAGCTCTATCGACTCCCACCCAGCCCGGGCCCAGAATCGCTCCTCTGGGATTTTCCGCACCAGCGCCGATAGTCATGGACAGTCTGCTGCCGAGCGACACCGTGCCGAAGCGGAAGCGACCGCGCGCCGCGACTTAGAATGAACTGCAAAGAAAGGTCGACCTTCGCCGGAGAACCCAATGACCCGTCCCTCATCTTACGCACTCGCCCTGATCCTTTGCCCCGTTGTCCTCGCTCCGGTTCTTGGAGCGCAGGCTCGGCGCCCGATAACCGAGACCGATCTCTTCAGCTTCGTCTGGGCCGGTGATCCGCGGATCTCCCCCAACGGCAGCCAGGTCGCCTTTGTCAGAGTGAATGTCAACCAGGACAAGGATCGCTACGAGACGACGATCTATGTGGTGCCCACCGATGCTAGCACGGCTCCTCGCCCGCTCACTTCGGGAAAAAGCGACAGGGCGCCGCGCTGGTCACCTGATGGGAGACAGCTCGCTTTCGTCAGGACGCCTGACCCCATAGATGGAAAGTCGCAGCCGGCGCAGATCTATCTGATCGCGATGGACGGCGGCGAAGCGCGCGCGCTCACTCACGTTGCGAATGGCGCAGCGACACCGCTCTGGTCGCCGGACGGACGCACGATTGCGTTCACCTCGGCGCCGCCGGTCGATTCGTCCGTCGCTGCGCGCGATTCCGCCAAAAGGGCGGCGGTCGCCGACACCGCGCACAAGCCTCACGTGAGTGACGTCCGTGTGATCACGCGAGCTGTCTACCGCGGAAACGGGCAAGGGTACGACGACCGGACCAGTCACGACCATATCTGGACCGTGCCGGCGTCGTTCACCGCGACGGGTGGAATGCCCGTGGCGCGACAGCTCACCTCGGGCAATTTCGACGAGGGCGACATAGCGTGGTCTGCGGACGGATCGCGCCTCTACTTCACGAGCGACACGCATCTCGAACCCTACTATGAAACCACGGGCGGGCAGCTTTATTCCATTGGTGCAACCGGTGGACCGACCATAAAAATCGCGAGCATCGATGGCGACATCAGCACTCCTTACATCTCGCCCGACGGTAAGCGCATCGCATTCCTCGGCACCGCCAACGCCAAACCCGTTCGCTCCTACGATCAGCCCGATCTCTTCGTCACCGACGTCACGCCCGGGTCGGCGCCTCGCAATCTTACCGCGAGTTACGATTACGAAATGGGCGGCGGCATCGGAGCGGATCAGCATGCGCCTCGCGCTGGCGGAGGGGCGAACGTCATTTGGAGCAGAGATGGTCGGAGCGTTCTGGTTTTGAGCGCCGAGAAGGGCAACGCGAACCTGAAGCGGATCTCGACGACGGACGGACGAGTCGAGCCCGTTACCGAAGGAAACCAGGAAGTCATCTCCTATACATCGACCGCGGATGGCACGAAGGGCGTTGCACTTATCTCGACACCGACGAACATCGGCGATCTCTTCGTGATAGATCCAACCGGCGCTGCTCGGCCGAGGCAGATTACCCACCTGAACGACGCGCTCTTCAGCACGCTCGACCTGAGCGCGCCCGAAGAGATCTGGTACACGAGCTTCGACGGCAAGCGCATCGAGGGCTGGATTCTCAAGCCGCCGCACTTCGACGCGTCGAAAAAGTATCCGCTCATTCTCGAGATCCACGGCGGCCCACACGGCGCCTACGGGAATTCATTCACTCACGAATTCTCGTGGATGGCGGCCAAGGGTTACGTCGTGCTGTACACCAATCCGCGCGGCAGCACGTCGTACGGACAGGACTTCGGAAACATCATCCAGTTCCACTATCCAGGCGACGATTACAAGGATCTGATGGTCGGGGTCGACACGATTATCGGTCGCGGCTACATCGATCCCGCTCGCATGGGCATCACGGGCGGAAGCGGTGGCGGGGTGCTCACCAACTGGGCGATCACGCAGACCCATCGCTTCGCTGCCGCCGTGTCGCAGCGCTCGATCGCCGATTGGGCCGGATGGTGGTACACGGCGGACTTCACGCTCTTCAATCCCACCTGGTTTCGCAAAGCGCCCTTCGAGGATCCCGCCGACTACACCGCGCGGTCGGCGATCACGTACGTCGCCAACGTCACTACGCCATTGATGCTGATCGAAGGAGAGGCCGACTTGAGAACGCCGCCCGCCAACGGCGGCGAGGCGATGTTCCGGGCACTCAAGTATCTCCACAAACCCACAGTAATGGTGCGGTTTCCTGACGAGAGCCACGAGCTCTCGCGCTCGGGGAAGCCCTGGCACCGAGTGGAGAGGCTGCAGCACATCGTCGGCTGGTTCGACAAGTACCTCGACCACCAGCCGACAACGGTGTACGACATTCGCTGAAGGTCAGCTGCCGAAAGCCTTTTTCAGTGCGTCGGCTGCCATTTGCTCAGCGGCCATCGCATTGTCCACGACCGCTCCCATTCCGAAGAACTCGTGCGTGACCCCGGCGTACGTCTTCTGCTCGGTTGAAACTCCGGCTGCCTTGAGCTTCTGCGCGAGCATCTCTCCATCCGAGCGCAGCGGATCGATCTGAGCATTGATGATCGTCGTCGGAGGCAGGCCGCCCAGTTGTGCAGCCATGAGATCCACTCGAGGATTGGTTCGATCCTGCGGGCCCTTGAGATAGTTGTTGAGGAACCAGCTCATCATCGCTCGATTAAGTGGCTTGGCCTGCGCGTTCTCGACATATGAGGGCGTCGTCGTGTCCGTCCCGGCAATCGGATACACCGATACGATCGCAAGAGGCATCTGCACCTTCGTGTCGCGTGCCATGATCGCCGTTGCGACGGCAAGTCCACCACCGGCGCTCTCGCCCGCTATGGCAACTTTGTTGGGATCACCTTTGATCAAAACAGCGTTTGCGAGCGCCCATTTGTACGTCGCGAAGGCGTCGTCGTGCGCCGCTGGGAATTTGTGCTCCGGGCCCTGTCGATAGTCCACCGAGACTACGACAGCGTTCGCCAATTTTGATAGAGCACGCGCGCCGCCGTCGTAGACGTCCTTGTTGGCGATCACCCAGCCGCCGCCATGGTAGTAGACCACCACCGGAAACGGACCTTTGCCGGATTTGGGTGTGTAAATCCGAACAGGAAGACTTCCCCCGGGGCCTGGAATCGTTCGATCTGCAGAAATTACTGCGGGGTCCGGTGCGGATGACTTTCCTTCCTTCTCGAGAAGCGCTTTTACCGCATCGGTCGGTGTTGGCTGCTTCCGTGCTTCGGCGGCAGTGAGCGTCTCGATCGCCTTTCCACCGAGCGCGGCCAGCTGGTCGAGCACGGCTTTCATCTGAGGGTTGGGAGTCGCCATTGGTTGTGGACCCTCGACCACTGCGGGAGCCATGGTGTCGACGGCGAGCGATGCGTGGGAATTCATTTTTTCCTTTAAGGTGCATCCGGTGGCGGATGCGGTGGCAATTGCTGCGACCAGCAGCATGAGCGATCGCGATGGCATTCTGAGTCTCTGTGTTTGGTCACGGCTCTCTCTTCGCAGGCGGGATCTCGAAGCGTTCGCGACCATTGGATTCGAGAACACTGAGAAGTCAACTACCATTCCGCCGCTGCCTTTGCCTATGCAATCACGGGCCTTCCTGAAGCTTTTGTGCAGCAGTCGTGGGACTTTTCCGGCGTCTGCTGCACAGCGGAGCAGACTGCAGGATGAGAAAGGGGCCAGCTACGCCAGTGGAACCGACAGGCTGAACACCGATCCGCGCCCGTATTCACTTCGCACTGTGATATCAGCGCCCATTCGGCGGGCGAGGCTGCGCGAAATTGCCAACCCGAGCCCCACACCCTTTTGAGCCTCCTCTGAAGCGGCAGCATCTACCCGGACGAAAGGCTCGAAGATGCGATCCAGCTTGTCGGGGGGAATACCTCTGCCGGTGTCGGCCACTGCGATGACCGCGTTATCACCGGCGATATGCGCGCTCAGCGTCACCCGACCGTTGGCCTGCGTGAACTTCGTTGCGTTCGCCAGCAGATTGACGAGGATCTGTTCCATCTTTGAGCAATCAGTACGCACCACGACCGAAGAATCGCAGGGCTCATACTCGTACGCGATGGACTTCGCGCGCATCTGTGGCTCGATTAGCGAGTAGGCTGAGGAGAGCGTCTGTCCGAGCGGGATCGGAGAGAGCTCGAGCTCCGGTGGAGTGGAATCCTGCCGGGAGCACTCCATCAATCCGTCGAGCACCTCGGCCAGAAACTTTTCGGTCTTCCTGATCCTGACCAAAGATTCCTTCTGGGCCTCATTCAAAGCACCCTGAATCCCTAGCGAGAGGATATCGACGTAACCCGAGATCGTCTGGAGGGGAGTTCGAAGGTCATGACTGACCGTGGCGAGCAAGTGCTGATGTCCACGGGTTTTTCGCTCTGCTTCATCTCGTGCCTTCGACAGGCGATACGCGGACGCGGCGAACCTCGTAAGGCTCTCCATAACGCGCATATCTTCCGGGCTGAAACGGTGGCGAACCGGAGGATGCGAGATGACCCATAGCGTACCCATCGGGTCTGCGTTGGAGCCGGTAGAGAACGGAAGGATTAGGCCCTCGGTGAACTCCGTGCCCGCCTCGAGGAAATAAGTGAACTTGAGGTCGGGTCGCGCCAGGTGCAGCGGTGCGTTCGCGTCAAGACACATACCGCAGGGACTGAAATTGCGCGGCGTCGTGCCCCCGATGTGATCCACCAACCGGCCCGCAAGTGCAACCCAACGAAACATTTCGGTGCCGTCATCCGCGCGCTCGAGGAGGCTTATGCCTGCTGTGCTCGCACCCACACCGCCCCCGCACAGCTCCGTCGCCAACGACAGTAGCCCCTGCAGGACTGTGTGGGGCTCGTCGCCGATGCATTCGGCCAATCTGCGAAGTGCGCCGCCTTCCCACGCAGCGTCGACGCTCTTTTCCGTTCGGGTTGCGCGTATCGATTCGTCAATGATTTTGAACTTTCCTGCTCCTGCCGCCGAGCTTCGCTTTCTCTTCAGCGTCGACGCCGCGTCGTCGAATACAAGCACGTCAGTCCGCCCATTCACGCGACCGTCAGACCTCTCGAAACTCCGCTGCTGCTCATTCATGCGGGAGTCATAATGCACAAAGTGCGCCCTCATACATTGCCCGATTCCCGGTCGCGAACGGTGGCGCCAGGACTCCTTGTCAGGAGGCGTCTGCCTCGAGGTTCGCCGCAACGATGATATCGACGATCGCTCGAACTGTGTCTTCCGCGAGGATTCTCACGGGCGGAATCACCCGACCAGGAATCCGCGTTTTCCCAAGGCGCTGCCGAGCCGCTTCGGTGACGTAAGTAGGGGCGTTTGGAGGGATTGTCATGACATCATCTCGTCCCAGCACGAACATCCTGAGGTTGCCGGTATCTATGTTCCCTCCGAGGTAAGCCTGCATGATGGTGAAGAAGCGTGAGTCGGTTGCGATCACGTAGACCCTTCCATTTCTAAGCAGCGCACCCCATTCGTCGTTGATGATATTGGGGCGCACGGTTGCAACTATGGCGGGCTTCCCGAGAGCGTCGGCGAGATTCTGGACCTCATCGGCGAACCCTTGAGTGGTTAACAAAACGTGCGCTCGACGAACTTCGGCGGGCACCGCCGACCGTTTGGACAGCCTCTCTGCAAGCACAGCAGTGGTTTCCAATCCGTAATCGACCCTCAGCTCCCGGCACAGACCCATGATCTGGTCTTCATTCCCTCCGATGACGGCAAAGCGGAGTTTTCTTCCGAATGCAGCGACCCGGAGGCTGTCTGTGTAATGAAGGAGGGAATGGCCCCTTACCAGTCCGCCAACCAGAACATCGGTGAGGAGCTGTGCTGACGGAATCCGCCTCTCTCCCGGCAGCTCGACTGCCGGAGCAACGAATACTCCCGAACGCGGGTGCATCACCACCATTCCCTCGTCCGCCAACTGCCGGTACGCAGCCAGCACCACTCTTGGGTCGACGTGGAGCTCCCCGCCTATCTCGCGAGTGCTAGGCAGACGATCGCCCGGCTCCAGCGCTCTCGTCTGAAGACCGCGCTCGATCCGCTTTCGAATGGTGCTCGCGATGAAGGCTCTCCGGTGACCAGCCATGGGCCCCTCCACCGCACTCCTAGCGCAACGAGTGGACCCGCGCGCGCGATACCGGTCTACGAAAGACGCTTTGGCTCGGCCCTGCGCTCTTCTTCCGGCTCTCTGCGATTCAAGCTTTCGCTCGGCGAGCCGGCTGAAACGCGGCCTGTCGAGGCAGATTCGTCCCGGGTTGCGTCATTGATGTTTCGCTTGAACTCCTTGATTCCCTTCCCCATCGAGCCAGCGATTTCCGGGATTCGCTTTGCCCCAAAAAGGAGCATGACGATGACCAGAACCATCAGGATGTGGGGAAGACTCAGATTCTCGAACACTTGTTGACCTCGATTGATTGAAAGGGAATGTTGTGGCGTGCTCGCAGGCGACGGTCCGGTATCGTGTTACGACGCCTGCATCTGCACCAATTCGGAATCGGCCTCGCGCACATCGCGTTTTTCACGGCGACGCACGACGATTCTCGCGAGCAGGATGCTGCCCTCGTACAGTGCATAAAGCGGAACGGCCAGAGCAACGAGCGAATACGGATCCGCGCCTGGTGTGATGAATGCCGCAACGGTAAAGCATACGACGATAGAATGGCGACGATACTTCGCCAGAAACTGCGGTGTGACTATTCCCATCGCAGTCAAACCGAGAATCACGATGGGTATCTCGAACACCAGCCCGAACGTCACGCACATGCTGATCGCGAAGTCGAAGTACTCGGTGGCCGAGATCATGGGAGTGAGTGCGCCCGACTCGAGGCCCATCAAAATCTTGAGCGTGAGCGGCAGCACCACGAAAAAGCTGAGCGATGCCCCTGCCAGGAAGAGAGCAACCATTCCCATCATTACCGGAATGATCACGCGCTTCTCGTGCGCGTAGAGCGCGGGCGACAGAAAACCCCATAACTGCCCAACGATCACAGGGGCGGCGAGTACTATCCCCAAAAACAGTGACGCGTTGAGCAGTATGTGGAACGAGGTTCCCGGGTGTGTGTAGATCAGATTCCTGCCATGCAGAAAGGGCAGGATGGGACGTTCCCCCAGGCGGATCAGATCGATCCTGGACAGCAGCATGAATCCGGCGATGACGCCGAGTACTACGGCGCCTGCCACCCAGAACAGCCGCTGCCTCAGCTCCTCGAAGTGATCGAGAATCGGCATTTCCGCGGCTTTGCTCCGTCCGTTGGTCCGTCCCAATACCAGCTTCATTACTCTCTCCACCCCGATCGCCGAATCAGTTGATGAACGGCGAGACGATCGTAAGCACCTGAGCCTTCGTCAAAGGCTCGTCGAACGCTTCAGTTACCGCGTCGATGCCGCCATTGCCGTTGCCCAGAGCGGTGATGTCGACTCCGCCCTGATTGGTGTTGTCCTCGCCATCGTAGATCCCCTGAGTGAAAGCCGGCAGATCATCTCGGCTATTCCCGGTTATCCAGCTTTTCTTGCCGCGAAGGCGGCGAATCTCGGAGGCATGACGCGCCTCGACGGCGTGAATCGACAGAGCCGCGTTGAGCGCCGGCTTGTCGTTGATCAGCCTTCCCGCCTGTCCCTTGTAGGCGCGCACTCCGGTGTCCTCGAATGCCTGCGACAGAACCTGGAACGTCGCGTACTGGCCCACCGAGAAATTGAATCCTGGAACGTTGCCCTTTGCAGTAAAGTCGAAGCTCGGCTTCGTGCCGGGTGTCGCACCACGCTGTGAAATGAATGTCTGAAGCGCGGCAACGTGGTCGTTCTCGTGCTTCTGAATGGTCTGGAAGATCGCGAGATCGCTCGCCGGAATGAGTCCCGCTGATCCGACGCCGCGATTGTAGAACTCGGCCTCCAGGTATTCCAGGGTGAGAGCGAATTGCAGAACGTCGATCACATCGGTCGGCGTCTGACCATAGGCGTCCTTCGCGAGAGCCGCGAATGCTACTGGAATCGACCCCAGCGCCAGGGCCGCGATGACCTTCGAGCTCGCGCTCGCTCCCTGCGCAATCTCTTCCTGACGGTTCACCACTGTCGCCATGATCTCAGGATCGATCGAGTCGAAAAGCGTTTTCGGTTTGGTGTTCATTATCAATCGCTCCCTTATCCGTTATTGTTGGGGCCTTCGACGAACGTCGTTGGCGCATTTTTGAAT
>JBDTIV010000067.1:0-17286 GCA_039936175.1 Gemmatimonadaceae bacterium | reverse complement strand
TGGTAGCGAGCCACGTTCGCAACTACGATCTGATCCGCCGGTGTCATTCCCAGCAGCTCCGCGTGCTCGATCAAATGATAGGAATGCTTGTTGTGCTTGTCGTAGCTGATGTGATAACCGATGTCGTGCAGCAGCGCCGCGTCGGCCAGGAGCTTTCTGTCGTCCGCCGTGCACCCCAGTCGCTGTCCAATCGAATCGAAGATCTGCAGCGCCAGCTTCTGAACGTGCCGCGAGTGCGGCTCCTCGTAGTGCGACTTCTCCGCCAGCTCCCGCACCGATCGTTCGCGAGCCTCTCCCGGATCCGCCGACTCCGGTTTCACGTGTGCGCTCTCCAGAAGAATCCCTTCCCGGATGCCATACGCGGAGACGACCAGCTCCTTTGCGTCGAGCCGCGCGGCGACTTCGGCCGCGACCGCCAGGCCTCCCACAATGATGTCGCTTCTCGCGGCGTTGAGTCCCGGCACGGACTGCCGCTCGCCGGGAGACATGTTATGAAGAAGATCCACGATGTGCTCCAGCTCCACTCGCGGAATGACGGTGCCGTGCACGGTCTTCGCGTTCTCGATTCCGGTGCGCGCGAGATAGATCGTCGCCAGAGTCGTGAATGTCCCGCCCGAGCAGATGATTCGCGCCGTATGCCAATGTCGCGCCGACACGTTGTCCCGGAGCTCGGTGCGAACGTGCTTCCTCAGCTTCCGCATTGCCTTCTTTTTCGCCGGCGTAGGCAGGTACTCCTCAGTCACTCTGATCGCGCCAAGCGGCAGCGAGATCAACCGCTCGACGAGTCCATCGGCGCTCAGCGCCAGTTCCAGAGATCCGCCACCGATGTCCATCACCACGGCGCGACCGACGCCAAGATCGAAGTGCGCGAGCGCGCTCCGAAAGCTGAGTCGCGCCTCATCCTCCCCGCGCAGAACTCTCGCCTTCAGTCCGGTCTCGGCGCGAACGAGCTTGAGAAACTCGTCCCCGTTGCTCGCTTCGCGCACCGCACTTGTGGCGATGACTTCTGTCCGCTTTACGCCAAGCTGATTGGCGAGCGTTGCCATTCTGCTGAGCGTGCTCAGAGCATTCTGGATCGCGATCTCTCCCAGCGATCCCGTCTTGTGGAGTCCCGCGCCTAGCCTCGGCGCCGCCTTCATTTCGTCAACGACCCGGATGACGCCACTCGGCGACACGTCGGCGATGGTCTGCCGAATGGAGTTCGAGCCGATGTCGATCGCCGCGATGCGCACGTCGGCATCGTTCCTCAGCTGTGGAGCGCCGGTGCTGCTGAGGGTCAGATAGGAATTCGGCGAAGGGCTCATATGTAAAAGCTGACGGGTGCACCGGCCAAACGAAACCTCATATATGCGTCCGCTAGTGACATTTTCCGCTCCCGGCGTCCCAGACTCCGCCGTCGGTGTCGATGAACGCGTGCGTGTATGCACCTGCCCCGAGCGACATTTTCAGGACACCGAAGCGTCCGCGAATCTGCGTTACCGAGTTGGCCGTCACCGGTTTGTGAATGGCGCGCAGCTCGCCTCCGCCCGTGCCCGCGATGATCTCGGTGATACCTCGCGTCGAGTCGGCTACACCCTGCGGCGTTTGCGGGAGAAAACGCTCGTAGTGGTGCTCGTGCCCATTGAGCACGACGTCCACGTTCCCTTTGTCGAGAATGTCCCACAGCGCGTGCATTTCTTTCGTCCCGGGTGAGTACACCCCGGAGCTGAAGAGTGGGCGGTGGAAGTACGCGAGGGTGCAGAGCGTGGGATGATCCTTCAGATCATTGCGCAGCCAGTCCTCCTGTGCGCGAGCAACACCGGGACGAAGGTCGTAGAAATAGAGCTCGCTGTTGAGCGCGACGACGTGCCAGCTACCGACGTCATAGCTGTAGTAGCCGTTGCCCGAAGGTCCGGCGCTCCGCGCGAAATAGCGGGAATAGGCGTCGAGGTTTCCGCTGTCGTAGTCGTGATTTCCGGGCGAGGGATGCAACACTCTCATTATTCGCGCGGAGCCCCATGACGGCGAGAAACACCGCGGGTAGTCGCCATCTACCCCGCTCGAGCCCGATGGATAGGCGTTGTCACCAAGCGTAGCAACGACAGTCGGCACGTTGTGAGCGCTGTCCGATGTGAGAATTCTCTCGACGAGGGCGGCTGTTCCTTCATCGCCAGTCTTGCCACAGACCGCGATGTCGCCGGCAGAAACCAGTACAGTCGCGCCGGGAAGAATCGAATCAACCTGATCGGAAGGCAGCGACGCCCGGGGCGTTGGTTTCGGTTTCTCCCCACGCGAGCAGCCAAAAACCAGGACTGCACAGGCGATCAGGCAGATCCCATCTACCTCAGAGAGCGAACCCAAAGCTCGTGGTCAGCTTGTGCCCTTTCCGATTCGTGAACATTACGTTCAGGCTCTTGGCGGGATCGAGGAATCCAACCCAGAAGCCGGCGCCAGCCGCTTTCTGCCAACCGCGCGGCGACTGTCCATTAACGTAGACGCGACCCATGTCCGTGAATCCGATCGCGCCGACATCGAGCGGCAGAATGAACGGAAACCTGGCGATGGGAACGCGCAATTCGCCCGTTCCATACACCGAAGCATCGCCGGCGTACCGCTGCCTCTCTTCCGTTCTGAAAGTTTCCGACCCGCCAAGGAATGCCGCGTCGAAATACGGGAACGGCCCCCACAACTTTTTTCCGCCGGCGCGCAGCGCGATTACAGGTTTCTTGACGACAGGCAGTGTGAAGAACGCTTCCCCATAACCATCGAGCGACTCGTACTTCTGAGTTGCGTCCCAGATGCCGGGATATCCCACGCCCGTCACGTCCACCACGAAGCGCGGCTTCACCGTGTCGATCATCCACTTGTTGTCGAGCCGCACCTTCAGGCGAAGTCCTGCCTGCCCGAACTTCGCGAAACCATACGGTTGAAGCTGCGAGATCAACCGGTTCGGCACGCTGTCCGTTGTAGTGTAGCGAACGATCGGGCCGATCGAGATGTCACTCACGGGGTTGAAGGACAGACCCAGCGCCGGATTGAATTCCCACTGGCGCTGTCTCACGCCATAGAAGGTTCCGCGCAGATCGGCTACGTCGTTGCCGAAGCCGTGGAACTGCACGATCTCGAACTGCGACATGTGCGCCGTGACGGGGATGTGCACGTCGGACTCTTCGAATCGCTTGTCGAGAATGGTGCGAATCCGGAGACGATTGCTGGCCGCCGAGTAGCCGATGTCGCCCTCCAGCATGCTCGAGTACGGGACGTCGCGAAATCCGTAGTTCTTGCGCGACAGTCCGATGACCGGATAGATGCCGAGGAGACGCTGCGAGTGGATGCCGAGCACCGGGGCCATCGAGGAGCCCCGATCGCGTTGCGGAGGAATGAGCGTGCCGTACGCGTGCAGCCAGGGACGCCGGTTGAAATAGTGGTTGAACGCGTTGTCGATGTTGATCCGCTCGTCGACGGTGTCCTTTGCATACTTCACATTGGTGACCGTTCCGGCGTCGTAGAAATGCGTCGGATTCTTCCTGCCGTTGACCGTCGAGACATCGACAAACGTGTTCGTCCCGTTGCCGCCGATGATTCTCACCGGGATGCTGGAGCGGACATTTCCCTGAACCGTCGCCCCGTCGTTGCCGCCGTGCAAATAGATGCGGAGCCGTCGGGTTTCATGCGCGTCGAATCGTCGCCGGAAATACGGAGCACTATTGCCTGCCTGGATGCTCACGTCCACGATGCCGTCGGCGGCGCGCGTCACGGTCAGGTTTTCATCCGCATCGGTGCCGTGGACGTCGGCAGTCTGCCAGAGCTGGCCGTAGTAGCGGTCGGAAACGGAGCGCAGAGCGTTCCGCCGAGCCTTCAGCTTCGCGGCGATCGCGGGGGATAGCCTCGCGTACTCCGGCGGCAGCGCCTCCATCGACTGATCGATCACCTGGTCGGTGATTCGCTGCATCAGCACGGTCGCCACCGAATCCCACACCGACTTCTCGAGGCCCTGCAGCATGCGTCGGTCGAATTCCCCCGCGTTCGCGAACAGCGCCTGCGGATCAGAGTACCGAGGCTCGAATTTCACGAGCGGCGGCAGAACAAGTCTCGCGATAGCCATTGCCACACCACCGTAAGACACGAAAGCCTTGTCACGGTCCTCGGCGATCGGCTGCAACAGCGACGCCTCACTCTTGCCGTAGCGGGCCCATTTCCACTGGTCGGGATGTCTGTCGTTGTCGCCGATGATCATGTCCAGCTCCATCGCCGTGAGGAACTTTCGCGCATCGACCTGCGTTTCCGGCGAGGTGTTGATCATCGTGAGCAGAGTGTCGCTGGCGAAGATCTCGTCGGCGCCGGCGAATGCCGGCCCCTTTTTCGGAACGTCGGGATGCTCCTCGAGCTCTCCCATCATCCCCGCGAATTGCTTCTGGAATTCGCCGAGCGCTGGGTCGTTCGGCATCATAGCCACCGTCGGCGTCGGATGAAGTACGCCCGCGGTCGCCTGTATTGGGGCAACCGCAATGGCACCGAGCGGATGCGACGAGCTTCCTTCGTCGCGAACGACCCACCAGATGATCGTACCGTCGTACTGCTTGGACAGAATGCCCGCCCGCTTCCTTACCGAACGAAATACCCACTTCGTGCCATCGGCGGCGTCGAAGCGGAGGGATATTGTCTGCGCGCCACCACCCTTCTTCGTCGGCTTGAGCCCTCCGTGAAATCTCTGAAGGTCGAGGACCGGCACCTTGATCGGAGTAGTCCACTCTGGCCGGTAGTTCTTTCCCAGAAGCCACTCGTGAAAGTCGCCAGCCTTGTAGATCTCACCCGGCATCACCACCACGCTGTCGCTACCCACTCGGCGTGCCGGAGATTGGGAGTACGCTGTAATCGAGAGCAGTGTGATAGCGAGCAATGCGAGCGCCATGCCCGTCGCGAATGCGGCTGGACGCCGCTGGCTGTTGAGAGTCATGGTCATGGCCGCTCCCTGTGCATCACCTGCGCCATCGATACAGCGACAGATCCGCGGGAACATGGGTAGCCTCGTCGCT
This sequence comes from Gemmatimonadaceae bacterium, assembly GCA_039936175.1. Taxonomy (GTDB): domain Bacteria; phylum Gemmatimonadota; class Gemmatimonadetes; order Gemmatimonadales; family Gemmatimonadaceae; genus UBA4720. The sequence goes on along the minus strand of JBDTIV010000067.1, from coordinate 12,271 downwards.
TATGAGCAGAAGGCTGTCCTTGGTGATCGCGACACCCTCAGCCTGGTTGTGATTTCCGGCCTCGGGAATCGGACCTGACCACACGACATCGCCGTTGGGTGTGATCACGGCCAGTGCCCTCTCGTGGGAGGCTATCAGGACGTAATTGCCCGTTACCGGATCTATGTTGAGATCAGACGCGCGGAAGTTCTTCCACTTGTTCGACCCGATCACCTCGGTCATCGGAACGGTGAGCACCGACATTCTCGTTGAATCCGTGATGGGGATGGGCAGGCGGTAGATCACCAGATCGTGGTTGCCGCCTTTCTTCGCGACTTTTTTGCAGGCGAGTAGCAGCCTCGAGCTGTCTGCCTCGAAGGCAAGGCTCTCGAATTCGCACTCTTTGCCCAGGTGCGTATCGTACTTCCGGTACGGCACCACCTGGCCGTCCCCGCCCTCTTTGAACCTGTACAGCTTGCCATTGCTCTCGAGCAGATAGACATCCGGCCCGGCGATTGTAATTGCCTCGAAATCTCCGTGCGGCTCCCCGGAAAGGGTGAAGCGCTTCAGGATGATTCCAGCCTTCGGGTCGATCTCGTAAATCCTGCCAATCTCGTCGTCGTGCGTCAGAACGGTTCCACGAGTGGTGAGCGCAAGGCCCGAGATCTCCTTCAGCTCCGGCGGCATCGTCCACATTGCGACGGGTACCGGCTTCGTCGGATTTGCATCCGCGGTCGCAAGCCTGCGAGCGAGCTGCTGGTTTCTCGCCGACGCCAGTGAGCGAAGCTGTGCCGCCTTTGCCTGCGGCGTGTCGCGGCAGCCGGCACTGCAAACCAGGGCGCTCACGAGCAGGGCCAGAGTTCGCACCCGCTTCATTTCTTGGTGCTGCGCCTGCCGTCTACCGACTTCCCGGTCTCGAGATCAACGGAATCGATCACGCCCTGAGCGTTGTTATGGATCGCAGTGAGGAGCTCGTCCCTCTCGACTGACTTCTTGAGCTTCGTGAGGTAGTAGATGTCGGAAGGCTTGCCGGTGTTCGTCACGACCTCGTCGAGGTCCCAGCGCTTCGCCGTGTCGTTGAGAATTGGTTCAACGTGCGCTTGCGCGCGCGGAACGTCGAAAGTTCTTACGGTGAGCACGGCGGTATAGCGCGGCTTCTTCTTCTTTGTCCCCAGGGTCTGGCTCACTCTCGTAAATCTGTCGGCGAGCGCATCTGCTTTCTCGGGCGTGAGCGAAAGCATCAGGTCGCGATCGGGGATCTCATGATCGCCCGTCTCGCTGGCGAGAGAGTTCAGCGGCCCGGACCACTGCGCTGAGGCGGTCGGTGTCAGTCCGCTTCGGCCGTAGTCGTACCGCCAGGCGAAAACGAGAACGAAGTTGAACACGATGGAGATCAGGGCGCCGACGGCCAGCGATTGCACGCCGGCCGAGAAGCCGACGACTATGCTGAGGAAAATGTAGACGAGCTCTCGTGTGTCCCTGAAGGTCGTTCGAAAACGCACGGCCGCCATCACTCCGGCAAGGCTGAAAGCGAGGGCCAGGCTGTTCTGCACTATGAAGACTATTCCAGAGACGACGATAGGGAGGAGGATCAGTGTCTGCACTATGGACTGGCTATGTCCCTGAACCGGTCGGGCGGACATGTACACCCACGTCACCGGCAGCATTAGCACGATCACGCCAACGAGGATCAGTACGGTCGTCAGCGCCAGATCACCGAGAGAACCCGGACCGAACGCACTGACCGTGGTTGGAGACCCGGATAACGCGTCGGCCAGCGCAGTGGGACCTTCGGAGACCTCTCCGAGTCCCTTGGCGGCAAGCCGGAAGACCATCCCGGGAAAGAAGTAGGAGAGTATCAGAACCACTATCGCGAGGATCCCGTAGTACGCCAGCAAACGGCGCATCGGACGATCCGACTTCATAGTAACGACGTCGATCATCTGTTTGATCACAGGCATGGCGAACCTCAAGTGCAAAATAGGCGCCCGTATAAGGGCGCGGCGCGCTTCCCGATGCAAGCTGCGTGTAAGGTGGCGGCTTGAGTCTCGCCGTGTAACTGGCGATTTTACAAGGCTATGCCGGAAGAATCTCTGATCGTACGCGGCGCCCGCGAGCACAACCTCCGCAACATCGACGTCACCATCCCGCGCGACCGCCTGACCGTCATCACCGGGTTGTCGGGCTCGGGGAAGTCGTCGCTCGCGTTCGATACTATCTACGCCGAAGGGCAGCGCCGCTACGTCGAGTCGCTCTCCGCCTACGCCCGCCAGTTCCTCGGCCTCATGGAGAAGCCCGATGTCGACTCCATCGAAGGATTGTCGCCCGCCATCTCCATCGAGCAGAAGAGCGCCGGCCACAACCCGAGGTCGACCGTCGGAACGGTCACCGAGATCTACGACTATCTCCGGCTCCTTTACGCGCGTGCCGGAACACCTCACTGCCCAAACTGCGGCCGTCAGGTCGAGCGGCAGAGCGCGGGACAGATCGCCGACTCCATCCTCGCCTGGCCGGAGGGGACGCGGCTCGAGATCCTCGCTCCGCTCGTCCGTGGGCGCAAAGGCGAGTTTCGCGAGCTGTTCGAGGCCGCGCGCAAACAAGGCTTCGTTCGCGCCATCGTCGACGGCGAGCTGATCGAGGTCGCCGATCCGCCAAAGCTCAATCGGCGCATGAATCACAACATCTCGGTGATCGTCGACCGTCTGGTCGTGCGCGCCGAGGACCGCGGGCGGCTCAATGATTCCGTCGAGACGGCGCTCAAGCTTTCCGAGGGCCTGGTCGAAGTTCAAAGGGCCGACGATCACACGGCGCACCTCTTCTCCGAAAAATACGGCTGCCCGGTGTGCGGCATATCGCTTCCCGAGCTCGAGCCACGCCACTTCTCCTTCAACTCTCCGTTCGGCGCCTGTCCGGCGTGCGGCGGTCTCGGCTCGCGGCGCGAGGTCAGTGAAGAGTTGATCCTCGGCGACGCCAGCATCACCATTCTCGAGGGCGTCGTGCTGCCTTGGGGTGAGCCCGATGGATATCTGAAAAAGGTCATCCTCCCGGGCCTCGCCAGCCAGCTCGGGTTCAATCTCAACACTCCTTGGGGCAAGCTGAGCTCCGAAGTGCGCGACAAGCTTCTCTATGGTACTGGCGGGAAATCCGGTCAGCGCACGGATAACTCGGGCACTCACTGGGAAGGAATCCTTTCCAATATCCAGCGCCGGTACGACGACACTGAATCCGATTCGGTGCGAATCGAGCTCGACCAGTTCATGGTCGAGAAGCCGTGCACGACATGCGGCGGACGCAGGCTCAAGCCCGAATCGCTTGCAGTCACTCTCGCGGGACAGAACCTTGGTGATCTCGTCCAATTGTCGATCACCGATGCGCTCACGTTCTTCGAGAACGTTCCCGTACGCGGCAACGGAAAGCCCGGGCTCGACCCGGAGATCGCCGCGCCGATTCTCAAGGAAGTGCGCGAGCGTCTTCGCTTCCTGAACGATGTCGGCCTCGAGTATCTCACGCTGGGCCGGTCCGCCGAGTCTCTGTCGGGCGGTGAAGCGCAACGCATTCGCCTGGCTACTCAGATCGGCTCGCGACTCGTGGGCGTGCTGTATATCCTCGACGAACCGTCGATCGGGCTACACCAGCGCGACAACGCGCGCCTTCTCGCCACGCTGCGCCAGCTGCGCGACCTCGGCAACACCGTAATCGTGGTAGAACACGACGAAGAAACGATGGAAGCGGCCGACCATCTCATCGATCTGGGACCGGGAGCGGGAAAGCACGGTGGTCTCGTGATCGCCGCCGGAACCGTCGACGAAGTGCGCAACCACCCCGACTCTATCACCGGGCGGTACCTGCGCGGCGAAGCCGAAATTCCGATTCCGGAAGTGCGGCGCGCGCGCGATCCTAAGCGCGTGATTCGCATCGAGGGCGCGCGCGAGCACAACCTGCGCAACCTCGATGTCGAGATTCCGCTCGGGCTCTTCGTCACCATCACCGGCGTGTCGGGCAGCGGCAAGTCGACGCTCATCGAAGACATTCTGCACAACGCGATGGCGCGCCATTTCTATCGCGCGCGCGTGATTCCGGGCGCACACAAGCGTATCACCGGTTTCGAGCACCTGGACAAAGTCATCGACATCGACCAAAGCCCGATCGGTCGTACGCCGCGGTCCAATCCCGCCACGTACACGGGGCTTTTCACGCCAATTCGCGAGCTGTTCGCCGAGCTGCCCGAGGCGAAGATCCGGGGATACGGGCCGGGAAGATTCTCGTTCAACGTGAAGGGCGGACGCTGCGAAGCGTGCGAAGGCGACGGTCTCGTCAAGATCGAGATGCATTTCCTGCCGGATGTCTACGTTCCATGCGACGTCTGCAAAGGCAAGCGCTACAATCGAGAGACCCTCGAGGTGCGCTTCCGTGGTCTCAGCATCGCCGACGTTCTCGAGCAGACCGTGGAAGACGCGCTCGCTTTCTTCGAGAACCAGCCGCGCGTCCGCCAGAAGCTCCAGACGCTATTCGATGTTGGCCTCGGCTACATCCATCTCGGTCAGAGCGCGACCACGCTGTCCGGTGGTGAGGCGCAGCGCGTCAAGCTCGCCGCGGAACTTTCCAAGCGCGACACGGGTCGCACCTTCTATATCCTCGACGAGCCGACGACGGGACTGCACTTCGAAGATGTGCGCATGCTGCTCACCGTGCTGCACCGGCTTGTTGACCGGGGGAACACGGTGCTCGTCATTGAGCACAACCTCGATGTCATCAAGACTGCCGACTGGATCGTGGACCTCGGGCCCGAGGGCGGTTTGCGCGGTGGGGATGTGGTCGCGGCGGGGACGCCGGAAGACGTGGCGGACGTGAAGGCGTCATATACGGGCCAGTACTTGCGCACGATGTTGACCAGGAAGCGCAGCGGCAGCCGGAAAAAGGTGGCGCTCAAGGCGGGGTAGGTCGTCCCGCCATATAGTAGGTGTATGGTAACCGCGGGGTCTGCCCCATTCGTCCCGGGCCTGCCCAAAGGAGAGATGTCAGAATGGTCTCGTTGCTGGATATCATTGGACCGGTCATGGTCGGCCCCTCCTCCTCGCACACCGCTGGCGCATGCCGGCTCGGCCTGCTCGCGCGCGGACTCGTAGGGGGAACGCCTCAGTCGGGAGTTCTTCAGCTTCACGGCTCCTTTGCGCGTACCGGCGAAGGACACGGCACCGACAAGGCGCTCGTCGGCGGCCTCCTCGGTTTTCGTCCCGACGACGAACGGCTTCGAGAGGCGCTCCAGATCGCGGAGCGCGAAGGTCTTGACTACAAGTTCGAGAAGACGACAATCGCCGACGCCGCGCATCCCAACACAGTGCGCATCAACCTCGAGCTGAATGGCACCAGGTCCACGATGCTCGGCTCCTCGCTGGGAGCGGGCAGGGTTCTCGTCCAGGAGATCGACGGCTACCCCGTCGAGGTAACCGGAAACTTCCACACCATCGTTCTCGTAGCTGAGGATAGGAAGGGTTCGATCGCCAGAATCACCGGGATCCTTGCCGAGCACGAAATCAACATCGCAACGCTCAAGCTGACGAGAAAGGAGAGGGGCGGAGACGCATTCATGGTTATCGAATGCGACGAGGTGCCCGACAAGAAGGCAGGCGAAGAGCTTACGGCGCTCGACTGGGTGCGTTGGACTCGCCGGCTGCCGAAAGTGAGCGGGGGCTGAGTGTACAAGGCGCTCGCTGACGCAATCCGGGACGCGGAAAAGCAGAAGAAGTCCCTGGCACTGGTAGCCCTCGAGACCGAAGCCAGGGATCAGGGCCGGCCGGTCGAAGACATTCGGGCAGCCCTGTTACGGGCGCTCGTCGTCATGCGCAGCGCTATCGAGAAGGGCTTGGTCGGAGATCTCTACTCGGCCTCGGGATTGGTCGGTGGGGATGCTGCGAAGCTGCGAGTGAGCGACAAAGGTCCGCTCGCTCAGACTCCGTTTCGCGACATACTCACCCGGGCTCTCGCGGTGCAGGAAGTGAATGCGGCGATGGGCGTGATCGTGGCGGCGCCGACGGCTGGTGGGGCAGGGGTCCTGCCGGCGATTCTCACCGGCCTGGCGAAAGCCCGGTCGGTGCCGGACGACAAGGTCGTCGACGGTCTGGCGACGGCAGGATTGATCGGTGCGGTGGTGGCGGAGCGCGCGTCGCTCTCTGGCGCGGAAGGCGGGTGCCAGGCGGAAACGGGAGCGGCGGCGGGAATGGCGGCGGGCGCCGCAACGGAAATGCTGGGCGGAACGGCGTCACAGGTGGGCCACGCGGTAGCGCTCACGATGCAGGGAACGCTGGGACTCGTCTGCGATCCGTTGGGCGGGCTCGTCGAGCTGCCATGCGTCTTTCGCAACGCAACCGGTTCGGCGATAGCGCTGGCGGGAATCGAGATGGCTTTAGCCGGAATCACGTTCGCGATTCCGGTCGACGAGGTGATAGATGTGATGGGCGAGATCGGCCGGGAGATGGACGTCCGCTACCGCGAGACCGCGGGTGGCGGACTGGCGGCGACGCCAACCGGGCGCCGGCTGGCAAAGGAGCGCCTGTACCAGATAAAGCGGTCGGATGGCTGACATTTAGCTAGTGATGAGGCGATTAAAGCGGTAATTTCGCGGTAGGCATTATTGTGATAATCACGAAGTCCAACGCCGCTCACCACTCACGCAGTTGCAGTTGCATCTTTTACAAAGACTCAATCCCTCAAGAGCCATGAATATTTTCGATCGAATAGCGATGCTGTTCCGCTCCAACGTCAACGCGGTGATCTCGGAATTCGAGCAGCCCGAGAAGATGCTCAATCAGATCATCCTCGACATGCGCTCGCAGCTGGTGAAGGCGAAGCAGCAGGTCGCCGCCGCCATCGCGGACGAGAAGCGGCTTCAGGATCAGACCAAGCAGGAGCTGAAGGAAGCCGAGGATTGGGAGCGGAGAGCGATGCTCGCCGTCCAGCAGAATCAGGACGAGCTCGCGAAGCAGGCGCTGATGCGTCGCACGGAGCACATCTCCCGGGGCGAGCAGATGCAGCTCACCTGGCAGGCCCACAAGCAGGAGACCGATCGCCTCAAGGATTCACTTCGCAGCCTCAACGACAACATTGAAGAGGCGAATCGCAAGAAAAATCTCCTTCTCGCGAAACAGCGTCGCGCCGATGCGCAGAAGCGCATCAACGAGACGATGTCGCACATCTCCGAGAAATCAGCCTTCGAGGCCTTTGCGCGCATGGAAGAGAAAATCGAGACCAACGAGCGAAAGATCAAAGCGAGCGCAGAGATCGACGAGGAGTTCTCGGGCGACAAGCTGGCCAAGGACTTCAAGAAGCTCGAGGCAGGGGGGGCGAATATCTCGGCCGAGATGCAGCTGATCGCGCTCAAGCAGAAGATGGGTGTGCTTCCCGCCGGTGGCACGCAGCTGAACAGGGCGCTCGGCGCGGGACAGCACCAGGAAGAGGACTCGATCGAAGTCGAAGAAATACACGACGAGAACAAGTAGTTGGCCAGCGCAGCGGTGCCAGGCGCAAGGGTCAAAGTAGCGCCGATCCTGGCCGGAGTGATACTGACGCTGCTGTTGCTCTGGATGTTCGGGGAGACCGCTGATGTCTTCCTTCTTCTGTTCGTCGCGATAATTCTCTCGCTCTATCTTGGAGCGGTGAGAGACCTTCTGGTCGAGCACGCCCACTTTCCACCGCGTCTTGCTTTCTTCGTCTCGGTTGTGGGCTCGGCCGGCGCTCTCATCGGATTGTTTGCGATCCTGCTTCCGCCGGTGGTCGAGCAGACGAGAGCGCTGATCGTCGTGATGCCCCAGTACCTCGAGACCTGGGAAACGGGCATCGATCACTTCGTAGCGCGCTTCCCCGCGATGAAGGACGTTTGGAAGCCGGGCGAGCATCCCCTGGTGACTGCCGTGTACGACCAGGCCGCCTCCCAGGCGCAGAACCTGGCTCCGAGAGTTTTCGGTCTGGTTCGCATCATGATCGACTGTTTCGCGGTGGGCGTAATGGCGATCTATCTTGCGTTGCAGCCGGGTGTGTATCGGGAATGGCTGATTGCGCTCTTTCCGCCGATCCATCGCGACCTCGTGCGCGATGTGCTGCGCAATCTGGCTGACGGTCTTCGCGCCTACATCGTTGGACAGCTGTTGACGATGACGCTGCTCGCGACACTGACCGCGGCGGGACTGTACATACTCAAGGTTCCGTACTGGCTGACGTTCGGCATTTTCACCGGATTGGTGGCGGTCGTCCCCTTTTTCGGAACTCTCCTTTCTACCACGCTCCCAGCGCTATTCGTGCTTGGCGGACCCGGCGGGGGAACGCGCGCGATCTATGTGCTTCTGCTGGGAGTCGTGATTCACCTGATCGAAGGCAATCTCGTCTCGCCGCTCGTCATGTCCAAAAAGATCGAGATGGCACCCGTGCTCACCATCACCGCGGTGCTCATCGTTGGACAGTTGCTCGGCCCGCTCGGCCTCGTCGTCGCGCTCCCGATACTCGTGACCGTGAACGTGATCGTGAGGAGGATCCTCATCAACCGCATCTACGAAGGTCAGGGATTCAGAAAGAGCACGCGCGATCGAATTTTTGTTCTGCGCGTGCCGGTTCCCGATGGCGGTGTGATCGTCGCCTCGGTGTTGCCTCCCGATTTGATCAGCAAGAGGGAGCCGAAGAAAATCGCGTAGTCTCGGGATCGAGCGACAGAGTGAAAGGCATGTTCCGAACGCGAGTTATCGCTTTCATCGGCCGTTTAACGGTTCCATGCCGCTAGACATCGGACGACACACTTCGCGCTCACCACCGCGGAGGTTCGTCAGATGCGCGCTCTTTGCGTTCGGGGTCTCACCAAGACGTACTTCGCCGGCCCCCGCGGCCGGGCCACTCCAGTTCCCGCGCTTCGCGAAGTGAATCTCGACATCGAGCTGGGCGAAATCATCGGACTCGTCGGTCGGCCGGGCGCCGGAAAATCTACCCTTCTCTTCTGCCTCGCCGGTTTGCTGAGGGCCGATGAGGGCACGATCACATGGTTCGGAGAACAGATCACGGGACACCACGTCCCTCACGGGCTCGCGTACGTCCCGCAACGCGCGGGATACTACTCCTTTCTCACCGTGCGCGAAGCCCTCGAGTATTACGCGACGCTTCACGATCTCTCATCCGCCAACCGCGCGGCGCAGGTGGAAGCCGCACTCCGGGAAGTGTCGCTTCACGTGCACGCGGCATGTCGGGTCGCGCACCTTGCGCCGAGCCTTGTGCAGCGACTGGGACTCGCGCAAGCGTTGATTGGGTCGCCACGCGCCATTCTCCTCGACGAGACTCTGTGGGGCGAGGGTCTGCTCTTCGAGGGCGAAATCATCGATTTGCTCACCCGCCTCTCCCAGCGGGGTGTCACCATCCTCATATCGGCACCCAATGCAGTCGAGCTGCACCGCGTCGCCAGCAGAGTCGTGACGATGTCCGAAGGACGTGTCGTAATGTTACACCGGCGTGAGCCAGCCTTTACTGATCCGCTGAACACCGTGCCCGGAGGAGGTCGCCTCAAGCAGGCCAAGCTCGTATCCTGATAAAGGAAAGGGACTCGCCACAGTAGTGAAGTCGTGTTGACCCTCCACACCCGTGGGCCTACCTTCCGCGAATGTCCGACTTCCGCCTGTACAACACGCTCACGCGCAGCATCGAGACGTTCGAGCCCGAAGACGGCAAAACGGTTCGCGTGTACACCTGTGGCCCGACGGTCTACAAGCCCGCGCACCTCGGCAACTTCAGGACTTTCCTGTTCGAGGATCTGCTCCGGCGCGTAATCGGGCTGCGCGGATGGAAGGTCAATCAGGTGATGAATCTCACCGACGTCGACGACAAGATCATCAAGGCCGCGAGCGAGCAGGGTGTCACAATTGGCGAAGTGACCGCGCCCGTCGAGCGGAAGTTCAACGAAGATCGTGCCTTCCTTCGGATTCAGGACGCAGAGCTTTATCCAAAGGCGACGGACCACATTCCGGAGATGATCGCGATCGTCGGGCGACTCATGGAGCGGAAGCTGGCCTATCTCGCGGATGACGGCACCGTCTATTTCGCGATCGACAAATTCAAGGGCTACGGCAAGCTCTCGCGTCTCGACACGCGCGAGGTGAAGTCCGGCGCGCGCGTGCTGCAGGACGACTACTCAAAGGAAAACGCGCAGGATTTCGCCCTCTGGAAAGCGGCAAAGCCGGAAGACGAAACGACGGGCGCGGCGTGGGATTCACCGTGGGGCAGGGGGCGACCCGGCTGGCATCTCGAGTGCTCGGCCATGGCGATGAAATACCTGGGCGAGACGCTCGACATCCATTGCGGCGGGATCGATCTGATCTTCCCGCACCTCGAGGACGAGATCGCGCAGTCGGAAGGAGCGACGGGGAAGCCATTCTCGCGCTTCTGGTGCCACGGTGAATTTCTGCTCACCGACGGAAGCAAGATGGCCAAGCGGCTCGGCAATGTCGCGACGGTGCAGGATCTCCGCGAGCAGGGCATTCCCGCCGCCGCATTTCGCCATTTCGTTTTCTCTACGCATTACCGGAAGCAGCTCAACATGTCAGCCGACGCGCTCGAGGCATCGATGGAAGGCGTCAAACGCATCGCCGACTTTGCGCAGCGCCTGGCGGATGCGAAGAGTGCTACGCCCGAGCTTGAGAAGGTGGCCGAGGACGCCGAGTCGGCCGTGGTCGCCGCGCTCTATGACGACCTGAACGCTCCGATAGCGATGGGGGCGCTCTTTACGTTCATCCGGAAAGCAAACGTGGAGCTGGACCGCGGCGGCGTCGATCGCCGCGCGCTGGAGAAGGCGCGCGAAGTCTTCGCGCGTATCAACTCGGTGCTGGACGTAATTCCGGAAGCCACGGGGCCTGAACCAGAGTTGGCGAGCTGGATTGAAGAGAGGCTCGCGGCCCGCAAGAATGCGCGGGCAAGAAAGGAATTCGCGCAGGCCGATGCGATTCGCACGGAAATTGAAGCGCGAGGGATTGCGATCGAGGACGGTCCACAGGCGACCAAATGGAAGAAGCTGCGGTAGCCGTATTGCAGTTTTTCGCGCGTTTGATCTGGCCGATAGGATTGGTAGCCATTGTATTCGGCATTCTTAGCGCCGGAGTCGCCGCATTCGCATCTGCCTCCAAGAATGGGCGGGGAAACGTTGCCCTGACGCAGAGCTCAATTCTGGAACGAATCGTCGTCTGGTTTTGCGCGGTGGTATCGCTGCTGGCACTCGTCGTCGTGATACAAACGATCCGGTTCAGTCCGATGAGTATGCCAACTTTTTCTACCCTCTCGGTTCTGCTCGCAATCGCGTTGCTTCTGCTCGCCCTGCCGGCCCTTCTCTGGAGGACTCGTTTGCGTTGGATGGCGGAGGGTTTCGCCCTGATCGGACTCGCCGGCTCCGCCATTCTGGGAATGTGGTCGATTGGAGTTTTCTTTCTGCCGCCTTTGGCGCTGATGCTGTGGGTTTGTATCCAGCACGTTGGTGCCGTCGCGAGCGCACTTTCGACCGCATCGCGCTCGGGTTGACTCGTCACTCTAAGTTGGCTATTCTACTTGGCTTGCGATGAAAAATCGCTGTTTGTTGCTGACGTAGCTCAATTGGCAGAGCAGCTGATTTGTAATCAGCAGGTTGGGAGTTCGATTCTCCCCGTCAGCTTTGCTGACTCGCTTCGGGTCTGGCAACTAAAAAAGGTGGGGTGCCCGAGCGGCCAAAGGGAGCAGACTGTAAATCTGCCGGCTAACGCCTACGAAGGTTCGAATCCTTCCCCCACCATTCTTGTTGGAGGGTCGGATTTTTTACGAATCCAGTTGTCCGCAGTAGTTCGCAGTCCGCAGTTATGTACGCGGGAGTAGCTCAGTTGGTAGAGCGCTAGCCTTCCAAGCTTGATGTCGCGGGTTCGAGTCCCGTCTCCCGCTCTGAGGGTAACGGTGCCATGAAGCGCGAGGACGCAGTGAACGGCGGAGCAGAACCAGCCGGCAGCACCAGGAAGAAGAAGCCGCTCGCGTAGCTCAGTTGGTAGAGCACACCCTTGGTAAGGGTGAGGTCATCGGTTCAATCCCGATCGCGAGCTTGTACCATTACGAAACGCATTAGAGGATGAAATGAGCAAAGAGAAATTCAACCGTACGAAGCCCCACGTAAACGTCGGCACGATTGGCCACGTCGATCACGGGAAGACCACGCTGACGGCCGCCATCACGGCGATCCAGGCCAAGAAGGGACTGGCATCCGCGGTCGCATTCGATCAGATCGACAAGGCACCCGAGGAGAAGGCTCGCGGCA
>JBDTIV010000066.1:0-7914 GCA_039936175.1 Gemmatimonadaceae bacterium | reverse complement strand
GGAGTTATTCCGACGTGGCCGTATCTCGATACTCATGGTCCGCTCGCGCGCAACGTCGCCGATGCAGCGCTCCTTCTCGACGCGATCGCTGGACCCGACTCATCGGATGGACTGGCGCTCCTCGCTCAGCGTAGGAGAGGTCGGCTCGCGCGCCTGCGTGACGATGCTCTCAAAAATGCTCGACTCGGTCTGGTCGAAGCGCACGTACCGCGTGCACAGATGACGACCCAGTCGCTGGCGGTGTTCGATCGCGCCGTTCTGGACATCTCGGCCGCTGGTGCGATCGTCGAGCTTTCCGCGCCCACGGTCACGCGCGCGAACGTGCGAAGCCTGTTCGCCGATGCAGCGATGGCGCGGGGCGATCTCGCACCTAACCACGAATCACCGGCGGCAACGGCGAACGCGCTCTTCAGATATTTCATCAGACACGGCGGCGATGCACGCGCCGATGTCGAGCGAGGATTGGCGGCGTATCGCGCATTCTACGACGTGCTGCCGAAGGAGTGGACGGAGATGGCGAAGCTCATCGTCCAGCCCTATGAGAACGACGGCGCCGGACTTTCGTTCGCGCGATCGCGCGCGACGGTGGCGGCGCAGCTCGCGGATACATTCCGCGCGCAGCGTCTCGACGCGATGATCTATCCGACGATGCCCTTCCCCGCGCCGCGCGCCGTCGATCCCTGGCCCGACATCCGCACCACGCTTGGCTATGGCAACTGGCTGGGGCTGCCGGAGGTTTCAGTGCCGACGGGACTCGGGTTTGACGGCATGCCGGCCGGCAACATCTCATTCGTTGGACTTCCGGGAAGCGACGCACGGCTGCTCGAGCTCGCGCATTCGTACGAGCGAGTATCGAGGCGGTTCGTCGCTCCACCAACGCCCGCGTGAGGGATTCCATTTTGCCTGAGCCAGCGCAGCAACCGATGACTATCGTGGAATCATGAAATCACGCCCGACTATTTCAGTGATGCTCGCGGTCCCCGATGCTCCGGCCGCGGTCGAGTGGTACCAGCGCGCGGTCGGCGCCAAGGCTAGAGATCCTGTTCGAGATCATGAGATGCCGTGGGGGAAGCATCGCCAGGGCGGATTCACAGATCCGTTCGGGCACATCTGGCTCGTGGGCGACAGATCTCCCTTGCGGCAGCATGACCCGTGATCCGATGACATGAAGCGAGTCGTTGAAGAAGAGCGACACGAATCCCCCAGAATCACTAGACAATCGATCAGTCGCTGGTCATGATGAAGAGCGGCGCGCCGTCGAACTCGTAGATCGGGCGAAGGCGGTCCGTGTTGTAGTACTTCTCGACGTTGACGACTTTTTTCTCGGACGTCACGCTGGTGATCGGCACGCTGTCGTAGAATCCTTTGTGGACGCTCACCAGGCGGCCGAACTCCTTCTTCAGGATCAGGTCGAGCGCCAGATTGCCGAATGCCATCGGCACGATCGAGTCGAGCGCGTCGGGATCGCCCGAGCGAACGAGATAACCCAGTCGCTGGTTGACGACGTCGATGCGGCGGCCTTTATTGTATTTGGGTGAGTACGCCTTGAGCGCCGACGCGACCTTGTCGCCAATGCCGCCAAGCTTGCGATGTCCGAACATGTCTTTCTCGTCGCTCTCGAAGCTCATCCCCTCCTGCGACTTGAGACTGGCCCCCTCTGACACGAGGGCGACCGAATACTTGCTCGGATTTCTGTTGTGATCGTACGTCATCAGCTCGGCCAGGTGCTCGACATCCGCCGCGTACTCGGGAATGAGGCAGCGATCCGCGGCGCCGGCCATCGTCGGTAGCAATGCGGTGAAGCCGGCGTATCTGCCGAAGACTTCGATGACGAGAAAGCGCTCGTGCGAGCCGGCCGACGTGCGCAGACGGTGCGTGAGCTCGATCGTGCGCGTGACGCATGTACTGAAGCCGATGCAGTAGTCGGTGCCGTAGACGTCGTTGTCCATCGTCTTCGGGATTGCGACGACGTGCACACCCTCGTCGTGGAGGCGCTTGCCGTAGCTGAGCGTGTCGTCGCCCCCGATTGGAATCAGCGCGTCGACTCCGATGTGCTCCAGATTCTTGAGAAGCGTCTTGGTGACATCGTTGATCGGCTCGTCGTAGCCGGTGAGGTGCTCCGGCACGCGCGCCTTTGGAAGATGGCTGGGCCGAGTGCGGGAGGTGTGGAGGAAAGTTCCGCCGGTGCGGCCGGCGCGATTAACGTCCGCCTCCGTGAGGTCCTGAACGTTCTCGGAGTTGTCGGCGCCCGCTTCCTGGTTATAGTCTACCAGTCCGGCCCAACCGCGCCGGATGCCGACGACGCGGTATCCTTCGCGGAGCGCGCGGATGGTGATCGCGCGGATCGCGGGATTTAAACCTGGGACGTCGCCGCCGCCGGTGAGAATTGCAATGGTGCGTGTCTTAGTCATGTGATAAAAGTTAGCGAATGAGCTTGATGATCGACAATCTGACGAAAACAAATGGGTCTCGTACCGGGACGCCCGTACATATTTCTCGGCAAAAGGCTCGGCGCCTGAAGCGTACAACCTCATCTATTCACTCATCATGACCCAGGAACAGTGGACGGAAGTCGATCAGTACTTTACCGCGAATCTGCTCGGCAGTGACCCGGTTCTGGACGCAGCGCTCGAGGCGTGCACGGCGGCCGGACTTCCTCCAATCAGCGTCTCGCCGAATCAGGGGAAGCTGCTGCAGATGCTGGCACAAATCGTCGGCGCGAAATCGATTCTCGAGGTCGGTACGCTCGGCGGTTACAGCACGATCTGGCTGGCGCGCGGGATGGGCGCGCGCGGACGTCTGGTGACACTCGAGATCGACCCTGCTCATGCCGATGTCGCGCGCCGCAATCTCGCGCGCGCGGGTCTTGAGAATGTCGTGGAGATCAGACTCGGCAGCGCGCTCGACACTCTGCCGAAGCTCGTGGCCGAGGATCCGGAGCCGTTCGATCTGGTCTTCATCGACGCGGACAAGCCGAATATTCCGGCGTACTTCGAGTGGTCGCTCAGACTCTCACGCCCCGGGACGCTGATCATCGTCGACAACGTCGTGCGGAACGGAGAGATCGTGAACGCGGACAGCACTGACTCGGGCGTGCAGGGGGTGCGCCGCTTCATCGAAGAGTTCAGCGCTCAGATAGGCGTTAGCGGGACAGCTATTCAGACGGTAGGGACCAAGGGGTACGACGGGTTTGCCATCGTGCTGGTTGGGGCGGAAATGACGGAGCTGGAGTCATGAAGAGTCTCGGTGTGTTACGCACTCTCTTGTTGGCGGGGGGAATTATTGGTTTGGGCGGATGCGCGCTCCCAGTGACGGGGCGCATAGGCTCCGCATCAATGATCAACAGTGCAATGTCTGCAGCCCCGGCGATCCTCGATACCACGCCGCCTGCACCGCCCATAGTCGAGGTGCGCGAGTTCCCGCACTCATCCATCGTGTCGGTTGTCGCGTGGTCCCCTGATGAAGCCGAGTACGGCTTGCAGGGACGGCTGCTCCGCGGAGATGGATCTCTCATACGCGACCACCGGCTCTACGTGAGCACTTACTTCATGGGAAGTGTCCCCATCGCCGACAAGCGAGTCTACGTTCGCCCCGTTTCACTCGGCCGGCCTGGTCAAGTGAACGACGTCGTCCAGACTGTGACTCCGGCCAACCACGTCCTCGTAGCGACGGGAGTCTCGCACGACGACCGCGCCTGCGACTACGACAAGCATACTTGCACGCCATTCGAGACGTTCGACATACGCGTGCCAGATGCGCTTCTTCGCGAGAACCGCGACAGCGTAGCTGTGAGGCTCTACCGCCGCGGCGGGGCGGAGATGGTCGTCACGATCCGACGGGAGCTGATCGATCCGTACCTGGCGAAGCTGGATTCTGTGAGCGCGGCGCTTCGCAAGAAATAAGGCGCCCATGATGCGGCTCAGTGGCTACGCGTTGCTAGTCGCCGCAATCATCGAAAGCGGATGTCATCGATCACCCGCTATCGATCCACTTCCAACAAAGCAAGCGTACTGCTGGTGGGTGAGTCAGTACGTCGCCGCGCCACCAGTGACCGTAGCCTCACAATTTCAGGGCGCGCTCTCCAGCGCTGGATTCACCAACGCGCGATGGCAGCGCACGCCCGATAGCGCCTGGGCGACCGCGGGTCCGACCGCGCTCCCTGCATCTCCCGCAGGCGCGATGTACGCGTTTCGAGCGGTGGCCTTCCCCGCGAGTGACTCGATCGGCTGTGCATGGCGCGGGATGCCAGACGCCACAGTGATACGTCGTCCGGTCGGAGCTCTGAGCTTCCACACCGAGGTCTTCATCATTGGCCCCCGCAACGGATGGGCGAAGGTTGACAGCAGCGCCGCCGGAGACCGGGTTCTCCCGTTGTGCGGCGCGATATACGGGTACGCACTCACCGGGCTCGAGATCCTGAAGTAGCATTTCGGCTGGACAGCGAGCCTCCACACTCTACGACATCCCGATCCGTGGACCTTCGGCTTCGGCGTAATCCACAAAGAGAGCCGCTCCATCATCGGCAGCGCTGCCTTCAAAGGCGCCCCGGATGTGACCGGCGTGGTTGAGATCGCCTACGGAATCGTCGCCTCCTTTCAGGGACGCGGCTACGCCACCGAAGCCGCGCACGCGCTCGACGCGTCTGGCGGTGGGAGCTCTCCGCCGCCACAACTCGGCCGCACTTCTATAGATGTAGGCCTTGAAGGTGATCTCCCCATCCACGCGCCGTAAATCTCACAGGCCGGCCCCCTCTGCGGATAGGAAAGCGGCTGTGTCCGCGCGATACTCGGCATCGGCTTCCACGAGCGGAGCGAGATCGCGCGCGCACCAACGCTGCGCCGAGGCGAGTCCCACTTTGTCCGGCTGTGCGACCGTGAGCTCGATGAGGAGCGCCGCGGCCTCGGTGCGCGCGATCGCGTAGGCAAAGCCGCGCGCGCCCGCCTGCTGGAACTCGGCTCCTTCGCGCGCCGCGCGGGCGGCGTATTGCTCGATTCGTTGTAACGCGCTCGAGATCCGCTCGACACAGGATTTCAACAGTGCGTCCTGAGCGCCACTCAGTCGGCGCCGCACATCCGCGCTCCATATCACGAGCGCGTCGGTTCGCTCCATCGCGCGCAGCGCATCCAGACTCAGAACGTTCGTCGTCCCTTCCCAGATCGAGAGCACCTGCGCATCACGCAGCAGCCGCGGGAATCCGGTGTCTTCGATGTAACCCGCGCCGCCGAATGCCTCGAGCGCTTCACTCGCGACCGCGATCGCCTGCTTCGCCGTGTACAGCTTCGCCACCGGAATCAGAAAGCGCAGCAGCTGCGACTCGGCCGCCGTCGCCTCTCCGCATTCGTCCTTGCCGAGCAGCTCGACGACGCGGAACGCGAGCAGAAAGGCCGCGCGATGCTCGAGGTGCATCTCGGCCAGCGTCTCGACGTGCAGCGGGTGCTCGATGAGCGTTTTCCCGAATGCATGGCGGCGACGAGCGTAGTCGGTGGCGAGAGCGATGGCGCGGCGCATGCCGGCGACGGCAGCGACCGCATTGTAGACGCGCGTGACGTTGAACAGCGTGGCGATCTTGCGCACGCCGTCGCCCGCGCCGCCGACCAGCAGTGCGGGTGTGCCCTCGAGCGTTAGCTCGGCGGTCGGGAGTGCGCGGGTGCCGAGCTTGTCTTTGAGTCTGTCGACGCGGATGTTGCGCAGCGATCCGTCGTCATTGCGCAGCATGATGAGGAACACGCTAAGCCCGCGACTTCCTTCGGGCGCGCCTTCGATGCGCGCGAGAGTCATGGCCACCTGAGAAGTTGTGGCCGAGGTGAACCACTTTTCGCCGTGGAGAGAGTAGGCGTTGCCGGAGTCGTGGCGCGCGATGGTCGATGTCGTTCCGACGTCGGATCCGCCGGTGCGCTCGGTCATCCACTGACCGGACGTCCAGAACTGATTCGGATCGCGCGAGGTGAGGTGTGCGAACACGGGTCGGGTGGCGTCGTCGCCGTGGACCTCGAGAAACCGCGCGGCGCCGTCGGTCATAGCGAGGGGACAACTATACAAAGCCGACGACGGAGCGAAGAGATAGAGCCGCGCGAACTGGTGGATACGCGAGTGGGCGCCGTGGGCGCGTTCGTACGCGGTGGCGACGATGCCTTCGGTGGCCGAGATGTGGTCGAGCTCGCGCCAGGCGTCCGAGGTCTCGATGTGGTCGATGCGGCGTCCCCACGCATCATATGGTATATGGCGCGGGGGCGAGGCCTCGGCGGCATCGCCCAGGGCGAGGATGTCGGAGGCAGCGCGCGCACCCAGACGCTTGAGATTGGGCTTGACTTCAGCCAGCATTTTGGCGGGGAGACGCCAGCGAAGCCAGGCGCGGAGAAGCGCGTCGTCGTCGTACTGGTTACCGAGCTTTGGGGCGTCCTGAAAGAACTCGGGCATGGTGAGAATCTATTCAATGCAGCGAGGCGAGAGCCGGCGCTCGGGAGGCCTGGCGGGATCCTCTGGTCCTTCCCCAACTCCGCGCATTACTATGTGGCGAGCGCTTGCAGGATAAGTCTGGATGACGACTCTTCGTTAGTGCGTCAATCACGCTGTTCACAAAGACTTACGACGGGACGTCACAAAGACGACGTTTGTTATACTGCGAGCGGTCGCAGCCTTTGTCATTTCTCCGCAGTATAAACAGACAATACAATTACCAGTTAGCCAGACGAACTAAGGTCGTGGTGAATAACTTTATTCGTGGACTTCGAAATCCTGGACCGTGTCTCGAACGCGGAGACTATCGCCGTTGGCAACGGGATCAGAGAGATCAAGCGGCTGCAGCGCGTCTACGGGCGTGGACGCTGGCGGAAACGCAAAGGTATAGCTAGGGTAAGACTAGAGGCGGCTCGGTTAGACGGGCAGAACTTCACTGGTACGAAGCTACCGGCATCGGCAGACATGAGTTCAAAATCAAGCGCTACCTCGACTAAGTCTCGGCGACGAAAGAAATCGACGCCGAAGCGTGCTCGGCCCATCGTGCTCTGTCTTCGAAACGAAGGGTACGAGGTGTCACTCGAGCCGCGAAAGATCTACGAGGTCGTGCCCGACCGGGACGCCGCTGCACACAATCAGTTGCGTGTGATTGATGAATCTGGCGAGGATTATCTTTTCCCCGCTTCGCATTTCGCATCTATCGCCCTTCCACAGTCGCTACGTCGGGCAGTTCTCGCCGCTGGCTAACGAACGTTGCAGCAGACGGGCGCGACCAAGTCGTTTGGTTGTGTATGTTGAAAGTAGAATCGCCCGCAGCTGAACTAAGCGTTAGGCGGACTCCATGATCCTTTTATTGAGGCGTACGTGGAGATCGATGCTGCCGTGGTGCACCTTACTCGCCGTCTCCTGCAATCCAGCACACAGCCGTGAATCCCCCCTGATCTCCCCGGGGATCGACGGTTGTTACCGACTCAGTGAAGGTCCTTGGCGAACCGACTCCCTTGCCAACAGCTTCTATTCGATGAGCTTGGTGCCTAAAGAGATCAGGCTTTTCCCATCGAGATTTGTCAGCCGCAATTGGGATTACCTGCAAAGCGATTCCACGCTCCTTCTTGCGGTCGAGAGCCGTAATACGGGTGCAGCACGCTACTTTCCATTCACGTACTGGCAGCGCAAGCATCCTGGGTCGGACAGCATCTACGTCGGCACAGTGCTAGCCATGGCTGGAACCCGCCTAGACCTAGTTCCAAATGGCCTCAATCTCCGAGGACTGCTGACGGCATTCACAGATTCTCCTATGCCCAACAGTACGGATCATGCCTCCTTCGCCATCACTCTTCAGCGCATCCAATGTTGGTAGTCGCGTCGCCACCTAACTAACGTTGCAGCTGACAAGGGTTCCTGCACCACTTTCGTAGACACTTCCACCTAACGACAATGGAGTGTCGTCGATGCCAC
>JBDTIV010000065.1:0-7024 GCA_039936175.1 Gemmatimonadaceae bacterium | reverse complement strand
TCGTCAAGCGCGGTTGGGACGAAGGGATTCTTATGCTGACGGCGGGTGAGCACACTCTCCGCATCCTCCCTCCGCTAGTAATGGATCGGGATGAACTAACGCGCGGTCTTTCCATTATCGAGAGGGTCATCGCGCAATAACGCGGACCGGAGTCGCCAATTGCAGCGTCGGCGGTTAACATATCGGGGACTTCTTCGAAGAGACGCATGTTATCGAGGCTCTCGCCCGGTCGATTCCTCGCACTTCTCGCCCTGGTCGCTGCCTGTACACCCGGGCCTGTGAACAACGGCGCACCCGGTATTGTGTCGGCTGGGTCCGACACGGTTGAAGCGCGCCGGCTGTTCGAAGAGAATATTGACGCGATACACAAACGTAACCGTGCGCGCTATCTCGCCACTTATCTTCACACCAACTCCCTGGTGCGAAACGGTCCTGCTGGACTTGAGCTCGGGTACGAAGACTGGAGTGCCCGACGCGATTCGACCTGGCCGGACACACTAATCGCCAGAAACCTGCGGGTGGTGCCGGTTGCACCGGGAGTCGTATACGGCGCCTATTGCTACACCCTGACACAGAAGGATACGATTTCGAGCGGAGTTTCCGAGCGCGTCTTCGTGAAGACACCCGAGGGATGGAGGATCGCAGTGACCACGGCGTTCGGACTCCCCGTGGGCGCGCCTCCGCAGTGCAAGTAACAACCCCAATTCCAAATACTGTGACAATGATTCGTCGATTCGCGCTTTCGGTTCCGATTCTATTTTCGGGGCTGATCGCATCGTCCGCGGCGGCGCAATCAAGCAGAACGGAGACACCCAAGCTGGTGGTCTTCATTACCGTAGATGCGATGCGTCCGGACTATCTGTCCCGCTTTGACAAACAGCTTACCGGCGGACTAGGCAGGCTGTACAGAGGCGGCGCCGTATTCACCAACGGATTCCAGGATCACGCGATAACCGAGACGGCGCCCGGACATTCCGTGATAATGTCGGGCCGGTTCCCGGTTCACACCGGCATATCGGCGAACACCGCCGGTGTAAATGACACAACCGTCACCCTTATAGATGCGTCCGGCCTCGGCGCATCGCCCTTCCGCTTCCATGGCACTACGCTGACGGATTGGCTCATTGCAAAGGATCCACGCACGCGCGTTCTCTCGGTTTCGAGGAAGGACCGCGCGGCGATCCTTCCCATTGGCAGATCAAAGCAGCCCGTCTTCTGGTATGCATCGAACGGGAATTTCACGACGAGCAGCTATTATGGCTCGACGCTGCCCGACTGGGTTCGGGCCTTCAACGCTCGCAAGATTCCGGCGAGCTACGCGGGCAAGGCGTGGGAGCTCTTGCTGCCTGACAGCGCGTACAGCGAGCCCGATAGTGTGCCGCTAGAAAGTGGGGGAACGAACTTTACCTTCCCTCATCTGGAATCGGCGTCTCCCGACACGGCGGCGCGACTGCTTGCGGAATTTCCGTGGATGGATGGGCTGACTCTCGATTTCGCAATGACGGGAGTGAACGCGCTGAATCTGGGCACGGGACCGGAGACCGACGTGCTGTCCATCTCGCTCTCGACGACCGATGCGGTTGGTCACCGCTACGGACCCGACTCGCGCGAAATTCACGATCAAATACTCCGACTCGACGGGGCGCTTGGCGTCTTTCTCGATTCGCTGTTCCGAATTCGGGATCCTCGCGACGTTGTTGTCGCACTCACCGCGGATCACGGTCTTACTCCTTATCCGGAAGTCCACGCTCACGATCCGAATGCGGGCGCAATTCGCGTGAACCCGCGTCCCGTGCTTCAGAATTTGAGTAACTCGCTTGCTGCTGCCGGAGTAGCTGGATACGGGCTGAGCTACACGGCGGGAGCCTACACCGGCAACGGATTTTCCTTCGATGGCGGAGTCCTGGACCTTGGTCGATCGGCGTTGAGCAAGGCGCACGTCAACCGAGACTCGCTGTTACGGGCGGTGAGTGCGGCTTTTCTGAAAGTGCCGGGTGTCGCTCGTGCGGACAGAATTTCCGACCTCGCCCGGCGCGATACCGTGAACGACAGGATTGCGCGCCGTTGGTTGCACATGTTTGCAGATGAAGACAAAGCCGCCCTGGTGGTGACCCTCGCGCCGTACAACTACTGGCTCTCGAGTTATCAGGCGCAGCACGGGAGTCCGAATGATTCGGATGCGCGTGTGCCAATCATTTTCTATGGCAGCGGCATCAAACCGGGACGATATGACGAGTTCGCTAGGGTGGTCGACATGGCACCGACGCTCGCGGCAATCGCGCATGTCACACCGCTGGAAAAACTCGACGGTCACGTTCTCCAGAATGCGATCAGGTAGAATCTCGCTACGCTCCGTACTCCGGGCGTTTGACGAAGCCGAGTTCGGATCGAAGAACACACTCAACCTGAGGGAGTCACTTCCTTCGGCGGCGGATGCTCGATATCGAACCGAGGCGTGGCTGCGCGAGCGACAGGTTAGCAGAGCGGCTGAAGTTCTGGTGATAACGGGGCGGGGTAATCAGAGTCCAAATGGAGTCTCGCCGGTGCGGGAGGCGATCCTGTCGCTGCTGCCCCTGCTTCGCAGGCGGGGAGTCGTGAGCGAGTGGAAAGAGCATTCTCCCGGATCGTTCGTCGTCAAACTGGGTTCGATTTCCTCGCTTCTCGATGCGCCCAGAAGAAAGCGCGATCGAAAATCCACCCCACCCCAGCCGAATCCGCAGTCTCTGAAGAATCTGGATCAATCAACGCTAGAGCTGCTCCGACGGCTGTCGATCCGGTCACTCGAATCACTGGGCATACGTGAACCGGCCAAGTATGTGGAAGCAGAGATGCTCTCCAAGTTCCATTCGCTGGCCGGGGGCATAAATCCCGGCGTCGAGGGGGAAGCCAGGTTACGCGAGGCGATCAAGGCGGCGCTCGACCAGCTAGACGACTGAGAAAAAACGCTCGTACGTGAGCGACACCATCACACAGGACAATCCACCGAATGAATAAACTCGTTCTTGCCGCACTTCTCACTCTGGCACTTCCGATTCGGGCGCAGACCATTGCTGGCTACTCCCGCCAAGCAGCTGTCGTAGAGCGAGCGACGGAAGCGGACGCAATCACGCGCCCGTCGCCATCGAGTGCTTCAGCGCAGTCGAGATTTCTTTCGCTCCAGCCACACATGGCTGGAACCGCAGCGCAGGCGCGCACTCGCGACTACGTGATCAGCCAGATGAAGTCGTGGGGGCTCGAGACGGAGGTGCGCTCCTACAGCGTCTGGATGCCACACCCGTTGAGTACTCGAATCTGGCGGATCTCGCCCAATCCCATCGAGCTCGATCTGAAAGAGGGAATTATTCCGGAGGATACGACGTCCTCGGCGTATCCGCAGGTGATGGCGTTCAACGGCTATGGCGCGGCCGGTGATGTACGCGGCGAAGTCGTGTACGTGAACTACGGGCTGGTCGAGGATTACGCGCAGCTCGATTCGATGGGTGTGTCTGTCAAAGGGAAGATCGCGATCGCGCGGTATGGGCGATCCTATCGCGGCATCAAGGCGAGGGAAGCGGAGAAACACGGAGCGGTCGGGTTGATCATCTACAGCGATCCCGCCGACGATGGATATGGGCGCGGCGACGTCTACCCCATCGGCCCGATGCGACCATCACACGGCATTCAGCGCGGAAGCGTGATGAATCCAGATGGTGATCCAAGCACCCCGGGTTATCCGAGCACTCCGAACGCCCGGCGCATCCCGGTCGCCCAGATGGACATTCCGCACATTCCAGTGCTACCGGTCTCGTACGGGAATGCAGCCGAGCTGCTCCGTGGATTGACGGGAAACTCGATTCCCCAGCCGTGGCAAGGTGGTCTTCCGTTCAGGTATCACGTCGGGCCCGGACCGGTTCAGGCGCGAATTGCGGTGATGACCGACGAAAAAACGAATCCATACAAAACGATTTGGGACACATTCGGAATTATCCGTGGCTCGGAGTTTCCGGACGAGATCGTTCTCGTAGGCGGTCATCGTGATGCCTGGGGACCTGGAGCAGCCGACAACGTCAGCGGCACTGTCAGTGTCCTCGAAGCGGCACGAACGATCGCCGCGCAGGTAAAGGCCGGGAAGAGGCCGAAGCGCACGATCATTTTCGCGACGTGGGACGCGGAAGAGTGGGGACTGCTCGGCTCGACTGAATTCGTCGAGGAAGATTCGCTGCGCCTGAGCAAGAGCGCGGTCGCATATCTCAACCAGGATGATGTTGCTCAGGGTCCGAACTTCAGCGGTGGCGGATCACCATCGTTGCGCTCGTTGCTGCGCGACATCGCCAAGGCGGTGCCCGATCCGAGCCATCAAGGCAGCGTGTATGACGTGTGGAGAAAACGCGCAAACCTCGCCGCCGACACGCTCGAGCCACAAATGGGAGATCCCGGTGGCGGCTCCGACTTCGCGGGATTCTACAACCATCTCGGAATTCCGATTGCGGATTGGGGCTTTGGCGGGCCGCAGGGTGTCTATCACTCCGCGTACGACTCCTATCATTGGATGTCGAAGTTCGGCGACCCGAATTTCGAATTTCATGCAACCAACGCGCGCATTGGCGCTGCCGCGCTGCTGCGGCTCGCCAACGCCGAGATCCTGCCGTACGACTACGTGGAGTATGCGCGCACGATGAAGCGTTTCGCTTTACAGGCCGGTCAGACAATCTCGGACAAGCATTGGAAATTGTCCGTTGCCGAACTATCGGAGTCTCTAGGGAAAATGGAAACTGCAGCCGCCGCGTTTGCAACTGAGCGGGATCGCGCGCTCGAGGCTCAACTGTCGCCCGCAGCCGCGAAGCAGGTGAATGCCGCGCTTCTCGAAGTTGAACGGCAGCTCACAAGGCCACAGGGGCTGGTCACACGGCCGTGGTTCAGAAATCTGATCTACGCTGCTGATGAGAATAACGGCTACTCGACGATGGTACTGCCGTCGGTGGGCGAAGCAATTCGGGCCGGGGACGAAGCGCTGGCCGGTCGGGAGCTCACGGACATCGCACAACGCTTCGATGCGGCAACACGAGCGCTGAAGATGGCAACAGGATTGCTACAGAAAAACTGAAATGCACCTCGCAGAACTCGTTCTGTCTCAGGCCCGGACATTGCGATACACGTGAGTCGACGAGAGCAAGAGTGGACGAAAGCTGATGAGAACCGCGCGAGGAGAAGTGGGACGATCACGTCTCACTCAAGAGGAAGTAGTGCCGATTGCCGCGTACGGTGCGAAGGCAACATGGCCAGCCGGATTTCAGCTCTACCAGCGAGGCGCGGCGGCAGACGGAGTCTTCATTGTTCTGACCGGGCACATCGTTCTCCGCAACAAGATCAAAGTCGGTCGCGGATTCATTCCGGTGATCGCCACTGCGGGACAGACGTTCGGCAGCGAGGGCCTCTCACCCAACAGTCAGTACGTAACCGACGCCGGCGCATCGGAGGAAACGAAATCGCTGTTTGTCAGTGGAGCACAATTTCGCGCCTTCGTGAGAGAGCAGCCCGGACAGACGCTCCCGTTACTGTCGCAAATAATGTCGGAGCGCGCTTATTTGCTCGAGAAGCTGCACGAGCTCGCGGCGCTCAACGTCGACCAGCGATTAATTTCCACGCTCTCACACCTCAGCACCGATCGCAGCTTCACCACGGATGACGGGCGCCTCAAGCTGGAGAACAACCATCACCGCCTTCTCTGCGAGATGGTCGGCGCAACGCGCGAGTCGATTGCGCTGGCACTGAGTCGACTCGTCTCGGCTGGAATCGCGGAGAGAAAGGGGATGACTTTCCTGATCGAACCCAACTCACTTGCCGCGGGCCTGGGTAACGGCAACAGCAATGGCAACGGACACAACAAAGACTCGACGCTGTCGATGACGAGCGAGCTGTTACCACAATGATACTGAATGGGCGACAGGCAACGGGCTGCTGACACTGCGCCGGTAATTCGTGGCGCTCAAACGATCGATCTGCAGGAGGAGGGCTCCCCGGGAGTTCTCCTCCTGCATGGTTTTGGAGATACTCCGCAGACGCTCGCGCTGCTCGCTCGGAAGCTGCACAAGTCCGGTTACAGCCTTTACGCGCCGCTACTGCCAGGGCACGGGCGGAACATGGATGCCTTTGGAAAATCCCGCGCGACAGACTGGATCGCGGCGGCGAAGAGTGCGCTCGCTCAAATGCGCAGCCGGCACGATTCGGTCTCCATTGTCGGGCTTTCAATGGGTGGTGCGTTGGGGGTGCTCCTCGCCGCCGAGCTGCACGACACCCCAGCGCTGGTTTTGATCGCACCATATCTCGGCATGCCGCGAGTGTTGAGGCTGGCAGCTTCGACGCACTGGCTGTGGGAACGATTTGCGGGAGAGATCAACGCGAGAGACCCCCTGTCCGTCCGCGATCCAATCGAGCGGGAGAAAAATCTTGCGTACGGCACGGTGACTGGCCGCGCGCTATTCGAATTGTCGAAGGTCGTGCGGCTCGCGAGGAAATCGCTTGGAGATGTCACAGCGCCAACTCTGATCATTCAGTCTCGCGAAGATCCGCGTTGCCCTCCCGATGTCGCCGAGTTTGTGTTGAAGGCGCTGGGCGCGCGCGACAAGAAACTGGTCTGGACTGAAGGTGCGGGGCACATCATCACGGTCGACTACGGCCGCGAGCGGGTATTCAGCGAGATCGAGCAATGGCTGATGGCGCACAACCACGGTGGCGCGGCAGCCGCTGTCGAGAGAAAAACGGCTGCCCAACGCCCTGAAAGCTAAAAGCGATCCTGGACGAATTCGGTAACGGTATCGACCGCGCGCTCGCCAAAATCTGCCGCCTGATGCACCACTCCCGAAGCAACCCGCTTCACACGAGCCACTGGGGACTGTCTTCTACGACGAGGGCGGCTGCTCTTCTTCCTGGAAGAAGATTTACGTCCGGTGCTTTTGCGACTCGAGGAGGATTTCCTTCCACCCTTCCGCCGTGACGACTTTCTCGCGGCTGAAGACTTCCGAGCGCCAGCCCGCTTCCGACCACC
>JBDTIV010000064.1:0-7372 GCA_039936175.1 Gemmatimonadaceae bacterium | reverse complement strand
ACCCGGGCGGGTGGGACCAGTGCCTGGCCGACCACGCGCGCATTCTCGGGTACCGGGTCTGGTACGACGAGCACCTGCTCCGCGACGGCGCGATGAACCCGCGCGACATCGCGCGCCTGCTCGACGAGTGGGAGGCACTGGGGTTCGTCGCGACGGAAACAGTCGGCGGCGTGCTGCGCTTCAGGGACGTGTGCGTCGTCGAGACGCTGCTCGGCGGGGCGAGGCTGCCGTGCGACTGGCTCGAGATCGACGGGGAGCGGCGCGCGGGGTTCCTGAGGGGCAGTGCGCCGGGGCCAGTGGCGGGCCGTAGTGTTTGGGCGTCGCGCGAATCGCCGCGCGAGTGACGACGAACAGGGTCGTCGGGCTTGGGATACCATGCGCCGGGCGGCACTCCAGCCGCTAGGAATTTCTAAGTACGTCCAACCGTGCCTCGAGTGGAAGTGCGAAACATGCTAACGCGCTCGACGCCCGAGGAGGCCGCCTCCATTCCTCTTAACGAACCTTAACCGCGTGGCGCTGCATCCAGACTTTCCCGAGTCACCGTACGTCATCCTGAGGCCCGATCAACGCTGGTTCCCGGCCGATGAGGCGCTGCGCGACACGGCGTACGAAAAGCTGCTACCTCCGCTGGTTGCGAGGATCCGCGAGGAGGTCGGTGTGTGGCGCGAGGGCAGCTACAGGGGTGCGTCAGCTACGTCGAAGGCGCTTCTGAGCTGGTGGTTCCAAGCGGAACACCTGGTCGAGCAGGGGGACGGGTCGCGGGCCGCATTCCAGTACTACTTCGCACAGCGCGAGGCCGTGGAGACGGTCATCTGGCTGCACGACGTGCGCGGCGCGCGCGACAAGTTCGACCTGATGCGGTTCGACGCGTCGGGCGCCGTTTCGGCCAACATGTTCGACGAGCAGTGGCCGCGCTACGTGATCAAGATGGCCACCGGCGCCGGAAAGACCAAGGTGCTGTCGCTGCTCATCGCGTGGAGTTGGTTCCACCGGCTTTACGAGCCGGATTCCACCCTGGTCCGGAACTTCCTGCTGATCGCGCCCAACATCATCGTC
Source organism: Gemmatimonadaceae bacterium (assembly GCA_039936175.1). Taxonomy (GTDB): domain Bacteria; phylum Gemmatimonadota; class Gemmatimonadetes; order Gemmatimonadales; family Gemmatimonadaceae; genus UBA4720. Next base: position 6,316 of record JBDTIV010000064.1, on the reverse strand, counting down.
CTCGATCGATTGCGGACCGACTTCGACGGCCTGAGAATCTTCTTCAACGATCCGGTGCTGCCGGACAACGGGCACGAGGGGCGGAACTGGCGCGACGACTTCCAGCTGGCGATTCACATCCAGGACGACGTCCGCGTGGTGCGGCCCGTCGGCAACCTCTTTCTGACGAACATCCACCGCGTCTATCTCGGCGACGTGACCCCCCGTCATTCGAGGATGACGACCTGCGCGACTACTTCCTGGACCCGTTCGGTCCGAAGCCAGTCGGAAAGACAACCGACAGCAACACGGACCTCGGCGAGATCGTGCGCGAGATCGACGAACTCGCCGTGTTCAACGACGAGGCCCACCACATCCACGACGCGCGTCTGGCGTGGTTCAAGTGCATCCAGGACATCCATTACCGCATGCTGCAGAAGGACGGTCGTCTCGCCCTGCAGGTGGACGTTACCGCCACGCCGCGCCACAACAACGGTGCGATCTTCGTGCAGACGGTGTCGGACTACCCGCTGGTCGAGGCCATTCACCAGAACGTGGTCAAGCACCCGGTCCTGCCCGACGCCGCGAGCCGCGCGCGTCTGCGCGAACACACGAGTGCCATCTTCACCGAGCGGTTCGCCGACTACCTCCAACTGGGTGTCGAGGAGTGGCGCAAGAGCTACGCCGAACACGAGGCGATCGGCAAGAAGGCGGTGCTGTTCGTGATGGTGGACGACACGCGCAACTGCGACGAGGTCGGCGCGTACCTCGAAAGAACGTGCACGGAGCTCGCCGGCGCGGTGCTCGTGATCCACACCAAGCAGAACGGCGAGATTTCCGAGGCACCCACCGGGAAGAAGAAGGACGAGCTCGAGACGTTACGCAGGGCATCCAACGAGATCGACACCTGGGCCAGCCCGTACAAGGCGATCGTCTCGGTTCTGATGCTCAAAGAAGGGTGGGACGTGCGCAACGTCACCACCATCGTAGGACTCCGCGCCTTCGCGGCCGAGAGCAACATCCTGCCCGAGCAGACGCTCGGCCGCGGCCTGCGCCGGATGTACTTCGGCAGCGACGTTGGCGAAACGGTCTCGGTCATGGGCACGCCGCCGTTCATGGACTTCGTCGAGTCGATCCAGAGCGAGGGTGTCACCTTCGAGCACGTGCCGATGGGTAAGGGGGCGACGCGCAAGGACTCACTGGTGGTCGAGGTCGACACGCAGAACGCGGACAAGGACGTCGACGCCCTCGACATCGCAATTCCCCGGCTCACGCGCCGTTTCGTCCGCGAGTTCAAGGACATCTCCTCGATCGATCCGGCCAGATTCAGCAATAAACGCCTGCCGCTCAAGCCGTTCACGCCAGAGGAGACACGCGAGATCGTGTTCAAGACGATGCTCGACGGCGAGTTGCATCACACCATCCAGATCGACGTCGGCGGCCCCATCGACTACCGCTCGGTAGTCGCCTTCTTCACCCGCCAACTGCTCAAGGAGCTGCGCCTGGTGGGCGGCTACGATCTGCTGTACCCGAAGGTGCGCGACTTCATGCGGGAGCGCCTCTTTGATGGCTCGGCAGTAGACCTCGAGGACCCGGTCGTGTTGCGCAACCTGTCCGAGCCGGACGCCGGCAAGATCTTGTTCGACAGCTTCAAGGCGGCGATCAATGCGCTGACCGTGCAAGACAGCGGCACCGTACGCATCGAGGACCACATCCGCCTCCGCGACACCCGTCCGTTCAGAACTGAAAACCGCCCTTATCTCAGCGCCAAACATTCGTTATTCAACCGGATCGTCGGCGAGGCACATTCGGGGGGCTTCGAGCTGACCTTCGCTCGCTTCCTGGACGACGCGCCGGATGTGCCGGCGTTCGCCAAGAACTACGTCGCCGTCGGCTTCAAGATCGACTACGTGCGCGCCGACGGGGACCTGTCCAACTACGTACCCGATTTCCTCGTGAAGTCTGCGGACGGCACCGTCTGGGTCGTCGAGACGAAGGGCCGCGCCGAGCTCGACTTGCCACAGAAGATGGGTCGGCTACGCCAGTGGTGCACGGACGCCACTGCCGCGAGCGCGGATTCGGGTGGGCCGGGTTATCGCTTCGTGTACGTTGACCAGGTCGGATTCGAGCGCAACCGCCCCAGCTCGTTTGCGGCGCTGGTCGCCGGCTTCGGAGATTATCAGGAGGCGTAGGAATGTCGCGCGCGAACAAACAAGACTACGACCTCTCCGACCCTGAAAAGCGAGACTTGGTGCAACTGATCCAAGCCGGCAAGAACCTCCCTGAGAAGTTTCGCTTCCTTCTATTCGAGGACAAGCGTGAGGTCGAGCTGGTGTGGAACGGCAAGTCTCGCGACGTCTGTACCACGGTGCTCCCGTTTCAAACCCTGGAGCATGTTGACGAGCCACGCACTGAAACCAAATCTCAGGCCGAGCTCTTCGACGCTCGCGGCCGTCAGCAACGCGGCTGGATCAACAAGCTGGTGTGGGGCGACAACAAGCTAATTCTCTCGTCGCTGAAGGCGGGTGCGCTGCGCCACCAGATTGAGGCCGCTGGCGGCCTGAAGTTGATCTACATCGACCCACCGTTCGACGTCGGTGCAGATTTTTCTGTCGACATCGAGATCGGCGGCGAGACGTTCCACAAGGAGCCCAACCTGCTGGAGCAGATCGCGTACCGCGACACCTGGGGTCGAGGTGCGGATTCTTTCATTAGCATGATTTACGAGCGGCTTATCTTAATGCATGATTTGCTCGCCGAGGATGGAAGTGTCTACGTGCATTGCGATTGGCGGGTCAATGCGTTCATCCGCCTTGCCATGAATGAAGTTTTTGGAGCAGACAATTTTATCAATGAGATTACCTGGAAACGTGCTCACACCGTAAAGGGGAACATAGGGCAAGGGAGCAAGTACATGGGCGCGAACACAGATACGCTCTTTGCTTACGGAAAATCCGATTCCTACATCTTTAACAACGTGTTTCTGCCCTACTCGGAAGAATACATCAACTCGTTCTTTAGGTTTACAGAGCCCATCTCGGGACGGAGATACAGGCTTACCAGCATGATTGGCCCGGGTGGCGCCTCAAAGGGAAATCCAAGCTACGAGGTTATGGGTGTTACTCGGTATTGGCGCTACAGCCGTGCAACGATGGATGGCTTGATCGCGAAAGACATGATAGTCCAAACGACTCCGGGAACTGTGCCACAAAAAAAGCAATACCTAGATGAAGGTGCCGGAGTTTCCGTCCAGTCCTTGTGGGATGACATTCCTGGCATCGGAGCCTCGTCTCTTGAGGGGACGGACTATCCAACCCAAAAACCTGAAGCGCTACTAGAACGCATTATCAAGGCCAGCAGCAATGAAGGCGACTTAGTCGCCGATTTCTTCGTCGGCTCAGGCACCACCGCCGCGGTAGCAGAAAAGCTGGGTCGCAAGTGGATCGGCAGCGACCTCGGCAAATTTGGCATTCATACGACGCGGAAGCGGCTCATCGGCGTGCAGCGCGAACTGAAGGGCGCCGACAAGCCGTTCCGAGCGTTCGAGGTGCTAAACCTCGGTCGTTACGAGCGTCAAGCGTACCTGAGTGTCGGCGGCCGTCTCACGGGCGCGCAGAAGGAACAAGCGCTGGCGCAAAAGGAGCGCGACTTCCGGGAATTGATCCTGCGAGCGTACAAGGCGGAAGCCTTCGACAACGACGCATTCTTCGATGGTAAACAGGGAGGGCGGTTGGTGGTGGTGGGTCCGATCAACCTACCCGTCGGCCGCCTGTTCGTCGAGGAAGTCATCACCGAATGCCGCAAGCGTGGAGCGACGCGCGTGGACGTCTTGGCGTTCGAGTTCGAGATGGGCCTGTTCCCCGCTGCCTTGGAGGAAGCGAAACAGAAGGGAATCGATCTCACACCAAAGTATATTCCGGCCGAAGTGTTCGACAGACGCGCCGTCGAACGCGGTCAGGTCGTGTTCCATGACATCAGCTTTGTCGAAGCAACGCCGCGGTACGCGAAGGGCAAGTCGGCGCGAGACAAGCTCACAGTTCGGATCGAACTTACCGATTTCTCCGTCTATTACAACCAAGGCACCGCCGAGGCGGCGATCGCCGCGATCAAGGACGGCAAGAGCGACGTGATCTGCGACGGGGGGCAGCTCGTCAAGGTTAGCAAAGACAAGGACGGCGTGACGAAGCGCGAGTTGCTTACCCGCCACTGGACGGACTGGGTCGACTACTGGGCCGTGGACTTCGACTACATGAGCCGCAAGGAGATCATCAAGGTGCCAGTCGGCACCGGCCTAGGCGGTGTGCTGCCGGGCTTCGAGCCGCCGCAGGGCAACCTGCCAATCGAATTCGAGGAGCGATGGACGGGCAGCTACATTTTCGAGAACGAGTGGCAGTCCTTTCGCACGCGCAAGGAGCGGGAGCTAGAACTAACGACCGCCGAGCACACGTACGACCGCCCCGGCCGACACACCGCGGCGGTGAAGGTGATCGACATCCTTGGCAACGACACGATGACACTCGTGCCGATCAACGTCGGATAACGCGTGCCAGCTCTGGTCGCTGGCGATGGGAAGAGCAAACATCGATGCTGCGATCCGCGTCGTCATGGTTAGAGAGTAAACAGGTCAGGCCCCGGTGATATTTCGCCCAGCATGATAAGCCGAGACGAGCGGCGACTGTGCAATGCCGCCGACGAGCGCATACTCCGCCGATTTCCATTCTCGTGGAGTCACCATGGGCTGACGCGGGCTTGACGACGCCGTATTCCAGGCGGGCGCGACCCGCGAGGCAGCGGGGAAGGCGATCGGTGCGGAGTTGGGGCGCCGTAGCCTCCGCGCAACGAATGGCGGCACAGGCTCGCGATGCTAAGAACGTGGGCGATTTGGCTCTTCAGCAAACCTCGTCTGGCTTGGTTAGCTCTCGCCGTTCTCGCATTACTGCTCGCCATCGCGCTCCATCGGCCGACAACCGAGCAGCGGATCCGATTTGTTGCCGGCGCGTTTCAATTGCTAGGTATCGTAACCGTCGCTCTGGACATTCGTCAGAAACGCAAGGACTTCGGGCTTCCCGGTCTCATTGATGCGTTCAGCAAGTGGCTTTCCCAGTCTCCGTTGAGTCGAAACAGTGGCGGTGTTAGCGCACCCCTGCGCGGGCTGACCATGAACGCGGAAGGCGGGCATTTCGCGCTGAAAGGGTGTCCTGCCAACGCTTCTACTGAAGATCGAATACGCGCGCTAGAAGGCAATGTCGTGGGGCTCGATCAGGAGATCCGCGGTGCGGTAGAAACCATCCGACACGAAACCACTGCACGCGAGGTCGCTATACGGGAAGAGCGCGTTGCACGCGAATCGGAGGATACGAAGATCCGGGAGAAGCTCGCAGTCTCACAGACTGGCGGCCTGCATCTCTCGGCCGTAGGCATTCTATGGCTCGCCGTCGGCACGGTTCTTGGAACGATCTCACAGGAGCTCGCGCAGCGGCTTCGTTAGGGAACGTTCCCGACAACATCGATCGACGCTTCGGTCAAATGCCGGCTCGATTTGGCGTGCGCAACCGCGTCGGGCATAGCGAGATAGGCTGACGGCCTATTAGGTGATTGAGTCGAGCGCCGCAACGATGATCGTCTGCAGCCCGCTGATCGTCTCATTTGCTTGATTCGGGAACGCGTAGGTTCCTGTCGTTTCCCCAACTAATGGAACGCGCCATGAGAGCCTGAAACACGGACTGGTGAGCACGGCGCCGCTTTCGCGGTGCTCCGCCGAGGCAGCGGCCCCGAACGCAACGTCGGCGTCGTCGCAACACCAGCACTGGCCTACGGGACGCAGCGAATATGCGTTTCCGAAAGACGCCCCGTCATATGGGTGCAGATGCATGATCGCAAGTGGCGCTACCTGCTGTCCCTCGCGAATCGCTTCGTCGATGACATGCTTGGCCGTAACGAAGAGGCCGGTAACGCTGACGTAGAACCTGGTACCGATCACGCGCCAAACGCCTGCTGCATCGTGCGTGAGCAATGGGAAACGTGTGCCCTACAGAAAACGGGATCGGTCCGTCAGGTGCCGTGAAATCCCACGAGTCAGCGTCCGGCTTCCCCACCGAGGTCGGGCAACGGCAAGGCCGCCATGCAATGGCGCCCGGGTGACACCGGGTCGGGAAAGTTAGACACCTGGCGTTTTGTTAGACAAACAGCCGGGCGTGCGGCCGTAAGTATTTGATTTTGGTCGGGGCGAAAGGATTCGAACCTTCGACCCCCTGCACCCCATGCAGGTGCGCTACCAGGCTGCGCTACGCCCCGACCGATCGGTGATTATACCGGTCGCGCTATCGGTCGGGCGTGA
>JBDTIV010000063.1:0-10510 GCA_039936175.1 Gemmatimonadaceae bacterium | reverse complement strand
GATACCCGCAATCGAGCGAGATCTCGATCGACGCCGCCGTTCTTCGCACACTCAGGCCGCTCGATCCGACCATCTCATTATCGTGGGTGCAGGAGATCACCGCGCTTTACACCGACGAAGAAATAATCCGTGCGCGCAACGCCACCCTCCTGGCGCGACCAAAGGACGTAAAGGCCTACTTCAGCTCGCAGTTCAGAAAGATTATCCCCGCGCAGCCAGTTCAGCGCCCGATGGCGGGAAGCATCAGGACGGTGCCTGAGAACGATCCGTATGGGTTCTAGACAAAATCTTCTCGTGGTGGGTTTCCTGGGTTTTGTAGTTAACGCCGCGAGTGCTCAAACGGTCCTCCTCCAAATCCGGCCGCGAATAGGCGACACTTTGAGGATGCACCTCTCGCAGACCGTCGAGATGACCGGCACGACGCGCGATCAACGCGACAAGCCGAGCTCGATGACGACTTCGATCGAAGTCTTTACGCACGCGGTCGCTGAGCAGTGGACGTCCGGCGGGACGCTCATGCGGACGATCACGGACTCGGTGGCGATGAATCCGACGTCTCCGGGCGCGCTCGCTGAGCTCAGGCGGCGCGCGATGCAGGCGAGGCCGGTGTGGCTCCGGGTCTCGACCGATGGGGCGATGGAGATGGTCGACGATGGGGATCCGCACAGCGAGTTGCGACAGCTCTTCGGGGAGATGCCGGCGATGCTCGCGCGAACGGCCGTGTCCGTCGGCGAAAGCTGGACGAGAGAGATGCAGATTCCGCTCAGCAGCGAGCCGGGGGCGATGGGCTCGGTGCGCGCGACGTTCAGGCTCGATTCGCTCGCTCGAAATGGCGACATCGCCTTCGTCTCAATGCGCGGGACGATCTCGCGCATAAATACCCCGGGCGCGCCGCCGGCCGGTCCGGGATACGGAACATCCGGACAGCTCTCGGGCGTCATTCAAATCGACCGGCGACTCGGCTGGATAACTGACTCGAAGAGCAGCATCATCGTCAGGTCGACGATCTCGTCGAATTCGGGCCGGCCTGGTACCTCCGAGCGGAGCTCGATGGAGGTCCGGACAAAAATCACGCAGTGGATAAGGGCAATGCGCGTACGATGAGACTTGTTCACCTCGCAGACATACATCTGGGATTCCGCCAGTATCAGCGGCAGACTCCCATGGGAATCAATCAACGCGAGGCCGACGTCGCGGGGTCGCTAAAGCGCGTGATTGATAAGGTGATAGAATTGCGGCCCGACGTCGTGCTGATTGCGGGAGACGTCTTTCACACCGTGCGTCCGACCAACCCGGCGATTCTCCATGCATTTCTGGAGTTCTCACGCCTGGTGCAGATGCTGCCCGATACCACGGTGGTGATGATAGCGGGCAATCACGACACGCCACGCACGGCCGAGACGGGATGCATTCTGCGATTGTTCAAGCCACTCGGGATCACCGTGGTCGACGGCGAGTCGAAGCGCATCTCGATTCCGGAGCGAGACCTGATGATTCTCGCCGTGCCGGACATGGCGCTGGATCGCCCCGTGCTGGAGCCGGATCCGACGGCGAAATACAACATCCTCCTCCTGCACGGAGAGATCGAAGGCGTTCTCCCGAAGTACGGGCGCGAGCTCGAGCGCACCTCGATGGAGATTTCGCAGGAAGAGCTGGGCGCCGAGAAGTGGGATTACGTCGCGCTCGGCCATTACCACGTTTATAGACCTGTCGCGCCCAACGCCTACTACTCGGGCTCGCTCGACTACACGAGCACCAACCCATGGGGAGAGCTGGCGGAAGAGCGCGAGGCCGGAACCGGCGGCAAGGGAATCATCGAGCACGATCTGGCGAAGAAGACGCACAAATTCCATCCGCTTCCGCCGGCGCGTCCCTGGGTCGATCTCGCGCCGGTGTCAGGATCGGGACTCTCACCTGCTGCACTCGATGAAGCGATTCGCGACGCACTCGACAAATGCGAGGGAGGGATCGAGCAGAAAATCGTGCGGCTCGTCGTGCGCGATGTGCCGAGGCACATCCTGCGTGAGCTGGACCACAAGGCGCTCAGGGAATACAAGCGAAAGGCTCTGCACTTTCATCTCGACACGCGTCGCCCCGAGATCGTGCGTCCGGAAAAAGGTCAGGCCGCGCCGGGCCGCCGTGCATCGCTTGCCGACACCGTTCGCGACAAGCTCCGTTCGCGAGTTCTCACCGAGAACATCAATCGCGACGCGCTGGTCGAGCTCGGGCTCCACTACCTGCGCGAAGCCGACACGCTCGCTGGTCCGGCGGAAGAGGACGTAAGCACGTGAGACTGAACAGTCTCAGTCTCACGAATTTCCGCCAGCACGCCCGGACCGAGATCAACTTCGAGACTGGCCTCACGGGAATCATCGGTCCCAATGGGGCGGGCAAGACGACGATCCTCGAAGCGATCGCGTGGGCGCTTTACGGGAACGCCGCGATCCGCGGCAATCGCGATTCGATCCGGTTCATGGGCGCGGGTGCGCGCGCACCTGTCGAGGTGGCGCTCGACTTCGAGCTCGGCAACCATCGCTATCGCGTAGTTCGCGGTCTCACGAGCGCCGAGGTCTTTCTCGATGGCGCCGATACGCCGATCGCGAACTCGATCTCCGCCGTCACCGAGCTGCTGCAGCGCCGGCTCGGCATGTCGTTGTCGGAATTCTTCCACACCTATTTCACGGGGCAGAAAGAGCTGTCGGTGATGGCGGCGATGACGCCCGCCAAGCGCGGCCAGTTCCTCTCGCGCGTACTTGGCTACGAGAAGTTGCGCATCGCGCAGGAGCTGACGCGTGAGAAGCGGAATCGCGTGCGCGCGTCAATCGACGGAATGCAGCGCGGCATGCCCGACCCCGAGGCGGTGCTGCGATCACTTGCTGAGGCGGCGTCGCGAAGAGAGGAAGCGGAGGGGCGTGCGCAGCAGGCCGCCCACCGCGGTGCCGTGCGCGCGCGAGAGATGATGGCGATCGAGCCCCGCTGGGAGATGGTACAGCGTCAACGCGAGCAGTCGGGGCAGCTGCTGACGCAGATCACGGTCGCCGAAGAGAAGGAAGCGGCGATGCACCGTGACGCCGAGCGGGTCAGTCGCGAGCTGGAGAGCGTGAAGGTGGCGAAAGGCCAGCTCGATACACTTCGCGAGAGCATCGAGCCGCTGTTCGCGCTCAACGTCGAGCTACAGGCGCTCAACACGCTCTATCGCGAGGAGGGCCGGCGGAAAACCCTGCTCGAAGCGGAAGCGGCGCTGCGTGAAGAGCTGGCCAGACTCGAGGACCGTCACTCCAAGATCGAGCGCGCACCGGCGCTCGAGGAAGAGGCGACGCTCGAGCTCGAGAAGAAGCGGTCCGACCTTGAAGACGCCCAGGGATTACTCGAAGCGAGGCGCACTGAATGGGTGCGCGACAGGCAGGAGGCGCAGACCAAGCGCGAAGCGCTGCGCGCGCAATTCACCGAGCTCAGGCACCAGCGCGACCGCGTCATATCGCTCGGCGAGAACGGAGCCTGCCCGACCTGCAGCCGTCCGCTCGGCGGAAGCCTGCACACCGTGGTGGAGCACCTCGACGAGCTAGTCGAGACCGTCAACGTCGATGGCAATTATTACAAGGCGCGCGTAGAACAGCTGGAGCAGATGCCGGTAGATGTTCGCGATCTGGACGAGAAGCGTCGGACGCTGATGCAGGAGGTCGGAACGCTGGAGCGGAAGCTCGCCAAGGTGCAGCTGGCGGTGCTGGAGCTGGGATCGATCGTGCGCGAGATCGCGGCCAAGCAGCAGCGTCAGGTCCAGATGAAGCGCGACATCTCACGCATTCCTCCGGGTTACGACGCGGCGCGCCACGCAGAAGTGATCGCCGAAGTGGAGAGACTGACTCCCATGGAGGCCGAGGTGGGCCGCTTCCAGGCGATGCTCGAGCGCGAGCCGCAGTTGAGGCTGGAGCAGACGCGTATCGCGCAGGAAGTCATGCGCGTTCAGTCCACGCTTGGTACGCTGAAAACGCGCCGCGCGCAGATCTCGTTCACGGAAAAGGACTTCAACGAGCTCAAGGCCGACTACGACCGCGTGCGTTCCGAGCTCCAGGAGTCGAAGGTTGCGGCGGCGCGTGCGCAGGAGCAGGTCTCGAGCGCCGCCCTTGCGGTAGCAGCCGCGCAGGAAGCGGCGGAGGAGCTGAAGAGGAAAGTGGCGGAGCTGGAGGGGATGCAGAACGACCGCCGGCTTCACGACGAGCTCGATCGCGCGTTCTCCGATCTGCGCACGGATCTGAATTTCCAGCTGCGTCCCGAGCTATCCGAGCTGGCGAGCGCGTTCCTGAGCGAGCTCACCGATGCGCGCTATACCGAGCTCGAGCTGGACGACCAGTACAATATCGTGATCCTCGAGGATGGGATTCCGAAGCCCGTACTGTCCGGTGGCGAAGAGGACCTCGCCAACCTCGTGCTGCGTCTCGCCATCTCGCAGATGATCGCGGAGCGCGCTGGGCAGAACTTCTCGCTGTTGATTCTCGACGAGGTGTTCGGCTCGCTCGACGAAGCGCGGCGGTTCAACGTCGTCGAGCTGCTGCGCGGCCTGCACGACCGGTTCGAGCAGGTCATTCTCATCACGCACATCGAGCCGGTGCGTGAGGGACTGGACCGCGTGATCTCCGTGAGCTACGATCCAGATCAGGGCTGCTCGGTAGTGACGCTGAGCGAGCACGATGACACGGGCGTTGGCGAGGAGCGCCACCCGCGTGTCGTCGAGCGGCCGTCGCGGACACGGAGACCGGGGGCCGAAGATCTGGTCGAGAGCGCCGAAGCCGGCGCGGGGGCGGGAGCATAATGGCGTTCGCGCGCAACTGGAGAAGTCCGTGGGTGTCCGAGACGCCGGAGCGCGTGAGCATTCGCGAGATTCCGTCGCTAAACGCCGTCTTCAGCGAATCCTTCACGGAGCGCTACCGCAAGGACGGCATGGTGGGCGTGCGCGTGCCGCACCTGAATCCCGTCGTCTGGAAGTTCGCGATCACGGACGCCGAGGACGGCGCGATGGTCTGGAGGAACGCGCGGGAAGGGATCGCCGCGTTCAACATGGTCCATCGCTCGGGCATCGAGGGCTGGATGGGTCCACTGGCGGTTCATCCCGATTTCCAGGGGCAGGGGATCGGGAAGATGATCGTGTCCTCGGGTGTTGAGTGGCTCAAAGCACGTGGCGCCAAGGTGATCGGCCTCGAGACGATGCCTCGCACGATGGACAACGTCGGCTTTTACTCGTCGCTGGGCTTCAACCCGGGGCATCTCACCGTGACGGTGACTCTCGAGGCGGCGCGGAGCGGGACCCAGTCGACGTTGATGTCGTCACTCAATGTGCACGAGCGCGAGCTGGCGCTGCGACAGTGCCGGCAGCTTCTCGATCAGATCGTGCCCGGGTACGATTTCACGCGGGAGATGGTTCTCACCGCGCACCACGATCTGGGCGACACGGTGTTCGTGCGCAAGGGAAATGAGATCGTGTCGTTCGCGATCTGTCACTCCGCGCCGCTGGTGGAAGGGCGCGCGACGGAGGAGATGCGAGTGCTCAAGATGGTCGCGCGGAGTGAAGCCGATTTCGATCACCTCGTGACGCAGCTCTGCGCCTACGCGCGCTCGAAGTCGGGACGCCGGGTGGCGATCAGAGTGCAGGGGCAGTACACCGACGTGTACCGGCGTCTGATGGCGCGGGGAGCGAGGGTGAGGTGGACCGACCTCAGGATGGCGGTGCACGACTATCCCGAGTCGCAGCCCCTCGGTGGCGGGGTGGTCCTGTCGAACTGGGAGATCTGATGGCCACGGCAACTCGTAGAAAATCAGCGTCAAAAACGCGGAGCAAGACCAGGAAAGCCGCGCAGGAAGCGATCGTTCTCGTCGGGACGATGAAGGGTGCGTTCATCCTGCGCTCCGATAAATCGCGCAAGAAGTGGCGGATGGACGGCCCGCATTTCAAGGGCGAGGCCGTGTACGCGCGGTTGCGCAGATCTGGCAGATTGTGGCCGGACGACCGACGGAGCCCGACGTTCTGTACTGTGGCGTCGAGCCCTCGGCGCTCTTCGAGTCGCGCGACGGCGGAGAGAGCTGGCAGCCGAACAAGGGTCTGCTCAACCACGAGCATCAACCGAAGTGGCAGCCAGGTGGTGGCGGACTTTGTCTGCACACGATCGTCGTCGATCCGCAGAACAAGCAGCGGATGCTGGTCGCGATGTCCACAGGCGGCGTCTATCGCTCCGACGACGGCGGCAAGAGCTGGCGCGCGCGCAACGCCGGCGTTCGCGCGCAGTTCATGCCAGAGGAGCACAGATACCCCGAGTTCGGTCAGTGCGTGCACAAAGTGGTACATCATCCAGCCCGCCCAGGGCGACTGTTCCTGCAGAACCACTGGGGCCTTTACAGGAGCGACGACTGGGGCGACTCCTGGCACGACATGGGCGAACGGGGTTCCATCCGATTTCGGATTCGCGATGCAGATGCATCCACACGATCCGGACACCGTTTACATCGTCCCGATCGAGGCGGATGGGTTCCGCGCCACGCCCGAGGCGAAGCTGCGCGTGTATCGGACGAGGAACGCGGGGCGACAGCTGGCAGCCGCTCACCAAGGGATTGCCGCAGCGCGACGCGTACGAGAACGTGCTCCGCGATGCGCTGGCGGCGGATTCGTTCGACTCGGCCGGGATTTATTTTGGAACGCGCAGCGGAAAACTCTACGGATCGCGCGACGAGGGCACGACTTGGACGGAGATGGCGGACGGTCTGCCCCCCATCGTGTGCGTGAAGACGGGAACGGTGGGCGCCGCTTGATAACGATCGAGCTGCCAAACGTGCTCTGCACGCAAGCGGGCGAACGCTCGTCGCTGGTTGTCGATGGCGCGTGCAGGACTGTCGGCGACGCCTTGTCAACATTGAGCGGGAGAACGCCTGGCGCGCACGACCGCATTATGGACGAGCGAGGAGATGTAAGGCGGCACGTCAACGTCTTCGTGGATGGCGAGAACATTCGCTTCCTCGAAGGGCTCGACACTCCTGTCGAAAACAACGCGACAATAACGGTGATCGCCGCAGTGAGCGGCGGTTGACAACTACCACCCTTTCGCCTTCCTGATATGCAAAGACGCGACGCTGTTCGATTCCTTGGTGCGGCACTGGCGCTGCCATTCCTTCCGCGCGGCGCGGACGCCGCTATGCGACTGGGCGAGGAGCTTCACGCGCGGCTCGGCGAAGTTCCCTTCCGAACGCTCGACAAGGCGCAGCAGGCGCTCGTCACCAACATTGCGGAGATGATCATTCCCGAGACCGACACTCCGGGCGCGACGAGCGTCAAGGTGCCGGAGTTCATCGACCTGATACTGACCGAGCGCGCGACGGACGACGAGCGCAACGCATTTCTCGCCGGGCTCAAGGACATCGACGCGCGCGCAGCCACGATGGGCCAGGCGCACTTCGTGGACCTCGCGCCCGCGCGCAAGACGGAGCTAGTCACCGCGCTCGATAAGTCCCGGGATGACAAGACTGGGGCAGGGCTCGCGTTTGGCCGTCTCAAGGCGCTCACTGTCTACGGCTACTTCACGTCTAAGCCCGTGCAGCAGGACATCCTCAAGACGCAGATGTTCTTCAACGGCTACAATGGCAACGTCCCGTTCTCGCCGAGGGTGTGACGATGGCTGATACGTACGATGCGATCGTCGTGGGGTCGGGGATCTCCGGCGGATGGGCGGCAAAGGAGCTGACCGAGCACGGTCTCAAGACGATAGTTCTCGAGGCGGGACGTCCGATCGATCCGGCCGTCGATTACGTCGAGCACGTGATGCCGTTCGAGAAGCGCTATCGCGGGATGGGGAATCGGAAGCAGCTCGAGCGCTATCAACCGATACAGAGACAGTGCGGCGCGTGCGACGAGTACGCGAGCAAGTTCTTTGTGAATGATCTCGACAATCCTTACTCGACGCCGGAGGGGAAGCCGTTCTCCTGGATTCGCGGGCGGCAGGTCGGCGGGAAGTCGATCATGTGGGGTCGCTGCGTGTTCCGGTGGAGCGATCTCGACTACGAGGCGAACGCAAAGGAAGGCGTGGCGGTCGACTGGCCGCTCCGCTACAAGGACATGGCGCCGTGGTGGAGCTACGTCGAGAAGTTCGTCGGCGTGCAGGGCAAGCACGAAGGACTGGCGCAGCTGCCCGACGGCGAATTTTTGAAGCCGTGGCCTATGAACGCGGCGGAGCAGAAGGGGCGCGAGGTTCTCCAGACGAAATTCGGCGGCGAGCGGCTCATCACCAACATGCGCCTCGCGGTGATCACCGAAGATCACCTCGGCAGGCAGAAGTGCCATCTGTGCGGAAACTGCTACCGCGGGTGCGTGACGCTGTCGTATTTCAGCAGCCTGAACGCGACGCTGCCCGCGGCGAGAAAGACGGGCAATCTCACGCTCCGTCCATTCAGCGTCGTGCACAGTGTGATCTACGATCCGCGCACGAAGCTGGCAACCGGCGTTCGCGTGGTGGACGGGAACACCAGGGAGATGTTCGACGTCAAGGCGAAGGTGATCTTCCTCTGCGCGTCGGCGCTCGAGTCCACGCGCATCATGCTCAACTCCGCCACCGCCGAATTCCCGACCGGACTCGGCAACACCAGTGGCGAGCTGGGCCACAATCTGATGGACCACATCATGGGTGGTGGCGCGACAGGGACTCTCCCTTGGGCGAAGGATCGGATGGAGGTCGGGAGACGGCCCGATGCGATCTACGTTCCGCGCTTCAGGAACGTGAAGACGAAGCATCCTGACTTTTTGCGCGGCTATGGTTTTGAGGGACGGGCCGAGCGTGCGGGATGGGAGCGCGGGTCGTACGCGAACGGGTTTGGCGCAGGGTTCAAAAAATCTCTCATCGGGGATCTTGGCCCGTGGCAGATGTCGTTCGATGGATTCGGCGAGATGCTCCCGCGCCACGAGAACTTCATCTCGATCGATCCGCATCTCGTTGATGCGTGGGGAATCCCGGCGCTCCACATGAACTGCGCGTACAGCGACAACGAGCTGAAGATGCAGCAGGACATGGTCGTGACGGCGACGGAGATGCTGGACGCGATGGGTGCGACGGACATCACGACGTTCAAGGAGAACAACGCGCCGGGTCTGGTGATCCACGAGACCGGGACGGCGCGGATGGGCAGAGATCCGAAGACGTCGGTGCTGAACGCGCACAACCAGGTGTGGGATGTGCCGAACGTGTTCATGACGGATGGCGCGTGCATGACGTCGAACGCAAACCAGAACCCGAGCATCACCTACATGGCGTTGACGGCGAGGGCGGTGGCTTACGCGGTGGGGCAGATGAAGAGGCGGGAGCTATAGCTGGCTAGCATCAAGGCCTCGCTTGCTCCGTGGCTCACCGTGCGCAATGGAGCGCGCGCGGTCGAGTTCTACAAGGCGGCGTTCGGGGCGAAGGAGATCTACCACCTGGATGATCCCGGTGGCGGAGTGGTATCGAGGCTGTCGATTGATGGCGGGGAGTTCTGGCTGAGCGGAGAGTCGTCGGAGTTTGAGGCTACTCCTTCGGGTTCTTCAGCAGACCCGACTGTGCGAATGATCTGGACCGTGGCCGATCCTGACTCGGCGTGTCGGCGGGCATTGGGTGCTGGAGCGTCGGAGATTTTTCCGGTAACGGAGGAGCATGGTTGGCGAGTGGGGCGGCTGGTTGATCCGTTCGGGCATCATTGGGAGATAGGGCGTCAGCTCGAGTAGGCCGACGCGCTGCAGCAGGTCGACTGTTCCGCCGAACCATACTCCAGCTCTCTGACTTTTCGCGCACTGTTATACTGCGAGCGCGTCGCGAGATAACTCTCTCGCGTCTCTACGCCGGTTTCATGTAAGATCTCGTCGACAAAGGAGTTATGCCGCAACTGACACATTACCCCCGCATCTTATCTCGCATGCGCTTGCAGCGTTTGTAATTTCTCCGCAGTATAAACAGGCAGCATAATTACCAGTTAGATGGACATAGATACGTTGTCTCAGCGAACAAGATCGCCAAATACTTTTCCGCTCATGGCCGCACTCTGGGCCACGGTCGTTGGAGTGTATTTACTCATCGCATCGACATGGGACAGGTCGTTCGCCGTTATCACGTCTATTCCACCGACCACATTCGAAGTTGTCAAAAACAAGCTGCTTGACTACGCGAGCGTAGTCGCGGTAACCGGATTCGACTCGGCGTCTGGCCTTTTTATTCCTTCTCTCCTTGCGCTCTGCTCACTCGCGATCCGAAAGTATCGGCGCGTCGCCCATCTAGTCACGGGAGGGCTCACGCTTGCTATCTGTCTGGTATGGCCATTCTCGATAGGTATACTCTATTTGCCGACGGCGGTGCTACTCCTACTCGCTGCGGTGCGAACCAACGCGGATCTTGCGCATGCCATCTAACGATCGTTGCAGCAGACGGTCGCGGCCAAGTCATTGGGTTGTGTATGTTCAGAGTAGAATCGCCCGCAGCTGAACTAAGGCGTTAGCAACTGTCTTGAAAGT
>JBDTIV010000062.1:0-7637 GCA_039936175.1 Gemmatimonadaceae bacterium | reverse complement strand
AATCGCCACATCGAATGGCCCGCATCGCGCGGCGAAGGAGCCAAAATCCGGATGAAGAGCCGTGTCACCGGCAAAGAACAGACAGACGTCCATCGCTCGTAGGCTCCAACCGCACCAGAGGGTGCTGTTCCGGTTGCCGGGGGTGCGCCCCGAGAAGTGTTGGGCGGGAAGACAGGTCAGCTTCAGGCCTCCGAGCGCGCCCTCCTCCCACCAGTCACGCTCTGTGACGTCACCTGCTCCGCGGTGGCGAAGAAAGTCACCCACTCCGAGAGGCGCGAACCACCTTGCCGCGGGATATCGCTCCGCGAGGCGGGATATCGTCGACGAGTCGAGATGATCGTAGTGATCGTGTGAAAGAACTACGGCATCGATGGGCGGCAACCGATCGAAGTCCACCGCGGGCGGCACCCACCGTTTCGGTCCGGCGAACTGTACCGGTGAGGCACGGTCGCTCCAGATAGGGTCCGTGAGGACATTGAGTCCGGCGATCTGGATCAGGAAGCTGGTGTGTCCGACCCAGGTGATGGTGAGCAGATCGGGAGCTCCTCGCGGGACGATATACGCAGGAGCTGCTCTCGTGAACGTGCGCGGGTCGGGGTCGGGGCGGCGCGGATTTCGCCGCCGCTCGATCAACGACCATTTGAAAAAATCAAGCAATCCGTGCGCCTGCGCCGACGGCCACGGATTGCGAAATCCACCATCTGGGCGATGATGAGCGGGAACCGACATCTTTTGTTGAGCCATGCGATTATGTGGCCAGCAATCACGCTAAATGAGTGCCGCGCGCTCCAGATTCTGCTCGAGGTGCGCAACAGATTTCATTCCGACCAACGCGGCACTGAGCGGCAGCGACTGGGCGAACGCTATTGCGCGCCGTGCATCGCTCTTGAATTCGGGAAAGGCGGAACGAAGCTCCTCGGGAAGCGATCGCGCCAGCTGTGATTGCATCAGCGTGGCGCTTCCGACCACTCCTATCCCAAGCCGGTGGGCCGCCTCGAGCAAAGAAACACGATCAGCGCCCACACACTGAGTGGGAACCCGTACTGCTTCCGTCATGGCGAGGTTGATCGGGAGCTGGATGACTCTGAAGTGGTGGTTCTCGCCTCCCGCCGCACGCGCGAGGGCTACGAGCTCCTCGAGACTCAAATGATTCCGGGATTCGGGCGGTACCCGGAACCCGTTCCAGGTCGAGCAGCCGTAGCACCCAATGACACCTTGTTCGACCTGCTGCTCCAATGCAGAAAATGCAGCATCGATCAGGCTCTGGAAGCTCGGGCGACTCAACACCTCGAGCTGTTGCTCGGGATTGTGGAGATAGTAGATGTCGATGAAGGCGAGTCCGAGGTTGCGCCGGCTTCGCTCGATCTGATTATTCAGGTACCGCGGAGTGAGACAGTGGCCGCCTGATACGACATCCTCCGGCTGCATCACGCCGGGGCCGAAATACTCGCTGTCCAGAAAGCCGCGATATCCTTCCTTCGTTGCCGGCGGCGTGCGCTCGAGTGGTATATAGCCGCCCTTGGTGCAGACAACTATTTCGTCCCGCGCGATATCACCCCGGGACAGGAGTACGCGAACAGCCGCTCCGATTGCGCGCTCGGAGCGCTGACATCTGTAGTTGATGGCGGTGTCCAGCAGATTCACGCCCTTCTCCAGGGCCGCGATGACTGTTGATGTGTAGCGGCCGTCTTCGGCGTCGTCGCATTCACCGAGGTAGGTGCCGAGGCCGAGTGAGGAGACCATCAATCCTTCAGCGAGGGGCCGATAGAAATGATCGGCTTCCCCGTTCTCGAACCGCTTTCGGAATCGTCGCGTACCTTCCGAGGTCGCTCGTCCGCCGACGAGAGGCTGCAATGCTTTGGATCGACTCATTGCGGAAGAGGCTACGAACGTGGGACAACTCGCGCAAGGTGGACGTCGGATCGACTGGCCCTTCCGTTGCGGTCCACACGATCACAGCTTACGAACTCCACAACACAACAGCTCTCGAAACGTGAAGAATTACGCCTTTTTGCTCGTGGCGCTCGCCGCCTGTGCGCAGCAGCGTCCGGTCGTTCTCGCGCCGGTACGCATGGAAGCTCCCGCGACCCCCGCCGAAGGGCCCAGTGCGGTTTTTGAAACCCAACGCGATGATCCCTTTGCTACGACCAACCGAATCGATTGGCCAGGCCCAAACGGATATCGCTCGTCGAGCGGTGTCCCGGGCCCCGACTACTGGCAGCAGAGAGCCGACTACACGATAACGGCGTCGCTCGACACCGTCACGACCCAGCTCACCGGCTCGGTGCAGATCCGATACACCAACAACTCGCCCGACACACTCCGGTATGTGTGGATTCAAGTGGACCAGAATCTCTATAGGACGGGAAGCAAAGGGTCAGCCCTCTTTCCCGCCGATTCACGCTGGGGAGTAAGGGGCTTTCAGGGCGGGTACGATCTCACCGATGTGCGCGTGGATGGAACGGTGGTGCGGAGCCGGATCAACGACACCATGATGCGCCTCGATCTTCCCGCTCCGCTCAAGCCTGGAGGGGGAAGAACCACGATCTCGATCAGGTATTCCTTCAGAGTACCGGAGCACGGATCGGATCGCATGGGACGCGACAGCGCACTCTACGAGATCGCGCAGTGGTATCCGCGTATGGCTGTTTACGACGACGTCCGGGGTTGGAACACCGATCCCTACCTCGGTCAGGGCGAATTCTATCTCGAGTACGGAGACATTGACTATTCGGTGAGAGTGCCCGCTGGATACGTTGTCGCCGGCAGTGGCGTGTTGCAGAATCCCCAGGAGGTTCTGAGCGGGGAGCAACGCCGTCGTCTCGCGGCTGCGTCGCGGAGCAACGACGTAGTTCAGATCATCACCCAGCCTGAAGCGGCGGCGGCAAAGAGGCGATCAGTGCCAGGAACGAAAACCTGGCGCTTCCGAGCGCAACGCGTCCACGATGTCGCGTGGGCCGCCGCTCCGGATTTCAGATGGGATGCGACGAGCTGGAACGACGTGCTGACTCAGGCCTACTACGAATTCCCCAAAGCCGGCAAAGCCTGGGAGGACGCGGCCGAGCAGACGCAATGGACCATTCACCAGTACTCACAGTTGTTCTTTCCATATCCCTATCCGCAGGCGACGAGCGTCGCGGGCCCGGTTGGCGGAATGGAATACCCGATGTTCGTAATGGTCCACTACGGCAGTGATGACCCCGCCTCGATATTCGGCACGATCAACCACGAACATGGCCACGAATGGTTCCCGATGGTCGTCGGCTCCAACGAGCGGCGTTACGCGTGGATGGACGAAGGCTTCAACACTTATCTGAACGCGTTCGCCAACGAGGCACGTTATCCGGGACAGAACGCATATCCGTTCTATCTGAAAAACTGGAGTGATGCCGTAACGCAGGGAACGCAATCGCCGCTGATGACCGCGCCGGACAACATCGATGCTTCGGCTCTTGGCGCGATCGGCTACCGGAAGCCCGCCGTAGTACTGCTTGCTCTGCGGAACCACGTGGTCGGACCGGAGCTATTCGATACCGCTTTCCGAGAGTACATCAGGAGCTGGGTGTTCAAGCATCCAACTCCCGGAGATTTCTTCCGCAGCATCGAGAACTCGACCGGCGAAGACCTCTCCTGGTTCTGGCGCGGCTTCTTTTACAGCACGGACGTCCTCGACATCGGCATCGACAGCGTCTCCACGCGCACGTCCGAAGGTCAGACATTCGTGACGATCGCACTTCGCCGAAACACCTCGATTCCGTTCCCGGTTCGGCTGCGCGTGGCCTACGCGGACGGGACAACGCAGGATTTCTCGCTTCCGGTGAATATCTGGGCTCGCGGCAATCGCTTCGACGCGGTGCTTCCAGCACGTGGTCCAGTGACCGGCGTCCGCCTCTGGCCCGACCCTTCGGTTCCCGACTGGAATCCCTTAAACGACACGTGGGGAACCCCTCCACCGGCGAACCCCGCGGGCCCGGTTACGCACAAGTAAGCGTGGTCGTTTGGTTTATGAGGCCCTACGTGTTGGGTGTGGCTCTCCGATAGATTGCAGATGCACCTGATACTCAGATCACTGGAGTAAGTAATGCCGGATTTTGGAAGCTGGGCAACGGCTTGGTGGAAGCCGATTTTGTTCCTGATAGTCGCCGGACATCTCACCAATGTGTCCGTCACGCTCTTTCTGCACCGTGCCCAGACCCATCGCGGGGTAAAGCTCCACTACCTTGCGGAGCTGCCAATGCGCATCTGGCTGTGGCTGTCGACAGCCATCGTCACCAAGGAATGGGTGGCGTGCCATCGAAAGCACCACGCATTCGCAGACCGTGAAGGAGATCCGCACAGCCCGCTCATGGAAGGACTGCGAAACATCGTGCTCAAAGGCGCCTTCTACTATAGAAAGGCGGTTCGCCAGCCGGGAGTGCTCGACAAATACGGAAAGGGGACTCCAAACGACTGGATCGAGAGGCACCTTCTCTCGCCCCTCAATTGGGTAGGCATCCTGGTGATGCTCGCGGTCGACATCTATCTGTTCGGCTTTTTCGTCGGACCGCTGGTCTGGGGTATCCAGATGATCTGGATCCCGTTCTGGGCGGCCGGGATCATAAATGGAGTGGGTCACGCAGTCGGCTACCGGAACTTCAACGTCAAGGACGAGAGCCGGAACATCTCTCCGATCGCGATCTGGCTGGGGGGAGAGGAGCTGCACAATAACCATCACGCCGATCCCCACTCCGCGAAATTCAAAGCAAAGTGGTACGAGCTCGACATCGGCTGGGTTTATCTGCGGCTGCTGTCCGTCTTCGGGCTGGCAGAAATCTCCTACGCGCGCAGGTAGATCCGCGCGTGCCTGAAACAGTAACCTGCGCGCGGTGTGGCCAGACGCGCGCGGGATTCGTAAAGCCTCCCTTTCCCGGACCAGTCGGCGCTCGCGTCGTGGAAGAAGTCTGCACTCAGTGCTGGGCGGACTGGCTCAAGCAGCAGACGATGCTGATCAATCACTACGGTCTCAACGTGATGGATCCGCAGGCCCGGACCTTCCTGACGAAGAACATGACCGCGTTTCTTTTCAAGACCGGCGCTTCGTCCGACATCGACACGAGCAAGAAAGGCACAATCACGCACTAATGATGCGTAATCCGAAGGCCCTTCTTGCTTTATCCATCCTGCTCGCGACGTCGAGTTGCAAGACTGCCAGCAGCAATCCAGCTGAGCCTGGCCAGTTTGGGGGAGCAACTCCGGCAGGCTGGACCGATTCCGTTCTCGCTTCGCTCACTCTGCGCGAGAAAGCCGCGCAAATCGTGTGGCCGTTCGTGCTCGGCGATTACGTGTCAGGCGACTCGCCACAGTGGAGGCGACTGACCCAGTACATCCAGCAGGATAAGGTCGGGGGCTTCATTATTTCTGTCGGCTCACCGACCGAAGTCGCGGCAAAATTGAACGCGTTGCAATCGATGAGCAGGGTTCCGCTTCTTTTCGGAGCCGATCTCGAAGCGGGCGCAGGATTTCGCGCGCGTGGCGGGTACTTCGTGCCCAATGCTATTGATCTCGGTGGCGCGATTGTGTTTCCGCCCGAGATGGGTATGGGCGCAACCCGTGATACTACGCTCGCTTACGAGCAAGGGCGTCTGACGGCACTTGAAGGTCGGGCGCTAGGAATTCACATTGCTTACGCGCCGGTGCTCGACGTCAACAACAATCCTGACAATCCGGTCATCAACACTCGCTCCTATGGAGAGGATCCGGACTTAGTGGCGCGAATGGGTGTTGCGTTCATCCACGGCTTGCAGGATCACGGGATGATCGCGACGGGGAAGCATTTTCCTGGTCATGGCGACACCGGAATGAATTCGCACCTGGCACTGCCGGTCGTAACAGCAAGCAGACGCCGGTTGGATACGCTCGAACTAGTGCCGTTCCGTGCCGCGATCAAGGGTGGTGTTGGCGCGATAATGTCGTTTCACGGGGTGATGCCGGCACTCGATTCCTCCAACGTGCCGGGAACGCTTTCTTCGAAGGTTCTGACCGGACTCCTAAGGGGGGAACTGGGTTTCAAGGGAATAATCGTCTCGGATGCGATGGACATGCAGGGCGTTCTGGATCAGTTTGGGGCTGCTGAGGCCGCCAAGCGCGCCATCGCAGCGGGCATCGATGTTCTTATTCAGCCGGTCGACGTATCTCAGACCATCGACGCTGTCGTCGCTGGGGTGAGAGAGGGGAGATATACGGAGGCACGGCTCGATTCGTCCGTGCGAAGGGTTCTGGAAACGAAGCGCAAACTCGGGCTCGCGCGAACCAAGCTCGTTGACCTCAACGCATTACGATTTCTTGTCGGGGACAGCTCGAATGCTCAGATCGCGCGAAAGGTAGCCGAGAAATCGATTACGCTGGTGAAGGACTCCCTGGGACAGATTCCTTTACGCACACCCAGCGCGAGAGTACTCTCGATCACACTCGCCCGCAGGGCTGATTTGCCTGCAGGCAACGCGTTCAACGCGGAGCTGCGGAATAGTCTGCCAAATTTGCGTACCGAGTTCGTTGCCACCGAAGATGCGGCGCCCAACTATCCACGACTGATCGCAGCGGCGGATTCTGCCGATGTGACGATCGTGAGCTCGTACATGGGACAGAGCTGGGATGCGCTAACGCTGCGCGCACCACCAGCCTTCACCAACTTCGTGCAGACTCTGACTCAGCGAAGGCGAAACCCAATAATTGTCGCTTTCGGGAATCCCTATTTGCTGCAGGATTTGCCGTGGGTTGGCACCTATCTGGTTGCATGGGGTGGTTTCCCGGTTTCTCAGACAGCGGCAGCGCGAGCGCTGCTCGGCACGTCCGCCATCTCGGGTCACTTACCGATCAGCATACCGCCATACGCTAGGCTGGGTACGGGAATTGAGAGAGCGTCCGTAGGGAAGTAATCCCGCGCGTGGCCGGAGCCAGAATTAACTGACGCGATATTGAAATTCGATTCAGATTTTTTCTGTTGACGAGTTCACGATCGGGTCATATATCAAGGGTCCTCCCTCCGCGACGTTTCGCAAGCAGCTGCGACGTCATCCAGAAAAAAACATACTGGAGCGGCCTTGACTTTAGTCACATAAAGTGACTAATTCGCTGCACATGCGCGAACGCTCTTCCAAAACCAGCCCATTCAGTATCGATGTCGTCTCGGTTACGGCGATGGGAAACGAGTTGGCGATTCTGCTTACTCGCGGGTCGGCCGAGCGTGAGCGGTGGGCTCTTCCATGGCGGACTCCGCAAGTGGGCGAAACCCTCGATGCCGCGGCCGCCCGGGTATCCGAAGATGCGTTGGGCGAGCTGCCAATCTGGATGGAGCAGATCGGCGCGTTCGGAGATCCAAAACGGCATCCAAGCGAGTCCGAAATCTCTATCGCTTTCGTCGGACTAGTCCCGCATGAGACTTCGTCGCCACGCCCGGGCTACAGCTGGTTTCCGATGCGTGACCTGCCTCCGATTTCGCCGCGCCAGCGGGCCATCGTCGAAGCGGCGACGCGAGCCGTGCAGGGACGCCTCGATCAGGCCCCGATTGCCTTCCGGCTTCTACCGGCAAAGTTCACCCTTAGCGAGCTACAACAGATGTATGAGCTGTTGTTAAGCAAACGCCTTCACAAAGCCAGTTT
>JBDTIV010000061.1:0-147479 GCA_039936175.1 Gemmatimonadaceae bacterium | reverse complement strand
CGGTGGCGGCGCTCGCTGCGGCCACGTTGGCACCCTGCGTCTGGGCCTGCCTTTCGGGCTGGGTCGTATCGAGCTTCTTTTTTGCCGCCGCGTCCTTTGCGTCGTTGAACGTCTTCTGATCGCGATCCAGCTTCTCGAGCACCGCCAGCTTTTGCTCCGGCCTCGCCTTCATGAAGGCGACCTTGTACGTGCTCTGGCTCGCGTCGTCGATCGCCTTCATACCGGCGCGAAACTTTTTCTGATCGTCGGGATGGTAGGTATCGCGTACCATGAGCGCCATGAACGCGCCGGTTTTGGCCGCCTTCGCTCCGGGCGTGCTCGTCGCCGGCAGAATCGTATCGGCCACTTCGTCGAGGAAGGCGACGTCGTCTGTGCTGAATGTTGCCCCGGTGTTCGTCGTGTCGGCGGTCTGGTTCGCGTTCTCGGCGCGACACCCCGTGAGGAGCGCGCTTCCACCGACGAGTGCCACACCGCCGAGGATTGCGGTGACGCGGAGGACCGCTTCGCGGCGGGTGATCAGCTCGGCCTCTGTCATCGGCTCGGTTGGAGTCACGTTTTTCTCTCCCATCAGAGGTTGTTCCGTTTGAGCTCGTTCACCGCGTAGTCGGCCGCGCGAGCAGTCAACGCCATGTACGTCAGCGAAGGATTCGGGCAAGCAGTCGACACCATGCACGATCCATCGGTGACGAAGACATTCGGCGCATCCCAGACCTGGTTGTGCGAGTTGAGCACTGAGGTTTTGGGATCGCGTCCCATGCGAGCAGTGCCCATCTCGTGGATACCCATGCCCGGGAAATAGGGATTGTCGTAAGTGTTGACTTCCTTCACTCCGGTTTGCTCCAGCAGGTCCGCCATGTCGTTCGCCATATCCTTTCGCATGAGGCGCTCGTTCTCGCCGGTGGCGCAGTCGATCTTGGGGACCGGGAGTCCCCACTTGTCCTTCTTTGTCTTATCGATTGTGACGGTGTTGGCGTGGTTGGGAAGCATCTCTCCAAAGGCAGTGGCGCCGATCGTCCACTCGCCTGGCATGGACATCTCGTCCTTGAACTTCGCACCGACGCCGAGCTCGGCCACTCCGCGCGACCAGCCTTCGCGTCCCGCGCCGCCCTGATAGCCGAAGCCGCGCAGGTAGGGCCGCTTGTCGCCGAACAGATTGCGGTAGCGCGGGATGTAGAATCCGTTGGGCCGCCTTCCGTAGTAGTACTTGTCTTCCATGTCGTCCATCTTGCCCTGCGCGCCGACGCGGAAATGGTGATCCATCAGGTTGTGTCCGAGCTCGCCGGAGCTGGAGCCGAGTCCGTCGGGCCAGATGTCGTTGGCAGACTGCATGAGGAGCCAGGCGGTATTGATCGTGGACGCGCAGAGGAAGATGACGCGCGCATTGTAGTCGATTGTCTGCTCCGTCACGGCGTCGAGCACCCGCACGCCCTTGGCGCGCTTGGTGTTCTTGTCGTAGAGGACTTCCTTGACGATCGAGAACGGTTTCAGCGTGAGGCGCCCCGTCTTGGCAGCCGCGGGGAGCGTGGAAGACTGCGAGCTGAAGTAGGCGCCGTACGGACATCCGAGCCAGCAGGCGTTTCGATACTGGCAGGCGTTGCGGCCGGGAAGGGCCTGGGTGGCGTTGGCTACGCGCCCCGGAATGATGTGGCGGCGTCCGTCGAATAGCTTTTTGACTTTCTCGGCGACGACGACTTCTCCGCAGTTGAGCGGCATCGCCGGCTGGAACTGTCCGTCGGGAAGCTGCGGCAGATTCTCGTGGGATCCCGAGATTCCGGCATGTTTTTCGACGTGATCGTACCAGGGTGCGATATCGGCGTATCGAATCGGCCAGTCGACGGCGATGCCATCCTTTTTGTTGGCCTCGAAGTCGAAGTCGCTCCAGCGGTAGCTCTGTCGTCCCCACATGAGTGAGCGTCCGCCGACCTGATAGCCGCGGTACCAGTCGAAGCGTTTGACTTCGGTGTAGGGCGAATCTTTATCCGATGCCCAGAAGGCGAGATTTTTCTCGTTCAGCGCATAGTCGCGCTTGAGAACGGGGTAGAGCTCTTCCATCGCCACCGTGCGACCGCCGCGATGCGCGTATTCCCAGGGACCTTTCGTCGCGTTGACGTAGTCCTTGATGTGCTCGACGTTTCGTCCTCGCTCGAGGACCAGGACCTTCAGGCCTTTTTCGGTGAGCTCTTTGGCGGCCCAGCCTCCGGAGATTCCGGAGCCAACGACAATCGCGTCGTACGTGGTCGAGTCAGCATTCACAACGACTCTCGCGGTAGGGGAAATGGAGTGGCGATACGCTGCCATCGGTTCGCGTCGAAAATAATACGGCGCGTCCCACTGGCTGTATAGAGTCCTGTTCTTCATTTTGGGGCAAAACCCTGGAGGCCTCATACTGTGAGCACGAACGTAACTCGGCGCGAGATGCTGTCCGCCGCCGCGATGGGAGCACTGGCTCTGGCGGCACCAAAGGAGCTGCGCGCGGAAGCTAAGCCGCTTTCGTCGAGCGGGCGTCTCAAGCAGTCCGCTTCACGGTGGTGCTACGGGAAAATTCCGCTCGCCGACCTTTGCGTTGCCGGGAAGGCCATGGGTCTTTCCGGAATTGATCTCCTGCAGCGGAGCGACTGGGGCGTCGTGCGGGATCACGGCCTGACGTGCTCCATGGGCTATACCAATGACCGCCCCGACTTTCTCACGAATGGATTTACCAACCGCGCGAGCCATCCCATGCTGCTCGCGGAGCTCGAATCGGGGATTCCCGCGGCGAAGGCGGCTGGTGTGCCAAACGTCATCGCGATGTTCGGCAATCGACAGGGCCGGAGCGACGCCGACGGGATTGCGGCGGCGATCGACGGCCTGAAGAAGATCGCGCCGCTGGCCGAGCAGGAGGGGGTGACCGTGTGCGTGGAGCTGCTGAACTCGAAGGTGGACCATCTCGACTATGCCGGCGATCACACCTGGATTGGTGCGGAGGTGATGACGGGCGTGGGGTCGCCTCGCGTCAAGCTGTTGTACGACATCTACCACATGCAGATCATGGAAGGGGACATCATTCGAACCATCCGGCAGACCCACCAGCACATTGCGCACTACCATACTGGAGGCGTGCCGGGGCGGCATGAGCTCGACGACAGCCAGGAGCTCAATTGGCACGCTGTCATGGCGGCGATTGCGGATACCGGGTTTACCGGGTTCGTTGCGCATGAATTTGTGCCGACGCGGGATCCGCTTACATCTTTGAGAGAGGCTGTGCGGACGTGCGAGGTTTGAGGACAACTACCGGCTGTCCGCTGCAAGCTCTCAGAGGTCAGTTGCCCGTTACACGTTACCCGCTGCCCGTTGCCCGTTACCCGTTTCTCATGCGGAGAGATCAATGTTGAAAGATAGATTCGCGAACTTCGCTGTTGCCTCGCTCATTTCCATCGTCGCCGTTGGCGCTCAGGCGCAGAGTGATCCTGCGCTGGGGCGCAGGGTGGACTCCATTGCGAACCAGGTGCTCCATGCGACAGGGGTGCCGAGTGCGACCGTTGCCGTCGTCACTCATGGACAGCTCGCATACGCGAACGCTTATGGGTGCGCGAAGCTCAATCCCTGCGTCAACGCGACGCCGGACATGCGCTACGCCATCGGGTCGATCAGCAAGCAGTTTACGGCCGTTGCTACCCTCCTGCTTCAACAGGACGGCAAGCTGTCGCTCGACGATCCGGTCTCGCGATTCATTCCGGGACTTACGCGCGGCAATGAAGTCACGGTGCGGCAGCTCCTGTCCCACACCTCGGGCTACCAGGATTTCTGGCCGCAGGACTATGTGATGCCCATGATGCTCACTGCGACCACGCCGCAGGCGATCGCCGACAGATGGGGGAAGCAGCCGCTGGACTTCGCGCCGGGCTCGCGCTGGCAGTACAGCAACACGAACTACACGCTGGCGGGAATGGTCGTCGAGAAGGCGAGCGGGATGCCGTTCTTCCAGTTCGTGCGCACGCGCATTCTGACTCCGGTCGGTCTCACGAGCGCCAGCGATTTCGACGTAAGTCCGAGAGCCGCGAACGCGACCGGATATCTCCGCTATGCCCTGGGACCTCTTCGCCCCGCGCCGGATGCTGGAGCGGGCTGGATGTGGGCGGCGGGCGAGCTCGCGATGACGGCAAGGGATCTCGCCGGCTGGGACATCTCGATCATCAGGCAGAGCCTCCTCAAGCCGGCGTCGTACGCCGAGCTGGAGAGGGAGGTCCGCCTCAACAACGGTGCGGGTACGGGATACTCGCTCGGACTCGATGTCGCGATGAATGGTCCGCGCTTCATGCTCGAGCACAGTGGCGAGGTGTCGGGATTCACCGCGGAGAACATCGTGTTTCCGGAGGACAGTGCCGCCATCGTGGTATTGACCAATCAGGATGCGGCGCCGGCATCGGGCGCGATCGCGCAGCAGATTGCCCAGGGGCTGTTCACGACGGAGGACGCACTCGCCGCGAATCGCACGGCGCAGGCGCGGACCATTATGGAAGGGCTCCAGCGTGGATCGATCAACCGGTCGCTCTTTACGTCGAACGCGAACGCCTATTTCAGCGACCAGGCGCTCAAGGATTTTGCATCGAGCCTCGGCCCCCTCGGCGCGCTCACGGGTTTTGTTCAGACGAGGAAGGCTGAGCGGGGCGGCATGGTCTACAGATCGTATCGCGCGAGCTTTGCGGGTCGCACCGTGCGCGCTTGGACGTACGAGACGCCGGATGGAAAGCTGGAGCAATATCAGGTCGCGCCGCAGGGTTAGTTCGGCGATCAGGGAACTCGCTCCGGCGGGGAAGGCTTCGGTGATCTCACCTGCTCCAGTAACGCTCGAAGGAAACGGTATCCGTCTCGAGCCGCTTACCGCCGCGCATCGCGATGGGTTGGCGGCGGCCGCTGCGGATGGCCGTCTGTGGGAGCTCTGGTACACAGTCGTGCCCGAACCCGATCAGGTGTCCAAATACATCGCCGACGCGCTGGCGGGGCAACAGACGGGCAAGATGCTACCATGGGTGGTGCGCGATGTCGCTACCAGCGCGGTGATCGGCAGCACGCGCTACCACGACATAGTCGCGGAGATCGACCGGGTCGAAGTTGGGTATACGTGGTACGGCGCGAGCTGGCAGCGCAGCCACGTGAATACGACGTGCAAGCTGCTGCTCCTCTCCCACGCGTTCGACAAGCTCGGTTGCGCGGTAGTGGGTTTCAGAACGGACAATTTCAACTTCGCATCGCAGAAGGCGATCGAGCGACTCGGCGCCAAAAAGGACGGCGTGATCCGGCACCACCTGGTCCGACGCGACGGAACGGCGCGCGACAGCGTGATGTACTCGATCCTCGCGACAGAATGGCGAGATGTAAAACGGCACCTGGAGCTGCGCCTGGGGCGCCATGCAAACCCCACTGCGAGAAGAGCTAGGTGAGAGGTACGAGGTACTATGTCGGAGGTGGGAGGTCAGGCGAAGCTAGCTCTTCTCGCAGTGAGTTTTCATCGTCTGATCGAACAAAAAAACGCGCTCGGGAGAGCGCGTTTGCATTTCTATAGTAGTGAGACCGACTACGGCAGTACGAACTGAACGCTGGTCTCGACGGGGAAGTTGTTGCTGCGGAGCACCGCCACGGCGGTAAAGGATCCGTGCTGGCCCTTGGGATTCCAGCTCTCCTCGTAAACCGTCTCGTCCTTGCCCTTGAGCGTGGTGCTGCGCATCGCGGAGGTGAACATGCGCCCTTCGCTCCAGCGCCACACTTCTTTGCCGGCGAAATCCTTGACCACAAAATCGTGCGTCTGCCCGTCGAGGAAGCGGAGCTCCAGCATCTTGGTGGTGTTGTTCGTCACGTGCAGCGAGAACTTGAGCTTCTCGGAGCCGTTGTTCTGGCGCGTGATGTCGAACGTCGTCACGATGGGAGCGGCTAGCTCCTCGCTATGGCGTTTGACGGATGCAATGGATTTTTCCTGGTGGGAGAATGGAGCCGCGGCGAAGGCGACCGATGCTGCGCAAAGCAGGGGAAGAATGAGGCGATTATGCATTAACCTGGGCGGGCGACGATCGATGAATGGCGGGCGGACTGGACTCACATACGTAAGCCGTCCAACATATCAACCCAAGGACGACCGGTCAACACCTTCGTAACTGAACTAACTTCTGATGAGTCTTGGACTTGCGGCGTCGCGGTGTCTTCGGCGTCTCTTCGGAAGAGTGCGTAGGCTTCGCTTGTGAAAATCTTCACAAGCCGTTATTTTCTGCGGAGAATGGGAGACGAAAAGGGGCAGCGCAATGTCTCGCCTCGGAGCGGGTTGTCGGGCGCCGATTTCGCTGGGGTCGGGGTTCAGTTCGCTGCCGCCATCCTCATCTTTCTGTTCGCCGGACAATGGGTCGATGAAAAGCTGGGCACGAACGGACTTTTCACGATTCTGGGCGTGTTCGTCGGTGGCGGGGCGGCGTTCTACAGCATGTATCGCAAAATATCCGCGGCGCAGAGACGCGACGACGAAGAGAGATCGGCGGACCGTGGCGTCGGTCCTCGGGCTTGAAGCGGTGAGAGAAGGGAGGGCGCTCGAATTCTTTGCTGGAGTTTCCGGCGCTCTCATCATCATCGCCACCGTGATTCTGCGGGTGTACTTTCGGACGGCGCCGGAACACAGAGCGATGCTCGTGAGTGCTGGACTGGCCTTCGCGGTACAGTTGGGATCGTACGCACTGCTGCGTCCCGCGCGTGGGGGCAGGGGAGCTCCCGGCGCATTGCTCGCCCGTTGGGGAATTGGAACGCTGATGAGATTTGTCGTGCTGGTGCTGTACGCGCCCGTGGCGAGGGTGATGTTCCTTTCGCTCGACGCGGCGCTCGTGAGTCTGGTGACTTTCTTTTTTCTGACGATGATGGCCGAACCACTGCTGCTCGAATATGATCGCTGACCAAAAAGACTTCATCACGCCGCACATCACCGACTCGCACACTCTCGATTTCCCTTGCCTTCACACGGGATACGTATGCGAGTATGAGCTGCCGCGCTGGAATCCGATCCACATCGGCAGCTTTTCGCTAGACATCTCGCCGACCAGGCACGTGGTTATGCTCTGGGTCGCGGCCCTCCTTTGCATCATCACGACTCTCGTGGCCCTGAGAGCGCACAATCGACGGACGCGCGAAGGCAAGGCGCCCAGCGGATTCGGGAATGGCCTTGAAGCGATGGTGCTCTATTTGAGAAATGACGTCGTGCTGCCGAACGTGGGCCCGCACGGCAACGCTTACGTGCCCTACCTTCTCACGCTCTTCTTCTTCATCCTGTTCGCGAATCTGCTCGGATTGATTCCATACGGCTCGACAGCGACGGGAAACATTTCGGTCACCGCGACTCTGGCGATCGTCACGTTTTTCGTCATCGAAATCGCGGGAATGAAGGCTCAAGGCAAGGCTTACCTGAACACCATTGTTTTCTGGCCGCACGACATGTCTCTGGGGATGAAGATGTTCATCTCACCCATTCTCACTCCGATCGAGATCATCGGAAAGCTCACCAAGCCATTCGCGCTGGCAATCCGTCTGTTCGCCAACATGATCTCGGGGCACGTGGTGCTGCTCGCGCTCATCAGCCTGATTTTCACGTTTGCATCCTGGATTCTGGTGCCGCTGCCGGTCGCAATCGCGCTCGGGATCTCGATGCTCGAGCTATTCGTTGCATTTCTGCAGGCGTTCATCTTCACGCTTCTGTCCAGCGTCTTCATTGGATTGATTCGCGAGGGTGCGCACTAGCGCGGAGACACGCTCAGCTTCGCGTACGTATCCGGCCGAGCGGGCTGGAGAAGTCCGTTGGGACAATGGTCCCGTTGACGGACAGCGATCGAAGGATCGCGAGCATGACATATCACGATTGTTGAAAGGGGAATCACATGCATACGATTTTCGCGCTACTTCAGGCAGTTCCCAACACCGCCGCTTTCTCGCGCGAATACACCGGCGCGTGGGCGATGCTCGGCGCCGGACTCGGTGCCGGTCTCGCCACCATCGGCGCCGGTATCGGCATCGGCCGTCTGGCTGGACAGGCTATGGACGGAATGGCCCGTCAGCCCGAGATGGCAGCGCGCATCCAGAATGGCGCTATCATTTTCGCGGCGCTCATCGAGGGAATCGCGCTGTTCGCGATCGTCATCTCGTTCCTGATTCAGCTTAAGTTCAAGTTCTAAGCCGGCACGGGCGTGGCTCGCGGCGGATTCGATCGCCGCGAGTCACGGCTTGGCTTCACAAACGCTCACTCGCTGATTCGTCGGCGATATCAAGACCAACTATGACGACTTTGATATTCGCACTCCTCCAAACGGCACAGATCGTTCCCGAGGAAACGGACGCGTCGGGCAATCTGCTTTCTCCCGACGGCGGCCTGATGTTCTGGACTCTCGTCGTCTTCCTCTTTCTCTTTTTCATCCTCGGGCGTTTCGTTTTCCCGAAGATTACGGCCGCCGTCGAGGCGCGTGAGAAAGCCCTTGAGGACGCGATCGAAGGCGCGAAAGCCGATCGTGAGGCGGCGGCAAAAGCCCTGGCGGAGCAGCTGCGCCAGATCGAGGCGGCGCGAATGGAAGCGCAAAAGATTATCGTCGAGGGACGCCAGACCGGCGACAAGCTCCGCGCCGACATGATGGAAGAGACGCACCGCCAGCAGCAGGCGATGCTCGAGCGCGCCAGGAAGGAGATCGAGATGGAGAAGGAGAGCGCCATCGCCGAGCTGCGTCGCGAGGCAATTGAGCTCGCAATCGCGGGCGCGGGCAGAGTGATCGAGAAGAATCTGGACGATCAGTCCAACCGGAAGATCGTGGAAAGCTTTCTCTCCTCGATTCCGGTGCCGGAGGTGAAGCGCGGATGAACGACGCCACCATCGGCCGCAATTACGCGGAAACCCTTCTTTTTCTCGCCAAACGCGAGAAAAAGGAGGAGGAATGGGGCACGCTCATCGAGTCACTCGCCGAAGGGATGCGTGACGACCGCATGCTGAGGACTTTCCTCGAGTCCCCGAAGATCGCCGCCAGCCAGAAGATCGAGATCCTCGAGAAGGCGCTCGGCAAGCGCGTACCGCATCTGTTTCTGCGCTTTCTGGAAACCGTGATCATGAAACGGCGCCAGATGGTCATTCCCTCGATCGCCACTGAGTACCGTGCCCTGATCGACGAGTCCGAGGACAGGGTCCACGCGACGGTGATCGTCGCCCGCGAGCCCGCGGAACCAGAGAAGGATGCGTTGAAGCGCCAGCTCTCCAGACTGTTCGGAAAGCGCGTCGTGCCCCATTTCTCGCTCAACCCCGCCATACTCGGCGGAGTGATCGTGAAAGTCGGCGACACGGTGATGGATGGCTCGGTGCGACGCCGTCTGGCGACCTTGAGAAGCAGGATGCTGGCGAGCGCGTTGCGTTAGCGAACGAAACCCAGCAGTACGGACGGGTTGGGCGTAGTTATTGAAGGGCCGCAGTCCGTGCGGCCCTTTATTTGTTCGGAAAACTGACCCCGTTCGCAATACAATGTTATCCAACCATAAGGTGTCGATGAGACCGCTGGCTACGGCCGTAGTGGCGCTCTCGCTCATCGGGACTCAAGCCCTGTGGGCGCAGGTTCCCCAGCCAGGACTCCAGCCTGGCCTCACGCGCGCCCCCGATAGCGCTCGGAAGATATCGCTCGACGAGGCTATCCTCATGGCCGAACGAAACGCTCCCTCTGCGATCCAGGCGGAGGGGCAGGAGAGAACGACCAAGGCGGCCAGAGTATCCGCCATCGGCGCGATCTTTCCGAGCGCGAGTCTCAACCTCGGGCGCGTGATCCAATTCGGCGGCGCGCAGACGCGTATCAATTCGAATGGCGAGACGGTCCAGATCGCGGCGGCGCCCACGAACAGCTCGGGACTTTCGCTCAACATGACGCTGTTCGACGGCGGGCAGAGACTGTACGCGCTCCGAACCGCGAAATACTACATAGCGGCGGCCGAGGCAAACCGGGTGGCCGTGAAGTATGACATCTCACTCCAGGTGAAGCAGCAGTATTACGCTGTGCTCGCCGCGATAGAGAGTCGCGACGCGGCGGAGCTACAGATGGCGCAAGCGACCGAACAGTTCAGGGTCTCCGCTGCAAAGGTCCGCGCTGGTGTCGCGACGCGATCTGATTCGTTGCGTGGCGTGATTCAGGTCGGCAATGCGCAGCTGGCGCTGATCACCGCGCAAACCAACAAGGAAGCTGCCGACGCGGCGTTGACGCGCCTGGTCGGCTCCGAGGTTCCGGTGACAGCCGATCCGGCATCGGCGCGCGAGAACATGGCCGCGCTTCCCGACAGCGCGCAGCTTGCGGTGCTGGCGAAGCAGGGGCCCGCGGTGCAGCAGGCCCAAGCCAACGTCGATGCCGCCGAGGAAACGCGGAAAGCATCCAAGTCCACCTATCTCCCGTCGCTCAGCGCGAGCTACTCGAGAACGGGCAGCGGAACTGATTCGCGCTTCGGCCTCGGAAGCGGCCCCTTCTCCTACAACGGCCGGCTGTCACTGGCGCTTTCGTATCCGGTGTTCAACAACTTTCAGCGTGAAGAGACCGTGGTCAGGGCCAAGGTGGCGGAAGTGAATGCCCAGGTGACGCTGCGCGACACTCAGCTCGCGGCCCAGCAGACTCTGACGCAAAACATCGGAGCGCTTCGCGGCGCATCGCAAAGGGTGGCAGTCGGAGTTGCATCCGTCGCCGCCGCGCAGGAAGACGTTCGCGTGCAGCAGCAGCGGTACAACATCGGTGCCTCGGTTCTGCTCGACCTCATCACGTCGCAGGCGGCGCTCGCGACGGCCGAGCAGGCGCTGATCCAGGCGCGGTACGATTACCGGATCGCGCGAGCGCAGCTCGAAGCGCTGATTGGCCGGGACCTGCAGTGACGCACCGACCCGAACTTACTCGCAATCAAATGAAAGAAAACTCGAGACTGCCCGTACCGCCGATGTCGCTGGCGAAGGTGTTCATCGTCGCGGTGGCGGTCGGATTGGTGGCCGCAGGATGCTCCAAGAAGGCCACGACAGCGGTGGTGATCGAAACCGCGCCTGTCGAGCGGCACAGCATCGTGCTCAGCGTGCAGGCCAACGGCACCGTGGAGCCGGTCGACATCGTCGAGGTTAAGTCGAAGGCGTCGGGGACGATTGTGAACATGCCCGTCGACATTGGATCGAACGTGAAGGCCGGAGATCTTCTGGTGCAGATCGATCCGCGCGACGTTCAGAACCGCTACGATCAAGCGGCGGCGGACGTCAGCTCGGCGACGGTTCAGCGATCGACTTCGCTGGCGCAGCGAAATCGATCCACCGACCTCTACAAGCAGAGAATCATTACCGCGCAGGAGATGGACGCGGCGAATCTGGACTTCGCGAATGCCGATGCCATGCTGATCAAGGCGAGGACTAACCTGTCGATCGCGCGAGTACAGCTCGAGGATGCCACCGTGCGCGCACCGACGAACGGGACGATAATCGAGAAGCCAGTTTCCGTCGGAATGGTGATCTCATCCGCGACATCTTCGGCCAGCGGAGGGACGACCATTCTGAGAATGGCGGATCTTTCCAAGGTAAGGATGCGCGCCTTCGTGAACGAGACCGACATCGGCAACGTGCAGGCCGGGCAGGCGGCGACGGTGACCGTCGACGCGTTTCCGACGCGCAAGTTCGTCGGCATCGTACAGCAGGTCGAACCGGAAGCCGTCGTGCAGTCGAGCGTAACGATGTTTCCGGTGCTGGTGACGCTCACCAACTTCGATGGTGCTCTCAAGCCAGGCATGAACGGCCAGGTCGTGATGGACATCATTCACAAGGACAACGTGCTCGCGGTGCCCAGCGATGCGATCAGAAACTCGCGGGATGCGGCGACGGTGGCGCCAGTGCTCGGGATCAGCGCCGATTCGATAAAGACGGTCATCGCTTCGGCGAGGGCGGCGCGCGGGAGCGGACGCGGAGGTGGAAGCGGGGGCACGGCGTCGTCGACGCGGTCATCGGTTGATTCAACCGCGCGGCGGAGACTTGGCGGGGCGGGTGGAACCGCGTCATCGGCGGGTCAGCGCGGTGGCTTCGCGAGACAGGGTGGCGCCGGCGCTGGCGGGGCTGGAGGCGCGGGGGGAGCAGCAGGCGCCGCGGCCGGTGGTGGAGGTGGCGGCGCAGGCGGGCCGATGCTCGCGTTCGTCAAGGTCGGAGACAAGTACACACCGCGAGTCCTGCGCACCGGGATCAGTGACTTCGATTACACTGAAGTAATAAGCGGCTTGAACGAGGGCGAGCAGGTGGCGCTTCTCGGAGCCGCGGTGCTCGAGGCGCAGCGCGAGCAGCTTCAGGCGCGCGTGAGGGCGGGCACCGGCGGCGGACTGCAGCAGCAGACGACACCGGCTGCCGGTGGTGGCGGTCGTGGAGGCGGAGGCGGACGTCCAGGAGGTTAAGCCATGCTGTTAGGTGAGACTATTGGGGTAGCAATCGGCGCGCTGCGCGCGAACAAGCTCAGATCGTTTCTCACGATGCTCGGCGTCGTCATCGGCGTGGGTGCGGTCATCGCCGTGGTCGCGCTCGGGCGTGGCGCGCAGGAATCGGTGAACGCCCGCATCAGCGCGCTAGGGACAACCCTTCTCACCGTGCAGCCTGGACAGATCTACGCGCCCGGTGGTGTGTCATCGGGTAATGACCGCGCGCCAATGATTGCCGCGGACGCCAAAGCGCTGGACTCGGCGGGCCCGGCGATCACGGCGGTCGAGCCCGAGATGGAGAAGCAGCTTCAGATACAGTATCTCAACACCAACACGAACACGACGGTGCTGGGGACGACTCCCAATTATCTCGATGTGCGCAAGTATACGATGGGGAACGGGAAGATGTTCACCGAGGGCGACGACCGGGCCAGCAAGCGTGTGGCGGTTCTGGGCGCCGCGATCCCGGACAATCTCGGCGTTCCCGCCACGACGCTCGTCGGGCAGAACATTCGGATCGGTGGCTTTCTGTTCCAGGTGATCGGCGTGCTCGCGAGCAAGGGAAGCGCGGGCGGCTTCGGAAATCCGGACGACCAGGTCCTGATTCCGATCACTACCGCGCAGTTCCGAGTATTCGGGAGCGATCGGCTGCGGCAGATCGGAGTGCTCGCGGCGTCGGAAGTCGACATTCCACAGGCGATGGCGGAGATCCAGCGGACGCTTCGCCGAAAGCACCGGCTGCGGGTCGGGATTCCGGACGACTTCCGGATCCGCAATCAGGCCGATTTTCTCAACACGCTCGGTGAGACGACGCAGATTTTCACCTTCCTTCTCTCGGGAATCGCGGCGGTGAGTCTGCTCGTGGGCGGCATCGGCATCATGAACATCATGCTGGTGTCGGTGACCGAGAGAACGCGCGAGATCGGGGTGCGAAAGGCTCTCGGCGCAACACCGAAGAACATACTGTTGCAGTTTCTGATCGAGGCTGTGGTGTTGTGCCTTCTTGGTGGCGTCGGCGGAATAGTCTTCGGATGGGGGAGTGCGCTGGCGCTCGCCAAGTTCGGAAACTTCAACACTTCAGTCGCGCCGTCGTCGATCCTGCTGGCGTTTTTCTTTTCCGGATTCGTGGGAATTCTGTTTGGCGTGTGGCCGGCACGAAGGGCCGCGAACCTGGATCCGATCCAGTCTCTGCGCTACGAGTAACGTTCTGGGTTGATAGCGGGGCGAGGATAGGGCATCCAACGGGATCTTTCCGGCGCCGCCATTTGTTCCTACTTTAGATCTCCTTTCCGGCAGCTCCCGTCCAGCGCCGGCACCCAGGAATTCCATGGAGGTCAAATGAGACTCCGCTACCTTGCGGTCTCTCTTGTGTTGTTTGCCGGCGCCACCGCCGGCGCCCAGGCCGCGGGGCGCCCCGCGCCGGTCGCGAAAAGCCCCGAGCTGCGCATCGACTTCACGCGCGAGACGCTGCCGAACGGACTCACGGTGGTCTATCACGTCGATCATTCGACGCCAGTCGCGGCAGTATTGCTCTGGTACAACGTCGGCTCGAAGATGGAGCAGGCCGGCAAAACCGGTTTTGCGCACCTGTTCGAGCACATGATGTTCAAGGGCTCCAAGAACGTGGCCGACGGCCAGCACTGGGCACTTCTCGAGGCCGCCGGCGGAAGAGCAGGCGCGGACATCAATGGAACCACCAGCTGGGATCGCACGAACTACTTCGAGCAGATCCCCTCCAACCAGCTCGAGCTGGCGCTCTGGCTCGAATCGGACAGAATGGGAACGCTGACGCAGACGCTCACGCAGGAAAAGCTCGATAACCAGCGCGAAGTCGTGAAAAACGAGCGACGCCAGAGTGTCGACAACCAGCCGTACGGCACGTGGGTCGAGAAAACCGAAGAGCTTCTGTTTCCCGATGACCATCCGTACCACCACTCCGTGATCGGCTCGATGACGGACCTCTCGAACGCGTCCGTAGCGGATGTGCGGAATTTTTTCAGCACCTACTACGCGCCCAACAACGCCGTGCTCGTCGTAGCCGGCGACATCGACGTGCCCCAGGCGC
Source organism: Gemmatimonadaceae bacterium (assembly GCA_039936175.1). Taxonomy (GTDB): domain Bacteria; phylum Gemmatimonadota; class Gemmatimonadetes; order Gemmatimonadales; family Gemmatimonadaceae; genus UBA4720. The sequence goes on along the minus strand of JBDTIV010000061.1, from coordinate 132,976 downwards.
AGGCATTGGTGCGAAAATATTTCGCGCCGATACCCCGCGGGCCCGCTGCGCCGCCGCTCGCACGGATGTCGCTGCCGGCAACGGTCGGGCGTGAGCAGCGCATCGTGGTGGAGGATCAGCAGGCGCCGGCACCCGCGGTTTACGTCGCGTATCGTGTTCCGCCCGCCAAGGATCTGCGCGCGCCGGTCGTCAGCCTCCTCGGTGACATCATGGGAGGCGGCCGTTCATCACGGCTCTATGACGCGCTGGTGCGCAGACAGCAGGTGGCAACCAGCGTTGCAGGCTTCAACTTCGGCCTCGCCGATGGAGCCGACATGCTCGTCTTCCAGGCGACCGGAAAGCCGGGCGCCAGCGCCGACTCACTCGAGCGCGCGCTGCTCGTGGAGCTGGCGGGCGCCTCCTCGTTCACGCAACCCGAGCTCGAGCGAGCGCGGGCATCCGAGCGCTTCGCATTCGTCGACGGCCTGCAGACGACGGGCGGCTTCGGTGGAAGAGCGGATCGTCTGGCCGAGGGATGGACGTTCTTCCGCGATCCAAACCACGTGAACAAGATTCTCGGCGAATTCGATCGCATCACGCTCGCGGACCTCAACGCGCTCGCGCACGAGCGCCTGGTGTCCACGAACCGCGCAATTCTTGTGTATGTCCCCGCCAAAAAACCAGTCGCACAGACATCTCCGACGAGGACGCCGTAATGCTTAGCTCAATGATACGAGGCCGCCGGCTGACAACGACCGTCGCGCTCGCCATGACACTTTCCGCGGCTACGATGCACGCGCAAACCGTGCAGCCGCCCGCACCGGGGCCGCTCCGCCCTTACGTCTTTCCCTCGGTGGAGCAGTTCCAGCTAGCCAACGGGCTCAAGGTAATTCTCGTGGAGAAGCACACGCTGCCCATAGTTGAAGGCAGAGTGATGATCGACGCCGGAGCGATGCGCGAGCCGGCCGCCAAGAATGGACTCGCGTCTTTGACCGGACGCCTTCTCTCCGAAGGGACCGGCACGATGAGTGGCGCCGATATCGCCCGGGCAATGGAAGCGCTCGGCGCGCAGTACAGCGCCGGCGGCGGATTCAGCACTTCGTTCGCGGACGTCGTCGCTCTCAAGAATGTCTTTCCGCAGGCGATGGCGCTCGCGGCGCGGACCGTGATCGCTCCCAGCTTCCCTGCGAGCGAATTCAGCAGGGTGAAGAACCAGGCGCTTGCCGGCTATCAACAAGCGCACGCGCGCACGTCCGGCCTGGCGAACGACGCATTTATTCGCGCGGCTTTTGACAGCACCGCGCCGTTCTCCCGCCCAACAAATGGCAATCTCACCACCATCGGCGCGCTCACTCGAGACGATGTTGTCGCGTGGCACTCGTCGATGTTCGCGCCGTCGGCCGCCACGTTTCTCATCGTCGGCGACATAACGCCCGCCGACGCGCGAGCGGTCGCGCAGCAGGCATTTGGCGGATGGACGGCCACTCGGGCCCCGCTGCCGCCTGTCGTAAATGCGGTGCGGCCGAGTACGGGAACGAGGGTGATTCTGGTTGACCGGCCTGGCTCGGTGCAGTCGACGATCATCATCGGACAGCCCGGCTTCCGTGCGACCGATCCGGATTACATCCCGATGGTGGCGCTCAACCACGTGCTCGGTGGAGGGTTCAGCTCGCGAATGAACATGAATCTTCGCGAGAAGCACGGCTACACCTATGGCGCGTTCAGCGGACTCGATCTGCGGCCGGGAGCGGGTGCGTTCCGCGTCAGCTCCGAAGTGAGAACGAACGCCACGGATTCGGCGCTGGTCGAAGCGGTGGGAGAGTATCGGAGAATCGCCACCGAGCCAGTTCCGGCGACCGAGCTGCAAAGCATGGTGAACAATCTGGTGTCGGGCTTTCCGAACTCGGTGCAGAGCGTTCAGGATCTTTCGGGAAGCATACAGGGCCTCATCATCTGGGGACTGCCGCTCGATTTCTATACGACCTATCGCGAGCGGCTGTCGGCGGTAACTCCGGCGGATCTGCAGCAGGTTGCTTCGAGTAAGCTGACGCCCAACAACGTGATCGTCGTCGTTGCGGGGGATCTCTCCAAGATCGAAGCGCCGATTCGTGCGCGGAACCTCGGCACGGTGGAAGTCTGGGACTCGAACGGAACCAAGCTAAGGTAGGTCGGTTCGACGCACATGAATAGAGGCCGTTCCCTCGCGGGGCGGCCTTTTTCATTTCAACGTGATAGCTTGCGCTGCATGAAAGCCGTCGTCATCACGAAGCCCGGCGGGCCTGGCGTTCTCCGGCTCGAGGACCGGCCAATGCCGGAGCCTGGAGTCGGACAGATTCGCGTGCGCGTCAGGACTTCGGCGCTCAATCGCGCGGATCTGCTACAGCGCGCCGGAAACTATCCGGTTCCTGCCGGCGTGCCCGCGGACATCAGCGGGATGGAGTACGCGGGTGAAGTCGACGCCCTCGGGGCAAGTGCCACGTTATGGAACGTCGGCGACAGGGTGATGGGTTTGGTCGGAGGTGGCGGGCACGCGGAATATCTCTGCGTTCACGAACGCGAGGCCATCCCGGCGCCTCGATCGATGTCGTGGAAGGATGTCGGGGCAATTCCCGAGGCCTTCATGACCGCCTACGACGCGCTCTTCAATCGTCTCGACGTGCGGCTGGGTGAGACCGTGCTGATTCATGCCGTGGGAAGCGGCGTGGGAACCGCGGCGCTCCAGATTGCGCGCGTCGCCGGTGCCCGTGTAGTCGGCACCGCCCGCTCGGCAAATAAACTCGATCGCGCCAAAAAACTCGGACTGGACTTAGGCATCGATGCGTCGAGCGGCGACTGGGCACTGGAAGTCGAGACCGCGATTGGTCGGGAGGCCGTGCACGCAATCGTGGATCTAGTGGGCGGGAACTATCTCGATGGCAATCTGCGCGTGCTGGCGTTACGCGGCCGCACGGTGGTTGTCGGCCTCACCGCTGGAGCGACCGCACAGTTCAACATGGGGGTGCTCCTCAGAAAACGTCTCACGATGGTTGGAACGATGCTTCGCTCGAGACCGCTGGAAGAGAAGATCGCGCTTGCCCGCGAGTTTGCCACGCGTGTGGTTCCGCTGTTCGATGCAGGACGGCTGGAGGCCGTCGTCGATCGCGTGGTGCCGTTCTCGGAAGTTCGCGCGGCTCACGAGCTGATGGAATCGAATGCGACGTTTGGAAAGATCGTTCTGAGCTGGGATTAACCCTTTCCTTTCCTGCGCCTGCTCCTCCGGTCCTGGATCAGAATCGTAAAAACCATCCACAGACCGAGAATGCCTGCCAGCAGAAATCCGATCATGCCCAGGCTGCGCTGATAGGCCATGAGCAACCCGCTGGCGACAAGCAATCCACCGAGCACCAGGCCGGTGAAAATGCGATTGGCAACTTTCTCCAAGCCGAGGAGGAGAGACCCGAGCTGTGGAGTATCGACGCGGACTGCAAAATTGTCGGAGACGAGCTTCTGCGTGAACACATCGAGCCGGTGCGGAAGCGCGCGAACCAGATCCGACGTTTCCGCCGCCATTTGAAAAAGGCGGCGAGGAGACATCTCCCGCTGCGCTCTCTTGTTCGCAATCTCCGCGGTGTACTCACGGATAGACTGTGTGGGATTGAAGTTGGGGTCGAGCGCTTTGGTGACAGCGTCGAGGTTGAATAGCGCCTTCGCAAGGAGAGTCAGCTCGGCCGGCAGCTTGAGTCCCTCCCGGAACGCGATGCTGATGACTTCGTACAGGATGATTCCGGTGGGGGTATCCTCGACTGTCTGATTGGCGTGTTTCGCGATCAACGCGGAAACATCGCGGATGTACGCCGTCCGGTCGAAATCTTCCGGTACCTCACCCATTTCAATCAAACTCTCGGCTGCGGCGTCCCCATTGTTCTCGGCCATCGCCAACAGCAGCCGCACGACGTGATCGCGCATGGTGCCCGTGAGATGCGCCGTCATCCCGAAGTCGATCAACGCGAGCTTCGGATCGTTGGGATCCGCCGCCACGAGGGCCAGCGCCTTGGCATCGTTCTCCGACTGCGTGATCGGAGTGGCTCCGGGTCTGACTACCTGGCGCCGGTCATCCGCGGCGGCTTCCCCGGGAGTGCGCGGATTGTCGCGGCCGGGCAGCACGATGAACACGTTCCCCGGATGCGGATCGGCGTGAAAGTGCCCGCTGTCGGTAATCTGCTGCAGATAAGCGTGAGCGAATTCCTCGGCGAGATCCGAGAAGTCGTAGTCGATCCGGCTGATTGGCGGGATCTCGTCGATCTTCACGCCTTTGATGCGCTCGCTGGTGAGGATCTTATGCGTCGTGTAGGCGTCGATTACGCGGGGAATCAGAATGTGCGGAAAGGTCGCGAGCATTTTCCTGAATGAAGCCGCGTTGCGAGCCTCGGTGCGGTAGTCCAGCTCGTCGACCAGCGCGCGCTCGACCTGCTGAACGACCCCAATGAGGTCGATTCTGGATCCAGCCGATGTGTGCTCTGAAAGGAAAGTCGCCAGCTCGCGGAAAAAATCGATGTCCTCGGCGAGCTGCTCGCGCAGGTTCGGCCGCTGTACCTTGACGACCACGCTGCGCCCGTCGCGGAGCTCGGCGGCGTGCACCTGGCCAAGGCTCGCGCTTCCGAGCGGCTTCTGGTCGAAGGATGCGAACAACTTGCTGATTCGGGCGTGGAGCTCCTCCTCGATCGTCTGCTCGACCTGCTCGTATGGCATCGGCGCCACTTGGTCCTGAAGGTGCTCGAGCTCCTCGATGTACGGCCGTGGCAGCAGGTCGGGGCGCGTCGAGAGCACCTGGCCGAGCTTGATATAGGCGGGCCCGAGCTCCACGAGACGCTCGCGAAAGGCTTTGGCAGTTGCCGCCATGTCGCCACTCGCTGCCCCATCGCTTCCGGCCGCACCGGCGCCTTCGAGGTTCAGCAGCCCCTGTCGGTTCGCGAAGTCGCGAAGTCCGTAATTGGTGAACAACCCGAGCGTCGCGGAGAGGCGCGAAAGATGCTTCGGCGAGAGAATCATGCGGTACGCGGGGGCAGAAATTATGCCCGCCATAAAACTGCACCACGCACGGCATCAAATTGGCTCCCTGCGGACTCACGGTAGATATTTATCCATGCCCAAGAACAGAACCGCCACCAAAGCTCGGAAAACCGTCCCAACGAGAAAGTCGGGTATCAACGCTGCTCCGAAAATCAGGAAAGTGTCTGCAAAGGCCGGGTCGGGGCGCGTAAAGGTTGCAACGGTGTCGAAACCGTGGGGCCACGAAACGATCTGGGCCGTGACAGACCGGTATGTGGGAAAGATCCTTCACATCAACGCGGGCCACGAATTGTCGGTGCAATACCACAACAAAAAGGACGAAACCGTTTATCTGCTCTCGGGCCAGATCGTCTACCGCGTCAGGAGCGACGCCGACCTGCTGGAGGACGTACAATTAAAACCGGGTGAGTCCTTTCGGATCACTGCCGGCACGGTGCACCAGATGGTTGCCCTCACCGACTGCGATGTCCTGGAGGTATCCACCCCGGAGCTGGACGACGTAGTTCGCCTGAGCGACAAATACGGACGAGAGGGGACGAGCGTGCCATGAAAGTGATCATTCCGCTGGCGGGAAAGGGAACGCGCCTTCGCCCGCATACGTATCTGACGCCCAAGCCGATGATGAAAGTCGCGGGCAAGCCGGTGATGTCGTACGTGCTCGACGAGCTGAAGAAGCTTGGGAATGTCGAGCAGATCATCTACATCACCGGGCACCTGAAGGAAAAGGTCGAAGAGTTCGCACGATCCGAGATCGACGTCCCTTCGGTGTTCATCGAGCAGAAGGTGCAGGACGGAACCGCGGGCGCCATTGCGTTGGCAAAAGCGCACGTCGACCAGCCCGTGCTGATCATCTTCGTCGACACGATCTTCGACGCCGATCTCTCCAAGGTGAAGAGCGTGGATGCCGACGGCATCATCTGGGTGAAGGAAGTGGAGGACTACCAGCGGTTCGGCGTCGTGGTGACCGACAAGGACGGCAACATGACGCAGATTATCGAGAAGCCGAAGACTCCGATCTCGAAGCGCGCCAACATCGGCCTCTACTACATCAGGAACTGGAAGCTCCTGTTCGAGGGAATCGATCACGTACTCGAGCAACCGAAGAATCAGGGCGAGTACTTTCTCACCGATGCGTTTCAGTACATGATCGACAAGGGAGCGAAGATCAGGGTCATCGATGTGGAGGGCTGGTACGACGCCGGAAAAATCGAGACGATGCTCGAGACGAACCAGGCGATGCTCGAGCGCGGCCGCGCCCGCAAGCCGAAGAATGTTGGCGACTCGACGATCATCGATCCCGTCTACATCGAAGACAACGTGACTCTGAAAAAATCCAAAGTCGGGCCCAACGTCTCGATCGGCGCTGGCTCGGTACTCGACGGCGTGGAGATCAGCAATTCCATCGTCGGCTCCAAGGCTACGCTCAGGAAATCGGTGCTGCGCAACTCTCTCATCGGGGATGGCACGATAGTCGAGGGAATGAAGGGCGAGCTGACGATCGGCGATGACTCGGAGGTGCACGCATCGTAGAAGCAGCCTTCACGGACGAGCACAAGCCAAAGCTCGGCCGTAACATTCTCGGCCTGAGCGCGGTGAGCTTCTTCACCGACGTCTCGACCGAGATGATTTATCCGCTGCTCCCGGTGTTCCTCGCCAGCGTGCTCGGCGCCAACGCGAGCTTCATCGGCGCGATCGAGGGCGTGGCGGAGACGACGGCGTCACTCCTCAAGCTCCTGAGCGGCTGGTGGTCGGACAAAGTCGGCAGCCGCAAACTGCTCGTCGTGGTCGGCTACGGAATTGCCTCGGTGGTCCGCCCATTTACGGCAGCGACCCGAACGGCATCGCAGGTGCTGGCAATTCGGCTCACCGATCGAATAGGGAAGGGAATCCGCTCATCGGCGCGCGACGCGCTGCTCGCGGATTCCGCGCCGGTGTCGGCGCGGGGCCGAGCGTTTGGGTTCCATGCCGCGGCGGACAATGCCGGCGCGGTCGTGGGTCCGCTGCTCGCGTTCATGTTCCTCAAGCTGCAGGGCGTCGGCTCGTTCGAGGGAACCAGACGACTGATGCCACACGACGAGCAGGCGCTTCGCAACGTGTTCTGGCTCTCGGCGGTGCCGGCGCTCGTCGCGATGATCGTGCTGGTCATCGTTGTGCGAGATGTGCCAAGGCATGCGGCAGAGGCCAAGAAGGACGCGGGCACCATCGACCAGATCTCGGGTGGCCTCACCAAACGGTTCTGGGCGTACATTGTCGTGGTTCTCCTTTTCACGCTTGGAAATTCCACCGACGCCTTTCTTCTGCTTCGCGCGAACCAGCTCGGCGTTCCAGTAGCGATGGCCCCGATTCTTTGGGCGCTCCTCAACTTCGTGAAATCGGCAACCGGTACGTACGGCGGCGGGCTCTCCGACAGGGTCGGACGGAAGCCCCTAATCGTTGCGGGATGGCTGCTTTACTCGGCGGTGTATTTCGCTTTTGGGTGGGCCACCGCTGCATGGCACGCGTGGATTCTGTTCGCCATCTATGGAATTTTCTACGGCCTCACGGAAGGCACCGAGAAAGCTCTCGTCACCGACATAGTTCCAGCGCAGCGGCGAGGATCAGCATTCGGCTGGTACAATCTCGCCATCGGCCTCGGCGCGCTTCCGGCATCGTTGATCTTCGGCAGGATCTGGGACACCTCGGGCGCGCCAACGGCGTTCGTGTTCGGCGCGACGCTCGCCCTTATCGCCGCCCTCCTGATGGCGTTCGTCGCGCCCGCACTCAATCGGCCCGCAGCGAAATGATCGTGTAGGTAATTAGCCGAGTACGCTTTCTCCTCGGTGGCGTCGTAGAGTGCGCGCTTCACCAACCGCACCATCGCCCAGGAGGAAGTATGAGACACACAAATGGCGAAGGAGTTCTTTTTCTGGCGCTGCTCACGGTACTCGCTGCATGTGCCGATCCCGTGAGCCGCACAGTGGGCGTGAACGTCCGAAGGAATGTGAAGACGGAGCCTGCATCGTCGTACAGCAGTGAGGAGCGAGTGGCGCTGACGAAGATCGCGCGTCTGGTGGCAAACGCGATGGACAACGAGCCCGCGCGACAGCACCTGAAGAGCGACATGAAGAAGGCACCGTTCAGGGAGCACAAGCTGGAGCTGGCGCCGTACCTGCGCTCCAGGGATGGAAGAGCGTTACTCGACCGCATGGTGGCGCTGAACGGCGGAACAGAGACCGATCTCTTCGGAACTCTCTCGGCGATCCGCAGGCTGGAGTTCTACATGCCGGTGGCGGCGCACCGGGAGAAGTGGACCGGGAGCGCGGATGTGCTCGTAGTCTCCCAGCTCGATGAGTCGGGGCCGATCGTCGCATTCGATGAGAGGGGCAATGAGGTGGCGCTGGACCGGAACGTCGCGCCCGTGCAGCCCGCATTGTCGATCGTGCCAGTGGAGACGCGTTTCGATCAGCCACTTCCCGCGGCGTCGTTCAGAAATGCCAGAGACGCCAATGGGGCCGCCATTGGAACCCTGGAAGCCAGAAAGCTGAAGCAGTCGAGCATGGTCGCCTGCAACGACACCTGTGGAGGTGATGGCGGCGGGGTCACCTCGCCTCCGCCAACTGTGCCACCGGGACTCTATCTGGAATTCTCCAGGATTCTCGACATGAAGGAGCCGTGGTTTCGGGGAGATCCCGAGATCGAGGTTCACATCCACGGGCCGACGGATGTGGGGAATTCCCGATACGGAGCAGATCTCTCGTGTTCCGGGGAGCACGTTCCGGATTTTCGAAAAACGTTCGACCAGAATACCGCGTTCTGGGAGGGCAGAGTGATGCTGTTTTCAGGGGCGGAGGCCGTGGCATACGCCAGCAAGTTCAATCAAGGCTTTCACGTGATCTTCTGGGAGGACGACAACGAGTCGTGCACGCTTAAGCTGGACAACAATGCCCTCATCGAAGCGCTCAGATCGACCGCCAATGCCACGGCCACAGTGGCGATAAAACTCATCCCTGGTGTATCGACGCCGATCATAGCGGGGATTTTCTTCGCGACGTTGTTTTCCAATCCTGGAGCGTGGCTTCTCACGAACGATGATTTCCTCGGCGTGGCGGTCGATCAGGCCAGCGCGGGCTACAACTATCCGGGTAACACGCACGTGATAATGGACGGTCAGACCCTGAATGGAAGGGCGACACTCGTTTACAGATAAAAGGAGGACGAGATGTTACGTTATTTGCTGGGGTCTTTCGTGTTAGCCTACCTCACCCTTGGAGGACCGGCTGTGTTGGCTGCTCAGGACGGGACCTACGATGAGAACGCGCTGAGAATCGAAGGGCATCAAGGGGACGCACGCATCGTTCGTGGCGTACAAGGGACTGTATTAGCCAGAATAAATGGCTTTCGCGCTACCGACGTTGCAAAGCTGGTCAGTCCTTCAGAGAAGGCGATGGCGGAGGCAAGAATATTCTCTCGTGACTTCGCGCCCGGCGGTTTGCTCGCAGGGCTCGGCATCGCAGCCATGGGGGCTGGGATCGGAGTCTCGCGGATCGATGACGTAAATCGTTTGATACCTGTCGCTCTAACCTTAGGCGGCACCGCGTTCCTGGTTTACGGGGCCAGCCGTCTTCAGAACGCGTATAACGCGCTGTCCAGGTCTATCTGGTGGTACAATCGCGATCTGAAGAAGTAGGCACCTGATTGTTGTATTCCTCGGGTCGCCCAAATCGTCTCTATGGGGACGGGTTTGGGCGACCATTGAGGGATGATGAATTCAGGATTTCTACGGGCGCTATCCATCAGCGCCATGATTTTGGGTGCCGCCGCTTCGGCGCGGGCACAATCGGCAACCAGTGAGAACACTCAGGCTTCCGCAACGTCGGGCGCTACGAGCGTCCCCAACATCGCGGCGCGAGCGGTAACGGCTCCCGATTCGGCCCACAGCTACGACGCTCGCGCGTTGCGCTTTGAATCGAGCTGGGGCAGCGTCAGACTCATTCGGGGCGCGGCCGGAGATCTGGTCGGCACGAGCGGCTGGTTTCGCGATGCGGACCTCGAGAGACTTCTCGCGACGTCTCCAGCAGCGGTCGTTCAGGCGCGGCTCTACGAGAAAAACAACTTCCGCGGATCCTTGATCGGCACAGCCGGTGCGCTGACGACTCTAATCGGCGTCATCGTCACAGCTAACAGCTCGAACAACGCGGCGAGTCCGGTGCTCATCATATCCGGCGTCGGTGCCATGGTGTGGGGAGCGCAGCACCTCAACAAGAGCTACTCGGCGCTCTCCCGCGCCCTCTGGTGGTACAATCGCGATCTGCAGCGCTAGGTTCGTCGGCGACTGATCGCCTTTTTCAGTATGTCGGCGGTTCCAGCTACATCCTGCACCTCGATGACGAGGCGTTTGTAATGTTCGTGGTCCAGTTCCAGCACGATCGTCTGGTCGGGATCGTGTACGTCGTAAAAAACGGCGCCATCGCTTTGATAGAACGTGCCCGCCGTGAGAATTCCGGGAATCTGGGTGCCTGGGAATCTGATTCCATGCCACCAGCCGCGGGCCGCGGTTGGATCGATGCGAACTTCCGTGACGTGGGCGATGGGAATCTCCAGTTGGCTCTTCATCGCCCACAGCTTATCCCATCCCTCTACCTCGAATCTCAGGCGGTCGCCCTCGACGAATACCTTGACCATCTGCTCCTCACTCGCCGGTCGTTGATCCGAAATTGTGCTAGCGCGACCTCCGCGTCCAGCGGCGATATCCGAGCCAGCCGAGCGCAACGAGAACCGCGAAGGGAATCAACACGCCGAGCGCGGCAATGAAGGCCGCGACGACGCCCACAAAATTCTTCCAGGCGCGTCGAAAGGCACCAGCGATGGGATTTTCACCAGGGTTGTTGCCGAGTATGGGCGCGGGCTCGTGCACGGTGATGGTGAGAGTGCTCATGGCGACACGCGAGCTGAGATACCGGAGCCGGCCCTCGTAGCGCTCTATTTCCTCGCGCACGCGCGCCAGCTCGCGCTCGACGCGTAAAACTTCGTCGAGCTTGCCGGTCCTGTTGGCGAGGAGACTGATCAGTCTCTCCTCGAGGCGTCGAGAGTTGTTGACCCGAGCGGTGAGGTCGACGAATTCCTCACCGACGTCCTGCGCGGTGGAGTTGACGGTCTCGACTTTCCCGATCGTCGACAGGGAGCCGACCGCCTGCTCGTACTTCGTCGACGGAATTTTCAGCTCGATCGTCGCCTGCCGGATCTGATCTCGGCCACCACTGATCGAAGAGTTGGCAATGTATCCGCCCACCTGTGCGGCCAGCTGTCGGATCCTGAGGATAGCAGGATCGACTTTGTCCACCTCGATGAACGCCTCGCCCGTCCGAATGATCATCGCCGTCGCCGCGCCTGTATCAATGTTCTGAAGCGGGTTCGCCGTCGGCGGAGGTGCATCCGGACTGCCCTCGTCGGCGACACCGGCTACCACACCACCGAACGCTCCCGGCGCAGCGGGCGCCATCTTTCCCGACGAACCGTTCATGACGCGCGGGGCGGCAGCTACGCCAAGGCTTGCGTTGCTTTCGCGGGAGGCGTCGGTGGTGGGAGCGTTTGACGACCGATCGCAACCATAGACGAAGGTTGCGATGGCGACGGCAAAGAATGGCAAGGAGACTTTCATTTCCGACTCGGTTGAGGTCTCATGTGAGACGGCAGCCGAGTCAGGACTTGCACACCGAAGGCGGGACCGCGCTAGCAGGGAAAGAAAAAAACACTGCGGGAAGCGTAAGGTGGTAGGGGCGAGGTAGTAGGTACGAGGGCGGAGGTAGGGGCGCGCGGTTCACCTCCAACATCGCACCTATTACCTCACACCCACCACCTTACTTTTCTCGCAGTGGGTCTTCTACCATCATTGAGCCAGCTAACAGCACCTGGAGCCCGGTCGATTGTACCGGTCGCACATGCTCGTGTGTCGGAATTCGGTCTCCGTCATCACGCGGTCGCCGGGGTGCGCGCTTCGCATGTGAGCGAGGTACCGCTCATAATCGGGGACGCCGAGCACGGCTCGGACGAAAGACGCTGACTGCGACAACAATGACATCATGTAATCGATCATCGGTTTGAAGTGCCGTTTGGCAGATATCGCTCGAATAGCTCGAAGATTCGCCGGTATTCATCTGCCCACGAAGAAGGACGCACGAAGGCGTGATCCTCAACTGGATACGCCGCGAGCTCCCATCGCGTTTTGCCGAGCTCTATGAGTCTCTCCGTGAGCCTGACGATGTCCTGGAAGTGGACGTTGGTATCGACCATCCCGTGCGCCATAAGAAGAGGATCTTCGAGACCTTGTGCAAAGTAAATAGGAGACGACTGGCGATAGGCCAGCGTATCGTTCTGCGGAAGATTCAGAATTTCCGAGGTATAACCCTGATTGTAGTGCGACCAGTCGGTTACGCTCCGGAGCGCGGCTCCCGCGCCGAAATGCTTCGGCTCAGTGAACAGAGCCATCAGGGTTATGAACCCTCCGTAGCTGCCCCCGTAGATCCCGATCCGTTCCGGACCGATGTGGTAAGTGCTGTTCAGGTAACGAGATGCGTCAACCTGATCCTGTAGGTCCCGACCTCCCATGTGGCGATAGATCGCGGTCCTCCAGTCGCGGCCGTACCCATCCGAGCCTCTATAGTCGAGGTCGAGGACCGTATAACCTCTGGACGCGAGGAATTGATTGAACATGTACTCGCGCGGGTACTCAGACCAGAAATTCCCGACGTTGTGCAGGTATCCAGCGCCGTGCACGAAGATCACGGCCGCGCCATTCGACTGCGCGTGCATGTCGCTCGGTTTGTAGATGTGCGCGGGTACCTGGACGCCGTCCGACGCAGGAATCATCACCAGCTCCGGAACGATCCACGGGAATGACAGCCACTCCGCACTCGGCGAAACGGTGAGCTGCGACATCTCGGCGCCAGCGCGATTCCTGAGCAGAAAGAGATCGGGAGGGCGATTCACATAAGAGTAGACATCGGCGACAAGCTGGCCGTCGGGTGAGACAGTTGCGTCGTGCCGCCCGGGCTTTGTGGTGATCCTCTCCATCGCGCCGCCGGTCGTCGGCATGCGATAGAGATGCACTTCGAAGGGCGAGACTTCGCTCGTCTGGAGGTAGAACCACCGCTCGTCGGGCGAGAGCTCGACATCGCGCACCTCCCACTTGCCGCGCGTGAGCTGCTGCTTTCCTGAGCCGTTGGCGGCAATGGTGTAGAGGTGCGCGAAGCCGTCCACTTCGGAGACGTACCAGATGCGCCTGTCCTGATCGTACCAGCCTGCGCATTGGTTGCAGGGACCTCCGACCCAGGCGCTGTCACGCGCGGATTCGAGCGTAGAAATGTGGCCGGACGGGTCAACGGTCTCGAGGAAGCGCGCCTTGTTGTCGCTGCTGAACGCGTAGATCAGTCCACGCGTCCCGGAATCGTTCCAACCGAGGAGCTGAAAGAACCCGCTGGCCGTGTCGGACGCAAATGGCTTGAGCCAGGTCACTGTTGCAGCAGGGAGCGAGACGAGCGCGATGCGGCCCTTCTGTTGCGCGTCACCCACTTTGGTTCGGCCCCGAAGCTCCTCCGTGTAGCCACTTCGCGTGACGTACTGCGGAATGTCGCTCGTACGATTACCGGTGGCCGGGGATCGCGTGGTGATCAGGAGCGAGGACTCCGTCGGCGAGATCGAAAAATCCGAGATCGCCTCGCCCGCCTGCAGATAGATCGGTTTCAGGCCAAGTGAATCGCGCTGTAGTCGCTCCAGACGTGCGATGCTGTCGGCGCGAATGCGGTCGCGCACGGACTCAAAGAGCGCGCGCTGCTGGTCCTCGAGTCTTCCGCGCTGGCCCTGCGCCGTTGCGGAGTCGGCTACCGGTGGCGGTCCCTGACGAATGTCCGTGAGCTGCCGCGTGAATCCATTCCCGAGATCGATTGCGTAGACATTGTTGTTCCTGACGAAGAGAATCTCTCTGTCGTTGGCCGAAAATTCGGGGCTTCGCTCGGCGTCGACGGTCTGTGTGAGGCGTCGAGTGGTGCCGGAGCTGAGATCATTGATGTAGATGTCGCCGTTGAACTCGACAGCAGCGTAGCGGCCGTTGTGCGATCTCTCGCTCTCGGCGAAGCGTGCCCCGGTAGAGTCCACCTGCTGGATCGAAACGCGCTCCGGCTTCGAGCCGGGAATCGCGCGCACGCGAAATTGTTTTGGCTGCTCACGCCAGCTGGTGCCCGGCTCGAGCCAGGTGAAATAGATCCACTTGCTGTCGGCGCTCCAGCGGACGGTACCCGGTTGCCGGCCGTAGAGCTCGGGGCCACGCATGATGTTCTTGATGGAGAAATCAAAAGGCGCGGATTGCTGCGCCCTGGCGGAAGCGGCGGCAAGACAGAGGAAAAGGACGAATCTGGTCGTCGAATGGAGCGGGCCGTGTAGCCGGGACATGAACTCGAGTATTTTGGGTTGAAGTCGGGAGACAAAAGTAATTCTCGGCGGGCGAGAGCGCGCCCTCGATGGGCAGTCTACCAGCCTGGTGCGCTCCCGGAGAGCTCGCCCGTGATTTAGTGCGAACGGCCAAGAATCTACGTTGCCGGCGCGCTCCGGGCACCGGCTCGTTCGAGCGTGATTGTCGTCGAGTCTTCCCGGTGCGTCACCGACCCCATCTGGGCGCGAATCAACCGATCGGCCAGTGCAACATCCCCCGTGTACGAATGGGGCGAGCCGTGATTCACGATGATCGTCACCGTCGATGGATCGCTTGCGGCATGTATCGAAATAGATCTGCCCGGCAGCGCATACCTGACGGCGTCCCGCAAGATGAGGCTCAGAGCATCCTGTAGCCGGCTTCGATCACCGACGACGCGCGGAAGCGCGGGCTCGAGCTCGGACAGGATCCGCACTCCCTGCTTTGTCGCCTGCGCGTTGAGAATCGGCAGCAGCGACTTGATGATCTCGCTCGGTTTGACCAGGTCCCGCCGCAGCGCCAGTGCTCCCCGGTCGATGTCAGCGATTTCACGGAGGTGATTCAGCTCGACCTCGGCCCGCGCCGGCCGCCCAAACCACAAGCTCCGGCGCGGTGTGAGCGTATTGGCCCCAATAGGCGAGCAAGTCCACTTTTTCGTGATCCGAATGCCGCGCCGAAAGAACGAGAATCGGGGCGTCGGACCATTTTCCGATTTCGGCGCAGACTTCTGCTCTCGTCGTATCCGGTAGTCCGAGATCGAGCACGATAAGGGCGGGATGTTCCGCCGCGGCGATGTCGATTCCGGTCGCCCCGGTGTCGGCTTCGAGCACCCGGTCGAAATCGCCGGCCAATGCGTGCCTAACTACTCGGCGTATCTGCGGCTCATCGTCTTACGAAGGAGCTTCAATCCACCTACCCGTTCCTTGTTCGAGACTTCGCAAAGGGCGGCATGCTTGCGGGAAAAGAGGTGTATGCGTTTTCACCGGGCAGCCTGACCGTCTTTCAGGGGGACACGATTCACTTTACACTGATCAATCCGGAAGACGATTCGCACTCCTTCGTGCTTCCAGGTCTGGCGGTCCCGCTTCCACCACAGTCGACAGTCACAGCCGATTACGTCGCGCGCGATGCCGGCATGTTCGAGTTCATCTGCAATATTCCCGCTCACCTGCCGATGATGTATGGGCAGCTGGTCGTGCTCGCGACTAGATGATTTTTCAGATCATCGTGGTCACTGCCGGTGTTTTGGCCGGAGCGATTGCGACGGTTACGGGGTTCGGGATCGGCAGCATTCTGACGCCATTGTTGGCGATACGTGTCGGCACTCAGCTGGCCGTGGCGGCGGTTTCGATTCCTCACTTCTTCGCTACGGCGCTCAGATTCTGGCGTCTTCGCGCGCACGTCGATCGTCGCGTTTTGATCAGCTTCGGAATCCGAGCGCGGCGGGCGGCCTTACAGGGGCGCTGCTCCATTCAGTGGCCGCCAACCATGCGCTTGGTATCGTGTTTGGCGCACTTCTCGTCTTCGTCGGACTGAGTGAGATCACGGGGATCGCTCGTCGCATGAAGTTCGGCGGTACGGTGGCGTGGTTAGCCGGAGCTCTCTCGGGATTTCTTGGCGGACTGGTCGGAAATCAAGGCGGCATTCGCTCCGGCGCGCTTCTCGGATTCGACGTGGACAAACGAGCATTCGTAGCGACCGCGACCGCGGTCGGTCTCATCGTCGACGCTGCCAGGATGCCGACCTACTTCGCTACTCAGGGGCGAGACATTGAGGCGATCTGGGTGCTCGTGATCCTTGCAACCGCCGGCGCACTGGTCGGGACGCTCTTCGGTGAACGGCTACTCCGTCGCATTCCGGAACAGCTCTTTCGCCGAGTCATCGCGATTCTTCTCGTCACGCTCGGCTCGTATATGATCTTCTTCGGCTAGACTTGGTGGCAGTTTGTCCCGGCCTTATTGTTGACGGGGACGTTTGCCATCTTTGTATCCAGCCGATTGTGGCCCAAAATGCTGTTGAGCCGGTACCTTCGCATCTCGCAATCCCGACGACATTAATAAGAGGCTCGCCCTGAAACTGATTCGACGCATCTCCGTGTGTGCTGCCATTGCGTCATCGTTCTACTTGGCGCCGCCCGTCGCGGGGCAAACCATCGCGGGAACAGTCCTGAGCGGCGGCGCACCCGTCGTCGGCGCCGAGGTGCGGATGCTCGAGCTCGACAGACAGACGCGTGCAGGGGCGAACGGAGAGTTTTCCTTCCGTGACGTTCCAAAGGGGAGTTACACGATATTCGTCGGCGCCACCGGCTACGCGTCCGAAACGAGACGCGTCGCTGCTGGTACGGGCATCGCTCGCACCGCGTTCGACCTCAAGCCATCCGCACTTCCCCTCAAGGAGGTCGTGGTAACTGCTTCGCCCGTCCCGCGCACATCCGATGACCAATATCAGTCGACGGAATCGAAGTCGTTGGTCGAATTTCAAAACAGTCCGGGAGCGAGCTTCGCCGAAAAAATATCGGATTTGCCCGGCGTCACCGTTCGCAGCAACGGTTCGGCGCCCACCAGACCAATACTCCGGGGGCTGAGCGACAACGAGGTACTGATCCTCGAGAACGGACTCCGCGTTGGTGACATCGCGACATTCGATCCGGCGCACGCAACGCCCCTCGAGGCGATCGCGATTTCGCGGATCGAAGTGGTTCGCGGTCCCGCCACGATCCTGTACGGGCCGAGTACCATCGGGGGCGTGGTGAATGTGACGACCGATATCGTGCCCTCAATTTCAGACCGCCGAGTCTCCGGGACCGCCGCGATCGAAGAGAACACCGTCAGCCAACAGTCAGCCGGCTATTTCAATACTGTGCTCAGCGGGCGCAACCAGGCCTTTCGCGTGTCCGCCGGCGGTGTGCATGCGAGCGACATTCGAATTCCCTCTGGCGCCTACATCGATCCCGGAAGCGGAACGACTTTCAATCTCGATCGGATGCCACAAACGTTCGACCACAGCGGCGAAGCCGGACTCGGCTACGCCTACGAGGGGGCCTTTGGCACCGTTGGCCTCGGTGGCAAGCACTATGAGATGAACTACGGAATCCCTGGCGTGCCTCCGAATGCGGATTTCGTCAACGTGCCTCCAAGCACCTCGCGCATCGCGCAAAGTCGCAACACCGTAGAAGTCCGCAATCTTTTCAATCTCGATCGCTCGTTCGTGCAGCAGCTGAAGCTGAATGCCAGCTATAACGACTACAACCACTCAGAATTCCCGACCGCCCAGGATGCGTCGGGCGTCTCGGACCCACAGGCAAATCACTTCCACAAGCGCGCATTCAACGGTGTTCTCCAGGCCCGACAAAAACCATTCGGCAGGCTCACCGGCGCGGTCGGATTGTGGACCAACGTCGAGGACCTGAAGATCAGCGGCGACCAGCCGCTCGGACCAAACTCGTTGACGACCGGTCTTGCGGGCTACGCGTATGAGGAGTTCGTCGCGACACCGAGCTCGCGTCTGCAGGGAGGTCTGAGGTTCGACTACAACAAGATCCAAACCCGACCCGATCCGAGCTCGACCGATCCTGGTTTTCAGACGCTCAAGGTTTCGCGGCTCTCGAATGCGGTCACCGGCTCCTTCGGGGCAATTCAGCAGCTCACTTCAGATCTGATCGGCTCACTCAGCATCGCGCGCTCGTTCCGGGCTCCGACGGTGCAGGAGCTCTTCGCCAACGGTCTGGATGCCGCGAGCGGCACGTTCACGGTCGGCACGGCTGGCCTCGGACCGGAAACGGGCCTCGGACTGGATGCCGCGCTTAGGGGTCACTTCGCCGCCGCGTCGTTCGAGGTGTCGCCCTATCTCAACTACATCAATCATTACATCTACGGATTCATGCGGGGCGACACGATCCAGGCGTTTCCCGTTCGCCAGTTCGCCGCCACCAACGCCCGGCTTGCCGGGTTCGAAGCAAGCTTCGACGTTCAGCCGGTGGAGCGCGTCGCGTTCCGCGCGAGCGCGGATTACGTGAACGCGGAAGACACCCAGAACAATGTGCCGCTTCCATTCACGCCTCCGCTCCGCGGCCTGGTGCGCGCGACATACCAGGACGCCACCTACTCCGGAACGATCGAGTGGCGCGGCGCTGCGCGGCAGTCTCGGCTCGGAGATGGCGACACGCCCACCGCGGGGTATGGACTGGTCAATCTTGGAGCTGGAGCGCGCTTCGTGCACGGAAGCATTGTGCACCAGGTTGGTCTGCATTGCGATAACATCTTTGACCGCGTCTACCGCGACAACTTGTCGGTGATCAAGGATTTTCTTCCGCAACCAGGGCGCGGCCTCAGGCTGAACTACCAGCTGATCTACTGACGTCGGCCGTAGCCAACTGAGACTACGCGGCGCGGGTCGAGGGCTCGAAGAGCACTTCCGTGCTGTGCGGAACCTTTCGACCACTGACAATCAAGAACCACTCGTACGCGGACGCGACTAGAACAACGATCACTGAGAGCAGGAAGAACGCGGCTACGGCGGCATCGATCCGATCGTTCAGGATTAACCGCGACGCATCGGCCAGCGTCTGCACCCCGGCCGGCAGCGCTCCCGCGGCCAATGTGCGCTTCACCACCTCCGCGTGGGAAAGGAATCCCAGCTTTGGATCGCTCGAGAAGATCTTTTGAGCGCCGGCCGTCATCGTGACTATCACGAGCCACGCGAGAGGAAGAATCGTCACCCAGGCGTAGCGCGCTTTCCCCATCTTGATGATTACCGTCGTCCCGACGCACAGCGCCACGGCGGCGAGAAGCTGGTTCGATATCCCAAACAGGGGCCACAGAGAATTGATGCCCCCGAGGGGATCCTGCACTCCCTGATAGAGGAAGTGGCCCCACATGGCGACGACCAGTCCGCTCGAGATCACCATCGCCGGATACCACGACACTCTGCCAATCGGTGCCCACACGTGCTTGAGCAAATCCTGAAGCATGAAGCGGCCAACGCGCGTGCCAGCGTCCACCGTCGTGAGAATGAACAGCGCCTCGAACATGATTGCGAAATGATACCAGAGCGCCATCGCCGTCGAGCCACCCAGTACCCGCGAGAACAGGTGCGCCATCCCCACCGCCAGACTTGGTGCTCCCCCCGTACGCGAGAGGAGCGTCTTCTCCCCGACCTGTTGGGCAAGGAGCTCCATCTGGCTGGCATCGAGCGTGAATCCCCAGTGTTGAACCGCCGCGGCTGCGCTGGCCGCCGTTGTTCCGATGGCGCTCGCTGGAGCGTTGATCGCGAAGTAGACGCCCGGCGTCAGCACGCAGGCAGCAATGAGTGCCATCACCGCCACGAGAGACTCCGTGAGCATTCCGCCATAGCCGACGAGGCGGGCGTCGCCCTCGCTGGCGAGAAGCTTGGGTGTCGTTCCCGACGCGATCAACGAATGGAACCCGCTGATCGATCCACACGCGATCGTAATGAACGCGAATGGGAAGACCTTCCCGGCGAACACGGGCCCGGTCCCATCTGTGAACTGCGTCAGCGCGGGCATCTGAAGTGGTGGCAAGACTATGATGATGCCGAGCGCCAGCGCCATCACCACGCCGATCTTGACGAAGGCCGAGAGGTAGTCGCGTGGTGCAAGCAGCAGCCACACCGGCAGAACCGACGCGACGAAGCTGTAGCCCATGATGAGGAGTGCGAGCGTCTTCCCACTGAGCGTGAATGTCGGCGCGATCGCCGGATTCTGCGCGACCCACCTGCCGGCGTACAATGCGACAATCAGCATCAGCAACCCGATTGCGCTCGCCTCGAGTACTCGGTGCGGTCTGATCCAGCGGAGATAGACCCCCATGAACAGCGCCGTCGGAATCGTCAGGCCAATCGTTACCACTCCCCACGGACTCGCCTTGAGCGCGTTCACCACCACGAGCCCGAGCACCGCGATCAGAACGATCATGATGCCCAACACCGCCACGAGCGCTGTATAGCCCGCGACCGTTCCGATTTCCTCTTTCGCCATCTGTCCCAGCGATTTGCCATCGCGCCGCACCGAAGCGCAAAGTATGACGAAATCCTGAACCGCTCCGCCGATGGCGACGCCAACTATGATCCAGAGCGCACCGGGCAGAAATCCGAACT
Organism: Gemmatimonadaceae bacterium; assembly: GCA_039936175.1. Taxonomy (GTDB): domain Bacteria; phylum Gemmatimonadota; class Gemmatimonadetes; order Gemmatimonadales; family Gemmatimonadaceae; genus UBA4720. The sequence continues at coordinate 112,392 of JBDTIV010000061.1, read as the reverse complement.
GGGCTGCGAGTGTCGGTCCGACGAGAGGCCCGGGTCCGGCGATCGCCGCAAAGTGGTGTCCGAAGACGATCCACCTGTTGGTCGGCATGAAGTCCCGTCCGTCGTTCAACCGGACGGCCGGAGTCGGGCGCGCCGGATCGAGCGCGAAAATCCTGCTGGCGATGAACCGGCTGTAGAAACGATATGACACGGCGTACGTGCACAGCGCGGCAACGAGAAGCCAGGCGGCGTTGACGGGCTCGCCCCGCGACAGCGCCAGCCAGCCGAAGCTCACAGCGCCGAGCGCCGAGATCGCGGACCAGAGGAGGATCTTCACCGGTTTCTGCATCACACTCGATTCACGTAGGCGATGAAATTGAGTATGCGTTAGCTTTCCCGCAATCCAAGCCGAGGGACAGTGCGAGCAATTCTTCTCACAGCAACAGCCGCGATTCTCGCCGCATGCGCGTCGAAGCCCCCCGAGACTGGAGCGTCTCCGGTGGCGCTTCGTCCTCTCGAGCGAATGGCAGGCCAGCAGGTTCTCGTTCTTCCCGTACAGTATCTATCGTCGACGGACAGCCTCGGCTGGCAGCAGCAGATTCCCAATCGCGCTGCCTTTCTGGCGGCAGTTGACGACCAGATCGAGGCCGCACTCTCCGCCCGCGGGCTGGGGCACGCATGGACGTTCGGGCGCGAGGTCGAGCGCGCCTCGAAGATGAACAGCATCCTGATGACCGACGCGCGATCGCTCTCGGCCGAGTGGCTGCGCGGTCGGGTGCTGCCCAAAGCAACTGTGCGCGATCCCCTGGCGTCGCAGGTGCGCGGTCTCGTCGGGTTAAAGGGATCGCGCTACACGATACTTCCCGTCGAGCTTCGGCTCGAGAACCGCGGTAGTGGTATGGGCGTTGCGATTTTGCGTCTCGTCATGATCGATTCGCGTCTGGCCCAGATTAAATGGATCGGGGAAGTAGTGAGTGATCCGATGCGGAGTTTCTCGCCGGCCCTCACGGCGAGCGCTGCCACGCGCTTCGCCGATCTCGTCCTCGCGCCCTGACGGCGCCGCTCCCACGAGGCGGATGAGATGATCACCGTCTTCCACGTTTCGGATCTGCACTTCGGGTGGCCGGCCGTTCCAGAGCAGATCGACGCCATCGAGCGCATAATCCAGGAAACGAAGTTCGACGTCGTCGTCATCTCGGGCGATCTTTCGCAGCGGGCGAGGGCCGGCGAGTTCCAGCGAGCGGCAGCCTTCATTCGCGACGCGAGGGAGGTGAGCGCGGTCATCACCGTGCCCGGAAACCACGACGTGAAGTGGTGGCGTGCGCCGCTCGGAATCGGCGACGGGTCTAAAGTCTATGAGAACTATCAGAAGTTCATCGACAGGAATCTGGAGCCCGTGCTGCACGTGCCGGGCGCGACCTTCGTGGGAATCAATACCGCGCACGGCGTGACGACGCGCACGCTGACCTGGAACCTCCGCGACATCTCGATTATCGGAGACATCCACAAGAAGCAGCTCGATGAGGCGGCCGAGATTTTTGCCAGGTCGCCGGCCGGCGATGCACGCGCGATCGTCATGCATCACAATCCCGTGCGAGGCGAGCTCTCCCAGCGGCACGGCCTCAAGAATACGCAGAAGATTCTTGGGGCTTTCGCCGAGATGGGAGTGGACCTAGTGTGTTGTGGTCACGACCATCAGGAATGGGTTCACTTCATCGAGCACACGCGGAAGGGCACGGTGATCTCGACGGCGGGGACGGTGTCCAACAGATCGCGGGGCGGACGCCCGTCGTCGGTCAACGTGATCGCCCTCGGGCCGGAGACCATCGAAGTGACCACGCACGTCTGGTCCGCGGAGGAGCACACGTTCGTTCGGGGGCCGCACAAGCGCTTCAAGAGATCGGAGTATGTGGCCGTTCAGTGATCGGGATCAGCTCGCGCTCGAGCTGGACGAGCCGCCGCCGCGAAATGCGGACGAGCTGCGAACGCGACTGCAGCGGCTCGGCCTGCGCTCGCAGTATCGCGTGCGTCTGACGACGAATCGGACGGTGGTGGTCAGCTACAGTGGCGGAGAGCTCCGTATTCACAACAGCTTTCTCGAGGCCGACGAAGACGTGTGGAAGGCGATCATCGCCTTCGTTCACGCCAGAAATCGCGTGGTCCGGCAGGAAGCTCGGCGCACGATCCTCCAGTTCCCTGTCGCGCGGTCGAACGATCCGCCGCGGCGAAGGCGCCGGCCTGAGCGGACGCACCCGAACGATCTTCCTTTCATCCACGAGCTCACGCGGTGGCACGCAGCGTACAACGACGAGCGTTTCGGGGGCGCGCTGCGCGAGATTCCAATCCGCATCTCGCGCCGGATGAAGAGCAGACTGGGGCACTACAGTCCGGCGGCGGAGGGATGCCCGCCGGAGATAGTGTTGAGCAGGCGGCACATCAGGCGTGATGGATGGGCCGAGGTGCTGCACACGCTGCTGCACGAGATGGTGCACCAGTGGCAGGACGAGCAAGGATTGGTGGTGGACCATGGGGCGAGCTTTCGGGCGAAGGCTCGGGCGGTGGGGATCACGCCGTTCGCGTGCCGGGCTGTGGCATAATCAACACCCACAGCGAGAAGAGCTAGGTAGGGGGTGCGAGGTGCTAGGCCCGAAGTGTGAGGCAAAACCTCCCGCCTCACACCTATCGATGCCGATGACCCGGATGTCATGAGCCACCATCAAGTGATACTCGAGCTCGCTTGCGGAGTTAGCCGCAAAACGTAAGAAGCGCACGAATTCACGTCGGCTCTCCTGTCCGCTGCCCTCGACGATGTTCGTGGGAATCGACATTGCGGCTCGGACACTTTGGCTTCGCAGCGACACATTGCCAGATCCGCGGATACCCTTTGCCACCGCGTGAACCTTCAGCGCGAGCTCGTGCGCCTTGCGCCAAACCAGAAGTTTTCTGAAATCACTCACGCCTCAGAGTGATATGCGGCGGATCACGGATGGCATCCTTTCGACGCGGCCAGGCGCATAACACAGGAAGAACGCACTGCGAGAAGAGCCAGGCGAGTGGTGCGAGGTACTGGGTGTCGGGCGGGAGAAAGTACACCTCCAACCTCGCTTCTAGCACGTCGCACCACCAACCTGGTGCTCCTCGCAGTGGGTTTTCTCCCACAACCCTCCGCGTACGCTAATTTTCCTTAATGACCGACTTCTACAACATCGACTCCGCCCTTTCAGAAGAGGAGCGCGCCGTCCGCGACACGATTCGCGCGTTCGTCGATGAAAATGTCCTGCCCATCATCGGCGACTGCTACATAGAAGGACGATTCCCCAAAGAGCTCATCCCCAAAATGGCGGAGCTCGGGATGTTCGGAGCGAACCTGCCGGAAGAGTACGGCTGCGCGGGCCTCAACAACGTCGCCTACGGGCTGATCATGCACGAGCTTGAGCGCGGCGATTCGGGGGTGCGGTCGTTCGCTTCGGTTCAGGGCGCGCTGGTGATGTACCCGATCTACGCTTTCGGGAGCGAGGAGCAGAAGAAGCACTTCCTTCCGAAAATGGCCAGCGGCGAAATAATCGGATGCTTCGGTCTCACGGAACCGGATTATGGATCAAATCCTTCCGGAATGATCACGCGAGCGCGCGAGCAGAAAGACGGAAGCTGGGTGATAAACGGCGCCAAGATGTGGATCACCAACGGCTCGACGGCGCAGGTAGCGATAATCTGGGCGAAGACCGGCGATGACAAGAGCGACAAGTCGATCCGCGGATTCGTCGTTCCGACTGACGCGCCCGGCTTCTCAGCCAAGGATCAGAAGGGCAAGCTCTCGCTCCGCGCGTCGGACACGAGCGAGCTGGTGCTCCAGGACGTAAAGGTTCCGGCCACCGCCCTCCTGCCAAAATCGGGCGGAATCAAAAGTCCGCTCATGTGTCTGACGCAGGCGCGCTACGGGATCGCGTGGGGCGCGATGGGCGCGGCACTGGCGTGCTACGAGGAAGCTCTCGACTATTCGGTCAACAGGGTGATGTTCGGAAAACCGATCGGCGGTTTCCAGATCCAGCAGGCACGCCTGGCCGAGATGCTCACCGAGCTCGTGAAGGGGCAATTGCTGGCGCTCCACCTCGGACGACTCAAGGATGCGGGCACATTCACTCCGCAGCAGGTGTCCCTCGCCAAGCGCAACAATGTCAGCGCCGCCACCGACATCGCTCGCGAGTCACGTCGTCTGCTCGGGGCCAATGGCATACTTGCTGAATACTCGTCGATGCGGCACATGGCAAACCTCGAGAGCGTCTACACCTACGAGGGCACGCACGACATCCACACTTTAATTCTGGGACAGGCCGTGACTGGACTGAGCGCGTTCGAGTGAGGGAGAAGCGCACCAAACCGCGCGCGGGCAACATCCTCCTCGGGCTGAGAGACGAGCGCATAAAGCTCGGCGACCACATCGCGTATTTCTGGGAGAACGACCGACAGTTCGAGGAAGCGGTCGGCTTTCTGCTGCTCGGAATCAGGAATGGCGATCATGCGGTCGTATTTGGCCACGACGACGCAAACCGCAAGGTCATCGACATCCTGCGCGCGCGCGGAATCGACACCGACCATCTCCAAACTTCGGAGCGCATGTCCGTCATCACAGGCGGACCCAGCGGAGACGGGATGCTGGGAGGCATCGGCGAGACCTTTCAGCGTGCAGTCGAGCGCGGATCCGGCTGTATCCGGCTGCTCGGCAACATCGGTTGGTCAAAGCCGGGCTGGCCCGACGATCTCGACATCCTTGCGTTTGAGTCCAAGGTGACCGGCGCGGCAAAGCAATTTCCTTGCATCGTGATGTGCATGTACGACGTCGCCTCGCTGTCGGGGACGGTCATGGTACATGGGGCGTACGAAACGCATCCGCTAACGTTCTGCGGGAACGTGCTGCGCGAGAATCCGTTCTATGTGGGCGTGGACGAGTTCCTGGAACGCCTCAAGGACGCGGTCTGACGCAGGTCTGACGGCGTCACCACACTATTCCTCCGACTGCAGTCGAAGCGGAGCGAAAGGGTCCGGACTCGCCTCGAGTCCGGACCCTGTTTCGTCTCAGCCATGAGGTGTGGGTATCTTTATGTGAAATCATTCACATGGAGATTGTGCGGTGAAGATTGCCGTGTGCATCAAACGTGTGCCCGACATGGACGTCCGCTTCAGAATCGGCTCCGACAACGCGTCGCTCGATGAGACCGGTCTCAAGTTCGACATAAACGATTTCGACTCCTGGGCGGTCGAAGCCGCGCTCCAGCTGAAAGAAAAAAATGCCGGCAGCGAAGTTACGGTGATCTCGCTCGGACCCGATGTGGTTCAGGAGACGCTGCGCAAAGCATTGAGTATGGGTGCCGACAAGGCGGTTCAGCTCAAGGCCGACAAAGTCCCGTTCGATGGACTGGCGATCGCGAAGGCACTCGCCGCCGAGCTGAAGACAGGTGGCTACGACCTGATTCTTTTCGGGAAGATGTCGCCCGACTCCTCGAATGGCGTCACCGGCCCGATGACCGCCGAGCTACTGGATCTCGCGTGCGTGACGGCGATCTCTTCGCTGGAGATCACCAACGGAAAGGGAACCGCCAAGCGCGAGCTCGAGGGAGCCCAGGAGATCGTCGAGTTCCAGCTCCCCGCAGTGCTCACCGTTGACGAAGGCCTCAACACTGCCCGCTATCCGTCGCTCAAAGGAATCATGGCGGCCAAAAAGAAGCCGCTCGAAGTAAGACCGGCGCAGCTGCCAGCTCCGCTGGTCACGGTACGGAAGCTGGAGCTGCCGCCCGAGAGGAAGGCGGGTCGAATAGTCGGTGAAGGCGCCGCCGCGGTGCCCGAGCTGGTGAAGCTCCTTCAGATCGAGGCGAAGGTTCTCTGATGCCGAATGTCTTCGCATACGCAGAAACTCGCGGCTCCGACGTCCGCAAAGTCGGACTGGAGGCAGTCACTGCCGCGCGCATGCTGGCAGACAAATCTGGTGGCGGAGAGGTGCACGCGCTTCTCATGGGTCCAGCCGGTATCGCCGCCAAGGCGGCGCAGCTGGGTCAACACGGAGCGGACGTCGTGATCATCGTCGAGCACGCCGGACTCGCCAACTACAGCCCCGAAGTTGCGACGGCAACGGCTGCCGAGCGGATCAAATCCGGCGGGTACCGCGCGGCGATATTCAGTACCACGGCGCAGGGTCGGGATCTGGCGCCACGCGTTGCCGCGCGCCTTGGCGTCAGCGTGGTCACCGACGTAACCTCCTTCGAGCTGGAAGGCGACGCGATCGTAGTCCGCCACCCGATCAACATCGGAAAGGTGATCGCAACGCTGGAGATGTCCGGCAATCCCGCGGTAATCGCAATGCGACCCAACATCATCGCCCCCGCACAGAACGCGAAGGCGGGCAGGGTTGAAAGCGCGCAGCCGGCGATCGATCCCGCGTCGGCGCGAGTGAAGGTGATCGAGACGCGACAGGGCGGGGGCGGCAAGCTCGATCTCGCCGAAGCGCCCGTAGTCATAGCGGGTGGACGCGGACTCAAGGCCGCTGAGAATTTCAAGCTGGTCGAAGATCTCGCCGCTGCATTCGGAAACGCAGCCGTCGGCGCGACCCGCGCCGTCACCGACGATGGATGGCGCCCTCACAGCGACCAGATCGGCCAGACCGGGCGTCTCGTGAGCCCGGAGCTCTACATCGCCGTCGGAATTTCCGGCGCCGTGCAGCACCTCGCCGGCATGAAAACATCGAAGACGATCGTCGCCATCAACAAGGACAAGGACGCGCCCATCTTCAAAGTCGCCGACTACGGCATCGTCGGCGACGTGTTCGAGGTCGTCCCCGCGCTCACCGAAGCGATTCGCGAAGCCAGGAAACACCACTGATGCCCGATCGCGCGGGAACAGTTCTACCGATCCGGCATCAAGCGCCGCTGCCGCTCGACAAACTGATTTTGCACGAGCCGCCCGACGCCGAGGCGGTGCCTATGGATGTTCTGTTCGTTGGCGGCGGACCAGCCGGTCTCGCCGGAGCGATCGAGCTCGCGCGACTGGTCAAGGCCGACAACGAAGCGGGCGGCTCGCTTGGTGAGATACAGATAGGAGTGCTCGAGAAAGCCGGCGCACTCGGCGAGCACTCGCTCTCGGGGGCGTCGGTAAATCCGGTGGCCATGCGCGCCCTCTTTCCGGAGCTGAGCGACAAGGATTTTCCATTTCGTGCTCCCGTTGCGGCTGAGCGCGTGTATTTCGTGACCGAGAAGCACGCGATCAGGATGCCCATTCCACCCACGATGCAGAATCACGGCTGCTACATCGCGTCCATCTGCGAGATCGTACGCTGGCTCGGAGAGAAAGCCGAAGGGTTGGGCGTCAACGTCTTCACGGGATTTCCCGCGGCATCGCTGCTGGTGGAAAACAATCGTGTGACCGGCGTGCGTACCACGCCCACGGGCCTGTCCCGAAATGGCGAGCCCGGCAGCGGCTATTCGCCGCCCACCGACATCACTGCTCAGATCACGGTTCTCGCGGAAGGGACGCGAGGCACGCTGTCACAGGCGTACCTGGAGTGGCAGAAAATCGACTCTGACAATCCGCAGATCTATGCGCTGGGCGTGAAGGAAATCTGGGAGACGCTCAAACCCCTCGACGCGATCGTTCATACTCTGGGCTGGCCACTGCCGCGCGATGTATTTGGCGGCAGCTTCATGTATCCGCTCACCAGAAATCAGATCGCGCTCGGAATAGTGGCCGGCCTCGACTACAAGCGCACTACCGATGATGTGCACGAGATGCTGCAGCGAATGAAGCTGCATCCAATGTTCCGCACTTTGCTCGAGGGCGGAGAGATGGTCGAGTGGGGCGCCAAGACGATCCCCGAGGGCGGATACTATGCGCTGCCCAGGCGCCGCCACGGTGATGGCCTCATGATCGTCGGCGATGCCGCGGGCTACGTCGAGGTCGCATCGCTCAAGGGCATTCACTATGCGATGCAGTCGGGAATGTTCGCGGCGCGCGCCGCGTTCGACGCCCTGAAGCGGAAGGACACTTCGGCGGCGTCGTTGAAAGAGTACGATACCATGGTGAACGCCAGCTTCATTGCCAGCGATCTCTACCACCGCCGAAACATGCGCCTGGCGTTTCAGGAGAGCGGATTTTACATGGCGGGAGTCAAGGCCAGTCTCATGACTGTGACGCGCGGAGCGCTGCCGGGAGGAATGATCCACTCGCATCAGGACGCCGAAGTCCCTCGACTGGACGTGCCGCCCGAGCCTTTCATGCCCGACGGCAAGCTCACTTTCAGCAAGCTCGACGCTGTGTTCAAATCCGGAAACGCCACGCGCGACGACATTCCGTCGCACTTGATCGTCGGTGCAGACATCACCCCCAAAGTGGCGGAGCTTTACACGCACATGTGCCCCGCTGGAGTTTACGAGCGGGATGGCGAGCGTTTGGTCGTCAGCCCCGCCAACTGCATCGACTGCAAGGCGACGGACGTCCTCGGCCCACGGTGGACGCCGAGGGAAGGGGGAAGCGGGCCGAAGTACAGGCTAATGTGAGGGGTGTGGAGATGGGGAACTTGTTTTGCCCTTCCAACCTCCCTCACTCCCGCCGCCCGATTGAGTATAGATCGATCTTCTGCCTGATCTCCCCCGCCTCGAACGGCCTCGTCTCTTTCGCCCGAACCACGAGCCCATTCGGCGGACAGGCTTCGACGAACACCGGCGCTGCCACTCGTCCTGGATCGGCCACGAGCCCCGATCCTCCCGCGGAAAGCACTCGATCGAGTATCACCGGCAGTAGCATCGCGTACTCCTTCTCGTACAACACATCCGATGCGAACACGAGATCGAATGTGCCGAGGTCATCCGGCAGATGCCTCCAGTCCACGAGTCGCGTGCGCGCCTGCTTGCCGAGGTTACGAAACACGTTCGCGCGCGTAACGTCCAGCGCATCTTCGTAATAGTCGGTCGACAGCACGTCGAAACCCGCGGTCGTCGCCGCCAGAGTACTTAGTCCAACTCCGCACCCGAGCTCGAGGGCGGTGCGACCCAAACCATCGAGCTCGAGGAGTTTCCCCGCGAGAATCAGGGACGACGGCCAGACGTCGGCCCAGTACGGGAGCCTCTCGTCCTTGACGAAATCCTCCTCCCGGATGAGATCGTCGGAGTTGGCCGGCTTGAGGATGCTGAAGGTATGGGCTTCGACCGTCGCATCTTCCACCGAAGTCCTGAACCGATCGTTCAGCGCCGTGACGAGCGCGTTCCCCGCGAGAACGGGCTTCTCGATGCTCGCCAGATCGCCCTCGTCGATCACAGCGAGAACGCCGACGTTTCTTCGAGACTGTGATCGAGCATCAGCGCATGAAGCTCTGCCCCTTTCGCAACCTTGGGTTCCGTCTCGGGCACGATCAGCAGCGCGTTCGCCTTCGCCATTGATGTGAGGATGGCCGAGCTCTGATGCCCGGTCAGTCGGGCGGTCAGAGATCCGTCGACCTGCCTGGTGACGAACGCGCGCAGAAAGTGTGTGAGCTTCGCGGCGATCTTCACCTCTTCCTCGAGTGTCACGGTTACCGTGCGACGAAATATTGCGATATGTCCCTGCATTTTCCGGAGCGCCGGCCTGACGAAAAGCTCGAAGCTGACCATTGCGGACACCGGATTTCCCGATAGTCCGAGCCATGGCACGTCCCCGAGAAGGCCGAACGCGAGCGGCGCTCCAGGCCTCATCTTCACCTTCCAGAATTTCTGCTTCCCGCCCAGTGATGCGAAGACGTCGCGCGTGTGATCCAGATCACCGACCGAGACTCCCGCCGATGTGATGATGAGATCGCTGCCCGCCGCGCTCTCCAGCTTTTTCCTGAGGGAAGCCCTGGTGTCGGCCGCGATCCCGAGATCCTCGGGAAGACCGCCGGCAACTCGCGTCAGCGCCTCCAGCGTATAGCTGTTTGTCGAGACAATCCTTCGCCCCGCCGCCACTTGGTCGAACTCATCGAGATCGACGAGCTCGTTGCCCGAGCTTATGATCGCGACTTTCGGCCGCCCGAACACCTGAACCGTCGCAATTCCGGTCGATGCCAGCACTCCGAGGAGCGCAGGTTTGATTGGCGTCCCGCGTTTCCCCAGCACATCTCCTCGCTGGAAATCTTCACCCGCATCGCGAATGTTCTTCCAGACGTCGCGCGCGTCTCTGATTTCCACCTTCTCGGTGCCGCCGTCGGTGTCCTCTTTCCGGATGATCGAGTCAGCTCCCCCGGGAATCGGGGCGCCCGTCATGATTCGCATCGCTTCGCCGCGCTTGAGCGCGCGTGGCGCAAACTCGCCGGCGGCGACTGTCGCGATGACGCGGAGCTTCACTTTCTCGCCACTCATCACCGGCGTGATGTCGGCCGAGCGAACGGCGTATCCGTCCATGGACGAGTTGCTCCAGGGCGGAATCGTCACGGTGGCCGCGATGTCTTCGGCGAGAACTCGACCCAATGCCTGCCGCAGCGGAACGGTCTCCGGTGCGAGCGCTTTTATCTCCGCGAGAATTCGCTCGGTGGCTTCCGTGACGCTCAGCACCGGACCCGTCAATGCTCGCGGTACGAGGCGAGTGAAATTGCGATCTGGTCGGCGACGTGCGTGACGGCGGAGCCGGGAGTAGTCGTGTTGTTAGCGAGAATGCTGAAGATGAGTCGTTCTCCCTCGGCAGTGGTGACGTAGCCCGACAGAGATCGTGCTTTCGAGAGCGTTCCCGTTTTTGCGTGAACGTTTCCCTCGGCGGGCGTTCCCTTCATCCGTGTCTGAATGGTTCCATCAATTCCCGCGATCGGCATCGCGTTGTAGTAGGTCGCAAACGCGGTGTCGTTTTGAATTTTGTCGAGGACGCGCACGATCGTTTCCGGCGTCAGGAGATCCTGATCGGAGAGCCCGCTTCCGTCGCGGATGACGAATCCGTCGGGCTGGACGCCCCACGCCAGCAGCTGCTGGCCGACGATCTTCCGCGCGGTGTCCGCCGTTCCGATTCCTGCCCGCTCCAGACCGATCGTGCGAAGGAGTATCTCCGCGATCTGATTCTGCGACGGCTTCATCAGGGCCGGCAGAATGTCGCGCAGCGGCGGCGAAACGAGCACGAACAACGTGTCCATCTTGAACGGAGTCGGAAGGACGCTGTCTCTCACTCCACCATCGAGTCGTATTCCCTTCCGAACGAGGCCATCACGAAACGCGTCGAGATACGCCTTGGCCGGATTCTTCGCTGGCCCGGAGTAAAGACTGTCGCGCACCGTGTCAGGAGGCGGACGCAGCGTCGTCGGCGCCATTCCCTCGTTGAAGATCAGCTCATCGACGCCAGCGCCATAGTATTCACCGAGGTCGTCCCACTCCCAGCCGTAACCGTAAATGGAATCGGGAAAGGCGTTGCCCGTGCGCGCGAGCGAGCCCGTGATCTGTCTGATTCCGTGCGCGCGAAGCGAGTCGGCGAGCTGATCCATGACCGTAGTAGCGGTACCGCGCATCTGGTCGCTCACGGTCGGATCCCCGCGCCCGATCACAACCAGGTTCCCGTCGAGCACCGAGTCTCGCACTTCTCCGTCGCTCAGAAACGTCGTTCGATACCTGAACTCGGGACCGAGCAGCGTCAGCGCCGCGGCGCTCGTTATGATCTTCATGTTGGATGCCGGCATGAACAGCTTTCCGGCGTTCTTCGAGTAAAGCGTGTCGCCGGTGCGCGGATTCACGATCAGCACTCCCCACTGTCCACTCCTGAACTCGGGCTGCGACGTCAGCGAATCGATCTCGTGCCTCAGCTCGGCGCGCGGCGAATCGAGGTGCGCTGTCTTCATCGCGATCGCACAGGCGGAAAGTGCGAAAGGCACCGACGCGACGAGAATTGCGCGCGCACCCTTACGTGCGGAAAAGGCAATCACTTTGACTTCTACTCCCTGCTGTAGGTCGCGCTGAGGCTGGCGTCTTCACCGACAGTCACGCGCATCACTTTCGCCGGCTTCGGCAGCTCACGCTCCACGCGCTCGAATATGAAGCGCGCGAGATTTTCACCCGTCGGCACGAGCTTGCCATCCGCAAACTCCGGCACGTCGAGATTGATGTTCCGGTGATCGAACCGCTGCTTGACCTGCCTGTCGAGTATTTGGTCCAGCACGCCGAGGTCGACGACGAAGCCGGTGATCTCGTCGATCGGGCCGCCAACCGTCACGTCACACACGTAGCTGTGTCCGTGAAAATTGGGCCACGCGCACGCCCCGAACGTCGTGGCGTTCTTTTCTTGGCTCCATTCAGGCCGGCTGTAGCGATGCGCGGCTGAAAAGGAGACGCGACGGGTAAGAGAAGCGCTCGGCATGCTCTAATTTGCGCAATGCCGAGCGCCGATGCCTCCCCCTGCTTCCGATATTCTACAAACCGACGAATACAGCTTTTCACTCCTACGGGTCGTCGCTCAGCTCGCTGGGCTCCGCGTCCATTCCGCTGATGCCTTCGGGTGTGGGTCCGTCGGGAGGATTCCAGGGAATCCCGTCTTCAGATGCCTTTTGCGCGTCGGTCGTTCCGAAAAGCTCGGCGCGCATGTCTTCGCGGAGATGCTCCGCCTCCGGATCGTCGCTCCCGGGACGGTCGCCGAGGAGAAGTCCTTGATGGAGATCCTCGTCGACGAGATGCTCGTCGATCGCGATCGGACTCTCGGCGCGCCTGATGGGATCCACGAAGATGTTGTTGTTTACCTTCTTGATGCCGATCAGGTCGGTCACCACATGCTCTACGATGCGGAACTCTTCCTCGGTGCCGACGCGTCCTGCGAGGCGAACCACTCCGTCCCGGACATGCACTTCGACGTCTGCCGGATCGAACGCGCGCTGCTCATCGAGGCGATCGCGAACGAGCGCGCGAAGCTCGCCATCCGTCAGCTCGTCGATCTCGTCGATGTCCTCGTAATCTTTTTCCACCGTTTCTCCGGGTCACTCCGCCTTTTTTGGCGGTTCAGGTTACCGAAAGAACAACAGCGATGCGCCGAGCGTGAACGCCCGATTGTTCTTCCAGAATGAAGGCTTCTGATTCGACGGCACCGCCGACCCGTTGCCGGAGTTGAGGTAGTACGCGGGTGGATATTTCAGCTGATACAGGTAATCGCCCCAATCCGCCCGCAACTGCAACCTTCCGCCAGGCACGTAGCGCAGCCCGCCGCCAAAGGAAAATGCAAACGGGGTGCCGAACTTGTACGGGTCTTTGTCGACGTTGCAGCCGCACGTCGCGATTCCCGCCCCGAGATTTATCACCGGGACCAAATGGTGATAGCTTTTTTGCCCGGTCAGGTTGAGTACCAGATCTACGTCGAACAGGTTCAGTCCGACGCTGCGCTTGCCGAGTTGCTGCGCGGCTCCCGTCTTGGTCGGGTCGATCGGGAAGCGTTCGCTGTTTACATGGGCCCACCGAGCCGCGAGCAGCGCCGGCCCGCCGACGTGGATCTCGTACCGGAAACCGTACATCGGGCCGCCGCGCGGGGCCACTCCGATGGCGTCCCTTCCGGCGCTGTACTGACCGCCGAAGAGCGTAAACTCCTGGCTCGTCTCGAGGTCACTGTACGGACTGTTGGCGGGAAGATGTCCGACCTGTGCGCGCATGGTCGGGGCTATCAGAACAAGCGCAAGCGCGCCAATGAAATGCTTCACTAATCGACTCCAAGAGTGACACCGCTCATCTGCGGCGGCTGCTCGATACCGAGCATTGATAATATAGTTGGCGCTACATCACAGAGAGCTCCGCCCGTACGCAGTCGCCGCTCCCGTTCCCAGTCGACAATCACGAGCGGAACCGGGTTCGTCGTATGGGCCGTGTGCGGTCCCCCCGTCTCGGGATCGATCATCATCTCGGCGTTTCCGTGATCGGCGGTTACGATGAGCCGCACGCCCGTTGCCTCCGCCGACTTCAGCACGCGCGCCAGCGACTGATCGACAGTCTCGACGGCTTTGATCGTAGCGGGAATGGACCCGCTGTGTCCCACCATGTCGGCATTCGCGTAGTTGCAGAGAATGAAATCGTGTTCTCCGGAGGAAATACCCTGACAGAGCGCGTCGGTTACTCCCGCCGCGCTCATTTCCGGCTGGAGATCGTAGGTCGCCACCTTTGGACTCTGCACGAGCACCCGGCTTTCGCAGGGATACGGCTGCTCGACGCCGCCGTTGAAGAAGTAAGTCACATGCGGGTACTTTTCGGTTTCCGCCGTCTTCAGCATGCACAGCCCGCTCGATGACAGCACCTCGGCGAGAATGCGCTCCATCGACGTCGGCTGGAACGCCACCGCCACCTTCAAAGTCTTGTCGTAGTTCGTGAGTGTCGTCACGGACACCTTCGGCTGCCGCAAGACATCGAAGCCGTCGAAAGTGGGATCGGTCAGCGCGCGCACGATCTGCCGCATCCTGTCCGACCGGTAGTTGAAGCAGATGACCGAGTCGCCATCCTCCATCCGCGCCATCGGCTTCCCATTCTCGGCAACTACGACCGGGAGAATGAATTCGTCGGTCTTTCCGGACTCGTAGGCCTCGCGAATCGCCTCGAGGGGATCGGTCACTTTCGTTCCTGCGCCGTCGACGATGGCGCGGTACGCCCGCTCCGTGCGCTCCCACCGACGATCTCTGTCCATCGCATGGTAGCGTCCCGAAACGCTGGCGATTCTCGCCGGGCTTGCGATTTTCTTTATGTATTCGAGCAGTGCCTGCATGTAGCCAAGCGCCGACTTCGGCATCGTGTCGCGGCCATCGAGGAACGCGTGGATCGCAACGCGCGCAACCCGCTGACGCTTCGCGAGCTCGAGCAGCGCACACAGGTGCTCATCTATCGCGTGCACACCGCCGGTGCCGATCAAGCCCATTATGTGCAGCGTTCCGTTATTGTCCTTTACGTGGCGGCACGCGCCGGCCAATGCGGGATTGGTATAGAAGCTTCCGTCGGCGATGGCCGAGGAGATGCGTACTAGATCCTGCATCACCACTCGGCCCGCGCCGAGATTGAGATGTCCGACCTCGCTATTGCCCATTTGTCCGGCGGGTAGGCCGACACGCAGACCCGACGCTTCGAGGAGCGTGCGCGAGCCGCGCTTCCAGAGGGCATCCCACACTGGGGTGTTGGCGAGTGCGATTGCGTTGCCGTCAGTTTCGGGGCGGTGGCCCCATCCATCGAGAACGATGAGCGCGACTGGCCGCGCGCGCTGTTTGATGGCCATTATACAGTAATGTAATCCCACTACGACTTGGTGAGGGACGCAGCGACATGGAGATCTTCAAACCGAAGGAGCCCGGACCGGAGACGCGAAGAAGCGCCGGGAGGGAGGGAGAAGGAGACCGTCGTCGCGGCAAATGGAACGACTTCCGCCGCGCCTATCCCGGATTCGTGTTCGTGCTCGGGATCGGTCTGGCCGCGATAGTCGCCGTTGATGCATGGCTGCTGGTCAAACGCATCCAATACAACCGGGACGTGTCTCAGCTCCGCGCGCACATGACCGATGCCGAGCGCCAGCGCACCGACGCGATCGTGGAAGCCGAGCAGAACAAGCTCCGTATTGCTATCGAGCTGGCGAAGCGCCAGTCCAAGTTCGACAAGAGACTTCACCTGAACGTCTCCATCGACAGCTCACGCATGTACCTCACTCGCGAGGGAGCGGTGTTGCGCGAGATGCCGGTTCAGTTCGGACCCGAGCGCGGAGTTTCGGATACGTCATCCGCTCCACCGGCTGCGATTCCCCGGGGCGAGCGGACGATTGCGCAGCTCTCCGATACGAAGGTCACGCTCGATGGCGGGGCATTCATTCTCACTTCTCAGACGCCCAAGCTCGCGGGCGACACCACCGGCATTCTTCCCGGCTCCCTGCGCATAGGGCTCGAGGACATGCAGGCGATCAAGCCGAACCTTAATGCCGGTATGAAGGTATACTTCTACTGACGGTGCATGTCTGATCGCCGACGAACCCCTGAGAGGTAGCTAGATGGCTGGAATTTTTTCCTACGGTGGCAAGACCGTCTGGATGCTGGTGGTAGGGTTCGTCCTCGCCGCGGTCCTGAGCGTAATGCTCCTGACCAGGACGGCGGAGCTCCGCTATCAGCGTGACGTCAACAGGATGGTCTACAACGACAACCTCGGCGTTCTCAACGAGGTCAAGTCGAAGCTCGGAATGACGGACGACAGCCTCAAGATGCTCCTCAACGAATCTCCGGCAGCCGCCGCGAACCAGCCTTACATCGTGGTGAGCATGGCTGACCATAGACTCTGGTACAAACAGGGGAAGGAAGTCCTCTTTGAGGCACCGGTTGCTACCGGCAGCGGCAAGGAGCTCGTTGGCGGCGACGCGGGTCAGTGGCGCTTCGAGACTCCGCGCGGCCGTCTCACTGTCAAAGCCAAGGACGAGGATCCGGCGTGGGTACCCCCCGACTGGCACTATGTCGAGCAGGCGCACAAGAAGGGCTTGGGCATCGTGCACCTGAATCCCGGCCAATCGATTTCCACCGGCGATGGCGTCATCACGACGCAGAATGGCGAAGTCGTCAAGCGCTACAACAATGGCAGCGTTGTTCCGTTCGACGGGGGCAAGGAAGGGCATGAGATTGTCGCCGGCGGAAACATCGTCGTGCCGCCTTACGGGACGTCCGCTCGCCGCTACATGGGCACGCTCGGCACCCGCCGGCTGGAGCTGGGTGACGGCTATGGCATTCACGGCACCGATGAGCCCGCATCGATCGGCCGTTCAGTGAGTCACGGATGCGTACGAATGCTGAATGGAGACATCGAGAAGCTCTACCCGATGGTCGCGGTCGGCACTCCGGTCTACATCTATTAAGAAAGGGTTTTGGAGTCTGCGGGCGTAGGAGACCGGCGCCACCCGACAGGCGAAGAGCTCGAGCTTCCCGACGAGCTCCCGGTTCGGAAGCGCCACACGACGAAAATCGTCTGGGGCGTGGTGGGCGGCATTGCCGCTGTCGGCGCCTTCCAGTTCCTGCAGGCCGCGAGCGACATCACGGCCAAGCCGGTCGGCACGTATCTCACCCGTGTCGTGGTCCCGTTCGCCGAGCCATCCGGGAGTGCATTTGGGTTGAGCGGGGAAGTGAAGCTCGCTTTTGCGATGCCGCTCCAGGAAATTTCCTATCCGCTCGACGTGCACGGCGATCCCACCGCGCTGCACTATGCGTGGATTCGAAACGGTGATACGACGCTCGCGACGACCCCACAGCCGCTCACGGGTGACAAGGTTATCGCGCCCCTCAACGCCGGCTTCTACAGGTTCACTCTCATAAAGCAGGATCAGAAACGCCAGGTGGAAGGTCTCACGCTCGCCGTGCTCGTCCCTTTCCAGGAGAAGGAGGGCACGATGCTCCGCGGGTATCGCATTGGGACATATCTCGCCGAGCGTGTGAGGGGGAAGACGCCGCCGCCCGAAGGATTTCTGGAGATCACTCCCGCCGACGTCGATCTCCCGATCACCAAGCACCTGCGCGTGGGTGATTTTCTCAATCACGACCAGCAGGGAGTCTGGCCAAGCTACGCGGCCGTGAATCCGAAGCTGCTGGACAAGCTGGAGCTGGTGATCCAGGAGATCGCGCGCTGGCACGGCGACAAGGCGGTGGCGGACATCGAGATCGACGTGCACTCGGGATTCCGCGCTCCCGAGCACAATCGAAGGATCCAGCGCGCCGCCCGTGATAGCCAGCACCAGTACGGCGATGCCGCTGACGTGGCGATCGACGCCAATGGTGACGGAAAACTCACCGCCATCGACAGTCGTATGGTAGGTTTGGCGGTGGAGATCGTCGAGCTCAAGCATCCCGACCTGGTAGGCGGGCTTGGCATCTACACCAGTCGGAACTCCAACACCAACTACGTGCACATCGACGTGCGCGGCCGGCGCGCCCGCTGGCGTGGCCGCTTCTAGATGACCGCGGGGAGAAAAACGAGATGAACGACATTCTGCGCGAGCGACTCATTCGCAAGCTGGATACGCTTCCCGAGGAGAAGATCTATCAGATCCTCGACTACATCGATTTTCTGGAGTCGAAGTACGCGCCCAAGCTCTCCACCGCTCCCAATCCTCTCAAGCGATTCGCTGAGGGCGTGGAGGACACGCTGCGCGCCGGAAAAATGTCCGCGAACGTGATAGGTGGGACGATGAGCGTGATGAACAAGGCGGTTGGGGTGCTTACGGACGTGGCAAACGCTGGCAAGTCAGTTGCAACGGAGATAGCTGGAGTGGCGTCGTCGGTGACTTCGTCCAAGCCGCAGGCGCCTCAGGGGAGCTCTAACTCTCCGCCGGCGTCACCGGCCACTCAGACTCCGCCAACACAGCCACCGGGAGATCAGCGCAAGTGAGAGCTCAATCGGCGCGCGCGAGCGCGGGATCATCGCGAAAGAAGACGACAGGCCGGCGCGGCACTACAGCTGGGGCAACCGCTCGCCCTGCCGCCCGCGCTGCCGAAGTTGGTGCGTCCTCGTTGAGAGGGCCGGCGCACGGTCCCAAGCGCACCGTTCTCACGACGATGAAAGAGCTGCCGAATTTTCTGCGGCTCATTGGAGGACTCCTCGCCGACGTTCGCGTGCCGGTCACCGACAAGCTGCTGGTCGCCGGCGCTATCGGTTACGTCCTGCTCCCCATGGATTTCGTCCCCGACTTCATCCCGTTTGTCGGAGAGATTGACGATGTCTTTCTCCTTGTGCTCGCGCTGCAGCGGCTCATCGCCAACGCGCCGCGCAACGTAGTGCTGCAACACTGGATGGGAGATCCCGAACAGCTTCGCTCGCTCGACCTCGAGCGGGTGCTGGTGGCGGCCGCGTTCTTCTTGCCGCGTCGAATGCGGCGGCGGCTGAGGACGATTGGGCGGGATGTCTAGAGGTCTAATGCTTTTCGCCGGTGCGCTCGCGTTGGCCGCGTGTCACCGGAGCTCACCCGACAATTCAGTCGATATCACGCGCGCCTGCTCGACGCGCGTCCGAAGCAAAGGAGCGGTGCCTCGCCTCCCGCGCGCTCCTTCACCCGGTCCCGGAGTCGGCGCCGTCATCGGCACGCTCGCGGACGCGGGTGGGGCGCTTCCGCACTATCCCATCCTCGCCGTGATTCCGGGCGACGACCCGCAAACACAACACGCGACCGCAATCCCCGACAGCAGCGGCGGATTTTCCTTCGCTGCACTTCGGCCCGGCCACTATCGCATGTTCGTCCGGGCGTACGCCCACCGTCCCGATTCCACCGATGTGGAGGTACGCGCGGGTAACGTTGACACCCTCAGCATCGTGATGCAGCTGTACGACTGCCTGGGCCGATAAGGAGTCAGCGATGCCGGGGAAGACCCACTGCGAGAAGAGTAGGGTGGAAGGGGCGAGGTGATAGGGTTGAGGCTGGAGTAGAAGAGCGTGGTCCCACCTCCGACCTCGCACCTATTACCTCGCACCTATTACCTCGCACCCACCACCTTACTCTTTTCGCGGTGGGTTGTGGCCGGGCAAACGTGCCGTAGGCTGGACTACACGCTCCCTGAATTTCCCGCCGTGAGCCAGCAATCGTTTTGAAACCTCGGGGTGTCAAACCCGTAGTGCCAGAGGTGGCGCTCGGGTTTACTTGCGCCTCCCAACTGCCTCGTCACCACTTCTTTTCTGAGAGCTGGCCCCATGAAACGCATCCTGTTCACAGTTCTCGCCCTCGGTCTTGGTGCTGCGAGCTTCGCGAATGCACAGAATCCGAGTCAAGCCAAGCCACTTTCTCCGCTGCCATCCGCCAATGGTGAGGTCCTGGGCACGATCATCGACACGGCGACCAAAGAGCCCGTCGCGCGTGCCACAGTCGCCATTCGGAGCCGCAAGGATTCGTCTCTCGTCACCGGCGCAATTACCGACGCCAATGGATCCTTTCGCATCCAGGGGCTCAGGAGCGGCGACTACTATCTTCGCACCACGTCGATCGGATTTCGGCCGCGCACCTATACCTTCAGCATCACCGACGCCACCCCAAAAGCGAATGTCGGCGCCGTCACGCTGACGCGTATCGCCGTGACCCTTCAGAGCGTTCAAGTCGCAGGCCAGGCGCCCACCGTCGTGATCGAGCCGGATCGCAACACTTACCGCGCCAAGGACGTCGCCCCCGCGGCCGCAAATGCGAGCGAAGTGCTTCAGGCCACGCCCTCGGTTGAGGTGGACGGCGACGGCAAAGTGAGCCTGCGCGGAAATGAGAACGTCGCGATCCAGATCAACGGACGCCCAACGCCCATCACGGGTAGTCAGCTCGCCGCTTATCTCAAGCAGATCCCGGCGAACATAGTCGAGCGGATCGAAGTCGTTCCGAATCCTTCCGCCAAGTACGACCCTGAAGGAATGGCCGGCATCATCAACATCGTCCTCAAGGCGAACACCGACCTTGGCGTGAGCGGTGGTCTCAATGTTGGCGCGGCCAACACCAGCCGCTTCAACGCCGGCACCAACCTCGGATACCAGAGCGGACCACTTACGCTGTTCGGAACGTACGGGTTCAACTCGGACGACCGCGGCATCGTAGGGCTCAACGATCGCGAGCAGCTCGATGCGGCGACGGGAGCCCCGCTCTCATTCACCAACCAGAACATCGACGGCCGCACGAGCAATGCCGGCCACAACTTCTCCACCAACGTCGACTATAAGCTCACAGATCGGGATGTCATCTCGAATCAGTTCTCGGTGAACAAGCGTCACGGGTATGACAATTCTCTCGCCGGCTATACGGATCTCGACGCCGATCAGGTCTTCCTCGATCGCTATGACTTTCTCCGCAACGACGCGTCGAAGGGGCTCGTCTTCGACAACTCGTTGTCCATCAAGAGAACGTTCGAGCCGAGAAAGCACGAGCTGTCGAGCGAGGTCCGGTTCAATCGCACCAGGGACGACGACAGTGTGGTCCTCTGGCAGCAGCCGCTGACGCCCGACGGCGCGATCTCCGGCGGACGTATCGCGGGCGAGAAGGACGGCACGAAGGCGCTCACGAGGCAGTTGACGGCGCAGGTCGACTACGTGCGCCCGCTCACGGCGAGCACCAAGCTGGAGACCGGTCTGAAGGAGACTGAACGCTGGCTCGATCGGGACTTCCTCGTCTCGAAGGATCCGCTGGGTGATGGTACATGGGTGCCGAGCTCACTGAGCAATCAGTTCAGCTTCGACGAGCGCGTTCACGCCGGCTACGGTGTGCTGAGCCAGAGCGTCGGAAAATTCGACCTCCAGGGTGGCCTGAGAGCCGAGTTCGCGAGCCGAAATTTTTCGCTCGCCAACACGGCTGAAGATTTCCCATATAAGTATCACAGCCTGTTCCCGAGCGCGATCGTGAACTACAAGCTGAGCGACGCGAGCCAGATCAAGGTGAGCTATTCGCGGCGCATCCGCCGTCCAGGCACTCAGGAGTTGAATCCGTTCCCCGTCTTTTTCGACCAGCAGAACGTTTTCATCGGCAATCCGAAGCTCAATCCCGAGTACACGGACGCCTTCGAGCTCGGATTGAGCCGTAGCGGCGCGCTCGGCTCGATCCAGCTGTCGCCCTTTTATCGCCATACAACCGATGTGATCCGTGTCAACATCAACACCGCCGACACGGTCGATGGGCGGCAGGTGACGTCGGTGAGTTTCCAGAATCTGGCAAAGAGCGATTCGTGGGGAACCGATCTCAATGGCTCGCTCAGGCTCGGCCCGAAGTTCAACGGGCTTGCCGGCTTCAATCTCTTCAAGATGGTTACGGACGGCGGCTCACAATCGGCGCTTTCGTCGAATGCCGTGACCTGGTCGTACCGGCTGAACGGGACCACACAGGTGACGCCAACGGTGACGCTCCAGGCGAACTACTTCTATCGCGCGCCGGTGAACATCGAGAAGGCCCGGTTTGCGGCGATGCAGATGACCAACATCACCATTCGGAAGAAGATCGACGGCGACAACATGAGCCTGGCGGTCAGATTTGCGGATCCGTTCGACACCATGAAATTCCGGATCACGGCGGGCGACAACAACCTGACGCAGACCACCGCAAGGAAGTTCGGAGTCCGTGCGACGTACCTAACCTTCCAGTACAACTTCGGTCAGACTCCCAAGATCCGCATGCCGAAGGAGGAGCCTGCTCAGCCGGCGCCAGTCTTCCCGTAGAAAGGCCGGGTGCGGGTTGGGCCCTCTGGCGGAAGGGTGGAGTTGACGCACATCGCCTCATCGTGAGAAGGTTTTAGGGTAGGCGCGATTACCATAGATGAACGCGCCCGTTTCGGGATCGCGGTTGCTGATTTGTTCTTCATAAGTGAGACGTCGATTCTCGCACGACTGAATGAGCTTCACCATGCGGCCAGCGTCCGACAGGTTCCGATTGTTGTACTTGAACTCGGCCTCGCTGACGTAGCGATGTAGATGCTTACGGCTGACGGAGTGATGCGTCCCGTGAAGTTGCCGCTTCAACCCCGCCCAAAAGCCCTCGATGCGATTCGTGGTGACTTGCTCGCCGTCTAGCGTGTACCTCACATACTGGCCAACAGCGTGCTTTACCCGACGGTGGCTCGCGTATTCCTGCCCGACCAGCTTGTAGATAATGCTTTCGTCCGTCATTAGATCGGCGGAGGTATCGACCATTTCCCGTACGATTTCTGCCATTTCTGGCGCACGCGTGGAGCGAACAACGCGAGCTTTGACGCGCCCGTCATGCTCAACACCGCCGACTACAGCAGTCTTGCGGTGGCCGAAATCTCTGGCCTTGCCCAAGTACTTAGGGTCACGGCCCTTGGCGGCATGATAGCGCGGTTTGCCGCCAACATACGTCTCGTCAAACTCGACGGTGCCCGACAGCTTTGCTTCCCGTTCGTTCGCTGGTGCCATTGCCCAACGAATACGATGCATCAGGAACAGCGCCGACTTATAGGTGAGTCCCGTTTCGCCCTGAATCTGTAACGCGCTCACACCCTTCTTTGACGCCGCCGCACGATAGAACGCAAGGCACCAGTGGTGTGCCTTGATCGGCGAATCTTCCATGATCGTACCGACTTTGAACGTGAACTGCCCTTTGCAGGCGGCACAGCGCCACAGGAAACGAGCATTCCGACTTCCGTCTTTCGCCTTCATGCGGCGAGACTCCCCGACGACACCGCACTTCGGGCAGGTCGCGTCGACGTCGGTATTCCAACCACGCTGTTGTTCAAGGAACTCGACGCCAGCCGACTCAATGGAACAGGCTTCTGGAATCTTGGCGTCAAGAGGCGAGGACTTTCTAGTGACTGTTGGCATACTAATATGATACTAGACGCATACCCGCATGTCAAGTGCTTGCTACTTGCGATGTCCGTTTGCTTGCTCCATATTGTTTGCAAGCATTCTAAATAGAAAGGAGCAAGCATGGCTGATCTGACCCCCCAGCAGAAAGGCGGGATAGCCCGTTCGGATGCGCTTTCCGCCGGGGAAAAAAAGATGATCTCTCGCAAGGCGAGTCTTGGTCGGTGGGAAAAAGACACCCCAAGGTCGACCCACGAGGGTGAGTTTCTTCTGGGCGATATGCGCGTATCGGCGGCAGTGCTTCCCAACCGCCAACGCATAATCACGCAAGCAACTTTTCTTCGGGCGCTGGGCCGTTCCCGGTCGCCCAAGGCTGGAACGGGCGTGTTTAGTACTGTCGACGGCACCCCCTTCTTTTTGCAGGCGGAAGTCCTTAAGCCGTTCATTTCAGAGGAGTTACTCATGTCGACGACTCCGGTCTTTTTTATCGACAAGTCCGGGACGAAGTCGGTCGGCTACGATGCCCGCATTCTTCCGAACGTGGCTGACGTATATCTGCGATACCGGGACGCTCTGGCAGAGCAGGGGAAGCGCGTCCCGGCGCAGTATAAAGCCATCGTGAAGACCTGCGATGGTCTGGTGCGGTTCCTCGCCCAAAAGGGAATCGTCGCGCTGGTCGACCAGGCAACGGGGTTCACTGATCAAATCGAGCGAGAGGTGGTTAGCCGCCTCCTTGACGAGTGGCTGACAGACGAATTGAAGCCATACGCGCCGACCTTTCCTGTGAGCTGGTTCAAAGAAGTTTGCCGCGTTCGAGGCATTACGTTTCGCCCCGACATGCGCCTTCCCCGCTACTTCGGAAAAATCGTGAATGACTTGGTGTGGGATCGGCTCGCGCCCGGCGTCCGCCAGATGCTTGACCAGCGAACGCCCGTCGGCACGAACGGTCGACGTAGAACAAAGAAATTTCAGTGGTTGACGGACAACCACGGCAAAGACGCCCTGCTCCTGCATATTGGTCGACAGGAAAATATGCTGGGCGACTTCGGCGATAAGGAGTGGGACGCCTTCTATTTTAAGCTGAACAAGCGAATGCCGCCTTACCAGCCCTTGCCGCTGCTGGAGAGTATCACAGACGAACAAGGCAACATTGCCGGGAAGGAACCGCCCAAGCTGTTGACGGACGGGGCATAAGAAAAAAGCCCCAACGTCGTGAGACGTGGGGGCGCGGTCGTGGCGGAAATGGTAGACGCTGTAGACCTGGAATCTATTTCGCTGGCAGGCGAGTGCGGGTTCGAATCCCGCCGACCGCATCGGACTGAACCCTACATCAATATACCCCATCATGGGAAAGAAAAAAGTCGCATCGAAGAAGAAGCCGGGACCGAAACCAGAATCGCTCAAGATTGAGGGCGACTGGCAAGAGGCCGTGCGGAACGCCCTGAAGCGTGGAAAGCCTGCTAAACCCCGGAAATGAGGGGTTCCGACGCAGTTACTGGGATGCCCTTTACTGCCTCTTGCCTTTGCGGTCACCTCACAGTATGATACTATGTCATATACCGAGCACGATCCGTCGACGCGTGAACTAAAGCCTGATGATGCTCGGGATCTATTCCGACGAATCGTCAGCGGGGACGGGGACGTCGAATTCACCGGCCACGCACTTAAGGCACTTAAAGACGACAACTTGCTTACGACGGATTGCCTGAACGTCCTGCGCGCCGGTGAATGTACCGGAACCGAACTCCGGCACGGGAAGCTCCGGTATCGCGTCGAGAATAGACAAATGACCGCTATCGTGACGCTCGTTTCCGGAAAAGAATTAGCCGTGGTTACGGCATGGAGAAATGAAAAATGACTTGCGCTGAGTGTGGCGGAACTCGGGTGACCGTCGACCCCAAGGCGGCAATTCGATATGACATGGGGGGGCTGCATCACGTGACGCTGCAAGGCGTCGAGGTGCGGCATTGTAAGGAGTGCGGAGATGAGGGCATCAAGATTCCGCGCATTGGTCAACTCCATCGGGTGCTCGCCGACTACCTCATTCGGCAGCCGCGATTGCTCCTTGGCAACGAAATCCGCTTCCTGCGAACGCATCTTGGATTGTCGACGCAGGATTTCT
Organism: Gemmatimonadaceae bacterium; assembly: GCA_039936175.1. GTDB lineage: Bacteria > Gemmatimonadota > Gemmatimonadetes > Gemmatimonadales > Gemmatimonadaceae > UBA4720. Next base: position 87,087 of record JBDTIV010000061.1, on the reverse strand, counting down.
CCCATCTGATGGGGGTAGGGCGCGAGACCGTCTCGCGTTGGGAGAATGACAAAGAGCGCATGGGCGCGCCTGCGGATCACCTGCTGCGCGCTCTGGTGACATCGCTTCAGCCGACAGAGAACTATGCCGTAGACGATTTGCTGCGTGATCTGCCGGACCGCCTGACCAAGGAGGACGCCGTCAATGTCAACGTGCAGAACGAGACAACCGGCTGGGAAGCGGAGACCGCAGGCGTATAGGCGCGATTGAGCGACATGAGAAAAGCCCCGCCCACAAGCGGGGCTTTTCATTGGCCGCATCGCTTGTGCGTCAACTCCACCCTTCCGCCCTCTGGACGCAACCCGCACAATGCCATACATTTAGCTATGGCAACCACAACTCGGCCATCGAGCAAGCCCGCCTCTCTGGCAAAAGCCGGCGGCGGGCTTTCGCGCATCAAAGGGTCGACGTCCCCCGAAACGACCACGCCGAGGGTCAGAACGGAAGTCGTTCTCACGTTCGATGACGTCCTGCTCACACCGCGACACTCGCTCGTCCACCCGAAGGATGTCGGGACGACGTCGCTGTTTACACGCGGGATCTCGCTCAACGTTCCTTTTGCCTCCGCCGCAATGGACACGGTCACCGAGTCCGACATGGCGATGGCGATGGCGCGGGCGGGAGGGATCGGCGTCATACACAAGAACATGTCGATCGACCGTCAGGCGGCCGAAGTGGATCGCGTGAAGAGGTCGGAGAGCGGGATGATCCTGAATCCGATCACGCTCTCTCCCGACGGCACCTTGCGCGAAGCAGTGGCCCTGATGAAGAGGTTCAAGATTTCCGGCGTGCCCATCGTGAACCGCGATGGTCAGCTCGTTGGAATCATCACCAATCGCGACTTGCAGTTCGAGCGCAATCTCGACCGACCGCTGCAGGAAGCGATGACGTCGAAGAACCTCGTGACGGCTCCTGTCGGCACCACGCTGGATGAGGCCGAGGCGATACTGGGCAAGCACAGGATCGAGAAGCTTCCCGTGGTTGACACGGATGGAACACTGCGCGGACTGATAACGGTCAAGGACATACATAAGCGCCGGGATTTCCCGGATGCGAACAAGGATCAGCACGGCCGCCTCCGCGTTGCGGCGGCGATCGGAGCCTCCAACTATCACGATCGCGCCCGCGCGCTGGTGGATGCCGGCGTCGACGTTCTCATCGTAGATACGGCTCACGGTCACTCGGAAGGAGTGCTCGAGGCGACCTCTGTCGTCCGTGAAATGTTTCCCGATGTGCAGCTCGTGGCCGGTAACGTCGCAACTCGTGCCGGCGCGCGCGCTCTCGTCGAGCGCGGAGTCGACGCCGTCAAGGTAGGCGTCGGGCCGGGATCGATCTGCACTACACGGATAGTCACGGGCGTCGGCGTTCCTCAGCTCACCGCCATCTTCGACGCAGTCGAAGGCGCGGGAGAGATCCCGGTTATCGCCGACGGCGGAATCAAATATTCCGGCGACATCGTGAAGGCGCTGGCCGCTGGCGCGTCGAGCGTGATGATGGGATCGATGCTGGCGGGAACGGAGGAGAGTCCGGGTGAATCGCTGCTGCTCGAGGGCCGGCGCTTCAAGATGATCCGCGGGATGGGCAGCCTATCAGCGATGCAGGACGGGAGCGCCGACAGATATTTCCAGGAAGGCGAAATGTCCGCCAAGAAGCTCGTCCCCGAGGGAATCGAGGGGCGCGTTCCATTCAAAGGCCCGGTGAGCGACGTGCTGTTTCAGATGGTGGGCGGTCTCCGCAGTGGAATGGGATACGTCGGCTGCGCCACCATCGAGCAGCTCCGCACCGAAGCGGAGTTCGTAAGGATTACCACTGCGGGCCTGCGCGAATCCCACCCCCACGACGTTACGATCACCCGCGAGGCTCCCAACTACTCGGTGTAGTTTCCTTGACATTGCTTTGAGAGTCAACACAACTTCTGGCAGCTCGGCAGTGTCAATTGTTTCATTGTGCCTCGTGCACTCTACCCACGCTTTCGGAGCATTCTAATGGGCTTAGGGACGAAGAAGAGCATCGCGGTCCTGCAGGCTGAGGCAGGTGGCGAAGCCACGGAGCATACGCTGCGACGCGTGCTCGGCGCGCTGAACCTCACGACACTGGGCATCGGTGCCATCATTGGTGCCGGCATTTTCGTGCTGACGGGCACGGCGGCGGCAAAGTACGCGGGGCCGGCGATCGTCCTCTCGTTTATTGTATCCGGTTTGGGATGCCTTTTCGCCGGACTGTGCTACGCGGAATTCGCGAGCATGATTCCGATCGCGGGGAGTGCCTACACGTACGGATACGCTACGCTGGGCGAGTTCGTCGCCTGGATCATCGGCTGGGATCTGATCCTGGAGTACCTGTTCGGAGCGTCGACGGTGGCGGTGGGCTGGTCGGGATACTTTTCCGCATTCATGGAACAGATACACCTGAAAATGCCCACGTCATTTTCCAGCGCGCCATACTACTATACCGAGATCGCGGAGTACGATCCGGTGACGAAGCTGCTCCTCCATCCCGCGGGCTTTTCACACACCGGCGCGATCGTCAACCTTCCGGCGATCGTGCTCATCGCTGCCATGTCGACGCTGCTCGTCATCGGCATCAAGGAGTCGGCGCGCTTCAACAACTTCATCGTGATTCTCAAGATCGCGATCGTGCTGCTGGTGATCGGATTTGGATTCATGTACGTGAATCAGGCCAACTGGCATCCGTTCATCCCGCCCAACGTCGGCGTTTACGGTCACTACGGCTGGAGCGGAATCGTGCGTGGCGCCGCGGTCGTCTTCTTTGCCTATATAGGATTCGACGCCGTGTCTACAGCGGCACAGGAAGCGAAGAATCCGCAGCGGGACATGCCGATAGGAATTCTCGGCTCTCTCGCGATATGCACGGTGCTCTACATCCTGATGGCGCTCGTGATGACAGGGTTGGCGCACTACACCGATCTCAATGTTCCCCAGCCCGTGTTCGTCGCAATCGACAAAGCGGGTCCCGCACTGGCGTGGCTCGGAGACATCATCAATATCGGTGCGATCGCCGGCCTCGCATCGGTAGTGCTCGTGATGCTCATGGCCCAGCCGCGTATCTTCTATTCGATGGCGCGCGATGGGCTGCTTCCGCCAGTATTCGGGAAGGTTCATCCCCGCTTCAAGACTCCATATGTCACGACGATCCTCACCGGTATCGTCGCAGCGATAGTGGCTGGATTGTTCCCGATCGGGCTCCTCGGCGAGCTGGTGTCGATCGGAACGCTGCTCGCGTTTGTGATCGTCTGCGGCGGTATCATCATGCTCCGCTACAAGTCGCCGAACCTCGCCCGGCCGTTCCGTACTCCCCTGGTGCCGCTGGTTCCGATACTTGGAATCCTGATCTGCGGTTACATGATGACGAGCCTGCCCTGGGCAACCTGGGAGCGACTAATCGTCTGGATGGCCATCGGACTGGTGATCTATTTCACTTACAGCAGATCGCATTCGAAGCTGGCCCGCGCCGAAGGCAGTGCTTGACCTTCTAAGCGTCCCCCAGCAGCGACGGGAATCGATAGAGCGTCTCGCGCAGGAGCTTAGCGCGGGACGCTCTGTCGCAATATCAACACACATAAATGCCGATGGCGACGGCTGCGGGTCGGAGACCGCGCTGTCGCGTTTGCTCGGCCAAATGGGAATACGATCGAGCATCGTTAACCCGACGCCGTGGCCGGAGATGTACAAGTTCCTCCTCGGCGACGACGTCAAGGACGCCAGTGATCAAGGCTCGAAGGCGCTGAAGGCAGCCGATGTCCTGATCGTGCTGGACATCTCGGACGTGAAGCGGTTGGGCTCGCTGGCCGAGAGCGTGCGCAGGCTCAAGATTCCGAAGCTCGTCATCGATCACCACCTCCCGAGTGATGAACCGCCCAGCACTCTGATGCTGACCGATGTGACGGCGTGCGCGACCGGTGAGCTGATCTACGACTTCGCGACCATTCTCGGACTCAAGATCACTCCCGATGTGGCCCGCGCACTCTACGTGGCCCTCCTCACTGACACGGGCGGCTTTCGCTTCAGCAACACCACCGCGCGCTGCCTGAGCGTCGCGGGACAGCTGATCGCCTCGGGTGTAGAGCCGGAGGAGATGTACGGGCGGCTCTACGCATCGATGCCGGTGGGGCGGCTGCACTTGCTGCGCGATGCTCTGGCAACGCTCGAGGTCGATCCGGAGTACGGAATATCCTGGATATCGGTCGCCGCGGGTGCCGCGGAGGAATACGGCCTCAAGTCCGAGGACCTCGAGGGGATCGCCGAGCACCCGCGCTCGATTGGCGGAACACGCCTCGCGGTTTTTTTCAGGGATCTCGGGCACGAGAAGGTAAAGGTCTCGTTCCGCAGCTCCGGCAACGTGGACGTGAACAAGTTTGCCAAGCAGTTCGGGGGCGGGGGACACGCGAAAGCCGCGGGAGCGCTCATCGACGGAACGCTCGATTACGTACGTCACAGCGTGGTGCAGGCGGCAAGGGAGTTTCTGCGCGCTGAGGACAAGGCAGGGGTGGCGTAAGGGCCGCACCCTTCTAACTTGCGCTTATGAGCGTTCTCCGCCGCAAAAAATCCCGCCCGCAAGCCGACGTCGAGCACCAGATCCGTCACGAGCTGCAGGACATCCTCTCGATCCTCAGGATCGAGGAGTGTGCTCTCGACCTCCAGCAGTTCGATCCGGCGACGGGAGCGGCGACACTGTTCGTAACCGGGGCCTGTCCGGATTGCGACGCATCGGCGGTGACATTCATCCAGGGAATCGAGACACAGCTCAAGCTGCGCGTCACCGAGCTTCGGACCGTGCTGCTCATCGCCGAACGAGCGCCGTGACGCCGAATCTACAGGAGCGCGTGACGGATGCCCTGTCGCGCATCCGCAACAACCGCGTCGGCGCCAACGTGCTCGACGCCGAAATGATTAGGGACATCGCGACAACGACGGAGGGGCGCGTTCGGTTGACGCTCCTCCTGTCGCCTGACGACGACGCGACAGTGGTTCGCGAGGTGAGGCAGACATTGCAGCAAGTCGAGGGTGTTACCGACGTTCGAGTCGATGTAAAGGACGCGTCCCAAGCATCCAAGACGACGAGCCAGGCATCGGGAGCCGCTGCCGTCAGCACGATTCCCGCTGCTCCACCCGCCCCGAAAGGCGGGGCTTCGCGCGCACTTCCCGTGATGGGGCAGGAGACCCAGTCCCAACGCGCCGCTGTTCCCGCGCCGACACCGATTGCGTATCCGCACCTCGGGAAGATCCTCGCCATCTCGAGCGGAAAGGGAGGTGTGGGGAAATCCACCGTTGCGACTAATCTCGCGGTCGCTCTGGCGCAGCTGGGAAAGCGCGTCGGGTTGATGGACGCCGATATCTACGGACCGAACATCCCTCGCATGATGGGCGTGAATGCAGCACCGCCCGTCGAAAACGAGAAGATCATTCCGCTTCAGGCCCACGGCGTCAAAATCATGAGCCTCGGATTCATGATCGAGCGCGACCAGCCCGCGATCTGGCGTGGCCCGATCATCATGAAGATCATCACGCAGTTCCTTCGCGACGTGCAATGGGGCGAGCTGGATTATTTTCTGGTCGATATGCCGCCCGGTACCGGCGACGCTCAGCTCTCGCTCGTACAGGCGACGATGGTGCACGGAGCGATCATCGTTACGACGCCGCAGGAAGTCGCGTCGGGCGACGCGCTGCGCGGGGCAAAGATGTTCCAGCGGGTAGCGGTTCCCGTGCTCGGTGTCATCGAGAACATGAGCTATTTCGTGTGTCCCCACTGCGAGGAAGAGCATCGCATCTTCGGGGTCGGTGGCGGAAAGCGGCTCGCGGAAGAGCTCGAGGTGCCGTTGCTTGGAGAGGTGCCGTTCTTTCCTGCAGTGCTCTCAGGCGGCGATCGTGGTGAGCCGATTGTGCTTAGCCAGCCCGATAGTCTGGCGGCGAAAGCTCTGAGCGATCTCGCGAAAAGATTGGGTGGCTTGCTGAGCTAGACGGCGACGGCGTTCTTCTTCGGCCTGCTCCGCCACCACGAGAGAATAACCGCGCCGAACCCGGTGGCTACGGCAACGAAGGTCACCGAAAACGCCAGCATTCGGAGAATCGCACCGAGTACCGGGAACCAGGTGAAGGCGGCCGCGACGATCCAGAGTGCGCTGAATGCAAGTATGCCGGTGAAGAGGAACTGAAGCTCCTGGCCCGCTGGGGTCTCTGTTTCCGTCTTCCGCGAGATCGCGATCCCCGCCACCTGCGCGACGGCCAGAAATCCGAGAATCCCTATTCCGGATAGCGCGATCATGAAAGCGGTCACTCCGATCGGAATCAGGACAATCCCGATGATTGTGATCGCCATGCCGATGACGAGCGCGACCAGAGCTGGTATCGATGCGAGTGCGCCGACGATACCCGTGAAGAGCGAGCGTCCCGTCTCATTGGTCACCACTTCGACGGCGCGGTGCAGATAGTCGCGCATGAAGAAGAGAACGAACGTGCCGATCAGAAGGAGAACGACGAGCCAGATGAACGCAGCGACCAGAGACCCGATGGTAGTGCGCGGCCGACCGCCAAAGCTGACGGTGGATGTGCTATGCGTCGGTCCCATGTCCTTGATGACGCCGAGGATCGAGCCACCCTCGTTGCGCACATGACCCATGAGTGCGACGGCGCCACCACGAACTCTGCCGCCCTCATGCACGATTACGTCGCCGAGCACAGCGGTCGCGGCACCATCGACATTTCCGTACACGTCAATGTTGCCACGAAGCACCATGACGGAGCCTGAAGTGGTGGTACCCGCGGGCACGACTAGATCGCCAGTCTTGATCTGGGCGTATCTGCCAACGTCACGCACGTTAAACGTCGAGACGTCCTGGCCACGGGCTTCGCGCGCGGCGACCGCCGCCATCAAAAGAGAAGCACCGACCAGGAGGATTTTCATTTCCTACGCTGCCTTGGCTTTCGCGATGTGTGCCGCGGTGCGGATGGCGGCGTAACCACCGAAGAGTCCGACAGCGAGGGTGAGATAGAGCAGAACGGCTTCGAGGGCGCCGGCCTGGAGGTATGCGACGGTGGCCGGTCCAAGGACGACCGCACCGACCTGTGAGCCAATGGCGGCTATTGCGAACGCATACTGCGCGGCGGCAGCGCTCAGTATCGCAGTGAGGACGTCGATCTCGAAGAACATGAACGCGGCGGCAGCGATGAGGCCAACTCCCACCACGGCCCGCCCGGTACCCCTTACCAGGCCGACTTTACGACGCTGGGGCGGAGCAACCGCCTGCTGTCCGCCCTGTTGTAACTCGAGGTGCCTGGAGGCTACCACGGGAGCCATTCCACGAGCGGGCTGCAGACGGTCTATTCCGGAGATCACGCGATCGGCGAAATCCCGCGAAGGCGACATATAGGGCAGTCGCTGCAACTCGGCCGCAATGGGGACGAACTCTTCGGGGAAATCGTGGTCGATCATGGGTTCCTCACGTTGATGACTTACGGTGCAGCTACGGGGGAAGTTTCAGCCTTTTTCAATGAATTTTGCTTGCAAAAACAGGGGTCATTTCAGCCCCTCCAAGTGCTCTCTCAGCTCCTGCCTGGCGCGGTGGATGTACGTCTTCACCGTCCCGAGAGGGAGCTTCACTATTTCCGCGATTTCATCGTACGAATAGTCTTCGACGTGCCGCAAGATGATGCAAGCGCGATACTCGGGGCGAAGCTTTGCAATGGCCGCTTCGATCTGCCCGCCCAGCTCGCGCGATTCGAGCTCTTCGAGGGGCGATTCTCCTCCGCTGGTGACGGTCACGGCGGTGGCACGCGCACGTTCCGCCGTGATCGCATCGGGGGATCCCTCTATGCTTATGGTGTCGACCTGCCGCCTGCGCAGATGGTCGATCGTGATGTTATTGGCGATCTTGAACAGCCAGCTCGAGAATTTGAACTCGGGGCGGTAGCGATCGATGTTGTTCAGGACCTTGATGAAGGTTTCCTGCGCCAGGTCCTCGGCAGTCTCGTTGTCGCGGACCATGCGGTATATGAGCGAGAAAACGGGTCGCTCATAGCGCTTGATCAGCTCACGATAGGCGTCTTCGCGCCCTTCCTGGGCGAAGACGACCACCTGCTGGTCGGATAAGTCGGTGTAGGACTTGGGCGTCATGTGAGGAGGCGCGGGTAAGATAGCTTGCCCCGCGCGCGGTTGCCCGACAACTTTCGCCGGATGCTGGCCACCGACATAGACAGCGCGACCGCCAGTGCCGCCGCTGCCGGTGGCGCTGAGAAGCGTGCATACGTAAAGAAGATCTTCTCGGAGATTGCGCCGCGCTACGATCTCCTCAATCATGTCCTGAGTCTCAACATCGACCGGCGATGGCGGCGCGAGGCGATCGCCAAGCTGAATATCGGTCGAAATCCGAATGGAACCTATCTGGACCTCTGCGCCGGCACGCTCGATGTCTCGGCAGCGCTTTCGACCACAGCGGGGTTCAACGGGCTGGTTATGGGCGCCGATTTCGCGGAGCCGATGCTCAAGGCGGGAGCGGCAAAGGTGAGCCGGGCCAAGGTGGCCCCAGTGGCTGCAGACGCGGTGGACCTTCCCGTGGGCGCGGGCCGGCTGGCTGGAGCCATCGTCGCGTTCGGTATCAGAAACGTGGCTGGCCTCGACCAGGCGCTTAGCGAAGCGCTCAGAGTTCTTTGTCCCGGCGGACGGTTCGTGATTCTCGAGTTCTCCACTCCCAGAGCCCGCGTCCTCAAGTCTCTCTACATGTTCTACTTCAGCAGAGTGCTGCCTCTCATAGGAAGGGTCGTGAGCGGACACCGGACCGCCTACACGTACCTTCCGCGCTCGGTCGCGAACTTTCCCGTGGAAGAAGATCTCGCGAACCGGATGGAACGCGCCGGGTTCACGAAAGTCACCTGGTCGAGTCTGTCGTTCGGGGTAGCAGCCATCCACGTAGGCGAGCGGCCAGCCGAGGGAAAGAATGAGCCTCGATAACATCTCCCAGTTTCTTTCGGCGATGGATCGCGCGGGAGAGCTGGTGCGGATCAGCGAGCCGGTCAGGGCGAAGCTTGAGCTTTGCGAGATTGCGGACCGGGTGATGAAACAGCCTCAAGGCGGCCCTGCGCTGTATTTCGAAAAAGTATTGCTCGATAACGGGGAACCGTCCCAGTATCCCGTCGCGATCAACCTGTTCGGCTCCATGCGGCGAATGTCGCTCGCCCTCGGCGTCGACGACCTCGACGACGTGGGCGAGCGCATCACCGAGATGCTCGATCTCAAGGTTCCGGAAGGAATCATGGGAAAGCTCTCCATGCTCCCGCGGCTGCTCGAGCTCGGGAAATTTCCGCCGCGGGTGAAAGGCGGGAAAGCTCCATCGCAGGAGATCGTGCTCAAAGGGGAGGAAGTCGACCTCTCGAAACTTCCGATAATCACCTGCTGGCCCGAGGACGGCGGACCGTACATCACGCTTCCGATGGTGATATCAAAGGATCCGAAGCGCGGGATCCGCAACGTCGGGATGTACCGCGTCCAGGTGCTGGGGCCGCGGACCCTCGCGATGCATTGGCAGCGTCACAAGGTGGGCGCCGCGCACTGGCGCGAGATGGCGGAGAAGGGTGAACGAATGGACGTTGCAATCGCGATCGGCGCCGATCCGGCCTCGGTTTACTCGGCGTCCGCTCCGCTACCGCCGACGATCGACGAGTTTCTGTTCGCAGGTTTTCTGCGCAAGTCGCCGGTGAGCCTGACCAAGGCCGTCACCTGCGATCTGGAGGTTCCTTCTGAAGCCGAATTCGTGATCGAGGGATACATCGATCCGTCGGAGCCACTCGTGGTGGAAGGTCCGTTCGGCGATCACACCGGCTTTTATTCCGAGGCCGATCTTTATCCGCAAGTCCATGTAACCGCGCTGACAATGAGACGCACGCCGGTCTATGCCACGACGATCGTCGGGCGGCCACCTATGGAGGACTACTACCTCGGGCACGCGACAGAGCGGATCTTCCTCCCGCTGCTCAAGCTCACGATACCCGAGATCGTCGATTACCACATGCCGGCCGAGGGAATCTTTCATAACCTCGTGTTCGTTTCGATCGACAAGCAGTATCCGGGTCAGGCATACAAGGTGATGAACGCGATGTGGGGGCAGGGGCTCATGTCGCTGGCGAAGGTGATCGTGGTGGTGGACAAGGAAGTAAAAGTTCGCAACGAGCAGGAGGCGTGGTGGATCGCGCTCAATCATATCGATCCCGAGCGCGACGTCCGGTTCTCGATGGGTCCGATTGATGTGCTCGATCACTCGAGCAGGGCGTTCACGTATGGGTCGAAGATGGGAATCGACGCGACGCGCAAATGGCCGGAGGAAGGATTTACGCGCAACTGGCCAAAGATCATTGAGATGGATCCGGCGACGAAGCAGCGCGTAGATACCATCTGGGACAGACTTGGACTTGCCCCGCGGGAGAGATCCGAAAGATGGAAGGCGAATGACCGTTAGCCCTGGCGCTCCGACGCCGACCGGTGCGCGGGAGGGACAGACCTTTCGCGGCAAGGGAGTTCTTCTCCGTCACGCGAATCTGGTACGGCTTCCGCACACCGTGTTCGCTTTGCCCTTCGCTCTCGTGGGTGTGGTGCTCGCGAGCTACGTCGCGCCGATAACCGTTGGCGATGTTGTGTGGGTGGTGATCGCCTTCACGAGCGCGAGATTCGCGGCGATGGGATTCAACCGGATTGTCGACCGCGAGATCGATGCAAAAAATCCACGGACGAGATCGCGCGAGATTCCTTCGGGTGCGATGGGTGTGCACGAGGCTGCCATAGCCGTGATCGTCGCGTCGCTGATTTTCTTTCTGGCGGCCTGGCAGCTCAATCCGCTGTGTCTCGTCCTCGCGCCGGTTGCTCTCGCGTGGGTGCTCTTTTACAGCTACACCAAGCGGTTTACGCGCTGGTCGCACGTGGTTCTGGGGCTTGGTTTGTCGATCGCTCCCGTGGGCGGGTACCTCGCGATCGCGGGCCACTGGAGCGCACCGTGGTGGATGCTGATCGCGCTTGCAACTGCCGTTGCGACGTGGGTCGGCGGATTCGACATCCTTTACGCCCTCCAGGATGTGTCCTTCGACAGGGAGAATGGCCTCTACTCGGTCCCGTCGACTTTCGGCGAAGCCAATGCACTCGGGATCGCGCGCGTCATGCATCTGGCAACCGTGGCCGCGCTGGCGCTCGTCGGATTCGGCGCTGGTGCGGGACTGCTTTACTTCGCAGGCGTGGTCGTCGCGGCTTCGCTCCTTCTGTACGAGCATTCGCTGGTGAAGGCAAATGACTTCTCGCGCCTCGATGCCGCGTTTTTCACGATGAATGGCGTGATCAGCATTGTGTTCCTCGGATTCGTCTTCACCGAGCGCCTGCTGCGATGAACAAGACGCCGCCGATCGTCGTCGGAATCACTGGCGCATCGGGCGCGCCGTACGCCGTGGGCCTTCTGCAGCAGCTCGTGAGTGCGCACCGCCCGGTATCGCTGATCGTCTCCAAGTTCGGGATGCGATTGCTGGAGACGGAAATGGGAATCGCCTCGATCGACGCGTTGAGGGCTGCGACTGGAAAGGACGAATGGGATTCGTGCGTCGAGATTTTCAGCAACGACGACCGCGGCGCGCCGCCGGCCTCGGGATCGGCCCTCACCGCGGGAATGATCGTTTGCCCTTGCTCGATGGGAACTCTTTCCGCGATAAGCGTCGGTGCGTCGCGATCACTGATAGAGAGAGCTGCGGATGTCACTTTGAAGGAGCGCCGAAAACTCGTTCTCGTTCCGCGCGAGACGCCGCTCAGCGCGATTCATCTCAGCAACATGCTTCGGCTCACACGCGCGGGCGCGGTGATCATGCCCGCGGCGCCAGGGTTCTACCATCGGCCGAAGCAGGTCTCGGATCTGGTCGATTTCGTGGTGGCGCGGATGCTCGATCAGCTTGGAGTCGAGCAAAGCCTGGTGAAGCGCTGGGACGGGGAAGCATAGGGAACGGCTGGGCTTGCCAGCCCATATCCCTTGCGGTCTATTGGGATCAACCCCATCCGGAAGGTTCTATGAAGGATGCGTTGTTAGGAGCATGTGTGGCCGCTCTGCTGGCATCGGGTACCGCGTGCAGGGGAATCAATCCGTTCGCAACGGATCAGTCCGTCATCCTCGGCGTAACCAATCTCGATGCGCCGGCAACAATCGCTGCTGGTGGCACTTTGACGGTGACACTTATCGTCTCTACCGGAGGCTGCGTCAGATTTGACCACCTTGAGGTTTCTCGAGGCCAGTCTAACGCAAGTATCACCGCCTGGGGAATCGATTCATCGAAGGGAAACAAGTATCTGGCGTGCCCCGAAAACATTGTGTCTGAGCCTCACTCCCAGAGCTTCGATCCTCCCTTTCAGGGCACCTTCACGGTAGCGGTCAACCGTGGGCGGCTGTCACCACTTACCGCGACGATTCAGGTTCAGTGACAGCCGGACGAAGCAGGTCAGCTGACTTGCTTCGTCCGCTTCATCTCCTTGGGGAAACGCCGAAACCACGAGGAAAGCAGCAGAAGCTCATCGATCTCGTGGGTCGGCACCTGCGCCGTCGTTTGCGGCACCCGCTCGGAAAAGATGTCCTCCACCAGCTGCTTCATTCCGCGGCGATCTTTCGTAGAACGCGGTTTCCCCAGCTCGGCGCGCACCACGCCTCGGCGAATCAGGTAGACACGGTTCTCTCCCTCGTGCCCCGGCACGGTGTACACGAACGAAAGATTCTCGACCGCGAAGCGCAATCGGCCGAACTGCGCCCGGAGTGTTTCCAGACGCTCGAGCTTGTCCCGGTAGACCCCGGCGCGCTCGAAGTCCATCGCTCCGCTCAGACGCTCCATCTCGGCGCGTAGCATCTCCAACGGCCCATCGTTCGAGCCATCGAGGAAAGCCTTCGCCAGACCGACGCGCTCGTCGTATTGCGTCGCCGTGCATCCTCCGACGCATGGGCCCAGGCACTTGGAGATCTCGTGGCGGATGCAGCCGGGCGTGCGCGCGAGCTGGAATAGCTCGGTCTGGTCGCTGAAGAACATCTTGAGATCGGTCCTACAGTCGCGGAGCATCAGTGCGTCGTTCAACTCCCGCACCGCTTCTCCCACGCGCTGCGCGCCGACGAACGGTCCGTAGTAGACGTCCGCATCTTCCCCGGTCGCGCCACGCACGACCAGGAGCTTGGGGGCGGCGCCCTTCGTCAACTTGATAAATGAATAATTCCGCCCGTCACGCTTCATCGCGACGTTATAACGCGGCCTGAACCGCTTGATCAGCCTGAGCTCTTGGAGCAGCGCCGCGAATTCGCTCGGAGTATACTCCCACTCGATCGTTTCCGCGGAGCGAAGAATCCGCGCGCCCTTTTCTTCCGGGTACGCACAGCGGAAATAGCTGAGCAGTCTCGTGCGCACACGCTTCGATTTGCCCACGTACAGTACCTCGCCGTCGCTCGACAGCATTCGATAGATGCCGGGGCGATCCGCAGCGCCGTCACAGACACTCGACCGCATAATGGCAAGCTGGGCGTCGCTGGTCGGCTGCGGCCGCAGTGCGTTGCCCCGGATCATCCTAGTGCTGACATCTCACGCACAGTGTCGTGGCTCGCCCGTCGACCGCGTGCGTGGTCACGAGCTTCGCACCGCAGCGGTGGCAGGGCGCCCCGCCGCGTCCATATGCGTGGAGCTGCTCCACGAAGGAGCCGCGCTTGCCGCGCGCGTCGCGATAGTCGCGGAAGCTCGTTCCTCGCGCTTCAATGGCCGCTCCGAGCACACCAACGATGGACTCGCGAAGTTGATCGGCTTCCTCCAATGACACGGATGCAGCAGTGCGAGAGGGGTCGATGCCCGCGAGCCACAGTGCTTCGTTTGCGTAGATGTTGCCGATTCCCGCGATTTTTCGTTGCTCCATTAGGACTTTTTTCACGGGCTGACTGCTGGCTCGAAGAACTGCCGATAGATGCGTGGTGGTAAAGGAACGGTCAAGAGGCTCAATGCCGAGTTTCCCCGAGTATTCGTCGAATCGCTTCGCGCTCATAAGAGTGAACGTTCCGAGCCGGCGCACATCCGCGTAGTGCAGAGCCCTTCCGTCATCCAGCTCCATGCGAACAGTCGAATAGCTGAGCTCCGCGGGCGCGAGGCTGCCGTCATCGATCAAGAGCGCTCCCGTGAATCTCGGTTGCACGACGATCCTGTCGTCAGTATCCAGGTCTATGACGACCAGCTTCGCCCTCCGCCAACTCCGCAGAATTCTGGCGCCGTTCAGTTTCCTCGATAGTGAGCGCGCGGAGATCTCTCGCAGCACGTCGGGTTTGCGAACGGAAACCCTGGTGATCTTCCGATCCCGAACCGCGCCGTCCAGGTCGCGCGCGATCGTCTCGGTCTCAGGTAACTCCGGCATTCCGCGTCAGCTCGCGCCAGCCAATGTCACCTCGCAGTTGCTTGCCCCTGAACGAAACTTCCTCGGCGTGAGCGCGAGACCGGTCAGCAGCGTCGAGCAGCGTTTCCGCCACAGCTGTCACGGCGAGGACGCGTCCGCCCGCGGTCACGAGGTTCCCGACAGAATTGAGCGCGGTTCCAGCGTGAAATACCTCGACGCCTTCCACGGGCGCCGGCACGCTTATGACATCGCCGAGCCGGGGTTTTTCGGGATAGTCCTCGGCCGCGACGACGGTCGTGACAGCGAACAGCGGCTTCCAGTCCGGAGTTCGCGCATTCGCCAGTGAGCCACCGCCCGCGACGGACGCGATGAGCTCCAGCAGCGAAGATTCCATTAACGGCATGAGCGTCTGCGTCTCGGGATCCCCAAAGCGGCAGTTGAATTCGACGACCTTTGGGCCGTCGTCGGTCAACATCAAGCCGGCGTAGAGCAGCCCCGTGAATGGAGATCCTGCGTCTCGCATCGCTGCCAGCGTTGGCCGGATGATCTCGCGCATCACGCGACGAATGATCTCCGGCGTGGCGATCGACGTCGGAGCATAGGCGCCCATGCCGCCGGTGTTCGGACCGAAGTCTCCGTCGAGGAGACGCTTATGATCCTGCGCGGGGAGGAGCGGAATCGCGTGGACGCCATCGGTGACCACGAAAAGTGAAAGCTCCTCACCTTCCATAAACTCCTCGATCAGGATCTCGCCGCCCGCTTCGCCAAAGACCATGTCCTCGAGCATGGCGTCGATCGCCTTCTCCGCTTCGACAGTCGTCTGCGCTACGATCACACCCTTTCCCGCGGCGAGCCCGGAGGCTTTCACGACGACGGGCAAGCCAAACTCAGCCAACTGCGCTTTTGCATTCTTTGCGTCGGTGTGGTGCGTCGCCCGCGCGGTCGGAACGCCAGCGCGCATCATCAGCTCTTTGGCGAAGCGCTTCGATGTCTCGATCTGTGCCGCTTCGCGCGTTGGCCCGAAGATCGGCAGCCCGCGCGATCGAAACAGATTCACGATCCCCCCTTCGAGTGGACCCTCGGGGCCGACGATGGTCAGATCCACCCGCTCGTCCTCGACGAGAGCCGCAAGCTCTTCGAGTTTTCCGGGAGCAACGGGCACGCACCGCGCGAGGGCAGCAATGCCGGGATTGCCAGGCGCTGCGATCAGCTCAGCGTCCGGATCGTCGCGGCGCATCTTCCAGGCGAGAGCGTGCTCGCGCCCGCCGCCGCCGACGATCAGGATCTTCATCCGAAAGCCTGATCCAGATCCGCGATCAGATCGCCAACGTCCTCCACTCCGCAAGAGAGGCGAACAAGATCGTCTGTCAGTCCGAGCCGCGCCCGGTGCTCGGGGGGAACGGAGGCGTGCGTCATCGATGCGGGGTGACTTATGAGACTTTCAACGCCGCCGAGTGATTCGGCGAGTGAGAAGACGCGAACGCGACCGAGAATCTTGGCTGCTCTTTCCTTGCTGCCCGTGAGAACGGAAATCATTCCGCCAAATCCCTTCATCTGCCGCTTCGCCAGTTCGTGCTGCGGGTGCGAAGGCAGGCCCGGATAGATCACATTCTCGTGGCCGATCTTCTCGGCGAGCCACGCGGCGATCTTGCGTCCATTCTCATCGTGGCGTGGCATGCGAAGGTGCAGCGTCTTCGTACCCCTGAGGACTAGCCAGGCATCGAATGCCCCCGGCACTGCTCCGGCCGAATTCAGGACGAACTGCATGCGCTCGGCGAGCGCGTCGTCGCGCACGATGGCGATTCCGCCGATCATGTCGCTGTGGCCGTTCAGGTATTTCGTCGAGGAGTGATAGACGATGTCCGCGCCGAAATCGAACGGGCGCTGAAAGTATGGCGACGCGAAAGTGTTATCGACGACGAACAAGGCTTTCTTCCTCTTCGCAATCTCCCCAACGGCAGCGAGGTCGGTGAGCCGCATCATGGGATTCGTGGGAGTCTCCATCATGATCGCTGCCGTGTGCTCGTTGCACGCGTCCTCCACTTTTTGCGGATCGCGGCTGTCCACGTAGGTGAAGCACAATCCGAAGTTTCTGAGAATCTTGTCGAATAGCCGGAAGGTGCCGCCGTAGCTGCTCTCGCCGGCGACGATATGATCGCCGGACTTGAACAGCTTCATGATCGAATCCGTCGCTCCCATTCCGCTGCTGTAGGCGAAGCCGTGGGTCCCGCCCTCGAGGGCGGCGACGTTGCGCTCGAGCGCTTCGCGGGTGGGATTCTTGCCCCTCGCGTACTCGTAACCCTTGTTCTTGCCCAGTCCTTCCTGAACGTAGGTGGACGTGGTGTAGATCGGCGTCATGATCGCGCCGGAGAGCATGTCCGGCCGTTGTCCCGCGTGAATGGCGCGGGTGCCGAACTGAGCTTTGAGGTCTTCTTCGAAGATGCGAGTCATTCGCGGTTTCGCGTTGAGGAGATTGAAGGGGAAGTTAACAGATCGGGACACCCGGCAATCGGCGCCCGATCTCTTCCGTGACGAGTAAATTACGGGCTGCACGATGGGCCCAACAGAAACAGAGGAAAGAGCACGAATGGCGTACGAAGGACTGATGGTGAGCGTCTCCGGTGTGCGCGGCCGCGTTGGCGAAGCACTGACGCCCGAGGTCATGGCGAAATTTGCCGCAGGGTTCGGCGCGTGGGCCCTGGCGCGCAATGGCGGGAAGGCGACGATCGTAGTTGGCCGTGACAGCCGCGTCTCGGGGCCGATGTTCCATCCAGTGGTGCTATCGGCGCTCCAATCGGTTGGCTGCAACGTGCTCGACATCGGCATGGTACCGACGCCCACGGTGCAGCTCGCGGTGGAGCACCATCACGCGGCCGGCGGCCTCGCGATCACCGCGAGCCACAACCCCATCGAATGGAATGCGCTCAAGTTCATCGGACCATCGGGGCTTTTCCTCGACGGTCCGGAGGCGGCCGAGATGCGGAAGGTCGTCGACGGCAAGATTCCGCGCGCCACGTGGGACAAGCTGGGCGTGATCACCTCCGACAAGGACGCGGCCCGCGAGCACATCGAGAAGATTCTGGCTCTCCCGTTTCTCGACGTTGAGGGAATTCGCAAAAGAGAATTCCGCGTTGGCCTGGACTGCGTCCGTGGCGCTGGTGGCGTCTTCATGCCCGTCCTGCTCGAGCTCCTCGGCTGCAAGCTGGCGACGATCAACATGGAGCCGGACGGAAGATTCCCGCGTCCTCCCGAGCCGGTGGCGGAGAATCTGGGAGAGCTCCAGAAGCTGGTGCAGGATTCCCACTGCGACATCGGCATGGCCGTGGACCCCGATGTAGACCGGCTCGCGCTGGTGTCGGACGAGGGCGTGGCAATCGGCGAGGACTACACGCTTGCCCTGGCAGCGAAGGTGGTACTCCGACATCGAAAAGGCCCGATCGTGACCAATCTCTCGACCAGCAGGATCCTCGACGATATCGCGACCGAGGCTGGCACCACGGTGATCCGTGCTCCCGTCGGAGAAGTCAACGTGGCGACTAGAATGCGATCTGAAGGATCGCCAATCGGGGGGGAAGGGAACGGAGGCGTGATTCTGTCCGAGCTTCACCTGGGCAGAGATGCACCGGTCGGTGCCGCGCTGATCCTACAGCTGCTCCTCGAGGAGGGAGAAAAGCGCCCATTGTCGAAGATCGTCGCCTCCTATCCCCGGTACATCATCGTCAAAGACAAGCTGGACCGCCCGAACGCACCTCTGGACACTGTGTATGAGGCCCTCAAGCGCGCCTTCCCCGACGCACAGGTGGATACGCAGGACGGGTTAAGGCTTACCTGGCCCGATCGCTGGGTGCACATCCGGCCCTCCGGGACGGAACCAATCGTGCGTGTAATAGCTGAGGCCCCAGGCGCGGAAGACGCGGAAAAGCTGGTCCGCGATTGTCGCAAGCCCGTCGAGGCCCTCGGCAAATAGCATACAGCCAACAAGAGATCCTATGTGTGGAATCATTGGTTACATCGGAACCCGTGGGGCGACGCCGCTTCTTCTAGAAGGACTGAAGCGGATGGAATACCGCGGCTACGATTCCGCCGGAGTCGCAGTCATGAACGGCTCGGGAGTAGAGACCCGTAAGGCTGCCGGAAAGATCTCCGAGCTCGAGCGCGCGCTCGCGACGAGTCCCGTGCACGGCGACATGGGCATCGGGCATACGCGCTGGGCTACGCACGGAGTCCCCAACGAGTGCAACGCCCACCCACACATCGACTGCAAAGGCGACATCGCGGTTGTTCACAACGGCATCATCGAAAATTCGGGAACGCTCAAGCAGGGGTTGCAGGCGCGCGGGCACAAGTTCGTGTCCGACACCGATACCGAAGTGATCGCCCACCTGATCGAAGATGCGTTCGACGGTAGTCTCGAAGATGCGGTAATAGAAGCGCTCTGGCAGATCGAGGGGACCTACGGAATCGCCGTCGTGTCGAGCAAGGACAAGAACAAGATCGTCGCCGCAAGAAAGGGCAGTCCCCTGCTCCTCGGCCTTGGCGACGGCGAGTACTACGTAGCCAGCGACGTCTCGGCGATTCTCGCCCAGACGCGCGAGGTCGTGTACCTCGACGACGGCGATGTTGCAGTGCTTACCAGAGAGGGCTACACGATCCTCAATCAGCGGGCCCAGCAGCTCGAGCGCCGCGTCAGCAAGATCGATTGGGATCTCGACCAGATCGAGCGCGGCGGTTTCGATCACTTCATGCTCAAGGAGATCTTCGAGCAGCCCGCAACGGTGGAGAACGCCATGCGCGGGCGACTCCTGCCCGAGCAGGGCACGTCGAAGCTCGGCGGTCTCAACATGACCGACGAGGAGCTTCTCAGATTCGACAACATTCTTATAACCGCGTGCGGAACCAGCTGGCACTCGGCGCTGATCGGCGAGCACATGCTGGAGAGCCTCGCGCGCATTCCGGTAGAAGTCGAATACGCTTCCGAGTTTCGCTACAGGAACCCCGTAGTCACGGACAAGACGCTTTGCATCGTGATCTCACAGTCCGGTGAAACTGCGGACACGCTCGCCGCCATGCGCGAGGCGAAGTCGCGTGGTGCTCGGACCTACGGCATTGTGAACGTTGTCGGTTCCACCATCGCGCGGGAGAGCGACGGCGGCATCTACGTACACGCCGGTCCGGAGATCGGTGTTGCATCGACCAAGGCGTTCACGAGCCAGGTGATGGCGCTGCTGCTGTTCACGCTCAAGATCGCACGGCTTCGCAACCTGTCGATGGTCGATGGAAAGGAGATCATCGAGGAGATGCTCGCCCTTCCGGCAAAGATTCAGAATATCCTGGACCGCGCACCGGAGGTCGAGAAAATCGCCGAAGATTTCAAGAACGCGCAGAACTTCCTCTACCTGGGTCGCGGCTACAGCTTCCCGACTGCTCTCGAGGGAGCCCTCAAGCTGAAGGAGATCAGCTACATCCACGCCGAAGGCTATCCAGCGGCCGAGATGAAGCACGGACCGATCGCGCTGATCGATGAGAAGATGCCGGTGGTGTTCATCACACCGCACGACTCCGTGTTCGAGAAGGTTGTCTCGAACGTGCAGGAAGTGAAGGCGCGCGGAGGACGTGTGATCGCGATCACTACGCGGGATGAACCGATGCTGGCCGGCAAGCTGGACTACGAATTCCGCATCCCTGAGACGAAGGACATGCTCACTCCCGTCCTCGCGTCGGTGCCGCTTCAGCTGCTCGCCTACTACATCGCGGTAAAGCGCGGAGCGAACGTGGATCAGCCGCGCAATCTGGCGAAGTCCGTTACCGTCGAGTAACGCCTGCGAGTCCTGCTCCAGCGTGTCTCGCGGGCCGAAGTCCGCATCGGACCACGAAAAGCCGGAAGCATTGCAAGGGGGTTCCTCCTTCTCGTCGGCTTCACGCACGGCGACACGCCGGAGAAAATCGACTGGATGGCCGAGAAGACCTCGGGCCTTCGACTTTTCGGTGACGCGGAGGGAAAGATGAATCTCGGCCTGTCAGAAGTCGGGGGTTCGCTTCTGGTGGTGTCGCAATTCACACTTTACGGGAACGCCGAGAAAGGGAAGCGACCGAGCTTCATCGACGCGGCGCGTCCCGAAGAAGCGGTCCCTCTCTACGAGCGCTTCCTCGCGGCGCTGCGTGCGCGGGGTCTCACGGTGGAGAGCGGAGAGTTCGGCGCGATGATGGAAGTCGAGCTCGTAAACGATGGACCGGTCACCCTCTGGCTCGAGCGGTGAGCGACTGCAAGGTAGTGCTCGCGTCTTCGTCGCCCCGGCGGCGGGAGCTGCTCAACCTGATTGGCATCGCTCATGATGTGCGTCCCGCGAACCTCGACGAAACCATGCGCCCACGTGAAGCGCCGCGCCGCCATGCGGAGAGACTCGCCCGGGATAAAGCGAGCGCGATCGCGATGCGCGATCCTGACCTGATTACGATCGGGGCCGACACGATCGTGGTGATCAATCGAAAAGTCCTCGGCAAACCCGCCGACAAAGCCGACGCCGCGCGAATGTTGTCGATGCTGAGCGGTCGCGAGCACACCGTCATCACCGCCGTAGCCGTTTCGCGCGGGAAGAAGCTTCGCTCGGCCATCGAGGAAGTGAAAGTGAAATTCCGGCGCCTTCGCGACGACGAGATCGAAGCGTACATCGCCACGGGGGAGCCAATGGACAAGGCCGGCGCTTACGGAATTCAGGGATACGGCGCGACGATCGTCGAGCGGGTGGAGGGGGACTATTTCGCGGTGATGGGATTGCCCCTGGTCAGACTGATTGGATTGCTGAGGGACGTCGGGGTTCAGTACGGGTTCGGGACGTTGCGCACCTAGCAGTCTTCAGTTATTTCCCGCACCAGCCTCGATCGCGAGCCTCCCCGCCTCCACGACAAGGCGCTCATTCTCGAACGCGAGCTGCCCCACCGCCTCATCGATCGGCACCCACCGCGCCTCGTTCACCTCCCAGTCGTGCTCCTTCGGATCGCCCGACAGGTACCGCAGCAGATAGAAATGCACTCGCTTGTGAAAGCGAACTTTTTCCCCGCCATCGATACCGGCGTACCAGTACTCGACGGTCTCTATGTGCTGCACGACCTCACTCGCGACGCCGCCTTCTTCACGTGCTTCGCGAACCGCTGCGACCGCGGGGTCTTCGCCCTTCTCGACAAGCCCTTTCGGAAGCTGCCAGCGGTTCTGCGTGCCTACAGCGACGATCACGACTTCCGTGCTTCCATCGCCGCGCCGAAACACCACGCCGCCAGCAGAAACCTGCTCTCGCACCGGCAACTTCGCGCCCGGAGTCTTGCGCGGCATCAGGTTCGTGCCCCCCCATACCGCTCCTTCCAGAGCTTTACCTTCTCCATCACCTGCTGCGTCTCAATGCGTTTCATTCGACCGAGTCGATTCTCCATCGAGATCGGATAATCCTCCCCCGGATCTCCGTATGCGTCGATCACCAGATCCTGAAACTTGCGATACGGACCCGTTCGCTTCGGATTCGTGTAGCCCATAAGGCTGATCACCGGCCGATCCAGCGCGACGCTCATGTGCAGAGGGCCTGTATCAGGCGACAGCACGAGCGAAGACGAATCCAGAATCGACACGAGCTTTCGAAGCCCGCTGCCCAGCTCCGATCGCGGCTTGTGCTTCGCGCGCTCCATCACGATTCGTTCGGCGGTTTTCTCGCGCTCCGATGTTCCGCCGACAAGCACCACCTGCATCCCATGCTGGAGATAGAGCGCGTCGGAGACCTCAGCCCAGCGTTCAGGCACCCAGTCTTTCTCCGGCTTACTGGTCGCTATTACGATCGACGCAATCGGACGCTGCACCGACGCGGCGAACTCGCGCTGCCACGCGCGCTCGGCTGGCCACGGGCCGAGATCCCATTCAACCGGCTCAGACGAGACGCCGAGCACGGAGAGAAATTCGAAGTACTGATCCTGAACGTGCTGCACCGGATGCGCGGGAATCTTTTTGTTCGTGAACAGCCAGTTGAAATCCCGCGCGCGCGCGCGATCGAAGCCCAGCTTGACCGGCGCCCTCGTGAAGGCTGTCACGATGCCGGCCTTGAAGTACACCTGGAGGTTGATGACGAGGTCGAAGCGCCGCCTCGACAGCTCGGCGCGGACGTCGGCGAAAGCGCGCCACCCCTCTGCGCGATCGAAGATGATTATCTCGTCTACGGAACGGTGACCGCGCACCAGCGTCGCTGGGGCCGGCTGGAGCACCCACGTGATTATCGTCTTCGGGTTGGCGCGTTTCAGAGCGTTGATTACCGGCAGCACGTGAACGGCGTCGCCGACGGCGCTCATCATCACGATGCATACGTTGCCCGGCGCCCGCGACGGGCCAGCCTTCACTCGGTGCTCCGCAGACGCAGATACTCTTCGTCCTCTGCGGAATAGGGCAGCTCGAAATTGTCGCGCCATTTTCGTAGAGATCGGATCAGCCGGTCGAGATTCGCCTTCGCTATGAGTGGAGACCCGGGCGAGCTGAACCGGACGCGGTCGACATCGAGCACGTGCGCGTCGAGTCCTTCTCCGAGACCCGCCGTGAGGAGGATGTTCTTCAGATTCAGGTCGGGATGGTGCGCGCCGGCGTGGGTCATGGCGCGTAGCAGCCTGGCAACCGCGTCCAGCACCATCACCCGATGGTCGTGGTCAGTGACCTTGGCGAGGGCGACCGACAAATCGTGTCCGTTGACGATCTCCCGCGTCGCCACGTCGGAACGGCGCAAAATCCAGTTCTTTGGATACGACACGTACGCCACGACTTCGGGCGTGCTCACGCCGCTCGCGCGCAGGCGCAGCGAGGCTATCAGCTCGCGGAATCCGCGCGTTGGAAGAACGAAGAGATCCTTGTTGATCTTCGCCATCCACCCGCCGCGCATGTTGTGTCGCACCACCACGCGTCCGCATGATCCGGGAAGATTGACGGCGAAGACGGGCGCGCGCCCGATCAGTGGGACCGCATCGGGTTGTCTTGCCGCATACTCGTAAAGCGGCTCCTTTTCCAGGACGCCGCGAATGCTGGCCGCGCACGATATTGTGGCAACGACGCGCGCCCCTCCGACATTGAACCGGTCGTACGACGGAATCGCGACGGCGGCCATCTAGTTGTGCCGCTGGCGGACTTGTCGCACGGACGCGATGGCGCTCAGCAGCGCCTGAGCCTTGCTCTGCGTCTCGTCCCACTCGCGCTCGGGAACGGAGTCCGCGACGATTCCAGCGCCCGCCTGTACCGAGGCCATTCCGTCGGCGATGATGCAGGTTCGAATCGTTATCGCCAGATCCATGCGCCTGCCACCGGCCGCGATGTATCCGATCGCCCCCGCGTACGGTCCACGCGAAGTAGGCTCCAGCTCGTCGATGATCTCCATCGCGCGGATTTTTGGCGCACCCGTCATCGTTCCGGCGGGGAACGTCGCGCGAAATACGTCGAGTGCGGACAATCCATCATTCAGCTCACCCTCGACCTGGCTCACGATGTGGAGCACGTGTGAGTACTTCTCGACCTTCATCAGCTCGGTGACTTTGACGGTTCCGTATTTCGCCACCCGTCCAACATCGTTGCGCCCGAGATCGACCAGCATGACGTGTTCGGCGCGCTCCTTCTCGTCGGCAAGAAGCTCGGCGGACAGCTCCTCGTCCTGAGCGGAGGTCGCGCCGCGTCGCCTGGTGCCGGCGATAGGCCGAAGTGTAATGTGCGAGTCCGACACGCGCACCAACAGCTCCGGCGAGCTTCCAACGATCTCGACGCCATCGAGAACGAGATGATACATGTATGGCGATGGATTGATCGCGCGGAGCGCGCGGTACAGATCCGCCGGCTCGAAATCCAGCGGCACATCTATTCTCCGGGATAGCAGAGCCTGAAAGCAGTCGCCGGCCCGAATGTACTCCTTGATGCGATCGACGTGCGCCATGAAATCGTCGCGGGCGTAGCTGGATTTGCCAGTCACAGGTGGCGCGGTAAGGTCGGGGGAAATCGATTGCAGACCTCCAAGTGCTTTGAGCCTGGCAAGAATCTGCTCGAGCTCCGCGGCAGCGCCGTCATAGAGTGACCTCAGGTCCGCATCGGGTGCCCCCTTTGGGACCGGCACCGAAATCACAACTCTCGCCCTGCCGTGCAGGTTGTCGAGAATGACAAGCGAGCGCGTGAACACGAACAGCGCATCGGGCACGGCGACGCCGACGGGCGGACGATTGGGCAGCTTCTCGATGAGGCGGACTATGTCATAGCTGAAGTAGCCGACGACTCCAGCCCAGAAATCTCCGAGCTCGGGCATGTCCGCGGGTCGCGCCTCATCGACGAGAAGGGCGAGGTCCGCCAGCGGATCCGACGGCTTTCGCGCATTGTGCCATCCGAGCTCGGGAGTCCAGTCCTCGACGACGCCGTTGGTGAGCTTCCACGCGCGCCTCGGCTCCGAACCGAGGTAGGTGTAGCGCGACCAGGTCTCGCCACCGGCCGGCGCGGATTCGAGCAGAAATGCAAATGGTCCGCGCCGAATCTTGGCGAACGCGGAGACCGGAGTGTCCGTGTCGAGCAGACAATCCTTCCACACCGGGACGAGCGTCGCGGATTTCGCGCGCCTCCTGAACTCCGCCAGACTCACATCCACTCCTGTGTTGGAATCATTGCTGTTGCTCCCTCCATGCCCGGTCCCGGACTAACTTTCCTGCATGCATCTTCGTGCTGCAGCGCTGCTCTCCGCATTCGTCGCCGGCCAGCTTGGCGCTCAAACCTGGAACGATCCGCGTACCCGTGCCCTCGTGGAGCACGCGACCGAACGCCGCGCCAGTCAGCTAGCGGATACCGGCCTCGTCGACTACAAGGCCACCGCGCACGGGTACGTAACTTTCCTCGCCCAATTTGGAGAAGGATTCCCCGAGCCGCCGAAGATCGTGAAAGCGGACGAGCTGGGGTTGGAAGTCTATTGGCGCGCGCCCGATCTGAGCAAGCAGCGGATAATGGGTCGTCGCGATACCCTCCTTCTCCCCACCGACATCAACTATCATCGCGACCACCTCGGAATCGTCCAGAACAATTTCCGAAACGTCATCCGCATAGGCGAAGGCGATGAAGTGAGAGATGTCCCGCATCCGCTCTCCCCCGCCGGCCTCGAGCAGTATGACTACGCGATCCGCGACTCACTCCAGATCCGCCTCGGCGACCGCGTGCTTGATGTCTACGAGGTCAGGGTGCGACCCAAGGATGATCGAATGCCGCGCGCCATCGGGGCCGTGTACATCGATCGTGAAAGCGGCGCAGTGGTGCGGATGGCCTTCAGCTTCACGAGAGCCGCGCTTATGGATAAGGAGCTGGAGGACGTCTCCGTCGTCCTCGAAAACGCGCTGATCGAGGGGCGTTTCTGGCTTCCGCGCCGCCAGGAGATCGAGATCAGGCGAACGGGCTCCTGGCTCGATTATCCGGCGCGCGGAATCATTCGCGGGCGATGGGAGATTTGCTGCTACGAGGTGAATACGGGCATTCCGACCAGCTTCTTCAGCGGGCCGGAGATCGTCCTGGCTCCCCCAACTGAGAGGGCGCTGAGACCATTCCCGTTCAAGGGGCACGTTCTTGACTCTTTGCCGCCTGACGTGCGGGCTGTCACCGATGAAGACGTGAAGCGGGTTCAGGAAGAAGCGCGATCGCTCGTTCGTGCACAGGCGCTGGCCCGGAGCAAGAGTTTCGCCGTCTCGGCTCACCAGATCTCCGATTTCGCACGCTTCAATCGGGTGGAAGGGCTCGCCCTCGGCGCGGGATTTCTCCAGCGCATAGGTGGCGGCTTCGATGTGGCCGCGTCGACCAGGTACGGCTTCAGCGACAGAGCGTTGAAAGGAAGGGGCGCGATCGAGTATCGCACCGGCGCTGGCTCATCGCTCATCCTGGCGGGTGAGCGGGAATACAGGGATGTGAGCGACGAGCAGGAGTCGTCGCTCGTGAAAAACAGCATCGCCGCCCAGGAGTTCGGAAGCGACTACACCGACACCTACGACACACGCGGCATTTCGTTGTCGTGGTCGCTGGCGCGCTCCGGGTGGCGTCCTTCGCTCAACGTTGCGTACGAGCGTCAGGGGCCGCTCTCGGTCGAGGCGAGTCCTGCCACAGGAGTGTTCGAGCCAACAATACCCGCGTTCAATCTTCGTGAGACTAGCGCGACGCTAGCGCTGGACCGGTCGACGGGTCTGACATTCGCGGGCTTCGAGATGGGCGCGCACTTCGCGCTGAGCGGCGTTCGCGTGAATCGTCCGCTTTCGATTCGCTCGGACATCCTTCGGCCGTCGCTCAACCTCGATCTCCAAAAGCCATTCGGCTCGAGCCGTCTCATTCTGCACACCATTGCGGCTGGGTCGTTGAGTTCGGACTCTGTTCCTCCCCAGCATGCCGTCTTTCTCGGTGGTCCCACGAGCGGACCGGGTTACGCGTTTCACGAGTTCCTGGGTAGAGGCGGTGTCAGCCAGCGGGTGGAGTGGCGCTTTCTCGCGCCGTTCGTTCCCATACCCCTCGGCAGGTACGGCCGTGCGCCGGGGACGATTACGCTGGCGCCCTTTGCGACGGCTGTCTGGATCGACCGTTCCGTTCGGTTCAAAGCGCCGCGGCAAGGCTGGTATCCCGCCGTCGGGCTTGGCGCCCTCAGCGTGTTTGACATCCTGAGGGTGGACGTGGCTCGCGGACTGAGAGACGGACGCTGGACCTTCTCGGTGGACATCGGTCGCGATTTCTGGAGCGTGCTTTAGCGGCGAAGCACCTCAACAATGGGCGTTATAGAAGGGCGTTCCCGTCGTCCTTCATTGTGGGAGACTGCAGGCGGAGCCGGCACTCGTCCCCCGAGCACCCATTCCAGCGATGTTAGCCATGTCTCAATTCATTCAGATTTCCCGATTGCTTTCCGCACTCGCAACCGTTGCCGTGCTTTTTGGATGCGCAACCGGCGGGAGTGGCCCGGTCATCTCCAATAGCGTTGAGGCGAATCGGGTACAGCCAGGCGTGGACCTGCCGGCGCTCGTCAGACGCGCTGACAGTGCGTGGGACGCGGGTGGCTATGACGTGGCCACGAATCTGTATGAGGCTGTTGTTGCTCGCGATGCCTCCAACTCTCGCGCCGTCTTTCGACTCGCCACTCTTCTGTCGTGGAATAATCGTCTTGACGATGGAGTGACGCTCTTCCGGCGCTACGTCGCGCTCGAGCCGCGGGATACCGAAGGACGCCTCGCACTCGCCCGCACCCTCGCGTGGGGTGGACACTACCCCGCCGCACTCGCCATCTACGATTCGGTAATAACACAGGACAAGACGTATCGCGACGCGGTACTCGGTCGGGCGCAGACGCTTGGATGGTCGGGGCAGCTGGGCGACGCAATCACACTCTACAAGCAGTGGGTTGACGCACATCCAACGGATCGTGAAGCATCGCTGGAGTACGCGCGCGCATTGGCATGGAACGGCCAGCTCGACGAAGCCGAAGCGATGTATGCTGGTATGGCGAGAACCGGAGATGCGAACGCCCAGAAGGGACTTGCTCGCGTCATCGCGTGGCGAGGCGACCTGCAGCGCAGCGAGCGTGCCTGGCGCGATGCACTGGAGATTCGCCCCAACGACGCCGAGGCCTTGACGGGCCTGGCTCAGATCCTGAGATGGCAGGGCAGGCAGTCCGACGCGGAGACCGCTCTTCAAAGCGCTTTGCGGGTGAATCCCGCGTACGGCGAGGCGCGGTCTCTCTTGAAGTGGGTTGACGCCGATCTCCGGCCGAGCGTGTCGGTCACCGCGCTGGGCACCAACGACAGCGATCACAATCAGGCCACAAATCTCCTGCTCAATTATGCGAGGCCGGCCGCGTTCAACACGACTTTCGGCGCGAGATACACCGAGCGCATGGCAAACTTTGCGGCAATCGACTCGCGCGCCCATGAGATCGAGGGTTTCGCGCGGTGGCAAGCGGGTACATGGCAGCTCCGCGCGGATGCTGGAGTTACCAAGCACTCGTCATCATTGGTCGTCGCTCGAGCTGTAAAGCAGACAATTGCGAGCGGAGGGTTGCACGCTGCCGCGACATTGGGCCGCGTAGTGACAATAGGGTTCGGCGCGTCTCGCGCACCCTTCGACGAGACAGCACTTCTTATCGCGAACGGCGTCGTCAGTTCCGAGTACGGCGGCGAAGCCGGGATCGCGCTGCCGGCCCGACTGACGCTCGCCGGAGGAGCGAGCCAGGCGCGCTTGTCCGGTGGCACCCGCGAGAACACACGCAATGCATTCTCATCGACGCTGCGATGGACTCACAACCGTCGATGGAGTCTGGCTGTTGGTGGACGCCAATTCGGCTACGATACGACTTCAGCGGATGGCTACTTCGCGCCCCGCAAGTACACGCTGGCTGAAGTGAGTGGTCGCTGGCGGATCGGTGAGGATCTCGGTTGGAACGCGGACGCAGACCTCGGAGTCGGCAGGCAGAGCATTGAGTTCTTCGGATCGACCGCGGGATCACGACTGGCGGAGCGCGCTGCGGTTTCCGCGGGGTACCGGTTCGATCCTTCGCGCGAATTCACGCTGTCCGGCGGTTACGCAAACGTTGCGGCGCCGGGTCAGACGGGCGGCAGCGAATACAAGTTCTACTCCTTCGCGTTGCGCGCGCGAGTGGGGTTCTAGGCCCGTCTCTCGGGCATTTGACGGATTGGCCTAGCGGGTCTGAGGACGATCCGGGATCGCCGCGAAAGCGCGCTTCATCGCCTCGAATACCGGTTTCACCTCGGCGTGCCAGCGCGGAGTTTCCCACGTTGCCCACGTCCAGGTCGGCGGGTCGCCGAAACCTGAAATGCCGCGGGGCAGATGATCGGAGCCCCCGACTGGGCTGGCCGGATCATAACTCTCGACGACGAAACGGAATCCGTCGGTCGGTGCACCCTTTGCCAGCTCTCCGAAGACGCGGTTCGAAACCAGAACGCGCCGCGACGACGGATCGAGTACGCCAAGCATCCCCCAAGGCAGCCTGACTTCGATTACGCCCTTGGCGGGATCCGCGAACCAGTCGGCCAATGAATTCTCCTGCTGCCGAGCGTACACCAGTCGATTCGGATTGTAGCTGATCGAAGCACTGATCCGTCCGTCCCGCGCAATCCGGCGTCGGTTCGGAACGACCACCAGCGAATCCCAGCGTCCCGCTCCGTTGGCGGTCGTGCCGACCGCGCGATTGTAGACGTACTGGATTGCGGGTGGGCTGCTGCCAGGGATAGTCACGCCGCGGTATGGATTGTAGGGGTGATCGACGAGAACCTGCGTGGCGCCCGGTCCACCAATGTCGAGCACGAACTCGAGCCCCGACAGACTCCGTGAGCCGGTGTGCGGAAGCCTGGTGTCGCCCAGGTTTCGGTTGTATGTGTCGATCCCAATCTGATAGTGCGCGCGCGACCAGTCGATCTGCCCGACGTCGAGTCGCAGATATAGATACGCCTCATCTGATGCGACTCGAAGCGATTTGAGCTGGAGCGGTTGCGTGAGAAGGGAATGCGGCTCAGGCGATCCGTATAGCGGAGCCCGACCGCGCCAATCGCTTGTGTCGCCGTCGATGACGATTCCCGAGCCCTTGTCACCCGCGCGCATGGCCACGACGCCGTAATTCTCCTCCGCGTCGAGCGGATTCAGCCATAGTCGCTTTCGTTCAGCGGGAACTTCGAAATCGATCACCACCCAGTTCTTCTTGAACCATTCGTCGATGAGCGAAAAAAGACCGGCGCCCGCCGCACCGGACGCGTAGATGTCACGCGTGAGGCGCGCATCAATGCTTGCCTGCTGATCCTCCGTCAGTCCGCCGTGATTCCACCCCTGCGGTTGAAAGTGACCGATGCCGCGCGAAGACGGGACGCCATACTCGCTGATTACCACGGGCATGTCGCCATGATGCGCCACCAGCTCGCGCAGGTACCCGAAATAGTTGCTGGCTCCCTCGGGTGAGCGCGCCTTCGAGTAACCCGGATCGAGACTCAGGAAGTCAGGATAATAGGGATAGGCGTGGTACGACGCGAAGACTCCAGCGCTGAAAGCGGCCGTCGCGTGCATCGCCGTTGCATCAATGCCCACAGCATCGTTGTCGTACTCCTTCGGAGGCTCTACCAATCGCTCTCCGCGAGCGCGCAGAAGCGCAATCTCCTGGGCCTTCGTCGTTTCGGTAGGATGCGTCAGCGGGTCGAGCGTCGGCCAATTCGTGTACGCGATGGGGCGTTGCCCGTTGAACTGCTCCATCTCGTAGCTCGCCAGATAGTCGCACTGCTCGGCCAGCCAGGCTTCGATCGCGTTGCCTTTCGGAAGCGCGATGTACGTCCCGCCGAAGCTGTTACGCCTGGGGTGTTCGGCGTTGTACGCGACCACGGAATAGGGCTCCCACTCCCGGCCGATGATATAGCCGAGCGTCCAGGGCGATACATCGGATCGATAGACCCCGCTCGCGTGTCCCGGGACCGGTTGAATCGCTGCTTCCCCGTGAATCAGCGCAACTACATTCCGCATCTCGCCGTGAAACTGTCCCAGCCACTTGGGATCCTCGTACTTCTCCCCCTTCTTTCCCGGCGGAAGCTCTGTCCATACGCCGTGAATCAGCCAGAGCGGGTGCGTCGAGTGCGCGAGGTTCCAGCTTCTCAAGGCCGCATAGAAGTACGGTGGATGGATAGTGTAGACACGGATCGTGTTGGCCCCCATTCCTGCGATGAGCGCAATCCATCGCTCGTACGTGCCGTCGTTCGGGGGAAACTCGGAAGGATATTTCCCCGGAAGTGCCGCTCCAAGGTTCACAGCCTTGATCCAAATTGGCGACCAGCGACCCGAGGCATCGGGAACCTCGAAGATGCGCTTACCCGTGCGCGCGGCGACAATGGTCGCGTTCGGGCGCGCGTGGTCCTGCGGTGAGAGCGCAACTACCCGCTCGGGCATCTTCGCCAGATATGAAAGCGTGGTCGAATCGCGTGGCGCAAGAATCAGCGCCCGCTCGAAGCTCTTTCGTGCCGATGGAAGGTCTCCCGCCCGGTAGGCCGCCATGCCCGCGCCCGCGGCAGCGTCGTACGACGTCGAATCTTGCGCGAGAGCGCGCCGGAAAAAACCTCGTGCGTCCGGCAGTCGTCCCCGTCGCATTGCAGCATAGCCGGCGCCCGTGAGCGCGCCCGCATCCCTGGGACAAAGCGCCAAGGCCCGCCCGAATTCGATTCCCGCGGCAGCGACATCACCCTTTTTGTACGAGGTCCATCCGCGATCCACAGCCTGGCCCACGGCGGCTTGCGCGGCGCAGGCGGTCCCCGCCTGCCCACTCGCGCTTAGCGCGATGCAGAAGAAAAGGACGAATGCGATTCCGGCAGAGTTGTTTTGGCTGCGATCCATCGGATTACCGGTTCTAGCTTCGAGTGTGGCTGGCGTCGTCGATGTACCTGTGAACGATAGGTGGCTCATCCCGATTCTGCGGGAGATTCTGCCTCCTGCATCGCTCGATATCCTGGAATCCAGGCCCGACGATGTGAGCTATTGGAAGAGCGCGGTTGCGGCTGCCCTCCTAACAGACGACGCGATCCTCGAAGCAGTATCGAAGGCCGCGCGCGTCGAGATCGCGAGCGACCTCCTCGTCAGCTCGGAAGCCCATGATCTGGTCTCGGAGCGTTTCGCCCGCCGGTTCAGGATTCTTCCGATCTCGGTCTCTGCGTCTGTTCTCCACATTGCCACCTCCAACCCGTACGACCTCGACTGCGAGGCAACGCTCGCCTTCGCCACATCACGCGTCGTTCGAATGTCGCTGGCAGCACCCGAGAGCATAAAACGTCGCATTGACGAGGTCTACGCTCCCGTCGAACGCGTGGGAAAGTTGATCGGCCGAACCGACAAGTCTCTCCGCCCAGTCATGGAAACCGCCGATGCCACGGAGAACGAGCTGGACGAAAAGGAGGCCGAACGGCCCGTGATAGAGCTGGTCGATCACATTGTAGGAGAGGGAATCGCCGCTGGTGCGAGCGACATCCACCTGGAGGCAGGTGAGAGCGGAATTGCCGTGCGCTATCGGATCGACGGAATGCTCAAGGAGGTGATGGTGCTGCCGAAGGCGATTGGCGTCCCGCTCGTCTCTCGAATCAAGATAATGTCGCAGATGGACATCGCCGACCGCCTGCGTCCGCAGGGAGGCCGAGCGCGCGTCGCGATCAACGGAGCACGCATCGATCTGCGGGTCTCGACGCTTCCCGCGTCCCACGGCGAGAAAGTCGTCATCCGCATTCTGGATTCCCGCGCGGCCCTCCGCTCCGTCGAGTCGCTCGGACTCGATCCAGTCGATGGTCCGCGAATGCAGAAACTGCTCGAGGTGCGTGAGGGCCTCATTCTCGTCACCGGCCCCACGGGCTCGGGCAAGACGACCACGCTGTACGCCGCGCTTCGCCTGCTTCAGCATCGCGGCGTCAACATCATTACCGTCGAAGATCCGGTGGAGTATCGCGTTCCCGGAATCGTCCAGGTCCAGATTCACGAAAAGGCCGGCCTTACCTTCGCCTCGGCGCTTCGATCCGTTTTGCGCCAGGATCCGGATGTAGTGCTCATCGGCGAGATTCGGGATCGCGAGACGGCGGCCATCGCTCTGCAGGCTTCGCTCACCGGACATCTCGTCTTCGCCACCCTCCACACCAACGACGCCTGCAGCTCGATAACGCGACTCACCGACCTCGGGGTCGATTCCGCGAAGCTCGCCGGCGCCCTCAAGGGAGTGGTGGCGCAGCGTCTGATCCGGCGGCTTTGTCCTGCCTGCAAGCTGGTCGCGAACGCGGGTGTGCCGAGGCAGCTGGTCGGTGTGATCCCGGAAGATTCGATGATCTACATGCCAGTCGGATGTCGCGACTGCTCGATGACCGGCTATTCGGGGCGCGTCGCCGTCACCGAAGTCCTCGTCACTACGCCGGAGATCGAGCGCGCCATCGCCGGAAACGTGCCGCCCGACCGGTTGCTGGCCGCGGCGCGAAGATCCGGAACGCGTTCGCTGTGGGGTTGTGGCGCGGCCCAGCTTGTGGGCGGCTACACGAGCGCCCAGGAGCTCGTGCGCGTAGTAGAGCCTGAGTCGGCGCGGAAGCCTGCGCGCGGACCGCGCCCTGGATATGATTCACCGAAACCGATCGTGTACGAGAGAGCCAGGCAAATCTCAATGACCAGGATCGTCCCAGGAGTCGTCGAAGTGTATGTGATTCGCCCGAACGCGGGTGACTGGCGAATTCTCCTCCTCCAGCGCGCGGCTGATGCCAAACGTCCCGGCTCATGGGAAACGGTCTACGGAAAGATCGATCCGGGGGAGCGTGCCGAACAGGCCGCCGTCCGCGAGGTGCGCGAGGAAACTGCGCTCGACATCAAGGCACTCTACAACGTCACAGTTTCGAGCTTTTACCTGCACACTAATCAGACCATTCAGATGAGCATCGTCTTCGCCGCGTTTGTCGACGAGGAAGGCGACGTCATTCTCAGCGAAGAGCATCGGCGCTTCGAGTGGCTGTCAGTCGATGACGCCAACGATCGCTTCACCTGGCCGCGCGCTGTCCACGCGCTGAGTGACGCGCGCCGGCTCCTCGCGAAGGGCAATGCTGGTCCCGTTGAGGACGTACTCCGCGTTATCTAGCGGCGCTTGACGCTGGTGAGGTTGTCGGGATTCGGCGGACAGTTCGGCTTTACTCTCACGCTCTTCGCTGGAATTCCGACGTAGACGTGATAGGGCCGGACATCTTTGGTCGCGACTGCCATCGCACCGACCATAGCCTGTTCCGCGACGTGAACCCCTGCCAGCACGGTCGCGTGATAGGTGATCCGGACACCGTCGTCGAGTCGGGTCAGGGCGTCGGTGACGTCGAGCTGATCGACGATGCTGTGCGTATGGCTATAGACGTTGGCATAATCGCTGATCGACACATTGTTCCCCAGCGATATTCCACCACGATCGTCGAGCAATACGTGTCTGTGCACCACCACGTTGTCGCCGACCTCCATGTTGTAGCCGAACGAGAACTCGACGTTCTGAAACGCCTTGAAGTTCTCGCCGCACCGCTTGAAGATGTGCGGCGCCAGCAGGCGTCGAAGCTGCACGCCCAGCTCGACGTTCTGGCCACCCGGCACAGTGCGGTCGAATGAATACCAGAGCCAGAGCAGCGGCTTCACCTTTTGGAAGCGCGCGTCGTCGCACTCTGCGTAGTATTCGGGCTCGAGAGTGATGTTTCGCGGGTCGAGGGCGGAGATCGCAAGCCTCGTCGGAAGCGGGACCTTCTCGTCCTCGACCGCGGTTTCCCAGTTGTTTGCGTACTCGGGATACGCGATTTCACAAAGTGTTCGCCGGCAGAGGAGGGATGTGTCCGATCCCAATTGCAGCTCGGCGCCAAGCCTCTCGAGCCACTGTGACTCGATGCCGGTAATGGGGAGAGCCGGAAGTTTTCGAAGTGGAAGAATTGCCATTCGTGGTGCTCTGATTAGTGGTCTGTCGGCCGTAACGCTCTGGCGCGTACCAGAGCTCTTTCCCTCTCGACACGCGTCAATATCTGTTCCCAGTCTTCGCTGCGCACGTTCTGAAAAGTCACGCTGAGGGGCTGATCGAGATCGATCGCGTCGTCAAAAAGGTAGATGGCACTCTGCGTTTCTCTCTGCGTCAGGCGTTGCTCGCCAAATCCGGAACTGAGCGGCAATACTTCCAACGGCCGGAAATCGCGTCCGCTGCTCGTGATGACGAGCTCCATCGGGCTGAAATGCACGTCGGGCTCGACCCCGTAAAACGAGACGTACCAGAGATCGGGTGAGCGGCCCCCAGTGCGTCTTGTCACTGCGGCGATCGCCTTTTTGTTGCTCTCCTGGAGGTCGCGCAACGCGCGATACGAGTCCGGCGTCAGGAGCCGAATCAGATTTTCGTCGAGCGGAATCGCGCGCAGGATCAGGCCCTGCAGCTCCATTCTGATGGCGATGTCGTCCTGCCGGAGCGTTCCGAATCCCACGGGAACGTTGCCGCGCCCAACGGTGTCGTCCGAGATTGGCGCGAGCGAGCCTTCCTGTGCAGCCGTGGTCGTCCCGCCCGCCGCGCACGCCACGGCGAGGGCGATCGCGACAACGATCGACGCGCGGCGCGTGGAGAGCTTTGCGTGCCGTCTCATCGCGTCACGGCTCTGCGTCACTCGAATCCACCTCGGGCACCGCCTGCACGAGATCCGTGATGGCCTCGAGCAGTTCGATGCGTCCCTCCCCGGTGTGAGCACTGAACTGTATGACCTGCTCGGGCTCGAGCGCGAGCAGCCGCGAGATCTCCGTCGCGCGCTCTCGTGCGCTTGCTTTGCTCAGCTTGTCAGCCTTCGTCAGGGCCACGATCGTGGGGACCTCCAGCTCCGCCAGGAAATCCAGCATGCCTCGATCATCTTCGCTTGGTTCGCGCCTGATGTCCAGCAGCAACACAATACCCCGCAGCTGAGAGGTCCGCCGCAGATAACTGTCGATCATCGGACGCCATTCGGCCTTTTTCGCTTTGGAGATACGCGCGTAGCCGTAACCCGGAAGGTCCACCATCAGGAAGCTGTTGTTGATCCGGAAGAAGTTGATCTCGCGCGTTCGGCCGGGCGTTCGACTCACACGCGCGAACGACTTCCGGCGAACGAGAATATTGAGGAGGGAGGATTTCCCGACGTTCGAGCGCCCGGCGAACGCGACCTCGGGGAGCGACGACTCCGGCCGCCAGCCGTGCTTCTCTGCCATCCCGCCGATGAACTCCACGTTCCGGATGACCAGTCGGTCGGCACCAGGGTCCGTCGGCATCTAGTGCGTTACGGAATCGTAGAGAGCTTCGCCCGACGATCCGGAAGCGGTCGGCTGCACCTGAGTGCGGAGCGCGAGTGCGAGCACTTCATCCATCGTCTTGACGGGATGAAAGCGAACCGATGCCCGAACTTCCTCGGGGAGCTCCTCGACGTCCCTCGCATTACCATGCGGAATTATCACGTCGCTAACCTTGTTCCGGTGCGCCGCGACCGATTTTTCCTTGAGGCCGCCGATAGGGAGCACGCGGCCGCGCAATGTGATCTCACCCGTCATCGCAACGTCGCCGCGCACGGGCACTCCAGTCAGAGCGCTGATCACTGCCGTAGCGATGGCGATGCCTGCCGACGGTCCATCCTTGGGCGTCGCGCCGGCCGGCATATGGATGTGGATGTCCCGAGTGCGATAAAACTCCGATTCGATCCCAAGCGCGCGCGCGCGCGCGCGCGCATACGACAGCGCCGCGCTTGCCGACTCTTTCATCACATCGCCCAGCGTTCCGGTGAGCTGGACTTTACCTCTGCCCTTTACGACGCTGACTTCGATCTCGAGCACTTCGCCGCCCACTGACGTGTAGGCGAGACCAGATGCGACGCCGACTTTGTCCTCGAGAGACGTGTCATCTGGATCGAATGGCGGTGTGCCTAGCAGCTCTTTGAGATCTTCTACGCGTACGGTTTGTACAGCGGTCGTTGTGCTCACCAGCTCGGCGCGCTTTCTCGCGAGCTTTCTCGACACTCGCGCAATTCTCCGCTCGAGCTCGCGAACCCCCGCCTCGCGGGTGTAACCGCGCATGATGGCCGTCAACACGTCCGGCTCCAGGACGACTTCGTCTTTCTTCAGCCCGTTCGCCTCGATCTGCCGCGGCAGCAGGTACTGCCTGGCGATCGCCAGCTTCTCGTGATCGAGATAGCCCGCGATGCGGAGAATCTCCATCCTGTCGCGCAGCGGTTCAGGAATTCCGGCGAGGCTGTTGGCGGTGGTGATGAACAGAACCTGCGAGAGGTCGTAGTCCACTTCGAGATAGTTGTCGTTGAACGTCGTGTTCTGCTCGGGGTCCAGTACCTCGAGAAGGGCTGCTGCCGGGTCGCCGCGGAAGTCCTGGCCCAGCTTGTCCACTTCGTCGAGCAGGATCACCGGATTCACGACCTCGGCCCGTCGCATCGCCTGAACGATCCGTCCCGGCATCGAGCCGATGTACGTGCGGCGGTGCCCACGGATTTCCGCTTCATCGCGTACGCCACCCAACGCCATTCGCACGAACTTTCGACCGAGCGCGCGCGCGATCGAGCGGCCGAGCGAAGTCTTGCCCACGCCAGGAGGTCCGACCAGGCAAAGGATCTGTCCGTCCAGGCGGCCGACGAGCGACATCACGGCGATGAAATCCAGGATGCGATCCTTCACTTCATCCAGCCCGTAGTGGTCGGCGTCGAGAATTCCCCTCGCGTACGCGACGTCGAGCACTTCGTCGGTGCGCTCGGTCCACGGAATCGAGACGATCCAGTCCACGAAGTTGCGGGCGACGGTGAACTCTGGCGACATGGGCGGCATGCGACGGAGCTTTCTCAGCTCGCGCATCGTCCTTTCTTCAACCACCGGTGGCAGTGCTTTCTTTTTGACCTGTGCCTCGAGCTCGGCGAAATCATCTCCATCCTCCTCGCCAAGCTCGCGATGAATTACTCGAAGCTGTTCCTGTAGATAGAACTCGCGCTGGTTCTGGAACATCGCGCCGCGCACGTCGTCATCGATCTTTCGCTCGAGCCGCAGCAGCTCGATCTCGCCAGAGAGTAGCTCTCCCAACAGATCGAGCAGCTGACGCAGGGTATTGGCTTCCAGCAGCGACTGCCGCAGCTCGAACCTCACGGCCACGTGTGCGGCGATTCCGAACGCCTGTCGCTCCGCCGAATCCGTGCTCTGGATGATCGTTACGATCTCGGGGGGAATCCGGCGATGGAGGCCGACGTACTCCTCGAAGGAGTTCATGATGCGCCGGCTCAGCGCCTCAGTCTCCGGATCCTGCGTTCCTGACTCGAACGGGAATGGGGACGCAGCCGCGCGCAGGACATTGCCAGCCGGGATGTAGCGCGTGACACGCGCGCGCGCGATTCCTTCTACGAGGACCCTCGTTGTACCGGTCGGCAGTCGCGAGACCTGCACGATGCGGCCGATCACTCCGGTACGGTGCAGGTCAGCGGCGGCTGGCTCCTGCTTCTCTCCGTCGCGCTGGGCGACGAGCAGGATGATCTTGTCCTCCGCCATCGCCGCCTCGATAGCGGCCAGCGAGGCGGGACGCCCCACGAGGAGCGGAATGACTACATATGGGAAAATGACAACATCCCGAAGCGGAAGCACCGGAATCCGGTCCGACGTCGGGATGGTCTCGTTGTCGCGCTGAAAAATTTGGGGCAAATTCGCGGAGATGCTGGACTACGCTTCCTTTTTGCGTCTGACCGGGGAGATCTCGAGCAGCGGTTGCGTACCGTTCGTGATGCACGACTCGGTCACCTTGACCTCGACCACGTCCTCTCGCCCCGGAAGGTCGAACATCACTTCCATGAGAACCTCTTCGAGGATCGCCCGCAGTCCGCGCGCACCGGTGCCGCGCTTGAGCGCCTTGCTCGCGATTGCCACCAGCGCCCCTTCGTCGAAGGTGATCTTCACGTCCTCGAGGCCGAACAGCTTGGCGTACTGCTTGGTGAGCGCGTTCTTCGGCTCCTTCAGGATGCGCACGAGCGACTCTTCATCGAGTCCTTCGAGGGCAACCGTGACGGGAAGACGTCCCACGAGCTCGGGGATCAGGCCATATCGAAGGAGATCGTCCGGCTCGACTTCACTGAACATCTTGGTCTGAGCGAGCTTTTTGTCGCGCGCAGCGGTGCCGTTGAAGCCGATCTGGCGGCGGCCGGTGCGAGCCTCGATGATCTTCTCCAGCCCGTCGAAAGCGCCGCCGCAGATGAAGAGGATGTCCTTCGTGTTGAGCTGGATGTACTCCTGCTGTGGGTGCTTGCGTCCGCCCTGCGGCGGCACCGAAGCCACTGTCCCCTCGATGATCTTGAGCAGGGCCTGCTGGACGCCTTCGCCCGAAACGTCGCGGGTGATGCTCGGATTCTCGGACTTGCGCGCAATCTTGTCGATCTCGTCGATGTACACGATCCCGCGCTCACACTCGGCGACATTGAAATCACCGGCCTGAAGCAGTCGAACGAGAATGTTTTCGACATCCTCGCCTACGTACCCTGCCTCGGTGAGCGTCGTCGCATCGGCAATCGTAAACGGAACATCGAGAATTCTCGCCAGCGTCCGCGCCAGCAGGGTCTTGCCGACACCGGTAGGACCGATTAGCAGAATGTTGGATTTGTCGAGCTCTACATCGTCGTCTTTGAGCGACGTGGAATTAATCCGCTTGTAATGATTGTAAACCGATACGGCTAGTGCCTTTTTGGCCTGTTCCTGTCCGATCACGTACTGGTCGAGAACGTCCTTGATCTCCTGTGGAGCTGGGACCTGGGTTATCGCCTCAGCTACCTCTCGCTCCTCGTCCTCCGCCAGAATCTCGTTGCAGAGAGCAATGCACTCGTTGCAGATGTATACGGACGGTCCGGAAATGAACTTCCGGACGGAATCCTTCGACTTTCCACAGAATGAGCAACGAAGATGTTTCTCTTGGGACATAGATTCAGGGGAACGAGTGATGCCGGCTCTGAAATCCGGGCACCGAAGCCTGCCTTAAAGATACCTAACAGCCGCGGCGAAAACGGTCAAGGAATGAATCCCTGGGTCAGACTTGTGAAGAAATTCACAAGTAACAGACGCCTGGAATCACCCCTTCTTGAGCGCCTCCTCCATCTCTCCACGGTATGAGATCACGTTGTCGATCATTCCGTACGACTTTGCTTCCTCCGCCGACATGAAGCGGTCACGATCCGTATCGCGCTCGATCCGCTCCACGGGCTGCCCAGTATGCTTCGCCATCAGCTTGTTCATCTCGGACCGCAGGTGCAGGATCTCCTTCGCCTGGATCTCGATGTCGGACGCCGTCCCACCGCCACCCCCCTGAGAGGGCTGGTGGATCATGATCCGGGAGTGAGGCAGCGCCGAGCGTTTTCCGGGCCGTCCAGCCGCAAGGAGGAAAGCCCCCATGCTGGCCGCCAGACCCATGCAGTTGGTGTTGACCGGGGATTTGAGGAACTGCATCGTGTCGTAAATCGCGAGTCCCGCCGACACGCTGCCGCCCGGCGAATTGATATAGATGTGGATGTCCCGTTCCGGGTTGTCCGATTCCAGGAAGAGGAGCTGCGCGATCACAATGTTCGCGACGTCGTCATTGATCGGCGTCCCGAGAAAGATGATCCGGTCCATGAGAAGCCGGGAGAAAACATCGTAGGTGCGCTCGCCGCGGCTCGAGCGTTCGATGACGTACGGCGTATAGATCGTCGGCATTGGTTCTTCTTCTTCCCCGTTAGGCATTGGTCAGTACATCGTTTCTGTCGAGCAGCCACTTGAACACCTTGTCCTCCGTGATGCTGCGCTCCATTTCCTTCAGTCTTCCACTCTTTTCGAGCTGCGCGTAGATCTGGCCCGGATTCGCTCCCCGCTTCTCGGCCTGTTCTGCGATTCGATCATCCAGATCCTTTTCCGTCGCCCCCAGCCCTTCTTTCTCGGCGATTGTCTCGATCACGAGATCGCGCCTGATCTGACGCTCCGCCATCGCGCGGAATTCGCCCTCGAACTGTTCCCGCTGGTCCTTCGGAACCTGATACGCCTCCGCGTAGTTTTCCACGAATTGATGCACCCAGCTCTTGGGCACATCGAACGCATTCGCGGAGATTATCTGATCGATGAGCTGCTGGCGGACACCAGCCTCGATCTCGTGCTCGGCGTGCCGCTCCATGTCGGCTTGAACGGTTTTGCGGAGGGCATCGAGCGACTCGAAGTCACCGACCTCGCGCGCGAAAGCGTCATCCAGCGGCGGCGCGGACTTGCGCTTCACTTCGTTGAGGGAGATGCGAACCGTCTTCGTCTGTCCGCGCTGCGTCTCGTCCGGGAAATCCTCGGGCCATTTCACCGGGCGTTCGACAGTCTCCCCCGGTGCTGCGCTCATGATCAGCTCTTCGATTCCTGGAATTGCCTGACCTCCGCCGAGAACGATGGGATAGCTCTTTGCCTCGCCGGGGTTCTCTCCTGATGCCGATGTCGCGATCTGCACGTTCACCATGTCGCCCGGCATCGGTTTCTCAGTCACCGGCGTCCAGGTGGCTTTTTCGTCCCGGATCTGTTCCAGCTGCTCCTTCACCTGCTCGTCGGTGACTATTGCCGGTTGGCGCTCGATCCTGAAGCCGTTCGTGCGTGCCAGCTCGACCGTGGGCCGGACCTCGAGATGAAGCTCAAAAGTCAGCGGCTTGCCCTCCTCGAACTTCAGGTCATGCACGTGCGGCTGCGCCGCGACCTTTATGCTCTCCTTCTCCACGAACTCCTGGTACGCCTCACGAACCAGCGTCTCGAGCGCTTCCTGCCTTATTTGTTCACCGAACTTTTTGCGGACCACCGTTGCGGGCGCCTTTCCGGGGCGGAATCCGGGAAGCCGTACGGTCGAGGCGTAACGTCGCGCCGCCTTGTCCTCGGCCTCCTTTACGACATCGGCTGGAACCGACACCTGAATGTGGCGCTCGACTCCTTCGGAAGCGCGAGGGGTGAACTCGATTTTCATGTTCGGAATATAACAGAAGGGTGAAGGGCCAGACCTTCGGCAGCGGCACCGCACTTGCTTTTTCTCCGTGCTAAAGACTGACCGACAAACAACCAACCAACGGTGCGGAGAATGACAATGGAACTGGACACCCTCAAGGACCTATACGTCGAAGAGCTCAAAGACCTTTATAGCGCAGAGAAGCAATTGGTGAAGGCACTGCCGAAGATGGCAAAGGCCGCTAGCTCACCCGAGTTGCGGGAGGCTTTCAAGACGCATCTCCGGCAGACCGCGGAGCACGCGGCGCGCCTCGAGCGGATATGCGGCGACCTTGGCGTCAGCCCGCGCGGCAAGAAATGCGTAGGCATGGAAGGCCTGATCGAGGAGGGAAGCGAGCTCATCAAGGAAGAGCCCGATCCCGACGTACTGGACGCCGGCCTGATCTCGGCCGCGCAGCACGTGGAGCACTACGAGATGGCGGGATATGGAACGGTTCGCACGTACGCGCGCCAGCTCGGATTCGAAGAGCAGGCGGAGTTGCTCCAGCAGACTCTCAACGAGGAAGGAGAGACCGATCATCTGCTGACTGCGCTCGCCGAATCCGGAATCAACATCGCAGCCGAGGCTTAATCGAATTTCGTGACACCTTTGGACTCGGGTTGAGTCCAGGCGAAAAAAACCTGCCTCGGAAGCGAGGCAGGTTTTTTTGTGGTTCCAAGATCAGAGTCAGATGGACAGAGATTGAATGACCCGGTTGATGAGAGTCCTGAGCGGCCCGGCATCGGCCGCTGAGCGAGTTTGCGTTGCCCTCGCTGACCCCGGGGGTTAAGCGACCGGGAAACGGTTACG
Organism: Gemmatimonadaceae bacterium; assembly: GCA_039936175.1. Lineage (GTDB taxonomy): Bacteria > Gemmatimonadota > Gemmatimonadetes > Gemmatimonadales > Gemmatimonadaceae > UBA4720. The sequence goes on along the minus strand of JBDTIV010000061.1, from coordinate 44,341 downwards.
ACCCGCGCCGGCCCGACTTCATTGATGTTGCGGGAGGCTTGCCGGTCCTTACCGGCGGATTCGGTACGTGCTGTTGCACTGCACTTGGATCGGGAACGCCGTGCGGTTGCGATTCCTTTTTCTTCTTCTTGGAAAAGTCCGGGATTTCATTCTTTCGCTTCATAGGAATCTCCATTCGAGCCAAAGTTGTGCGACAATGCGAAAGGGGGGACTCGAACCCCCACGGATTGCTCCACTGGATCCTAAGTCCAGCGCGTCTACCAAATTCCGCCACTTCCGCGCTCGCTCGTCAAAGATAGCAATCGTCAGGGGCCACATCAAAGCACAGTCGGCGTGAGCCCGACAAACGAAAAGCCCCCGCGCTGGTGCGCGAGGGCTTTTCTTCGAAACGGTAAGGAACGTCTGGTCCTACTTCTCCACCTGCATGTTCACGACTCTCGGAGCATGCTTCGGATCGGCTAGCTGAAACACCCTGAGGCTGATGTAATCACCGTTCTTGAGCGCTCCCAGCGCCTGTTGAAGATCCGCGGGCGTGTTGATCGCGCGCGCCTGGGGATAAAGCACCTGTGTTACAACATCGTTCTTGAACAGCTTATCCTCGGCCGGACCACCCTGGCTAACGTCTGTAACCAGCACGCCATGGACGGGCGCCGGCATTCTTGCCTGAGCCGCGATTTCGGTGCTCACAGGAGCGACCGAGATACCAAGAGCCGGGTGAACGCTACCACCCGATAGCGGCTCTGTCCGCGAGTCCGCCGAAGCGACCTGTTGCTCACTCGGCGCTTCCATCAGCGTCACGCGGAAATTCTTCCGCTGCCCGTAGCGCATCACCTCGATATCGATCGTCTCCCCGGGATTGTGGTTGCGAACGATCCGCTGCAGCGTGTTGACACGATCCACCGGCTGCCCGTCGGCCGTGATGATGACGTCGCCCGGCTGGAGCCCCGCTCTCTTAGCCGGCGTGTCATCGCTCGGGAAATTACGTACGAGCACGCCCCGGATGTCCTTCACTCCGGCAACAGCTGCGTCCTCGGGGCTGACATCGTCGATGCCGATGCCGAGCGCGGGAACACGAACGCGTCCGTGCGCGATGATCTGATCCATGACGCGCTTTGCGAGCGTAATTGGAATCGCGAAGCCATATCCGGCGTTGTAGCCAGTCGGACTCGCGATCGCGCTGTTGATTCCGATCACTTCTCCACGCGAGTTGACGAGCGGACCGCCGGAGTTGCCGGGGTTGATCGCAGCGTCGGTCTGAATCAGGTCGCTGATCGCGTACTGGTTGCTCCCGTCGGGGTTGATCAGATCGCTAAGGCTGCGGCCCTTGGCGCTGATGATTCCCGCCGTGACGGTGTTCTCGAGACCAAGAGGGTTGCCGATTGCGAGCACCCACTCTCCGATGCGCGATGCGACATCATTTCCCATGGATACAGTCGGGAAGTTGTTGCCATCGATCTTGATCACCGCAACGTCGGTCGTCTTGTCGTGACCGACAACCTTCGCCGTGAACACACGATGGTCCATCATGCGGACAGTCACCTTGTCGGCGATCGTCTCGCGATCGGCATTGGTGACGACGTGGTTATTGGTGAGGATGTATCCGCTCGATGTCACGATGAATCCCGAACCCTGACCGCGCATGGGGCGCGACTGCTGCGGGACATCGAACTGGCGAAAGAAATCATCCATTCCCGGGGGAACGGTTTGCGGCGTGCCAGTGCGTCCGCGTTGGGTGATTGGTGTGGATCGCGCGGCGCTGAACACTTCGATGGATACTACCGCCGGAGTGACGTTGTTCGCGATCGCGACGAATGCGTTGCTCGCTTCCGCAATTGGCTGAACCTGCGCGGCACTCGGTCGCGTTTGCGCAAATCCGAGCTTGGTCCAGTTCATTCCAGACGCGACGATCAGTCCGCCGATAAAAGCGGTAGTTGCGGCTACTACGAGCCGCGCCTTTTGAGAAGGAATTGACATACGGCTATGTGGCTAAAGGGTGTAACTATCAGACACTATCAGCCTTCTACAGGTTTCCTGCGATTTTGTTGCAACTGCAGAGACACCGAAGGCGTGGGGCCGGTGCCCTCAAACCTATTACGCGAAAGAAACGAGATCGGTTCCTGGAATCTAGCGGTATTTCTCCCGGACCAGACCCCGTAAGAATCTCAGGTCCGATCGACACGATGCGAGCAGTTGGCGCGGCCAAAATGGATCGGGAGTGGTGTAAAGAAATGATAGGCGGTCGACTTGTAACGAAACGATGCGGCTGTAATAGGACGTTACAACGTTATTGATGAGCTTAACCTCTGCTGTTCTTGTAAATGCCTGCCCAATAAAGACTTAGCATGAGGCATGGTGGTTGCCTATGGAGTGCCCGCAACTCCGACGCAAACCCTCAACCGGCTGCCCGATGATCCGATCCACCCCTCTTCGCTTCCTTGGCGTCCTATTGGGCGCTGCGATCGTATCATCCTGCACCGACGGCACCTTTGGCTCTCCGACCGCGCCCGCTGACGCAGTCGCCAGCCATGCTGTCCACTCCGCTATCAAAGGTCCCGACGTAAACGTCGCCCTTTCGACCCCCAGCAGGCTTGAGCTGTCGGCTCTCTGGTGGGAAAAGAAAGCAAAAAGCGCAGTCCAGGTCTCGAAAACCATCGATGCTTCCGGCGGCGTCATCTCGATGCCAGCCACCGGCCTGACCATCGTCTTCCCGCAAGGCGCGGTGAATGCGCCCATCCAGATCACGGTCACCGCCGATGACAAATACGTCGCGTACAAGATGGAGCCGTCCGGCACGAAGTTCCTAAAGGACGTCACCGTCACGCAGCTCCTTGGCGTCACGAAGCTTCCCGACTCGCCGCTCCGCAGCCAGCTCTTCGCCGCCTACATCGCGGACGACGGACTGAAGCTGAGTGGAAAGATACCAGTGCTCGAGATCGAGCCATCGAGCACAGTGTTTTCGCCGCGCACCGGCCTTCCGGAAGCGCAGGTGTGGGTCATCAGACATTTCTCCCGCTACATGCTCGCGTCAGGCTGATCGCTGTCAACAAACGTCCACTAACAAACCTCCACTAAGGTGACAAATGATCCGGTCTAGAATGGTTCGCGCGCCGTTGCTGGTATTGAGCGCTTTCGTCGTGCTCTCGTGTTCGGAGAATTCTCCGACCGCGCCAGTAACCGCTCCCACCACTGTGGTGGCCGTTGCAGCTCAACAGCAGGACGCTCTGCTGGGCGGACTGCTTGGTGATGTTGGTGGCCTCGTTGGCGGGCTGCTCAAGACAGTGGTGTCGGTCGTCAGCTTCGTTGCTGATGCCACAGGATTAACGGTTCACGCCGTCGCCTGGAGCCCGAGTTATTCGCACGTTTCGTACACGGTCTCGGGAACCATTACGCCGTGGGGGGGAAGGCTTTCGATTCCGCAGTCGGACTTCACAGTCATGTTTCCGACCGGTGCAGTCAGCAGCCCGACGCTCATAACGATCACTTCGGATCCGAACTACGTTGCGTACAAAATGGAGCCGGCGGGAACAAGATTCGCAAAACCGCTCGTGGCGACCCAGGGTTTGCGCCAGACATCTGTGTATGGAAAGCCGCTTAGCGGCCAGCTCTTCGCGGGGTACATCTCTGACGATCTTCTCGACCTCAGTCAGCTTCTCCACGTTCTGGAAATCGAGCTTTCGACGACGATCTTTCAGCCCGGGTCGACAAATCTTCCGAGTGTAACAGCGTGGACGATAAATCATTTCTCCCGGTACATGCTGGCATCAGGCTGAGGCCAGGTTACCTGACAATTCAGGGGGCGGATCGTGACCACTGACAATCGCCCCGCGACCGAGCTGGTCGACCGGGCACGCTCCGCCGAGAAAAAAGGAGAGAGCGCCCGGGCCCTCGGTTTCTACGACGACGCTCTCTCCACGTTCGGCGAGAAATCCGAGGACCCCTTCTTCGCGGATGTGCTGCGATGGAAGGGAACGCTGCTGAGGGAGCGCGGCGAAACCGAAGCCGCATTTCGCTGCTACACCAAGAGTCTCAGGCACTCTCTTCGCACGCGCTCGCATTCCCGCGAAGCCCACGCGCTCAACTGCCTTGCGATTATCGCGCAACGACGCGGTGAGAACAAAGAAGCGGAACGTCTCTACGCCCGCGCCTCGACGCTCGCCGAAAGCCAGGGTGATTCACGGCTGCTCGGGATGATCGAGCAGAACCGGGGCGTGCTCGCCAACATGCACGGCGATTTCGCGGCAGCGACGACTCTCTATTCAAAAAGCCTCGCAGCCTTTGAAAGGGTGAGCGATGAGGAGCCGATGTCCTGGGTCCTCAATAATCTGGGAATGCTGCACACCCGCCTCCGGAATTTCGGGGAGGCGCGCGAGTTCTTCGATCGCGCACTCGAGATCGCCCTGAGACGGGCCGATACGATCGTTGAAAGCGTTGTAACGCTCAATCTCGCGGAGCTGTGGGTGGGGATGGACCGTCTGGATCTGGCGGATACACTCTGCGAGCGCGCACTGGACGACGCGCAGCGGCGTGGCGACCACCTGACCGCCGCCGGCGCCTTGAAGGTGCGGGCCAAAATCGAGCGCGGTCGTGGAGCGCTCGACAAGAGCATCGCTACACTCCGAATTGCCATTTTCGAGGCCGAGGGAGCCGAAGACAGACTCCTTCACGCCGAGATGCTGCGAGAGCTTGGCGAGATCTCGCGCGCCCTCGGAAATGCAGGTGCTGCGCGGTCCGCCTGGCGGGAGGCAGCCGACGCATACCGGCTCACCGGTGCCGTGCGCGACGTGCAGGAAATCGAGGCCGAGCTGGGTTCGCTGCCGACCTGATCGGCCAGGCGGGCCAATCTCCGATCCCGGGCGCCCAAAGGGGTGACTACACGCAGCGTTCCCTCGTCTGGCTAGCGTAGCTGGAGTCCTCACCAGATAGCAATAGAAACGCGCTGAAGCCCACCGCAGCACAGTCATGATAACTCGCAGGCCCACAGTCGAAATGAGCGCGGCGGAATCGTCCGCCGTCAGGGAAAGCATCGATCGCGCCAAGCAGGCCGAGCGCGAAGGACGCTGGGCCGATGCGTGCGCGATTTACGAGCAGCTCGTTCGCAATCCCGACGCGCACGCCAGTACGCGACTCGCCGTTCTGCGTTGGCTGGGTCGCGCGTACATGGAGCAGGGAAACCGCGGAGCCGCGCTCGATGTGCTGGAAGCGGCAGTCGCGGCGGCCGATGTCATCGGGTCGCCACCCGCCGTTGCCCAGGCCCTGAACGTCGTGGGTATCGTCTACCAGATGAGTGGGGATCTCGACCAGGCGGCTGCCATCTACGAAGCCGCCCGCGACAAAGCCGAGAGCGCGGGGGACGGCGCGCTGATCGCAATGCTCGATCAGAACCTGGGGACGGTTGCCATGATCCGCGGCGACCTGCGAGCCGCGCTGGAAGCCTTCAGGCTCAGCCATCTCGGGTATCAGTCGCTGGGAATGCGCAATCACGAGGCGCAGATCCTCAACAACATTGGCCTGGCGTACATGGAGCTGGGCAATCTTTCCGACGCCGAGGCCGCCTATGCCGACGCCGGGCGCGCGTTCGAAGAAGAAGGAGATCGCGCCCGCCAGCTGGATCTAGCCGTGAACAAAGTTCAGCTCTACATCGCCGGACGGCGGTACGACGAAGCGGAATCGCAATGTCGAGAGCTGCTCGCCTATCACGAGGACGAAGCACCATCATGGCGAGGAGAGGTTTTCCGCCACATGGGTGTCATCGCGCGGGAGAGATCACAGTTTCCCGAGGCCGCTGAATATCTGCACAAGGCCGATGTCCACGCGTCAGACACCGGCGACCTCCTTCTGAAGGCCGATGTAGCCGAGCAGCTGGCCGAGATGTTCTGGACGCAGAAGCGCCACCGCGAGATGCTCTTGAGTCTCAACGAGGCCCACGCGCTCTACTCTCAGATGAAGGCGCAGCTCCGGCTCGCACAGATCGAGCGCAGAAACGATGCGCTGGAGTCTCGGTTCCTCGAGATGGCGAGCCAGTGGGGCGACTCGATCGAAAGCAAGGATCGCTACACCCAGGGACACTGCGAGAGGGTGGCGTTCTTCGCATGCGTGCTCGCGGACAGCGCCGGCCTAAGCGCGCGATCGCTCTTCTGGTTCCGCATCGGTGCGCTGCTGCACGACATCGGCAAGATCATCGTTCCAACTGAAGTACTCAACAAGCCGGGGAAGCTCACCGAGGAAGAGTGGGCGATAATGAAAAGGCATCCCGAAGCCGGCCTCGAGCTCGTGGCAGACATCGATTTCCCCGGCGACATCCGTGCGATCATCAGGAACCACCACGAGCGATGGGACGGCACCGGCTATCCGGACCGGCTCGCGGGAAACGACATCCCGCTCGCGGCGCGGATCCTTTGCGTGGCGGACGTATACGATGCTCTGACCACCACGCGTTCCTATCGACCGGGCCTGACTCACGCCCGCGCCTCTGAAATCATGCGCTCGTCACCCGGACAGTTTGATCCGCAACTGCTCGAGACGTTTCTCGATTGGGCCGAAACGGCCGACATTCCCGGAAGGCCGACCCCGCAGCGCATGGCGATTTTTGCATCGGGATCGGAATCGTGATGGTAGTTCGGCCCGATACCAAAATGTTTCGAATCGTAACGGAACGTTAGAACAGAATAGACCCAAACATCGCTCTGAAAATTGTAAGATCTTGTATTTCAAGGGGTTAGCGCGGGGCATGGCCTATGCCACGCACTGAAGTTGATTGCGCCAATTCCCCTATCGGAGATTTACGATGTTGGGTCCACGCGCGCTAAGCTCCTTCGCTCTGAGTATGAGCGCCTTCCTCGCGCTCTCCTGCGGCGATCCCAATCAGATAACAAGCCCGGTCCTTTCGACGGCCACCCTGCTCCCTTCAGCAGCGCGGGTGACTGCTTCTTTTTCGGCATTCAACGTTGGCACCAAAGCGAAAGCGGTCAGGTGGGGTCCGGATCACTCGAACGCGGAACAGAGTGTCTCCGCGATAATCGACGACGCCGGCGGCACGCTCTCCCTTCCAGGTGCGGATTTCTCATTGACCATTCCGGCAGGTGCGCTCGCCGCACCGACTTCTATCACGGTGATCGCGAAGGCCGGCGCGTACGTCGCCTACGAGATGCAGCCTCACGGCCTGCGGTTCCTGAAGCCAGTCATTGCGGTACAAGGTCTTCGTACCACCGCGACCTATGGCACCGACGCAGGCAATTCCGTGCGCCCGGCGTATCTGCCCGAGGGCAAAGAGAATATCGCTTCGGACGATTCTGCCGCGCCGGTAGAAGTCGAGGCCAGTACCACCCTTCTCTATGGTGCCAAGCCTGTAGCTGAGTCACAGGAGTGGATACTCAACCACTTTTCCAGATACATTTTGATCTCGGGAGCGTGGGTGCTGGTGAACGACGATCATTGATTTACCTGCTAGTCGGATCGGTTCACCCACGCCCGAGGTGTTGCAAATGCGCGAATCAAACTGTCTGAGATCGTATGTCGCTTACTGAGCCGGGGCGCGCGCGCACCCTCGTTGACAAAGCTCGCGAGGCCGAGCTGCGAGGAGAGTGCGCGCGCTCGCATGGGTTGTACGAAGATGCAATTGCCCTGCTCGAGCTCGATGCCGATATCCCGCTCCTCGCGGACACTCTCCGATGGAAGGGAACTCTGCACCGGGAACAGGGCGAGACCGAGGCAGCATACCAGTGCTACAAACAGAGCCTGGTACACGCCGATCGCTGCGGCTCGCTGGCGGCCATGGCGCACGGTTACAACTGCCTCGCCATCGTTGCCCAGCGTCGCGGAAACCTGACGGAGGGTGAGCGACTTTACTCTGAAGCCGCGGACTTCGCGTCGAAAGCGGGCGAGGTACGACTTCTTGGCATGATCGAGCAGAATCGCGGCGTGCTTATGAACATGCGCGGAAATTTTGCCGAAGCCGAAGCACGTTATTCGAACAGTCTGGCGGCCTTCGAGCGGGCCAGCGACGACGAAGCGGTCTCCTGGGTTCTCAATAACCTCGGGATGCTCTACACCAAGCTCGGGCACTACCAGCGCGCGATCGAGATCTTCGATCGCGGTCTCGCGATCGCTAGGGCGCGGAAAGACTCGCTCGTAGAGAGCATCCTCACTCTGAATCAGGCCGAGGTGTGGGTCGCTGTCGGAAAGCTGGATGAAGCCGACGCGGCCTGTCGTTACTCGCTCGAGGGAGCACGAATTCGCGGTGACAATCTGACCATGGCGGGTGCGCTCAAGTGCCGTGCGCGTATCGAGCGCGAGCGTGGCGCCTATGATCAGAGCATCGCGACGCTCCGGATCGCGATTTTTGAAGCGGAAGGTCTCGAAGACCGGCTTCTACAAGCCGAGATGCTGCGCGAATTCGGCCAGACATCGAAGGCCCTCGGGAACTCGGCCGAGGCTCGGCTCGCCTGGTTCGAAGCGGCGGAATCGTTCGAGGGTGTGGGAGCTCGTCACGAAGCGGCGGAAATCGCGCTGCTGCTCTCGACCTTGCCCACTATTTAGCCTCGTCCTGACGCCCCACGCAGGAGCTTCCCTGTTCTGCCGGCCCACTGGGCGTAACGGCTGAAAAACAGGTGACTTAACAGGCAGTTTCTTCGTCTGCTATTAAGACCTGCCGGCTGAGTTTCGGGCCGCGGGTGAAACTTGAATGCTCACAATTCCGCGTGCGGGCAGCACCTATGTCCGGGCGTCGAGGAAACGGGTGTAAATATTTCAGCGCGATCGCAGCAGGCCTCGATGGACCGCTGGAACGCTCACGTCATTGGCGAGAGTGCGGCGATCCGGGAAGTTCTCGCCCTGGCGACCCAGGTTGCAGCCAGCCGTAGCGTGACGGTATTGCTCGTCGGAGAGACCGGCACCGGTAAGGAGCTCTTTGCCCGCGGGCTTCACGCCGCCAGCTCCCGCGCCGCCGAGCCTTTCGTGGCGATCAACTGCGCCGCGATTCCGGAGACGCTTCTTGAAAGCGAGCTGTTCGGTCACGAGCCTGGTGCCTTCACCGACGCGCGGGCGCTCAAGCGTGGCCTCTTCGAAGTCGCCGGCGGGGGAACGATCTTTCTGGACGAAGTAGGAGAGCTGCCGCTGAAGCTTCAGGCCAAGCTCCTGCGAGTCGTTGAAGACCGGCGATTCCGTCGGCTAGGCGGTTCCGAGGAGCGCACGCTCGCGGCCAGAATAGTAGCCGGCACCAACGTCCTGCTCGAGAACGCAGTCGCCGAGAACCATTTCCGCGCGGATCTCTTTTATCGGCTGAATGTGGCGCGGCTCGAGCTGCCTCCGCTGCGCGACCGCGTTGGCGACATCCCTATCCTGGCTCATTACTTCGTGCGGCGCCACGCTGAAGGGGAAGGTCGAGCGAATCTTCGTCTCGCGCCGGATTCGGTGAGCGCGCTCGAGCGTCATCGCTGGCCGGGAAACATTCGAGAGCTGAAGAACGTGATAGAACGGGCGGCGGTGGTCTGCAACGGCGACGTGATTCAGCCACACCACCTTTCCCTGCAGCGTCGGTCCTTCGTTCCTCTGCTGGAGACTCCTGCCGGTGCGGCGATCCATATTCCTGCGGAGGGCAAGTCCCTTCAGGCGATCGTGGACGAAGCGATCCACACGACCATCGGGCTCACCGGAGGCAACCTCAGCGCGGCGGCGCGAATCCTCGGAATATCGCGTCCAACACTGATGCGAAAGCTGAGAGACGAGGGCAGTGTGAGGCGAACGATTCTAGCGTCTTCATGAAGTGGCGTGACACCCCGCGCGCGGAGCGATTGGAGCCGGCAGGGATAAGAGCGCTGATCGACGTCGCGAAGGCTGCTGAGCGCGACGGACGTTGGACCGAAGCTTCCGCGCAGTATGAGAGCCTCGTTCGCAACCCGCTCGCAGGGGTAGAGACGAGGCTTTCGGCGCTTCGGTGGCTGGGACGCGCCTATCTCGAACAGGGGAACCGTGGTGCGGCAATGGACGTCCTCGAGGCGGCTGTGGCCGCCGCCACGCAGGCCAGCTCGAAGTCAGCAATTGCGCAGGCTCTCAACGTCGTAGCGATCGTGCACCAGACGGGGGGCGATCTCGACCACGCCGAGACGATGTATAGCGAGGCTCGCGCCACCGCGGCGTCGATCGGCGATGCGGCGGCGATGGCTATGATCGACCAGAACCTGGGGACCGTCGCCAGCATACGTGGTGACATCACCGGCGCGCTCGAGGCGTTTGAGCGCAGCCTTCAGGGGTACACGGCCCTGGGACGGCGCGACGAGGCCGCACAGGTGCTCAACAACATCGGTCTCGCGTACACCGACCTTGGCGAGCCCGAGCGTGCGGAGCAAGCATACGCCGAGGCCGCACGGGCTTTCGGTGAGGAGAACGACCACACTAACGAATTGAACGTCGCGCTGAATCAGGTGCAGCTGTGTATCGCCACCGGACGCTTCGACGAAGCCAAGGACCGGGCGGAGCCATTGCTGGCCTTGAGCGGGCAGGTTGCGCCTTCATGGCGTGGAGAGATTTTCAGACACGCCGGTGTCATTGCGCGCGAGAGCGGCGACTACGTGAAGGCGGCGGAATATCTCGGTCGCGCGGGGGAGTGCGCGGAGGAGGCCGAGGACCTGTTGCTGAAGGCGGATGTCTCCGAACAACTCGCGGAGTTGTACTGGACGCAGAAGCGCCATCGCGACATGCTGCTCCACCTGAACAAGTCCCATGCGCTCTATTCCCGTCTCAAGGCGCAGCATCGCGTTGCGCAAGTGGAGCGACGCAACGCCGCCCTCGAGTCACGCTTTCTCGAGATGGCACATCACTGGGGTGATTCCATCGAGAGCAAAGACCACTACACGCAGGGGCACTGCGAGCGCGTCGCGTTTTTTGGGTGCGTTCTCGCCGACAGCACCGGTATGGACTCCCGGTCGCTCTTCTGGTTCCGCCTCGGCGCACTTCTGCACGACATCGGCAAGATCATCGTGCCCACCGAGGTGCTCAATAAGGCCGGCAAGTTGTCATCGGAAGAGTGGGCGATCATGAAGCGCCACCCCGAAGCCGGACTGGAGCTCGTCTCGGACATTGATTTCCCTGGCGATGTGCGGGCGATCATTCGCAATCATCACGAGCGTTGGGACGGCGCGGGATATCCCGATGGCCTCGCCGGCGAAGAAATTCCGCTCGCCGCGCGAATTCTTTGTGTCGCCGATGTCTATGACGCGCTCACCACTGCACGCTCGTATCGTGAGAGTCTCCCGCACGCGCGGGCAGCGCACGTGATGCGTTCGGACAAGGGTCAGTTCGATCCCAATCTCCTTGAAGTGTTTCTCGACTGGGCGATGGCCGAGAACATTCCCGCCCGCTCCACTCCCCAGCGGACGGCCATATTCACAACCGGACTTTCGGCGTGACCAACAAGAGTCAGCTCGCAGCAGTTGTTCTCGCGTTCGTGGTCGCGGGATGCTCCCGAGAAAATGATTCAGCAATTTCCGCCGGCAACACGCCGGTTGGTGGGACCATAGGTATTGCCGCGGCAGCGGATGCCGACGCGCTGGTACCGCCACTCGTTCTCTCACTCCAGGGCAAACAGGTTGTCGACCAGATTTTCGACAATCTTGCCGACATCGGCCCGGGCTTGAACACCGTCGGCGACGCCGGGTTCACGCCGCATCTGGCGAGCAGCTGGAGATGGTCGCCGGACTCACTCGCGGTCGACTTCATGATCAACCCACGCGCGCGGTGGCACGATGGCGTGCCCGTGCGCGCGGAGGACGTCCGCTTCACCTTTGGACTGGTCAAGAACCCCGCGCTGGGCTCTCCGCTCTCGTCGAATCTCGATAACGTGGATTCGGTTACCACTCCCGATTCGATGACGGCGCGCGTCTGGTTTCATCGCAGGATGCCCGATGAATTTTTCAAGGCTGCGACACCCGTCCCGATCCTGCCGGCGCATCTGCTCGCGAACATCAAGCCGGCAGACCTGCGCGCGTCGTCATTCGCACAGCATCCGATCGGTTCCGGACGTTTCAAATTCTCGTCGTGGGAGAGGCGCGCGCGGATAACTCTGACCGCCGACAGCGCGAACTACAGAGGTCGCCCAAAGGCCGACCGCATCGTATGGCTCATCTCGGCGGACTATCCGGCGGCGGCTCTCAGATTCCTGGGCGGTGAAGCGGATTTCCTGGATGTCGTGAAGCCCGAGTACATCGCCCAGGTTCGCTCGAAGGGCGACAAAATCATCACGACCGACGGCAGTCTCGACTACGGCTATGCGGCGTTCAACCTTGGGGACGCGACCAAAGGAAAAAAACGCACGATTTTCGCAGATCGCGATCTCCGGCGCGCGCTCGTAATGGCAATCGACCGGAACGCGCTGGTGCGAAACGTTTTCGACACGCTGGCGCTGGTTGCACACGGTCCAGCCACTCGGGTGCTGACGACGAGTGACACGACGCTTGGACTTCCATACGACACGACCCGAGCTGCCACGACATTCGATTCCCTCGGATGGAAGCGCGGACCGGATGGGATGCGACGGAAAGCGGGAGAACCGCTGGCGTTCGCGCTGATGGTGCCGAACTCGAGCGCAATCCGGTCGAAGCTCGCTGTCCTGCTGCAGGAGCAGTGGCGGAGGGTTGGCGCTGCGGTGCGGATAGAGTCCGTCGACGCAAATGCCTTTGGCACCCGCCTCGACGACAGGAAATTCCAGGCGGTCGTGAATGCATGGCACATCGATCCGACCCCGTCATCGGTGAGGGAGGAGTGGGCGAGCTCCGAAATACGCAGCGGCGGGTACAACGCGACTTCCTACTCGAGCCCGGCGTTCGACGCGGTGATAGACAGTGCCGTGAAGGAAATGGATGCGGCTCGGAGCGTAGCGTTGTATCGCCGGGCATATCGCATCCTGACCGATGACGCGCCAGCAATGTGGATTTATGAGCTGCGAAACGTTCACGGAGCGTCGCCCAGGATCAATCCGGTGGGGATACGTGCCGATTCATGGTGGGGGGATCTTGGGGACTGGAGCGTGAATAAAAGGCCGTAACGGAAAAAAAAGGCCGCCTCTTTAGAGGCGGGCCTTTTTCCCTAAGCGATTACTTTTTGTCGTCCACGATCTCGTAGTCGGCTTCGACCACGTCGTCGGCGGGCTTGGCGCTGGCGTCCGCGCCTGCCGTGGAACCGGCTGGCTGCCCAGCTTCTGGCTGCTGTGCGCCCTGCTGCTGGTAGAACGCCTGACCCGCCTCGCTGAACACCTTCGTCAGCTCTTCCTGCGCCGCGCGAATCTCTGTCATGTCGTCACCACGCAGCGCCTTGCGGGCGCGCTCGATGGCGGCGTCGATCTTCGTCTTCGTGTCGGCTGAGACTTTGTCGCCCCATTCCTTCACGTTCTTCTCGACTTCGTAAGTCATCGAGTCCAGACGGTTGCGAGCGTCGATCGACTCGCGCTGCTTCTTGTCTTCGGCCGCGTTCTTCTCCGCGTCCTTGACCATGCGATCGATCTCGCCTTCGGAGAGCCCGCTCGAAGCTTCGATGCGGATCTTCTGCTCCTTGCCCGTGGCCTTGTCCTTGGCGGTGACGTGCAGGATTCCGTTGGCGTCGATGTCGAACGTCACCTCGACCTGTGGCAGGCCGCGCGGTGCGGGCGGAATTCCGGTGAGCTGGAATTTCCCGATGGTCTTGTTATACGTCGCGAGCTCGCGCTCGCCCTGAAGAACGTGGATCTCCACCGTCGTCTGATTGTCGTCAGCCGTCGAGAAGGTCTCGCTCTTCTTGGTTGGGATCGTGGTGTTGCGCGGAATGAGCACCGTGGTGACTCCGCCCAGAGTCTCGATGCCGAGCGAAAGCGGTGTGACGTCGAGGAGAAGAACATCCTTCTGCTCGCCGGTAAGTACCGCGCCCTGAACCGCGGCGCCGATCGCCACGACTTCGTCCGGGTTAACACCCTTGTTCGGATCCTTCCCGAAGAACTTCTTAACGATCTCCTGGATCTTCGGAATGCGGGTCGAGCCGCCGACGAGAAGCACTTCGTCGATTTCGTTAGGCTTGATGCCCGCATCCTTCAACGCCTGCTCCATCGGTGGAATCGTGCGCTGTATCAGGTCGTCCACCAGCTGCTCGAACTTCGCTCTGGTGAGCGTATAGTTGAGATGCTTGGGGCCGCTCTGATCCGCGGTGATGAACGGGAGATTGATGTCCGTGGATTGCGTGGTGCTCAATTCCATCTTCGCCTTCTCGCCGGCTTCCTTGAGGCGCTGAAGCGCCATCGGATCCTTGGAGAGATCGATTGCCTGGTCGCGCTTGAACTCCGTCACGAGCCAGTCGATCACGCGCTGGTCGAAATCGTCACCGCCAAGGTGCGTATCGCCATTGGTCGACTTCACCTCGAACTGACGCGAGCCTTCGACATCGTACAGCTCGAGGACCGAGATGTCGTAGGTGCCGCCGCCGAGGTCGAATACCGCGACCTTCTCGTCCTTCTTTTTGTCGAGTCCGTATGCCAGGGCTGCGGCGGTCGGCTCGTTGATGATGCGTAGCACATCGAGGCCCGCAATCTTCCCGGCGTCCTTGGTTGCCTGGCGCTGCGAGTCGTTGAAGTAGGCGGGAACGGTGATGACTGCCTTGTCGACTTTGTAGCCGAGGTAGTCTTCAGCGGTCTGCTTCATCTTCTGAAGGATCATCGCGGAGATCTCGGGCGGCGAATAGCGTTTGCCCTGAACCTCGACCATTGAGACATCGTTGGGGCCCGCGACGACCTTGTACGGGACGCGCTTGGTCTCGTCCACAACTTCGGACATTTTCCGGCCCATGAACCGCTTGATGGAGAAAACAGTGTTCTGTGGGTTGGTTACGGCCTGTCGCTTGGCGATCTGACCAACGAGCCGCTCGCCGTCCTTGGTGAAGCCGACGACGGAGGGAGTGGTCCGTCCGCCTTCCGCGTTGGGGATGACAACGGGATCTCCACCTTCCATGACTGCGACTACCGAGTTGGTGGTGCCGAGGTCGATACCGATTACTTTGTCAGCCATTCTTTAGTTCTCCTGAAGCGGTCCTGCACGCTGTGCATGCGAGAAATCATTATGACGCCGTTTCGCGTCCCACCCGTCTCAAGCAAGCAAGAGGCCGCTTTTTTCTGCCATAACGGCGCAAATTCCCGACAGTGAGGCGGGCTGAGGCACCCCAGCTTGCCCGCACCACGATGGATTGCCATCTTGGCGTGCCATCTATTCCCCGCGATCTTTTGGAGGTTTGTTGTCGACCCGCGCGTCTGGGACTCACGTGTGCTTTCGAGCGCGGTAGCCTGACTTGATTCCGCTCAGCGACGAGCTCCCCACGATCCGCACGCCGTGGATGACATATCTCATTCTCATCGCGATGTTTGGGACCTGGATTTTCGTTCAGGGCGCCGGATTCGATCAGCAGGCTCTGGCCGCGAGTGTCTGCAATCTCGGCATGGTCCCTGGAGAGCTCACCCACATGGCCCCTGTGGGTACGTCAGTTCCCCTCGGCGGCGGGATGGCGTGCGTCGTCGACAACGACAGCATAAACATCCTCACGCCCTTCATTTCGATGTTTCTGCATGGCGGGTGGGGGCACCTGCTCGGCAACGCGCTGTTCTTCTGGGTTTTCGGAAATAACATCGAAGACAGCCTTGGCCACTTTCGATTTCTCGTGTTCTATCTCGTCTGCGGGCTGGCGGCGGCCGTTGCGCACATCCTCGCTCAGCCTGCCTCTCCGCTGCCGACGGTCGGGGCTTCGGGCGCCATTTCAGGAATCCTCGGCGCGTACCTCGTGCTGTATCCGAGGGTGCGCGTGAGAATGTTTTTCTTCTTCATCATTTTCTTCAAGATCATTCCGATCCCCGCCTGGCTGGTTCTCATATGGTGGTTCTTCTGGCAGCTCGTGGCCGCTCTGCCCGAGCTCGAGAACGGCGCGGATCTGACGGGGGGGGTCGCCGTCTGGGCGCACGTGGGCGGCTTTCTCACGGGGGTTCTACTGGTGAAACTGTTCGAGAACCGAAGTCTGGTGGTACGACGCACGACAACCGCCCAGTGAGCAGCCGGTTGCCCCTCCAATTGTGGCTTGAAAGTCCGGTCCCGGGTAGATTCCTCGCCTGACGGCCTGATGAGGCCGTTTCGAGTCTTCTGAACTTTCACGGAGATGGTGCTGTGCGGATTCTCCCTCGCGACGAAAAGTTCTACGACATGTTCACCGAGCTGGCGAAGAGACTCACAGCCTCGGCGGCCATTCTCCAGGACATGTTTCGAGACCCCACCCACCTGGATACCAAGGTCACGGCGATCAAGGAGCTGGAGCACCAGGCCGACAACCTTACCCACGACATCATCGACCGCATCGACCGAACTTTCGTTACTCCGTTCGACCGTGAGGACATTCACGCTCTCGCTTCCGAGCTGGACGAAGTAATCGATCTGATCGATGGAACGGCGCGTCGCGCGCAGATTTTTCGGGTGCAAAAGGCGCGGCCTGCCGCGGTTGTCCTGGCCGAGGTGCTGGCGCGCGCGAGCCTCACGGTGGAAGAGGGTGTGCGCGGGATGAAGGATGTGAAGCACGTCTTCGCGATCAGCGAGAAGCTCAAGGAGCTCGAGGAGGAGGGTGACGCCGTCTATCACGAGGCGATGGGGAAGCTATTCGCGGAGGGCGGCGATGCTCTTGAAGTCATCAAATGGAAGGACCTGTACGACAAGCTCGAGGACGCGCTCGACCAGTGTGAGGATGTCGGCAACGTGCTGCAAAGCATCGCGCTGAAGAACGCGTAGTGATCTACTACGTCGCAGCGATCGTTCTGATCGCGTTCATATTCGACTTCATCAACGGCTTCCACGATTCGGCGAATTCGATCGCCACCATCGTCGGGACGCGCGTGCTGAGTCCGCTGGCCGCCGTGGCGTGGGCCGCGTTCTTCAACTTCACGGCAGCATTTACAGCCGGCGAGCTCGTAGCCAAGGCAATCCAGACGGGCATCATTCGAACGGACATCGTCACGCCCAATGTGGTTCTGGCGGGGCTGCTCGGCGCGATCGCCTGGAATCTCATCACGTGGTTTTACGGAATTCCCTCGAGCTCGTCCCACGCGCTGATCGGCGGTTATGCGGGTGCCGGAGTGGCGAAGGCGGGCTGGAGCGCGATCACGTGGGGCACGAAGTGGTATCAGACGCTGTCCTTCATCGTGATCTCTCCACTGGTCGGAGGTCTTGCCGGCTTCATCCTGATGGTCGCCGTCTATTGGCTTTTTAGAAACATGGGCCCCGCGCGAGTCGATCGATTCTTCCGCGGCGCACAGCTTGCGAGCTCGGCGCTGCTGTCACACGCACACGGTGCGAACGACGCACAGAAGACGATGGGAATCATCGTCGGGCTGCTGGTATCGGTAAACCCGCTAACGGCGCGCGAGACCGGCTTTCTGCGCCACCTTCACGTCCCCGACGCGGGAATTCCGCTTTGGGTCAAGATGGGAGCTTATACCGCCATCTCACTCGGTACTCTGTTCGGCGGCTGGAGGATCGTGCACACAATGGGCTCGCGGATTACGCGCCTCCGCCCGGTCAGCGGGTTCGCGGCGGAGACCGGCGGCGCGCTCGCCATCAGCATCGCGACCCACTACGGAATTCCGGTGAGCACGACGCACACGATCGCTGGATCGATCATGGGCGCGGGCGCGACCTACCGCTTTTCAGCGGTGCGCTGGGGGATAGCGAGAAGGATCGTCTGGGCCTGGATCATTACGATCCCGGCTTCGGCAATGGTTGCCGCGCTCAGCTACTGGGCGATGTCAGCGGGCGGCCTTCGCTGATCAGCGGGGCGCGCTTCGTTGAAGGGATCTTCCTCGTGGTGGTGCTTGATCTGCTTTCCCTCCGCGAGGTAAACCGCGTCTTCGCCGATGTTCGTTGCAAGGTCGGCGATCCTCTCGAGGTTCCGGCCCACCAGTAGCAGCTCCAGGGACGGCGTGATGGTCTTCGGGTCGGCCATCATGTGCGTGAGAAGCACACGGAAAACCGAATCGTGCAGGGAGTCGACGACGTCATCGTCCTTGCACACTTTGCGTCCGAGTGCTCCATCTGCCCGGATGAATGCGTCGAGTGACTCGCCCAGCATCTTGCGGGCTCTCCTTGCCATCACCTCGATCTCGGGAACTTTGATCGTCACCTTGGGCATGTCGACCAGGCGCAACGCGGATTCCGCGATGTTGACGGCGTGATCGCCCACCCGCTCCAAGTCATTCGAAACTTTTATCGCGCCGATGATGAAGCGAAGATCCCGGGCCATCGGCTGCTGCAGCGCCAGAAGCTCGACGGCTGCCTGCTCGACCTCGATCTCCAAGCGATTGAGCTCCCTGTCACCTTCGATCACGAGCTTGGCCTTTTCCCGATCGCGGGTCATCAACGCCTCGACCGCCAGGTCAGTCCGCTCCTCGGCCTTCGAGGACATGCCAAGCAACATTTCCTTGAGCGAGGAAAGCTGATCGTGGAAATGTCTGAATCCCGCGGCGCCAGAGTCAGGTGTCATCCAAATCTCCCAGTGATGTATGCCTCGGTGCGCTCTTCTCGCGGGCTCGTGAACATCTGCTCGGTCTGTCCAAACTCGACGAGCTCGCCAGTAAAGAAGAATGCGGTATAGTCGGACGCCCTTGCCGCCTGCTGCAGGTTGTGCGTCACGATGATGATTGTCAAATCTCTTTTGAGCTCGTACACCAGCTCTTCGATTTTCTGCGTCGAGCCGGGATCGAGCGCGCTTGCCGGCTCGTCGAGAAGGAGGACCTCGGGCTGGTTCGCCAACGCTCGAGCAATGCATACGCGCTGCTGCTGGCCGCCGGACAATCCGAGTGCGGAGGTCCGCAGCCGATCTTTCACTTCGTCCCATATCGCGGCGCGCTGCAGCGAGCGCTCGACGATCTCGTCCAAAGAGCTTTCGTCCGCGATGCCGTTGATCCGCGGACCGTAGGCCACGTTCTCGTAGATGGATTTCGGAAATGGATTCCAGCGCTGAAAAACCATTCCGACCCTCTGTCGCAGCGCCACGACGTCCAGAGCTGGATCGTAGATGCTGTTGTCGTCGAGGCTCAGGTCGCCCTCATGCCGCACGCCGGGAATGAGATCATTGAGCCTGTTGATCGACCTCAGGAAAGTCGATTTGCCGCAGCCGGATGGTCCGATGAGTGCGGTCACCGACCGTGACTGCGCCTTCATCGAGATGTCCATGAGCGCCTGCTTCTTCCCGTACCAGAAGGAGAAGCTGCGCGCCTCGATCGCGCCATCATTGCTGCGCGGGGCCGGGACAATCGCGGGCGCGACGGCGGTCATCCGAATCTGCCGGTGATGTACGATTCGGTCCGCGGATCCCTGGGCGCGGTGAAGAGCTCGCGCGTCGAGGCGAACTCGACGAGCTCGCCCATGAGGAGAAAAGCCGTCCCGTCGGATACGCGGGCGGCTTGCTGCAGGTTGTGCGTGACGATCACGACGGTTACGGTCTTCCGCAACTCGTACACGAGCTCCTCCAGCTTTTGACTGCTGAGTGGATCGAGCGACGCGGTCGGCTCGTCGAGGAGGATCACGCGCGGCCTCGTGGCGAGAGCGCGCGCTATGCACAGGCGCTGCTGTTGTCCTCCTGAGAGCGCCATCGCGCTCTCGTCCAGGCGATCCTTAACCTCCGCCCACAGTCCAGCGCGCTGAAGGGCCTCTTCCACGATCTCATTCGTCGACCCGCGCGCCGCGTGACTTTTTGAGTCCACCCGCAACCCCGCGGCGACGTTGGAGCGGATTGACATCGTGGGGAAGGGAGTTGGCCGCTGGAATACCATTCCGACGTGGCGGCGAATGGAGATTGGGCTCGTGCCCTCTCCGTAAATCGCGCTGCCGAGGATTTCGACGCTGCCCTCGACGCGAGCGCCCGGAACCGTCTCGTGCATTCGGTTGAAGCAGCGCAAAAGGGTCGATTTGCCGCAGCCAGAAGGGCCGATGATGGCCGTGACCGCCTGCTGCGGAATCGACACGGATATGTCCTTGATCGCAGCGTTCTTGCCGAAATACGCCGAAAGATGGCTGGCGACAATGCAGGGCTCGACCCCTTCGCGCGCGTCGGTCGCCTCGGGTGCCCGAAGCTGCACCACGGGCGTCACCAGCCGCGACGGCTTCTTCTCTCGCAACACTTCAGTCGACTGGAGCACCGAACCGTGACCTCGTTACGAAACGCGCGGCAAGACTGATGATCAGGACGATCGAGATCAATACGAGCGAGCCAGCCCATGCCAGTCTGTGAAGCTCGTCGTACGCGGTGATGGCATATGCGAAGATCTGGAGCGGGAGAGCGGCGATCGGCTCGTGCAACGACGTAGACCAGAACGAATTGCCGAGGGCGGTAAAAAGAAGCGGCGCGGTTTCTCCGGCGATTCTTGCTATCGCGACCAGTGCTCCAGTCACGATGCCGGCAAGCGCGGTACGAAGCACGATCGATATCGAAGTTCGCCACCGTGGATATCCGAGCGCCAATGCCGCTTCCCGCAGTGAGGTCGGAACCACAAGAAGCATCTCCTCAGTCGTCCGAGTGACGAGAGGAATCATCATCGCCGCCAGCGCCACTCCGCCGGCGAGCGCCGAGAAGTGTCCAATGGGTCTGACCAGTATTCCCCAAGCGAAGATGCCGATGACGATGGAAGGAAGTCCGTTAAGCACGTCCGCCAGAAAGCGGACAGTGGTGGCGAGAGGTGTGCTCTTTTTCTCCGCGAGATAGAGCCCCGCTCCGATCCCGATTGGAAGTCCGATGGCCGTCGCTATCCCAAGGAGCACCAGCGTTCCCACGATCGCGTTCGCCATTCCGCCGCCGGGCTCGCCAACCGGCCTCGGCATGTGAGTGAAAAAGTCGAGCGAGAGTGACGAGGCGCCTTTGGCCAGGAGATGACCCAGAATGAGCAACAAGGGAAGTGTTGCCAGGATGGCGGCGAAATAGGTGAGTCCTATCATCGCGCCGCTCACAAGATGACGGCTGTGCGCCGTTCGCATTAGACGCGACCCCGGGCGACGCTCCAGACGAGCCAGCGCGCCACTGCGTTTACGATGAGCGTGATGACGAACAGGACCGCGCCCACAGCCAGGAGAGCCGAAAGCTGCAGGTCGCTGGTGGCTTCACTGAATTGATTGGCGATGAGAGATGCCATAGTGTATCCCGGCGCGAGCAGCGAGGCGGAGATCTCGGGGCGGTTGCCTATAACCATGGTGACGGCCATTGTTTCCCCGAGAGCTCGCCCGAGCCCGAGCATGATGCCGCCAATGATTCCCGACCGCGCGTAGGGAACGACGGCGTCGCGAATCATCTCCCAGCGGGTTGCGCCAAGCGCGAGGGCCGCTTCGCGCTGCGAGCGGGGCACAGCCATGAGCACTTCACGCGATACCGCGGAGATGTAGGGGAGCGCCATAATCGCGAGGATGATCCCAGCCGCCAGCATGCTCGGTCCATAAGCCGGACCGGAGAAAAATGGCGTGGCTCCCAGGTGCAAACGGTCGCGAAGGAAGGGCATGATCGGATCGCGAAGCAACGGGACGAGAACGAAGATGCCCCACAACCCGTACACCACACTTGGAATCGCCGCCAGGAGATCAACGAGAAATCCAACGGGTTGTCGGAGCCACGTTGGCGAGAACTCGGAAAGAAAAATCGCGACCCCAAGCGCCAGTGGTGTCGCGATGACCAGCGCGACAACCGACGACACCAGAGTACCGTAGAGCGCCGGAGCGGCGCCGAAGTGGCCAGCCTGGACGTCCCAGTCGCTGGACGTGACGATCGAGAGCCCGAGCTTGGCAAACGCCGGCCATGCCCCCGAGAAAATGGCCACCGCTATGGCTACGACGAGCGCGGGGACTACGAGCGCACATGCGGCGGTGAGCACCTCGTAAATGCGGTCGCTCACCGCCGACCCCTGAACCTGAAGGGTGCGCCGTTCCCTGTTCAACCAGCGCGCCGGAAGCGCAGTCACTTCGCGCCAGTCAAGTCAATTGTGGAGAGTCTGGCTTTGACGCTGGCGGCCATTGCGGACGGCAGCGGCGCGTAGTCCAGGGTGGATGCCTCGGCCTCGCCCGTAGTGAGGGCCCAGTTCAGGAAGTCGACGAGCTTCTTTCCCTTCACGGGATCCTTCTGGTGCTGGTAGACGATGATCCAGGTGAAGGACGAGATGGGATATGAGTCGTTGCCGGGCGCATTGGCGATCGAAATTCTGTAGTCGGTATTCGCTGGAAGTGCCTGGGCCGCGCCAGCAGCAGCCGCTGTCACGGAAGTCACTGATGGCAGGATCGCCTTGCCGGCTTTATTTGTGACGGCCGCCGTCGGTAGATTGTTCTGCTTCGCGTAGGCAAGCTCGACGTAACCAATCGCGCCGGGCGTCTGCTTCACTTGTCCCGCCACGCCTTCGTTGCCTTTCGCTCCAAGACCCACCGGCCACTTGACTTCTTTTCCTTTTCCAATGGAGGCCCAGCCTGGCGCCGTGGTGGTCAGATAGTCGGTGAAGATGTATGTGGTCCCACTGCCGTCCGAGCGGTGAACCACCAGGATATCGCTGGCGGGAAGCTTCACACCTGGATTGATCGACGCGATGCGCGCGTCGTTCCACTTGGAGATCTTCCCGGAAAAGATGTCGGCGATTGCTTTCGCCGTGAGGTTGATCGGTGTGGTGAGTCCCGGAACGTTATAGGTAATCACAACGGCGCCGAGCACAGTTGGGAAGTGCAGGATCGGACCGCCCTTGGCTTTGGACAGCTCGTCGTCGCTCATCGGGCTATCGGTAGCGCCAAAATCGACGGTCTGTTCCTGGAGCTGCCTGATGCCGCCACCGGATCCGATCGACTGATAGTTGATCTTGACTCCGGTGAGGTTCGCGTACTCCGAGAACCATTTCGAGTAGATAGGATACGGGAATGTCGCGCCGGCTCCCGTGAGGTCGACTGAGCCACCGGACGAAGTCGATGACGTTGTGGAGGATGCCGTGCTCGAGCTGTTTGCGCCTTCCTTGGCGCACGCGACGGCCAACAACATGAAAGCGGCGAGTTTCAAGGCTCTCACTGAACGGCTCCTGTTTGCTTGTTATTTGTGCGGGAGGTTTTTGCTATTGGAAGAATAGAACCGCCCTCGAGAGGGCGCGACAAACGTCAGGTAACGACATTGTCACAACCGCCCGAGGGCGCTCTGAACCGCATAACTGAGCTCAGAAATTCGCCACCAAATGCAAGAAATAGGTCTTGGTAGCGGCGGCAACAGCGCCGTTGTGCGGGGTCAACTCCTGATAGTCCAGCGATAGCGCGGTTTTCTTGTTCAAATCCCAGGTCAGTCCGCCGATGACCGTGTTGACGTAACTGTCGTTGGCGGTGTTGGGCTTGAACCGATCCCAGCGGGCGACGAGACCAAGCGGAAAGGTGGACCGATCGTTCATGAGCTGGAACGGCTTGATCGCTGCGAATCCGGACATCAGGCGACCGGCGCTATCGACCTCGACTATCGGCGAGGCAAGAGTATTCAGCCCAGTCTCTTTCGCATCTTTTCGGGTGTCGTACTCTGCTCCAAGGGAAAGTCCGGGATCCTTGATGCCGGCGAAGATGCCGGTTCTCGTGCGCGGAAGGGATGACCCTACCGGTCCGATCTGTCCCGCACCACCAGCGGCAAATGCGCTGCCGACCGCACCTATGTACGTCCAGCCTGAGAGAGCAAAAGTCCTGATGATCTTGTTGCCCGAATTGGAGAATGGTGTGATGGAAAGGCGCGCGGAGTAATCCTTGAAGCGATCCGTCTCGCGCGAGGTATAGCCCGGCCCATTCACTACGGTCGCGTAGAACTCTCCGAACTTGTTGGGCAGGGTGACAATCGTGCCTACTCCGGCATCGGAGGACGAAAAGAAGCCGGCGCGCTCGACCGCCGTTTGCGAGATCCAGCGCGGCCAGAACGATTCGATGTGGTCGATTGCGACGTTGTGGATCAAACCCGCGCGCGCAGTTGCGTTCCAGCTTGCACTCTTCAGGTAGTCGTACTGGAGGTACGCGTACTTGGCCCTGACGACCCATCCCTTGTAGAATGCGTCGGGTCCATTTGCGGTCTGCTGAAATACGTCAGCCGTGATGCGAATACTGGCGCGGTCTCCGGCGGGCATCTTGAATGTCAGGTATGCGCGCTCGAGATCGAATTTGTTCTGCGACTTCGAGGGGCCCTTGTCCCCGCGATACTGAAAATTCGCGTAGAGCACTCCCGAGAAATCCACGGGAATAGATACGGTCGCGGCCGGTGGAGGCGTTGGAGGAGGAGCGGGTTTTGTGGTGTCTGCGGGCTGCTGAGCGAACAGCGCCAGAGGCAACGCGAGCACACCCAGCATTGCCATGAATGATTTCTTCATCGAGAAGCCCCGACCTGGTTGTCGACGATGCGAATGGTCTTCAATCTGTTCTGAAGCTGCGCAATCATTGAAGGTCGTGGACACTTTGACTCCGTGAGAGAAAGTTTGACGCACCAGAAGCTCTCTCACGTGTGTCACGGACAGTTACCTGGAACGTATCGGCTTTGTCACGACTGAGCGGTCGTCGCGATTTCAGGAAAGAAGATCCTGATAGTCGCCCCGCTGCCCATGATGCTGTCGGCACTCACCGATCCACCGTGCGCCTCCACGAGGTGCTTGACGATCGCCAGGCCAAGTCCTGTGCCGCCCGCTTCCCGGGAGCGACCACTGTCGGCCCGGTAGAAGCGCTCGAAGATCCTCGGCAGGTGCTCGGGCGGAATTCCTGTTCCGCTGTCCGTCACGGTCACGACGACCCCGTTCGGTGCCGGTTCTGTTGCAATCGTGATACGTCCGCCGCTGCCCGTATGCCGGATCGAATTCTCCACGAGGTTGAGAAGGATCTGCTCCAGCGCCGTTCGATCGGCGTAAATCACAGCGGCGCCCTCATCTACTTTCGTTTCCAGGGCGATTCCTTTCTGAGAGGCAGCGGCTGCAACGCGTCCGAGGAGTTCAGTCGCAACTTCGCCGACGCGCACCGGTTGGGGTCTGGGCTTCCAGTGGCCGGATTCTATGCGTGACAGATCGAGAAGCTCGTCGACGATCCGCTGCATTCGCTGCGTATTGCTGTAAATGGTTCGCGCGAACTCGACGCGCTTTTCGGGTGGAGTATCGGGGTCCTGAAGTGTTTCGGCGAACCCGCCGACGATGGTCAATGGAGTCCGGAGCTCGTGCGAAACGTTCGCCACGAAATCGCGCCTCACCGCTTCGAGCCTTCTGATAAGAGTGAGATCGAAGAGCGCCACGACCGCGCCACCGCCGACCAGTGGCCTCGCCGTCAAAGAAAGCGTGTTCCCTCCGATCAGGACTTCTTCTGGCTCCGTCGCGGTTCCGTTCAGCGCGAGCGCAATCGCACTCCGAAGCGTAGCCTCGCGGGGGAGATAATCCGTCCCCACCGGGAGTGGCCGATCGATCGAGAGCAGACGCCGGCCAGTCTCATTTATCCTCACGACTTCGTGGGCGGGCGAAATCGCTATCACTCCTTCGTTGAGCGTCTCCACCAGCGCGGAAAGGATCGACTGCTCCGCGGCAAGCGCCGAGATACGTCCCTCCAGCTGTTCCGCCAGCCGATAAATGGCGTCGGCAAGATCTCCGACTTCGCCGGGAGCCGAGAGTGCCGGGTGCTTGCGCCGCTCCCCGGCCGCGATCGAGCGGGCGACGTCCCGCAGATCCGTGATCGGCCGCGAAACCGCTCGTGAAAAGAGAAGAGCGAGGATTCCGGCCAGCAGAAAAGAGATGAGTCCGGCCACGATGACGCCCGTGCGTGCGGTCGCGAAGAGATCTTCCACCGTCCGCGTCGTAACTGAAACGCGCGCGAATCCCTGCGGAGCTTTGAGCGCCACGTAAAGCTGTTCCTCGCCGGTAGACGGACTCATCCGCCTCGCAGAGCCGATCCCATCGCGTCGCGCGGCGACTACCTCGGGGCGCTGGCTATGGTTTTCGAGCTGTTGGAGCGCAGGCCCGTCGAATTCGGAATCACCGACTACGTGACCCGTCGAGTCGATGAGCGTGACGCGGTGACCCGTCGCTGCTCCCGACTGGTCCGCCAAGGAATCCGCATCCAACCCGGGCCGCCATTGTGTTGCCACCAGGCGGGCTTCCCCGGACAGATCATGTACTGTCTGTGCGGTGATGCTGGAATGGAGCTGGTTGTCGATGATGATGACCACCGACACCACCATCACGGCGATGATCGCCAGCGACTGGAGGAGAAGGCGGTGGGCGAGCTTCACGTGCGGCCGGGGACGTTCTTGATCCGGTATCCGAACCCGCGAACGGTCTCTATCAGGTCACCGGCGTTTCCCAGCTTGGCGCGGAGTCGCTGCACGTGCATGTCTACGGTGCGCGTCTGAATGTCAGGCGCCGCGTCCCAGACGACCTCGAGAAGAAGATTGCGCGGCTGAACACGTCCCCGTCTCTCAGCCAGGAGGAGCAGGAGCTTGAACTCGGTCGGAGTGAGATCGATTTCCCGACCATCGACGGTCACCCGGTGTCCGGTGATGTCGATCTTGAGCGGACCTATCTGCCTGACGTCACCGGAGTCCTCCGGTCCAGATTTCACCCGGCGCAGGATGGCGGCAACGCGCAGGACGAGCTCCTGTGGACTGAAGGGCTTGGTCAGATAGTCATCGGCCCCGAGCGTGAGTCCTTTAATGCGATCGCTCTCCTCCCGGCGGGCGGTGAGCATAAGCACGGCGATACGCGAAGTGGCATCATCGCCACGGAGCTCTTCCATCACGTCGAGTCCGGAGAGGCCGGGCAGCATGAGATCGAGCACGACCAGCGCTGGCTTTTCACGCCGTGCGGCGGCCAGACCATCGTGGCCGTTTGTTGCGGTGGAAACCGAGTACCCCGATTTCGCGAGATGATATGCCACGAGCGCGACGATATCGGGCTCATCGTCGACGACAAGCACGCGGTCAGCGGAGACGGGTGTTGCAGTCACGGCTTCAAGTTGACCGAGTCAGAGAGGTGTCGTCAACTCGACCAGTGTCACGAACACGCTACGATAACGCTGCACTCCCTCGCGGGAGGACGCGCGGCTAGCTTTGCTGATCATCCCGTCAACCTTGGATTCCCGACCCGAATGAGATCACGCGTCTCGTACTGCATTGCGCTTTTCGCGCTCGCCTGTGCTCCTGGCCGGCTTCAACGCGCGAGCCAGCCGATCGATCTCGTGGTCGCAACCACTACCGACGTCCACGGACGCATCACCGCGTGGGACTACTACGCGAATCGGCCGGAGACCATTCGAGGCCTCACGCGCGCGGCGACGATCGTTGACTCGGTGCGCGCGGCCAATCCGGGGCGAGTGATTCTTTTGGACGCAGGCGATCTTCTGCAGGGCAATCCGCTCGCTTACGTCGCGGCGAGGGTGTCGGCCAATCGCACCAATCCGATCATCGCCGCGATGAACGCCATGCATTACGACGCCGCGGCGATCGGCAATCACGAGTACAACTACGGTGTGCCGTACCTCGACAGCGCCATCGGTCAGGCGAAGTTTCCGTTTCTCTCCGCGAACACGTATCGAGTCGATCCAGCCGGCGCACACGCGTACCGCCCGTGGACGATCGTCGAGCGGGCCGGGATCAAGGTTGGCATAGTCGGGGCTACGACACCCGGCGTGATGCTCTGGGACGCCGAGAACGTGAGGGGAAGGGTGCGTCTCGGTGACATTGTACCAGCGGTGCGGCAGGCGGTACAGGAGGTTCGCGCCGCTGGTGCGGACATCATACTCGTGACGGTCCATTCCGGTCTCAACGAGCCATCCAGCTACGACACGGTGACGACGGGCGTGCCGAGTGAAAACGTCGCGGCGAGAATCGCGAGCGAGGTGCCCGGCATCGACCTTGTGCTCTACGGCCACTCCCACAAGGAAGTACGCGGCATCGGACACATGGTTGTCTCGACCTCGGGGGTGACGTTCGAGGGGACCCTCCTCATTCAACCCAAAAACTGGGCGATGAGCGTCGACGTCGCGCATCTATTGGTGTCGCGCGTCAATGGAAAGTGGCGCGTCACTGAGAAGCGAAGCGATCTGGTGCAGGCGGCCGGTCACGCCGAGAATGCCCGCGTGCTCGCAGCAACTGACGCAATACACCGGGAGACCGTCGCCTACGTCACGACGCCGATCGGCAGCACTCCCGAGCGTTGGAGCGCCGATTCCGCCCGGGTAAAGGACACGCCGCTCATTGACTTCATCCTGGAGACCGAGAGGAAGGCTGCCGGATCGGATCTCGCCTCGACAGCAGCTTTTTCGACCGAAGCGTCCATGGGACCGGGTCCGATAACCATCGCACAGGTAGCGCAGATCTATCCATACGACAACACGCTCCGCGCGGTGCGCGTTACCGGCCGGCAGCTGCGCGACTACAT
The DNA here is from genome assembly GCA_039936175.1 of Gemmatimonadaceae bacterium. GTDB lineage: Bacteria > Gemmatimonadota > Gemmatimonadetes > Gemmatimonadales > Gemmatimonadaceae > UBA4720. The sequence continues at coordinate 15,933 of JBDTIV010000061.1, read as the reverse complement.
CGAGTTCAGCAGCCGGTATTACAGGACGATACCCTCGCCCACGTCCCCTCTCGAAACCGACCCGACGGTTCCGGGATACAATTTCGATATCGTCTCTGGTGTCGACTACGAGATCGACCTCTCCAGGCCGGTGGGCCTCAGAGTTACTCGACTCGACTACAAGGGCGCGCCCGTGCGCGACACGGACACGTTTACGATGGCGCTCAACAATTACCGTCAGACCGGCGGCGGCGGATACGCAATGCTGAGCGGAGCTCCCGTGGTCTACGACAAGCAGCAGGAGATACGGCAGCTGCTCATCGACGAAGTGAAGCGTCGCGGTGTCATTCGGCAGGCTGACTACTTCACTGAGAACTGGAAGCTCGTTCGCGGGCCCGGGCTGGAGATTCATCAGGGCGGTGCCGCCGGAGTGCCGCGACTCGGCGCTCTTCCCACCGTGCAGCCGGCGTTTCCGGCGGGCACGAAGTTCCTGCGGATCGTTGCCACCAACGATTTTCATGGCGCGCTCGAGCCGCGGCCCGATGCATCAGGAGTAATGCGGGGAGGCGCCGCATACGTCGCTACCGCGATCGACAGAGCCCGCAGGGAATGCGCGCCAAACTGCGAGACGCTGTTGCTGGACGCAGGCGATCTCTTTCAGGGGACGGCCGCATCCAACCTTTCTTTTGGGCGTCCAGTCGTGGAGTACTACAATAGAATGGGGTACGCCGCGTCCGCACTCGGCAATCATGAGTTCGATTGGGGCGTAGACACCCTTCGCGCGCGGATGCGACAGGCGAGATTCGGAATCCTTGGCGCAAATGTGCGCTATACGAACGGCCGCGACGTGGAGTGGATCGCCAACGATACGATGGTCACGCGTGGGCGGGTCAAGGTTGGAATTATAGGCGTCTCAACAGTGTCGACGCCGACGACGACTCGCGCTGCCAACGTGGTGGGACTCCGCTTCGACGATCCGGCTCCGATTGTCGACAGCATCGGCCCCGCCCTCAGAAAACGGGGTGCCAATTTCATAGTAGTGATTGCGCACGCGGGCGCGGGCTGCAGCGCGAACGGGACGACCAGTTGTGACGGAGAGATCATTGATCTCGCGCGGAAACTCAGCACCAAAGTAGACGCGATCGTAAGCGGACATACGCACACGCTGGTCAACACAGTCGTCAACGGAATTCCGATCGTGCAGGCGCGATCGAGTGGAAGGGCGATCGATGTCCTGGATCTGCCGATTGGCGCCGCGACCGGTACCGTGTCGCGACATGAGGTCCGCGAGCTGGCCGCCGATACTCTGAAGCCGCTTCCAGCGGTCGACTCGATCGTGCAGCGAGCGATCGCCCGCGTAGCCGGACTCGTCAACCGGCACGTCGCCACGATTCCGACCACTCTCAGCCGGAGTGGCGCGCAGTATCCGCTCGGCAATCTCATCGCCGACGCGCAACGGTGGGCGGGAAAGGGCGATGTCGCGATCATGAACAACGGGGGCATCAGAACGGAGCTGAGAGCTGGTGACGCGACCTACGGCTCGCTGTTCGAGCTCCAGCCGTTCGGAAACACCCTGTGCTCGCTCACCATGACGGGCGCTCAGCTCCGTGGACTGCTCGAAGAAATGGTGGGCAGAGAACGACCGAACGACCATGTCAGCGGACTCACGATCAAATACGATCCATCGAAGCCGAAGGGATCGCGAATCGTCGCGGTTACGATGGCTGACGGAATGCCGCTGTCCGATACGCACACGTACGACGTCGTTATGAACGATTTCCTCGCGACGGGCGGGGAGGGATATAACGCCGGCGGCCGCGCGACGTCATCCAGGCCCCTCAACATCGTGGACCTCGATGCACTGATCAATTATCTGGCGACTCTTCGGACGCCGATCGCGGCGCCGACAGAAATCAGAATTGCGCCCATCGCGCCATGAGCGAGACCGTCAGGATCTACATCAATGCGCGTCCTGTGGAGGTTCCCGCTGGAGCCACCGCGCTCGAGGCGGTTGAAGTCTGGGACGAGACGGCGGCCGAGGCGATTCGGAGTGGCGAACGTCTCATCACGGACAGCCGCGGAATCGTAGCGGCCAACAACTCCGCCGTGCACAACGGAGCGATATTTCGCATCGTTCGCGCACGACAAGCCGCGGACGACAACGACTTCAGCCAACAGTAATGGCCCTCTCGATTTTCTCAAATAAGCTCCGCGAGCTGCCAAAGGCGGAGCTGCACTGCCATCTCGATGGATCGGTCCGCCCAGCCACACTCCTGGAGCTCGGGCGCGAATATCGGGTGAAGATGCCTGCCCAGACTCCCGAGGGGCTCGCGGAAGCAATGCGCGCAGACGACGCGCGGAATCTGGAGGACTACCTGCGCCTGTTCGACACCACCATCTCTATCATGCAGACCGCAGACTCGCTCGAGCGCATCGCTTACGAGCTGGCCGAAGATGCCGCTGAGGATGGAGTGCGTTACATCGAGGTGAGAAACGCGCCAATTCTCAACGTCGTTCAGGGACTCACGTTGGTGGAAGCCGTCGAGGCGCCTCTGCGCGGGCTGCGGAGGGCCGAGAAGGACTTTGGGATCACGGGTCGCTTCATCATCATCGCACTGAGGCAGTTCTCCGCCGAGCATTCGCTCGAGATGTCTCGTCTCGCCGTCGAATTCAAGAACGACGGCGTCGTCGCTTTCGACCTCGCCGGCGGTGAGAAGGGCAATCCGGCGTCCGTGCACGCGGCGGCGTTCCAGTATGCGCGAGAACACAACCTGGCCGTGACGGTGCACGCGGGAGAAGGGGACGGTCCCCAGTCGATTCGCGAGGCGGTCCATCTCTGCGGAGCGAACAGAATTGGGCACGGCACGCGCCTCATCGAAGATCCAGATCTCACGCAGTACGTGAACGACCGGCGCATCGCACTCGAAGTGTGTCTTACCAGCAACGTGCAAACGCGGGTCGCCGAATCGTACGCGGCTCATCCTTTTCGCGAGTACTTCGATCGCGGACTCAACGTCACTCTCAACACCGACAACCGGCTGATGAGTGCGACGACTCTGACCGACGAGTACATCTACGCCGCCGAGCACCTCGGCTTCACAATGGACGAGCTGGCGGGAATTGCTCTCAATGGCTTCGAAAGCGCATTTCTTCCATGGGAGGAGCGCCTCATGCTGATCGAAGAGGTATCCGACAAGATCGACGAGATGATCGGAATCGTCGAATGAATAGCGAGTACTCCGCAGAGGCCGCGCTGAAGGCGGCGAAGGCGATCGCCAAACGTGCCGGCGATCGCGAGCCGGTGGTGGCGATCGTGCTTGGCTCGGGACTGGGCGGACTCGCGAAGACGATAGAGGACGCGGTCCGAATCCCCTTCGGCGAGATCCCTGGATTTCCTGAAACCACGGTTGTCGGCCACGAGGGCGCCGTCATCGCGGGCCGCCTTGGTGGACGCGAAGTCGTCGCGCTAAGCGGGCGCTTTCACATGTACGAGGGCCATCCCGCGGCACTGGCTGCTTTCCCGGTACGCGTCTTCCACGCCATGGGAATCCGGGAGCTGTTCGTCTCGAACGCCGCGGGCGGAATATCGACCAAGCTCAGAGTCGGAGATCTGATGATGATCTCGGATCATCTCAATCTCATGGGATCCAATCCTCTGGTCGGTCCGGCGCAGGAGGGGGAAACGCGTTTCCCGGACATGACTGATGCCTACGACCCGGGTTTGAGGCGCGTCATGCGCACCACGGCGGAAAGACTCAACATTCCGCTGCGCGAGGGCGTGTATGCGGGCCTCCTCGGCCCTTCCTACGAAACGCCCAGCGAGGTCAGGATGCTCCGGCAGCTCGGAGCCGACGCCGTCGGAATGTCGACGGTGCCTGAAGTGATCATGGCGAGAGCGTTGGGAATCCGCGTGGTGGGAGTGAGCTGCATCACCAACGCCGCCGCCGGTGTAACAGGCGCCGCGCTAAGTCACGCTGAAGTTCTGGAAACAACACAGCGCGTGAGCGGGGCATTTGAGAGACTGGTGACCGAGTTCCTATCTCGTGGCGCGGACCTTCAGCTGTCCTCGGCGAGATGATTCAGCGGTCCGTGGCCTGATCCGAGTCCCGGCGCTGTGCCGATCGCGTTGTGCACGTAGTCGATCGCTCGCCGGACTGCAGCGTGGAGAGATTCGCCCTTTGCCAGCTGCGCAGTAATCGCCGCTGAGAGCGTGCAGCCCGTTCCGTGCGTGCTCGTCGTCTCGATTCGCTGGCCACGGAATGCGCGGACGTTTCCATCGTACAGCACGTCAACGACTCTTCCCCTGGACTGGAGGTGTCCCCCCTTCACGAGAGCCGCCTGTGCTCCCATCTCGTCCACGATTTTCTCGGCCGCGTGGGCCATTCCATCTTCGTCGTCGATCTTTTCTCCAATGAGAATCTCCGCTTCGTGGATGTTGGGCGTGACGAGAAAGGCACGCGAGATGAGATCTGTCCGTATCACGTCGATCGTATCCTTCTCGAGGAGAACATCTCCGGAGGTCGCCACCATCACGGGATCGAGCACGTAGTTGGTGAGGGAGTGCTCGTCGATGGCTGCCGCTACGAGTGACGCAATCGCGGCAGTCGCCAGCATTCCGGTCTTGAAGGCCGCCGGCGGCAGATCGACGGCGACGGCGTCAATCTGCGCGCGCACGAGATCGGCCGAGACCGCCTCCCAGGCGCTCACGCTCAGGGTGTTCTGGGCGGTGATAGCGGTGATGACCGACGTTCCGAAAACGCCGAACCTCTGGAAGGTTTTCAGGTCGGCCTGGATTCCGGCGCCGCCGCCTGAATCAGAGCCCGCGATGGTGAGCGCGATCCGCATGAAAGAAAAGATGCGCCGTGACGAATCACGGCGCATCTCTGAATTGGGCGTCGGGGCGAACGCCTGCTACTGTACCTGACGTGGAGGTGGCGAAGGCGGCAGGGACTGTAGCCTCGCCTTGAACGAGTGGAAGTTGCGGGTGTCGGTTCCGAGGTTCGCAAGCGTGCTGGGCGGAAGCTGATTGATCCGCGTCTGAATTGCGGTAATGCGGTCCTCTTCGAGCGGGTGGGTGAGAAACCACGCTTCGACTCCGGCGGGGCGCGTCTTGCGCTCCTCGAGCAGTTTCTGGAACATGCTCACCATCCCTTCGGGGCTGATCCCAGCGCGTACCACGTTGTTGAATCCTTCCTGGTCCGCTTCCGCCTCGTCCTGGCGGCTGAAGCGAGCGAAGAGCGCCCCGCCACCAAGCTGGATTGCGGCATTCGCCACGCCGCTGTTGCAGACGCCCGTCAGGACGCAGGCCAGCGTGATTCCGACATTCGCACCCTGCTCTTTTTCCATCTGCTTCACGGTGTGACGACGCAGAACGTGGCCGATCTCGTGCCCGAGCACGCCGGCGACTTCGTCCATTTTGTCCGAGCGCTCAATGAGTCCGCGGTTCACATACACGTACCCGCCGGGAACGGCGAACGCATTCACTTCCTTGCTGTCGACGATGAAAAAGTGCCACTCGAGATCCTTGCGGCTGGTGAGTCCCGCAATCGAATCGCCGAGCACGTTGATGTAACGGTTCAACTCCGGATCCTGCACAATCGGTAGTTGTGCGTTGATCTGTTGCGCATATTCCTGTCCCATCTGGATTTCCTGTTGCTGGGAAATGCCGCATGCGACGAGGGGCACGGTGAGAGCAACGCCTATGATGAATCGCTTCATTGAAACTCCGGCGATGGGATTACTGATGAGTCGAAAAGGCAAATACTATTCCAAAATGCGTTTCACTACCTGCTTGTGAAACTACTTACGCTCGCGCGCGATCTGCAGCGACGAAAAGCGCGCGAAAAGCATTCGCTCTTCGTCGCCGAGGGTGTGCGCTCGGTCGAAGAGCTGCTCCGATCTGGCCTCCCCATTCGTGGGGCGCTGATCGGTCCGAAGCTCGCGTCCGCGCCGCGCGGCGAATCGCTGCGCAAGCGCCTCGACGCTTCAGGAATCGAGGTGGTGGAACTCTCCGAGGACGATTTCGAGACTGCCGCCGAGACCGACTCACCGCAGGGAGTGCTGGCAATCGCCGAAATTCCGGCCCGTTCTCTCGATACACTTGAAATAGGGAATGTGTGCCGTATCCTGGTGCTGGACGCCGTGCAGGATCCCGGCAACGCCGGAGCTATCCTGCGGACGGCCGCCGCCCTTGGCGCCACCGCGACGATAGCCCTGCCCGGCACGGTGGATCTCTGGAACCCGAAAGTCATCAGGAGCTCGATGGGCTCGCAGTTCGCCCATCCGGCGTTTCACGCCGAATGGGCCGATCTCTCCACGCTCCTGGATCGGGAGCAGATCGAGCTATGGGCCGCGGATGCGCAGGGCGAGCCCCTCGATCTGGGGCGTGCTGTTGACCGCCTGGCAATCGTCGTAGGTAATGAAGGGTCGGGCCTGAGTCCTGAGATTCGGGCCAAGGCGCACAGGACCATTTCGTTGCCAATTGCCAGCGGCGTCGAGTCACTCAATGTCGCGGTCGCGGCGGGCATCATCCTCTACGAGCTTCGTCCATGATCGATATTCTGATGGCCGTCTACGTCTTCGTGATCGGCATCTGCGTAGGCTCTTTCCTGAATGTGTGTATTGGCCGCTGGCCGGAAGGGCTTTCGGTGGTCAAGCCAAGGTCGAGATGCCCGAAGTGCGGGCATCAGATCAAGGCGCGAGAGAATATCCCGATAGTGAGCTGGCTGATTCTGCGCGGACGCTGCAGCGGGTGCGGCGAGCGGATCTCGATCCAGTATCCCATCGTCGAGCTGCTGGTCGGCTTGCTTTGGGTGGCGGCGTTCCTCCAGTTCGGGATGACGTTCACCGCGTTCCGTATTGCCATATTCGCCACGGTGCTGCTCGGGATTGCGATCACCGACGCGAAATATTTTCTGATCCCCGACGGATTCACGGTCTTCGGTCTTCTGTTCGCGCTCGTCACTGCGATAGCGGCGGTATTCCTCCGCGACACCGGACCCTTTGTCGGACCGTGGGACGCCATCCTCGGCATGTGTGTCGGCGCTGGAGCCATATCGGTCGTTGGATGGCTTGGGGAGGTCTGGCTGAAACGGCCGGCGATGGGATTCGGAGATGTGACGCTCATGGCCGTTGTTGGCGCAGCGGTCGGTCCGACGCGCGCGCTTCTTACGATCTTTATCGGTGCGGTGCTCGCGCCGATCGTTCTTCTTGGAGTCGTGTATCCTTTGTCCGCGCGCGGCATCGCAGATGACAAGGGACAGACCGAGCTGGCGCTGGAAGCGGATTCAAGCTGGCGCAAACGCGAGTTACCGTTCGGCGTCTTTCTTGCGCCCGCTGCGCTGATCGCATTGCTTTGGGGAGATGCGATCATCGCGTGGTACGTTCGCATCTCGGGGCTTTAGTCCCGGTCTTCTCCGTCTCCGAACGAAATGAGCGCTCACCTGAATCGAATCATCGTTCCCGCGGTCGCGGCATTCGTCGCCCTGGGCTCCGCGTGCGAAAAACAGAAGCCGAAGTACGAAGGACCGTATGCGGCGCAGGTCGCCGAAGCCGTGCCGATGATCGAGAAAGCGGTGGGACTCAAGTTCAAGACTCCGCCCAAGGTCGAGACGCGCTCGAAGGAGCAGGTGAGACAATACATCGTCAAGCAGGTCAGCGACTCGCAAGCCGTTCGCGAGCTCAACGGCGAAGAGGCTGCGTACAAGCGACTCGGTCTCATTCCCGACTCGCTCAAGCTGCAGCAGTTTCTCGAGAGTTTGCTCGTCGAGCAGATCGTAGGCTTCTACGATCCGCACACGAAGATCCTCTACATCGTGGACGGCTCGCCGAAAGATCTGGTCGCGACGATCGTGACGCACGAGCTGGTGCACGCGCTTCAGGATCAGTACATCAGCCTGGACTCGGTTCAGAAGCAGGTGGGCGATAACGATCGTCAGTCCGCCGCGCAGTCGGTGTTCGAAGGTCAGGCTGTATACGAGCAGATATCGATCATGCTCGGCGGATCCAACATCGCGATCAACCTTCCCGGCGGCTGGGATCGCATCAGAGAGATGATCCGCGAGAGCAAGGCGTCGATGCCAATCTTTGCCGTGGCGCCGCGCGTGATCCAGGAGACGCTCATCTTCCCGTACCTGAGCGGCGCGGAGTTCTACCGAAACTACAAAGAGCGAAAGCCCGGGTCCGTCATTTACAACGACATGCCGGTTTCAACCGAGCAGATAATTCACCCGTCGGCGTTCTTTGGGACGCGGGACAACCCGACCAGGGTTACGCTGGGCCCGCTGTCCAATGCGAAAGACGTGTACGAAAACGATCTGGGAGAGTTCGAGACGAGGCTGTTCCTCTTTCAACACCTCAACGATCAGAATGAAGCAATTCGTGGCGCGTCGGGGTGGGACGGCGATCGCTACGCAGTAGTGACGACGCCTCAGGGGCCGGGGATCGTGTGGCTGACCGTGTGGGATTCGTCGGTCGAGGCTGGTGAGTTCTATGATATCGCCGGCCGCGCGATCGAGAAGCGATTCAACACCAAGGCGGCGGCGGGTTCGACCAGTCTGGTCAAGAAGTACTCTGCCACGGGTCGGACGCTGCAGCTCAGCACGGTGGAGATTGGTGGGCGGCCCGTAGTCCTTTACGAGGATCTGCCTGCTGGAGCCAATGTCAACATCATCGATCCTGCGCAGGTGAAGCTCGTTCAGTAGTTACAGCCCGAGCAATTTCTGTAGTCCGAACGTGCACACCCCTATCAACCCGCCCAGCACGTAACCAGTCGTGATGATCAGGTTCAGCTCGTTCTGAATCACGTTGCGCAGGATCTCCTCCACGCGCTCGACGCTGAACGCCATCACTTTGCGCTCGACCATAGCCTGCACATCGAGCTTCTTGATCAATTCGGGGAGCTGGTCGTGAATCCACTCCCAGATAACCGGTGCGGCTGATGCCGCCAGTCGCCTGGGCGCCTCCGGATCTTTCTTTGCCTCGACGTCGCCGAGGATGTCCGAGATCGGCTTCTGCAGATACTGAAGGATCGCGTCGTGAATCGCCTTGGAGATCTCTTCCCTGATCTCGGGCTCCTCCAGCAGGCCGACGACCTGTTCGACTCCATCGGTCTCGATTGCATCGAGCACGCTGTCGAACTTCTTCTCGGTCATCATCAGCTTGGCGAAGATGCGCTCGTGAAAGCGCATGTCGTCGACAAACCGATTGAACATAGAGTGGAGCGCGGTGCGCAGCTTGACGCGCGTCGCTGGCTGGCCGAGGAACGCACCGAGCTTCGTCATTGCGACGGGCAGATAGGCGGTCGTCGCCCCCTCCAGCGCGGTGACGACTGCGGGTGGAACCTTGTCGATCAATGGATCGCGCGATGTCAGCATGTTGGCAATGACATCTTCGACGCGGGACTGAAACGCCTCAAGCAGCTCCGGTCGAGCCAACTCTGACTGCAGGTCTCCGGGCGTGAGAAGCCGCTCTCCCACCGTGCGGCCGAGACTTTTCGCCAGTCTCGCCTGATTTTTTGGAATCGCTCCCTGAAATCCGAATCTCTTCTTCTTGGGATTGAAGAGCATCCACACTGCTACGGTGTCGGATAGACCTCCCGCCATCGTTCCGACAAAGACATGGATTCCAAACTGGATCCAGGGATTGGCGACGTTCACCTACTGGTTGACTGTCGCCGGACTCGACTGGTTGATCGACGCCGTCGCCGAATCAGACACGGCGTTTTTCGGCGGAACATCACCGTGCGGCTCGGCCGCATCCGCGAGTGTGCCCGGACCCTTCGCCAGCAGCGCGAGGTGAATGATGTCGTCCATCGTCGACACGAACGTGAACGTCATGCTCGTGACGACCTCGTCGGGAATGCCGCGGAGATCTTTTTCGTTCGCCTTGGGCAGAATCACCTGCCTCAGCCCCGCCCGGTACGCCGCCATCACCTTTTCTTTCACACCGCCGATCTCGAGCACCTTGCCGCGGAGTGTCATTTCACCCGTGAGCGCGATGTCGCGACGCACCGGACGCCGGCTCAGCACGCTCGCGATGGCAAGCGTCACCGCCGCACCGGCGCTTGGCCCATCCTTGGGAATCGCGCCGGCGGGGAAGTGCACGTGGAGATCGCACTCCTTGAACTCGACGTCTTGGACGCCGAGGGTCTGCGCCCGGGAGCGAACGTACGAATACGCGGCGTCCACCGACTCGCGCATCACATCGCCGAGCTGGCCGGTCACGGTGAGACGACCTGAGCCTGGCATCCGAAGCGCCTCAATCACCATCAGGTCGCCACCGGTCGCCGTCCACGCCATCCCGGTCACGGCGCCGATCTCCGGTTCCTGCTCGGCGTCTTCCAGTGTGTAGGTCGGATTGCCGAGGATGTCGACGACCATTGGATTGTCGACGATCCAGGCGCCTTCTTCGCCGTCCGCTTTCTTGCGAGCGCGCTTGCGCATCAGTGCCGCGATGTTGCGCTCGAAATTCCGGAGTCCGGCTTCGCGCGAATAGCGATTGGAGATGAAGCCGAGGACTTCGTCCGTGAACTGGATATCCTTGTCCGTGATGCCGTGATCCTCGAGCAACCTCGGCAGGAGATACCGCCAGGCGATCTCGACCTTCTCTTCGACCGTGTACCCGAGCACGCGAATGACTTCCATGCGGTCGCGAAGCGGCGCGGGGATGTCGAACAGATTGTTCGCGGTGCAGATGAACAGGATGCTCGAAAGGTCGAAGGGCAGATTGAGATAGTGATCGACGAAGTTCGAGTTCTGCGAGGGATCCAGAACTTCCAACATCGCTGCTGTAGGATCTCCCGACGGGCCACCGCTTGTCATCTTATCGATCTCGTCGATCATCAGGACCGCGTCTTTCACCTGCACTCGCCGGAGCGATTGCAGGACCAGGCCAGGCATCGCACCAACATAGGTGCGACGGTGTCCGCGAATCTCTGCCTCGTCCCTCACTCCGCCGACAGAGATGCGATAAAACGCGCGATTGATGGACGACGCGATCGCTTCGCCGAGCGAAGTCTTTCCCGTTCCGGGCGGTCCCACGAAACAGAGGATCGGGCCATGGGGATCGCCACCGCGAAGCTTGCGCACCGCGAGGTACTCGGTGATGCGCTCCTTGGCTTCCTTGAGTCCGTAATGCCGGCTGTCGAGAAGCTCTTCCACTTTGCTCAGCTCGATGACTTCGTCCTTCGTCGATCGCGAATTCCAGGGCAGTGCCAGCATCCAGTCCAGATATGTGCGAATGACCTGATACTCGCTCGATGCGGGAGAGAGATTCCGCATCCGCTCTATCTCTCGCTTTGCTTCCTGTGCGGCCTTCTCGGGGAGATTTGCATCTTCGAGCTTTTTCAATGTCTCGATCGCTTCTTTCTCGCCGGGATCGCCCTCGCCCAGCTCCGATTGAATCGCGCGCAGCTGCTGGCGCAGATAAAACTCGCGCTGGTGCTGCTCGATCTTGATCTCGGTCTGGCGCTTCACGTCTTCCGCCACGCGCGCGCGTCCGACTTCGCGCTCGACTCGCCCCAGAAGAAACTTCAGCCGCTGCCCGATGTTGAGGCGCTGCAGGATCTCGTCCTTGTCCGAGACCTTGAAGTTCAGGTTGGTGGCTGCGAGGTCCGCAAAACGTCCCGGATCGGAGATGTTCATCTTGAGGATCGCCGGCACTTCGTCGGGGATGCGGTCGATCAGCTCCGCCAGCGTCTCGGCGCCCGTCACGATCCGGGAGATGAGATCATCGACCTCGTTCGGATCGGGCGGAATCTCCTTGGCTGGCTTGATGCGCACGATCGGGAACGGCGTTGTCTGGACGACACCCTCGACGACGATTCTGCGCAGACCCTGGAGCGTGATCTGGACCGTCTCGCCCGGCAGGTTGATCCGCTCGTGGACGCGGGCCGCGACTCCGACCCGACCGACAAATCGCTCGGGGTCGAGGATGTCGTCGTGGTCGCCCGTCGCTACCACGAGCCCGACGATGAGGCCCGAATGCTCGTTGGACCGGAGGAGCGAAAGATTCTCTGGGGCGCCCATCTGGACTGCGATCGTGCCGAGGGGATACACGATTGTCGATCGAAGCGCCATGAGTGGCAGCGTCGCTGGAATCTCGGCCAGAAGGATGTCGTCTCTACGCTGTGCAGCGGCCATGCAATCTCTCTCGATGGAGATGGTGCGTCGGTTGTTTCAGAAGTTAACGGCGCCTAAGTTTAAAGGCTATGTTCGAAGACCTGAGCGAAAAGCTCGAGGCCACGTTTGCCCGCCTGCGTGGCCGCGGCGTTCTAAGCGAAGCCGACATCAGGGAGGGCCTGCGCGAAGTCCGCCGGGTGCTGCTGGAGGCCGACGTCAACTTTCAGCTGACCCGTGAATTCCTCGAGCGGGTCGAAAAGAAAGCCACTGGCGTCAACGCGCTGAGTACGGTCTCACCAGGACAGCAACTCGTCAAGATCGTTCACGAGGAGCTGACCGCGATGCTCGGCGAGCGCCGCGAGGGGCTGAAGCTCAGTACCGTCCCGCCGTCGGTTGTCATGATGGTGGGCCTTCAGGGCTCGGGCAAGACGACTACCGCGGCAAAGCTCGCTCGCAAGCTGAAGGCGGAGGGGCGCTCCACTCGTCTGGTCGCGGCCGACGTTTACCGTCCTGCTGCGATCGACCAGCTCGAAACACTCGGGCGCGACCTCTCTATCCCGGTGTACGCCGATCGGACGACCGCCGACGTCGTGAAAATTGCGCGCGCGGGCGTCGCGGAGGCGCTTCGGGAGCGTGACCGTGTGGTGATCATCGACACCGCCGGCCGTCTCCAGATTGACGATGCGATGATGCAGGAGTTGTCGCGGCTCAAGGACGCGCTGCACCCGTCGGAGATCCTGCTGGTCGCCGATGGAATGACCGGTCAGGACGCGGTGAAGATCGCGCAGGGATTCGACAAAGTACTCGACGTCACGGGAGTCATTCTTACCAAGATGGACGGCGATGCGCGCGGCGGCGCCGCGCTGTCGATCTACGGCGTCACGAAAAAGCCGATCAAGTACATCGGCGTCGGCGAAAAAACGGACGCCCTCGAGGAGTTCCATCCCGAACGGATGGCCGGCCGCATTCTCCAGATGGGCGACATCGTCACGCTGGTAGAGAAAGCGCAGGCATCATTTGATGAGGCCGAGGCGAAGCGGCTGGAGAAAAAAGTCCGGAAGGAGGGGATGGACCTGAATGATTTCCTGAACAGCATGCGACAGATCCAGAAGATGGGTCCGCTCGAGGGAATCCTGAAAATGTTGCCGGGCGTCAACACGAAGGCCTTGAAGCAGATGAAGGCGGACCCAAAGCGGATGTCACACGTCGAGGCGATCGTGCTGTCGATGACGCCCGACGAGCGCAAGAATCCGGGCATTATCAATGGCTCGCGTCGCGCGCGCATAGCGAAGGGATGCGGCCGCCCGATCAGCGATGTGAACAGGCTGCTCGATCAGTTCCGCGAGATGCAGAAGATGATGAAGAAGATGGCGGGAGGGGGAAGGATGGGGACGCCCTCCATGCCGGGAATGTTCGGGCGGTAGACCTGGAGAAAAACCCACTGCGAGAAGAGTAAGGTTGTCGGTGCGAGGTAATAGGTGCGAGGTGGGAGGCTAACCGCGTGCTTTTACCTCCAGCCTCATGCCTACCACCTCGCCCCTTCCACCTTACTCTCCTCGCGGTGGGTTCTGCCTATACTGCTGCCCTTAGACCTATTACATTGCGGAGCTACGTTCGACCGGGTGCGGATCAGACTTACTGATTACGCGAGGAGCCCGGCTTTGAGAGGCTAAGAGCCTCTCACCAGTCACCCCCAAGGGAGCAGCAAGATGGTAAAGATTCGCCTCCGCCGTGTTGGGCGGAAAAACGCCCCGTTCTATCGCATTCTCATCGCCGACTCGCAGAGCCCGCGCGATGGGAAATTCATCGAGATCATCGGCCAGTACGCTCCCAGAAAGAGTGAAGGCTCGCTCAACGTCGATGAGGCGCGAGCGAACTACTGGCTCGGCGTTGGCGCGCAGCCAACCGACACCGTCCGCTCGCTCCTTCGGCGTGCCGGCATCCTCAAGCGCCGCCACGAGCAGAGACTCGGCATCGAGCTCAAGACCAAAGCCGTACCGGTCAGCGAGAAGACGGACGAAGCAGCCTCGACCAGCGCCTAAGGGCGCAGTCGCAAATGACTGAGCCCGAATACGCGATCGTCGGGCTGATTCGCAAAGCACAGGGGATTCGCGGCGAAGTGGTCGTCGAGCCCCTCACCAACAAGCCGGACGTGGTCTTCGCGTCCGGCAGTCGTGTTTTTGCGGGCACTTCCACCGGCGATTTGGCGGTCGCGCACGACGTGCGCGGTGAGGGAGAAATCCCCACTCTCACAGTTGTCAGCACGAAGCCGTTCAAGAAGGGCCTGATCGTGCAGTTCGAGGAACTGGCCGATCGGGACAGCGCGGAGCTGTGGCGCGGGCGATATCTGCTCGCGCCGTTCAGCGAGCTACCGCCGCTCGAGGACGATGAGGTATACCTCCACGACCTGCTAGGAATGAAGGTGGTGAGCGCACAGGGCGAGGAGATTGGCGAGGTGACGACATTCTACGAGCTGCCGCAGGGGATCATGCTCGACATCGCTACTCGGCGCGGAAGCGTCATCGTTCCGTATCGCCCCGAGGTTATCGTCCGAACGGATGTCGAGGCCCGGACGATCATCATCGACGACAAGCTCGGGTTCCTGGACGACATCTCGCCTTCGGCGGAGTGAAGGCGTGCCGCTCAGAATCAACGTCGTCACGATTTTTCCAGAGTTCTTTACCGGCCCTCTGGGCCTGAGCATCCCATCGCGCGCGGCCGCGGCGGGCAGCGTGAAATACAACATCCTGGATCTGCGCGATTTCACCCACGATAAGCACCGCACGGTCGACGACGCGCCCTACGGTGGCGGGCCGGGAATGGTGATGAAGCCGCAGCCGTTTTTCGAAGCGGTGGAATCACTGAACACGAGACCGCCCATCGTGCTTCTCTCCCCGCGAGGCCGCGTTTTTTCGCACGCCGACGCCGAACGATTTGCCGCCGGTGAAGAGCTGACGCTCTTATGTGGCCACTACAAGGACATCGATCAGCGCGTAGCGGACCATCTCGCGACTGAGGAAATCTCGCTTGGCGACTTTGTCCTGAGTGGAGGCGAGGCCGCGGCTCTGGCGATCGTGGACGCCACGGTTCGCTTGCTTCCCGGCGCCATGTCCGACGCGGAGAGTGCGCGCAGCGATTCATTTTTCGGGCGGGGACTCAGTGCGCCGAGCTACACGAGGCCGCCCGAGTTTCGCGGTCACGCGGTGCCGGAAATACTACTCTCCGGCGATCACGCGAAGATCGCGAAATGGCGTGATGCCGAGGGACAGCGTCTGACTCAGGCACGCGAGCCCGGCACCACGCCCCATCGCTGATGCGGGCAGGGACGAGCAGCAAACTGGCATTAACCGCCCCGCGGGTTTAGTTTTCGGGGCTTCCCGAGAACCTCCTAAACACGTCTTTACCAGGCTGTTAACTCCAGCCCCGAGCGTCATATGCATCCCTTCATTGAAACCCAGAAAGAGTGGCTCCGCGACAACATTCCCCCATTCAGAGCGGGGGACACCCTTCGTGTCAATGTACGCGTCCGCGAAGGTGACAAGGAAAGACTCCAGGCTTTTGAGGGTGTTTGCATTGCCAAGCGTGGCGCGGGCGTCAGCGCGACTTTCACGGTACGCAAGATCTCGAACGGCGTCGGCGTCGAGCGCATTTTCCCCGTGCACAGCCCGATGATCTCCGAGATCACGGTCGTCCGGCGCGGCCGCGGTCGCCGCGCCACGCTCTACTACCTCCGCCACCTCACCGGCAAGGCCACCCGCATCAGGGAGCGAAAGGCGAAGGTCCTGGTGCCCGGTAGCGACACGCCTGCCGAGTCGGGAGTCGAGGCGTAGCAATC
>JBDTIV010000060.1:0-98305 GCA_039936175.1 Gemmatimonadaceae bacterium | reverse complement strand
TGGCGGTACGCCTGGTCTCCGATCCGGGTGCCGCGAACCAGCTCCGCTGCTCTGGCATCGGCGGTTTTGCCGGCAAGCGCCACCGCGAGGAACGGATCGTTCGCGGGCAGCTCGCCCTGCGCGGCGCGGAGCTGTGCGGCGATCGCCAGACGCTCGAAGGCCGTGTCGATTTGAAAGGCGCCGGAGATTGAGTTCCTGATATTCGTGAGGCCCGCTCCCCGGTATTGTGGCAGACGCTCGGCGTCGGGTTTGCCGCTTTCGGACGCGACTCGTACCAGCCCGGCGGCAAGCTGCATCAGATTCGAACCACCGCCGAATCCATAGTACCTGAGCTGCGGATTGAATGTCCCCAGCTCCCGTTGCGCGGCGGCGATCGCGTCCCATGTTCCCCCGTACTGAGCCTGGAGTCTGGGGTCGGCGGCGATTCGCGCCCTGAACTCACGCTCGAACGCGGCCTTTTTCGCCATGCTCGCCGTGTCGAGGAGACCGGCACGATATCCCGTCACGGCCTTCTGGGAATTCGCGACACCAAAGACGTCGTTCTGATACCGACGCGCCGCGGACGTGTCGGTGCGCGCCAGCTGCGCATAGATCGCGAGCGACCGCTTGTACGCGGCGAGCGACGCCGGATATCCGATGTCGCGCAGAAACGCCATTTGCGCGAGAGTGTTCAGGCGTCCGGTCGATCCCGGATTCCCGACCACAAAGACCAGCTCGTTCTCTGCCGCGCCTCCCGGACTCCACTTGAGATAGTCAGTGGGGCTGTACGGCTGGCCATTCTCGTAGACTCTCAGCAGCGTCAGGTCCAGATCGTAGCGCGGATACGTGAAGTTGTCGGGATCGCCACCAAAGAAAGCGATGCTCTCCTCGGGAGCCATCACGAGGCGGATGTCGCTGAACCGGCGATACCGGTACAACGAATAGATGCCGCCCTGATAAAGGCTAACGACCTGACAATTGAGCTGCGTCTGCTGCTTGCACTCGTCCTGAATCCGCGTGATGATCGCGTTTCGCTGCGCGGTTTGCTCGGCAGGCGTGGTTGCCGTGATCGCTCCGCGGACCCGCTCTGTGATGTTCTGGATGGATTGAAGCTGGTCGACGTAGAGTCCCTCGCACTTCTTCTCGTCCGCGAGTGTCCCCGCGGCAAACCCTGTCTGTATATAGTTCGAATCAGCCGGCGAAGCGCTGGCGGTGCAACCGCGTCCGCAATGATGGTTGGTCATCACCAGGCCGCGTGCCGAGACAAAGGATGCGGAGCAGTTGGGAAGTCGCACCGATGCGAGCCGCACGTGGTCGAGCCACTTCTGATCCGGAGCGAAATTGTAGGTCCGGCGCCAGTAGTCGAGCGGCGGCGCGTCGAAGGTCCACATCGTGCCGAACTCCGGCTTGTAAGCGACCGGTGGCAGCTGGGTCGCCGCCGGCGGGCGAACGCTGGTGACCTGCGCCGATACCTGTGCGGATGAAAAGAGTGCGGAGGCGAGGGCCAAAGCGCGGAGAACGGATCTACTCGTCAGCATTTCGTGTGTCCTGTTGGTGTAGGTTTCGTCAGGCCGGATTGCAAGATTTCGACCGCGACCGGGACCAGCTTGTCGCTCCCAAAGGTCGGTTCTAAATTGCAGAACTCGCTCACAACCCCTATCGGTTCATCGATGCCTCCGCCCAATCGGACCCTTCAACAGACTACCACAAGCCTCACGCCAGCCCAGGCCCTCGAAGAGGCGAAGCGATTCTTCTCGCGCCAGAACGGCGTCTATGCGGCGTTCCCCGAACAGGAGAGCGCCACCCACCTCACGCTGCGCGGGCAGGGTGGAGAGGAGGTCGTGATCGGGGCCTTCCCGGATGCGGGAGGCACCAAGGTGACGGGCTCGACGTATCTGTTCGATCAGCAAGTCGCGCGATTCCTCACGACGCTCGCGCCGCTGCCGCTGGAAGTCACCAACGCGAGCGACCGATGAGTCCGAATGCTCCGTTCGTCAACAGCCTGCGGACGCGCGGCGAGCCGTTCAAGCTCGGCTCACCGTCCACGCAGCTTCTTCACCTGAGGGCGCAGGTCCTCGAGGCCTGGGATGCGATTCGCATCGACGCGAATCCGTCCGCGTCAGTCAGAAGCCTCAAGCAGCTGGCGCTTCGCGAGCTCTATCCGGATGTGAATCATGAGGACGACTACGTGGCCAAGCTGAACGGCTTCGAGATCCTCGACGAGGATGCGCCGCTGTCTTCGACCATTGCGAAAAACGGATCCACTTTCCTGATCACGGACCGCCGTCGGCGTCCGGTAGAATAGCGCCAGGCCTCACGGTCCCGACGAATGCGGGCCGCGTTCATCTCGAGCGGCGATTGCGGTCGCCACGACACGGGGTGGGGACACCCTGAGCACGTGGGCCGGCTGCGCGCCATCACCCGCGCGCTGCGGCAGGACCCTGAGTTCTTTCACACCGTCGATCACCTCGAGGGCAGGCACGCCACGATCGAGGAGCTCGAGCTCGTTCACGATCCGATGTACATCCGCTCGGTCGAAGAAATCGTCGTCGCCCAGGACGGCGGGCGTCTCGACGCGGATACCGTGGTAAGTGCGGGATCGTGGGATGCGGCGACGGCGGGTGCCGGTTCCGTTCTCACCGCGGTAGATCTCTCCGTGAGCGGTGTCCACACTCGCAGCTTTTCGGCGGTGCGTCCACCGGGGCACCACGCCGTTCGTGATCGGGCGATGGGGTTCTGCCTCTTCGGCAACGTCGCGCTCGGCGCGCATTACGCGCGAAAGAAGCACGGCCTTCAGAAGATTCTCATCATCGACTGGGATGTGCACCACGGGAACGGAACGCAGGCGCTGGTCGAGAGAGAGCCCGATATCCATTTCGTATCCATGCACCAGTGGCCGTGGTACCCCGGTACGGGTGCCGCGGAAGACCGTGGTCCTCATCGGAGCGTGTGGAACGTCCCGAAGCCAGCCGGGCTCCCGCGGGCCGAATATGTCGAGGCGCTCGAGCGCGCAATCGACGCTGCGACCGAGGGCTTCGTTCCGGATCTCATCTTCATCTCCGCCGGTTTCGATTCCCTCGCGGGCGATCCGCTCGGCGGATTCACGCTCGAGATCGAAGATTTCGAGGCACTTACGCACTCGATCGTGGCGAGGGCCAATTCGTGGTGCGGCGGCAAGGTGGTCAGCGCGCTGGAAGGCGGATACGCGCCCGACCGCCTGGCGCAGGCGAGCGTCCGTCATCTGGCCGCGCTCGCCACATAGCGACTATCTTGCATCCACGCGCTGTGTTCGACGCCGCCGCGCTCTCCCCGCCTTCAAGTCCCCCGGTGCACGCCGTCACATCCCTTTGAGGAGCAGACAAGCTTGATGAGCACCGCAACGAAAACGCTCCTGCAGGACGCGAGACCAACCGCGGACCCAAAGGTCTATAGCTGCTTTCAGCAGCCTCAGAAGGGAGTCCAGGAAAATCTGTCCCGCGACCAGATCGCGAAGGCCGTGGCATCCGGTCAAGGGACGTTGTGGGTCGATCTCGACACCACGAACATCGCCTTCTTCCTGGGCGGCAATTACCTCGTGACCGTGCACGGTGAGGATACGAATCCCGTCAAGACGACCGCCGAGCTGCTCCATCGGGAGCCGGATCTGGTCGGGCACGGCCCTGCGCGATTGATGCACGCCATCGTCGATCAGGCGGTCGACGCGTATTTTCCAGTCATCGACAAGCTGGACGAGTTCATGGAAGCCTGGAAGAGCGGATTTTGGCGCGGTTCGAGCAGAATTCACTTCGCGATGTCTTCGCGGTGAAAAGGCTCGTCCTGTCACTGCGGAGGCATCTGGCCCCCGAGAGGGATGCCCTGAATATTCTCACCAACCGTCCAAGTACGCTTCTCACGCCGGACACCCAGATCTACTTCCGGGACATCTACGACCATGTTCTCAGGATCTACGACGCGCTCGAGACCTTCAGGGACCTTCTGAGCAGCACCCTTTACAGCTATCTAACTCAGGTATCCAATCGTCTAGGTATGGCGACCAAGGCCTTGAGCGTGGTCGCGACCGTAACGTTGCCCTTCGTCGTCGTCAGCGGGATGTAGGGAATGAACTTCGAGCACATTCCGCTTCACAGTAATCCTCATGGCTTCATGATTCTGGTGTTCGCGCAACTTGCGCTCGGTTTGCTAATCCTCGCGGGTCTCAAATGGCGCAATCTTCTCTGAACGCGCTCAGACTGTTCGGCGTCGCCGCCGTCGAGTCGGGCAATACGTCATCGCTGGCAGCCGGCACCACGCTGGCGCACTATCGTGCGCTGGCCGCGGTCGTCGAGCCGTCGGCTTATACTGCGGTCAACCTCGACGACGCCGAGATGGCCAAGTACTTCGGCGTACTCGAGGAAGCGTACACGCACGCGACCGTGTTGCCCGCTCCGCCAGGAACGGTCTTCCAGTCGTCGGGAACGCTGACGCGCTGGCTGGAGCTCCATTATTTCACGCTCACCGAAGCGCTGTCTGTAATCGATGGTCACACCGCTGCCAGGGTAAGCATCACCAACCCGGACGGCCGCGACGAAGACGATACTTCGAAGGGCCTGGCGGCACTCGCCGCCGAGAGTCTGAGATTGCTGCGAACACAGGCCGCGGCAACCGTTACGCTTCCCCACGCCGATGGCGACGAGGAGGATGGGGTTGTCGCGCGCGCTTCCTTTCTCATCGACAGCCAACGCTGGCAGAGCTTCCAGGACACCGTGGCCAAAGAGGCGCGCCGTCAGACTGGTCTCGATTTCAAGGTGACAGGACCATGGCCGCCGTACGATTTCGTGCGCATGCAGTTCGGGACCTGACGCGTGTTCTGCTCTGATTGCGGTAGCTGGAATCGGGCGGAAGCAGCGCGCTGCGTGCGCTGCGGAATCCGCATGCCCGAGAGCGCGGATCGCCGACAGGCGCCGCCCGACCCATCGGTCACGGCTCTGCGCCAGGTCACCGGTGGACGCTACACGATCATGCATCGCGTCGGCGAAGGAGGAATGGCGAGCGTTTACTACGCGCTGCACGTCTGCCTCGATTCGCCCGTCGTCATAAAAGTCCTGCACCCGCACCTGGCGCGCGAGCATGAGATGCGCGAGCGCTTTCGTCGCGAGGCCGAGTCGGCCGCGCAGCTGATGCATCCGCACATCTGCAAGATCATCGACTTCGGGCAGGTCGACGATCACGTCTATCTGGTAATGCCTTATCTCGCGCGCGGCACACTGAGCGATCGCATCGGTGGGCATCGCTCTCTTTCTCCCGAGACGACGGCGGCAGTGGCGGCGCAGGTTGCGACCGGACTCGATTACGCACATCGCCGCGGCCTCGTTCACCGGGACATCAAGCCCGACAACATCCTCTTCGACGAGGATGAAAACGCGGTCGTGACCGATTTCGGAATCGCCACCGGCCACTTCAGAAGCCGCATGACTGGCAGCGGCAACGTCATGGGAACGCCGCACTACATGTCGCCCGAACAGGCGAGGGGAAAGCTCCTCGACGGCCGCAGCGACATCTACGGGCTCGGAGTCGTAATGTACGAGACGCTGCTCGGTTTCCCGCCGTTCGACGGGGCGGACAGCTACTCGATCAGCTACAAGCACGTCACCGAAACGGCCGTCGCGCCGGACGTCGTCGAATCCCGCATCCCGGCGCAACTCTCGGCGATCGTCATGCGCTGTCTCGAAAAGAACCCGGCGCACCGATTCGAGCGCGGCAACGCATTGGCTGACGCGCTGATCAACTTCCTGTCCGGCGCGTCGTCACCCCAGGAATTCCGGATGGCTCGGGTTGCGCGCGGTACCGCGGCTGTGGCTGCCGGATGAAGCTCTCGCACCAGACAATCGAGCTCATGCCGACCCACCCGTTCGTCATCGCGCGGGGCGGCTACGCGCAGCATCGGACCGTCATCGTCCGCATCACCGACGACCATGGGCTCGAAGGCTTCGGCGAAGCGGCGCCCAATCGCTACTACGGTGAATCCGTCGAGACCGTGGTCGCTGCTCTCGGCCAGTTCAAGCCGCTGCTGCAACGGATGGATCCCATCTCTCTCGAATCGATCGAAGCCAGCATGAGCCGGACGCTTCGCGGGAATGCATCGGCGAAGGCGGCAGTGAGCTCGGCGCTGCATGATCTTGTTGGGAAACGGTTTGGGCTGGCGGTCCATCGCCTCTGGGGACTGGATCCTGCCGCGGCTCCGCAATCGAGCTTCACGATCGCGATCGCCGACAATAATGTGCTCGAGGAGAGGGTAAAGGAGGCGCGCGACTATCCGATTCTCAAGATCAAGCTCGGCACCGACCGTGACACGGAGATCGTCCGCATCATTCGCACTGCCGCGCCCGACAAGCGCCTGCGGGTCGACGCCAACGCTGCGTGGACAGCCAAACACGCCGTTCGGATGAGCGATTTCCTGGCGGACAACGGCGTCGAGATGCTCGAGCAGCCCGTCGCAGCCAACGACATAGAAGGACTGCGTTTCGTCCGCCGGCACTCCAAGCTCCCCGTATACGCGGACGAATCGTGTCTGGTTGCCACCGACATCGCGAAGCTCGCCGGAGCCGTCGACGGCATCAACATCAAGCTCGCGAAGTGCGGCAGCCTGAGAGAGGCGCTGCGCATGGTGCACACCGCCCGCTCTCTCGACATGCAGGTGATGGCCGGTTGCATGATCGAGAGCTCGCTCGGGATCTCCGCCATTGCCCAGCTCGCGCCGCTACTCGATTCGACTGATTTCGATGGGGCCGCGCTTCTCTCGAGCGATCCGTTTCGGGGCACGACGATCGCGCATGGTCAGGTCAAGCTGTCGGATGGGCCGGGACTTGGCGTCCTGCCGTCACCGGGCGCCGATCTGAACGCGGCATTTCAAAGTGCGTGAGAAGTCGCCCCAATTCATCGAAGTAGCGCTGCCCCTCCCGCTGTTCCAGAACTTCACATACGCAGTAGATGCAGGGCTTGCGAATCCAGTCGTGGTCGGCTCGCGCGTGGTAGTTCCACTGCGCAACGGACGCGAAATCGGAATCTGCGTGAACGTGAGCGACTCGAGTCCGCTCAAGCGAAAGCCGAAGTCCATCCTGGAATCGCCGGACGCGGAGCCGGCCGTCAGTGCCTCGCTGCTCGAGCTTTGCCGTTGGATGGCGGACTACTACATCGTTCCGCTTGGGGCGGTTCTGCGGACGGTTCTGCCGGCGGCCCTGACCGGGGCTAACGCTCCGCACCCGACGCGCAAGACACGGCGCGTCGTCAAAGTGGGCGTGGAAATCCCCTCCCTTCTCCAGCGCGACAGGCTCTTCTCGCGATCGAAGCAGCAGCGCGCCGTGTTCGAGCTGCTGGAGTCACTCGGAAACAGGGCGACCGTCGAGCAGCTGACATCCCAGCTCCAGTTCTCGCCGTCGGTATTGAAATCTCTCGAGAAGCGCGGTCTCATAATCATCGAAGAGGAGGCGGTTGAGCGTGATCCGTTCTCGACGCGCGGGGGAATTTCCGCCACTCGGCTCAAGCCGACGCCCGCGCAGCAGGAAGCAATCGATGCAATGGCATCAGCTGAAGCGGGCGAGGTGTTTCTGCTGCACGGGATCACGGGTAGCGGCAAAACCCTCGTCTACATCGAGCTGCTCAGGAGGATCGTGGATGAGCGCGGTCAGACCGCAATTGTGCTCGTGCCGGAGATTGCCCTCACACCGCAGATCGTCGATCGCTTTCGCGCCGCGTTTGGTGACCGCATAGCCGTGCTGCATTCCGCACTCAGCGAAGGCGAGCGTTACGACGCCTGGCTCGCGCTCAAGCGCGGCGAGAAGCGGATCGTCGTCGGCGCGCGATCGGCGGTATTCGCGCCGCTCGAGAACCTCGGCGCCATCATCGTCGATGAGGAGCACGAGTCGAGCTACAAGCAGGGCGAGACTCCGCGTTATCACGCCCGCGAGGTGGCGATCGTGAGGGCGAAAAATGAGGGCGCGATCACAGTGTTGGGGAGTGCCACGCCTTCCCTCGAGAGCTGGGCCAATGCGACGTCCGGGAAGTACCGCCTGCTGACGTTGCCGGATCGCGTCGGCGGCGGCCGCCTGCCGAGTGTCGAAGTAATCGATCTACGGAAGATTGCGGTCGATTACTCCGGTATGGTGCAGGGAGGAATCGACTACGGCGCCGTCATACGCGAGCCGCTCCACGATGCGATAGTCGAGTGCATGACGCGCGGCGAGCAGAGCATTCTGCTTCTGAACAGGCGCGGGTACTCCTCGTTCATACAGTGCGCTGACTGCGGCGCGGTGGCCACCTGTCCCAATTGCAGCATCACACTCACGCACCACCGGAATCCCGAACGGCTCGTCTGTCACTACTGCCTGCACAAGGAAGATCCCCGTCCCGACTGCGCGCGCTGCGGCGGAAGAAATCTCAGACAGCGCGGGCTGGGGACGCAGCAGGTCGAGCGCCTCCTGGCGGAGAGATTTCCCGCGGCGCGGATCGCGCGCATGGACGTCGATACCACGAGCGGCAAGTGGGCCCATACCAGGATTTTGGACCGAGTCGCTGCCGGAGAGGTAGACATCCTGCTGGGAACTCAGATGATCGCCAAGGGCCTCGATTTTCCGAACGTCACCCTCGTGGGCGTGGTCGACGCGGACGTCGGGATCAATCTTCCCGACTTCAGAGCATCGGAGCGCTGCTTTCAGCTCCTGAGCCAGGTCTCGGGACGCGCGGGAAGGGGAGAGAAAGGCGGGAAAGTCCTGATTCAAACGAGAATTCCATCGCACCACGCCGTGCGTTACGCGGTCTCGCATGACTATCTGTCGTTCGTCCGCGACGAGATGGCTGGACGCGTCGACCCGCCCTATCCGCCGAATGTTCGCCTCGCCAACATCGTGTTCAGTGGATTGGTGGAAGACTCGACGGCCCAGCTTGCGATCCACGCCGGAGAATGGCTGCGGGAGCTGATAGCGACGCGCGCTGGCAATGAAGTAACGGTGGTTGGCCCGGCACCCTGTCCGATCGAGCGAATAAAGAATCGCTGGCGCTGGCACGTGCTGCTCAAGAGCGAGCACCCGGCCGAGCTGACTCGTGTGGGCAGGTACTTCATGGAGCGGTTCGAAGTACCGAACACGGCGCAGCTGAGGGTGACGTTCGACAGGGATCCGGTCGCGCTTCTCTAGTTCCGCGGCGTGCCAATATTCTGTAGAAAGAGCACTGCTAAGAACGGGATGCGAGAATTCAGAGGCGTAGATCACGGATCTGAGACAACTGCGCTGAGACCGTTCGCAACACAGTCTCCGTAAGAGCAACCGCTTTTGCCAAAACGCACCCGAGGGCGGTCGTAGCGCGGTTGTCCGAGATCTAAATTCTTTGCCTCTGAATTCTCAGATCCCGTTCTTTTGCAGTCGTCGCCGCAGTTACCGGGAGCAGCCCCAATCCTCTAACTTTACATCGTGACAACACTAAGGCATCCCGACTTTACCCTTCCCGGGCTCGCCAACGCCCCCGACGCCCGCTTCGTGCCCGCGCCTGCCGACGGCGTTTTGCCCGAAGGTTTTTTTTCGACGACGAATCTTCCCACCTACGTGCGAATCGAGGGGAAGTGGCGGATGCCCCGCGAGCCCCGGATGGATTCCGCGCTCGTGCTCGATGGCGACGATCTCTGGGTCCGCGAAGGCCGCCGGCTGAAGAAGGGCGACATGGTGGCTGTGGGCTCGGAGGAAGATGGAAGCGAAGGCATCTACGTCCACACCTCCTCCTTTCTCGCCGACGAGGAAGGTGAATTCAAGTTCATGACGAGTGAGGTGTCGCGCGAGAAGCCGATCGACTACGCGCTGATGGCGCACATCCTCCTCGAAGAGCGCGATCGTGGTGGTTATCCGATCTGGGTGACGGGACCGGCACTCGTGCATTCCCGCGCGCGCGCCGACATGGTCTGGTTCATCGAGAACGGATTCGTATCTGCGCTTCTCGCGGGCAACGCTGTCGCGGTGCACGACATCGAAGCGTCGATATTCGGCACGACACTCGGGATGACGCGGACGGGCGAGGCCACGACCGGCGGCCACGGACTCCACATGCGCGCGATCAACAAGGTCAGAGCGGCCGGGTCAATTGCCAAGGCGGTGGAACAGGGA
Source organism: Gemmatimonadaceae bacterium (assembly GCA_039936175.1). Classification (GTDB taxonomy): domain Bacteria; phylum Gemmatimonadota; class Gemmatimonadetes; order Gemmatimonadales; family Gemmatimonadaceae; genus UBA4720. The sequence continues at coordinate 88,202 of JBDTIV010000060.1, read as the reverse complement.
ATAGTGAAGGACGGAATCATGCACGCCTGCGTGATGAAGGGGATTCCATTCGTCCTCACGGGATCGATCCGCGACGATGGTCCACTGCCCGACGTGATTACTGACTCGGTGGCAGCGCAGGACGCGATGAAGCGCCACACCATTCGCGCCACCATGGCGGTGCTGATCGCCACCGCGCTGCACGCGATAGCGACTGGCAACATGCTGCCGGCGTTCGTCACGGAGGCCGACGGATCGATGCGCGAGCTGCCGACGATCTGCGTCGATTCGTCGGAGTTCGTTGTCAGCAAGCTGAAGGACCGCGGCACTCACCAGGCGTTCGGAGTGGTGACGAACGCGCAGGATTTCATGCACATTCTCAAGCTCTACGTCGAGCGCGAGCTCAGCGAGCGCGAAGCCGCGAAGGCGGGAGCTCAACCGGTGAAAGCACGGGCGTGATCGAGACCACCGAACGATTTCTGCGCGACATCGCCGACCGCATCGGGCTCACCGCGGTCGATGAAGTGCGGCTGTTCCCTCCGCTGCGGCAATCCGGCGTCGAGACCGGTGTCGCGGTGGTTGCGGCGATTCCGCTACCACCGGAAGCAGAGCACGTCCATCTGGGCGACGAGCCGCCTGAAGCGCTGAGCGAGAGCGCCGGCGATGAGTTCCTGCCGATCGAGGAAGAGGACCGCGAGATCATCGTGCACCGCCACACAGTTTTCACCGCTCGCTACCGGCACACGCTCAAGGGCCCGGACCGCGGCAAATGGGAAGTTGATGTGAGAGCCGAAGCAGACGCGCCACTCGTGACGCTCGACCACGTCGTCAAAGGCGTCATGAAGAGGGCGGGGGAGCCGTTCGAGCCCGAAAAGCTGTCAGCGTCGGAGTTCAGGACAATCGTCGAGCGGCCGCTTTAGCTTCGCGCCGCAATGGACCGTCTCTCGCCCGCATACCCACGGAAATGCCGAGCTGCGCTCGGCCCCCTCCCGACTGACCGGCGAACAAATCAGACGGCCTTGCGAGTCTCGACCGGAGTCAGTCGCGCCGCCGACGCCGGAGCCCCCTCCGCATTGGCGGCCGCGTAACGAGCGAGAACGGTGCGATGGATGTCTCGTGCGTTCTCGAGGATTTCGTTCGCCAGACCCAATCGCTCGGGCGAGATGACGAATGGGTAAACCTGGTCTCCACCCGCCGAGCCGTGCGCGCCAACCTGATCGTCGAACGAGATGATGTCGTAGCCATCGTACTCGCCAAACAGCACGCAATCACCGGCGTTAGGCTGCCTAACCAGTGACTCCACCGCGCGCAGGACGTACGGCTCCGTTCCGAATATCTCCAACGGGTTGTCGCCCGTGATGTTCTCCACCTGTCCGTCTCGCAGCGTCGCTCGACCTCTCCTGCTGGCCAGAGCGACTCCGTTCTCCGACTCCGTGGCGACGAGACCAATTCCTGGATGCGCGATCAGTTGCTCATAGAGTCTCGACCAGCGCGGATCGGCAAGGATCTGCTCGTGGGAGAGACGTTGCTCGCTCGCCGCGAAATAGACGAGCGCCAGACACGAGCTGTAGGTCACCACCACATCGTGTGTCGTGTCCACCCGGTATTTCTCGGGGAAAATGATCTCGCGCAGCCCGTAACGGCTTCGCAGCCAGTCGCGAAACCTGCGCATCGCTCGGCGTCCGCCGAACGACTCCGGCGTGAGCTGCGCCACTGCTTCCACCACCTCGGGGCCGATGTCCGAGTATTCAGTGTCCTCCGCATAACTGGCGAGCGCGCGCGGCGCGGGCGTGTCTAGCGGAGGAGTCTCATCCAGGATTATCTGAACTGTGGCTCCAAGCGACTCGCCGTACTTCACCCGGTAGCTCAGGGCGGGCGTCATCCCGTGGTCCGACAGTATCACCAGATCGTAGCCCCGACCACCAGCGAGCTGCGCCATCCGCCAGATCTCCTTGATCCGTGCGTCGGTGCGTCGCAGGTCGGCCAGAGCCTGCTTGCTCGACGGACCAAAGTGGTGCGCCAGCTCGTCGTACTGCATGAACGTGCTGTAGATGACCGGCACGCCAAGATACACGTCGAGCAGGATCGCCATCGTCTGGAGCTCCCGCACGACGACGTTGCTCAGAATCCGGATGAAAGGAAAAATCCCTTCGGAGTGCGTGACCCTCCCGGAGATCTCACCGCGGAACCGCTCCCACTCCTCGAGCAGCCATTCGAAAGCACCTTGGAGGACCATGCGTGCCATGCGAATCGGATGAAGCAGCATCAGGAGACCCATCCGCGTTCCCCCGAGCCGCCGGTAGACGGACATCTTCTCGCGCGTCGCCACCGTGAACGCGACGGTCTGCGCGTCACCGTCAAGAAGGTTCACGTAGCTCGATCCGCCAGCGAGCGCGCCCGGTGAATGAATGCGGTCGCGGATGTACTGAACTCCATGCGGAGCGTTGCACGTGATCACCTTGCGCGCCGCCTTGTCGTAGAATCGGAATGCCGGAATACCTCCGTTCTCGCCGTGAAACATCCCGGCCTGGCAGTAGGGAGTGGCCGAAGGCAGCCCGCAGAACCATCTCCGCAGATCGAACCCTTCGCGCATGAGCCGCGCGATTGTCGGGCAGAGGCCGAGCTCGAGCGCGCGACGAAGGTCGGAATACGCGAGCGCGTCGATCTGAAGCATGATCAGCCCGCGCTGCGGCAGTCGCGGGCGTTTTTCGCGCGCGAACGGACGGTACTTCGTCGCGTAGTACCAGCGGAGGAAGGGACCCGCGCGTGGTCGCGCGCGCCGCTCGGTTATGCCTGGTGGCGCTCTATCTGGCGTAGGAGTTGGGCGATGGGAAGTGGCTTGATGAGAACGTCGGTGCAACCTGCGTCCAGACAGCGATGACGCGTTTTCGAATCGTCGTGTCCGGTCATCGCGAGTGTAGTGCGCGGAGACTTGCCACGCGTGCGGAGTCCCTCGAGAACCTCGAGCCCATCACCGTCGGGAAGCGAGAGGTCGAGCAGCATGACATCGACGTTGCCGCCGCTGGCGCTCTCGATCGCGCCGGCAACCGTCGTTGCGACTTCTACTTCATAGCCGGCTTGTTGAAACAGCACGACGTACGCGTCGGCCACGAGTGCGCTGTCCTCCACGATCAGTATGCGGGTCGTCACCTAGTCCCGCGCCACGTTGAGGGGCAACGTAAAAAAGAAACGACTGCCTTTGCCCAGCTCGCTCTCTACCCAGATTTTTCCGCCATGGAGCTCCACGAATTTGCGCGCGATAGCGAGTCCAAGTCCGGTCCCGTGATGCGGCCGCGACGGCGACGCATCGACCTGCGCGAACTCACGGAAAACGAGCTCGTAGTGATTGCGGGCGATTCCTCGCCCCGTGTCCCCCACTTCCACGATGAGCTCGTCGGCGTTCTTTCCCCTCGCCGCCAGGCTGATCCAGATCCGCCCGCCATCGCCGGTGAACTTGATTGCGTTCCCGATCAGATTGCCGAGCACGTGTTTGAGCTTGTCCCGATCCGCATAGACTGGAGGAAGATCGTCTCCATTCAGACGCTCGATGGTGAGTTTTTTCTTCGCCGCCAGCGGCTGGTTGAGCATCCTGACCTGGTCCACGAGCTCCGTAATCGAGAACTCGACGCGCGCGAGCGTGACCTGATCGCTTTGCCCGCGCACGTACGTGAGGATCTCGTCGATCATGTCGAGCAGCTGTTGCCCGCCGTTGACGATACCGGAGACGCTGTCGCGCTGCTTCGTGTTCAGCTCGCCCAGCATTCCCTCGCGCAGAATCTCGGCGTGCGTGATGATCGCCGCCAGCGGCGTGCGGAGATCGTGTGAAATGTTCGAGAGAAATTGCGTCTTCAGCGCGTCCCGGGAATTGAGCTCGGCGATCGTGCGCTGCGACTGGTGGGCCTGGGTTTCAAGCGCTTTCAGCCGCTTTTTCTGGGCGGCCGGATCGAGCTGGTCTGACATGCTCATATTGTAGTGGCCGCGACATCGCTTGCCAACGTATCAGACTCGACGGCGTCGAGGAGCTGCTGTCTGCGAAGCAGTGACCAGTACCGTCCGCGGAGCGCCATCAGTTCGGCGTGCCGTCCCTGTTCGACGACTGTTCCTTTTTCCAGCACGATGATCCACGTGGCGTCGCGGATGGCGCTTATCCGGTGCGATGCGATGAGCGCCGTTCTCCCCGCGAGCGCCTCCCGGAGGGCACGGAGTATTTCGGCCTCGGTGTGGGTGTCGACCGCGGAGAGCGCGTCGTCGAGCAGTACGATTCCCGGCTTCCGTGCCAGCGCGCGTGCGAGTGCGGCGCGCTGCTTTTGTCCGCCGGAAAGATTGATCCCGCGCTCGCCGAGTATCGTCTCATAGCGCCCTGGAAAGTCCTCGATCGTCCGATCGAGCTGCGCGACGGTGGCCGCCCACTCGGCGGACTCCGAATCGTGCGTCCCGTAGGAGAGATTCGCGCCGATCGTGTCGCTGAACAGCAGACTTTCCTGCGGAACGAAGCCGATCTCACGGCGAAGCTCCCGCGGTGGAACTCTCCGGGTGGGGATACCGTCGATCAGGATCTCCCCTTCCTGCGGATCGTACATGCGCGGGATGAGATCTATGAGCGCGCTTTTGCCGCTTCCCGTGGCTCCGACCACGCCAAACGTGGCACCGGCGGGAACGGTGAAGCTCACTTTGCGAAGTACCCAGCGCGGCTGCCCGGCGGCGTCGGAAGGATAATGGAAGCCGACGTTTCTGAATTCAATGGTGCGTCCCGAGCTCGTGGATGGCAGGTGTTCCACTGGCTCTTCGCCCCGGATACCCGGGTGCACGTCGAGTATCTCCACCAACCGGCCCATCGACGCATCGCCGCGCTGGAAGAGATTGACCACCCAACCGAGCGCGATCATTGGCCACGTAAGCATGGTCAGATACAGGCCGAACGCGACGAACGATCCGATCGAGATAGTCCCCTTGATTGCGAGCCCACCGCCAACTCCGAGAACGATGACGGCGCCGAGTCCTCCGAAGAATGCGAAGAGCGGATTGAGCGTTCCCCACAACCGCACCAGCTGCATGTTGATCTTGAGATACTGCTCATTGATCGCGCCGAAGCGCGCTATCTCGGCCGCTTCCTGCCGGTACGCGCGAACGATCCTCGCCCCGCTCAGATTTTCCTGCGCCCGCGTGGTGAGGGTGGAGAAATGCTCCTGCACGGCCTCGAACCGGTCGTGGATCGCCTTACCCATTCGGATGGTGAGCACCGGCAAGAGAAGCAGAGGAAGGAGCGCCAGCAGCGTGAGCCGGACGTCGATGCGCAACATGAAGTACAGCGCGAACAAGCCGCCGGTGATCGTGTTCGCCAGGTACATGACGGCGGGTCCAACGGCCATCCTCACGGCACTGAGGTCGTTGGTGAGCCGTGCCATTATGTCGCCGGTGCGGGTCTGTGCAAAGTACGCCGAGTCGAGCGTCTCCAGATGTGTGAATAGATCATTCCGGAGGTCATATTCGATCCAGCGGCTGACGCCGTTCATCAGCTCTCGCATTCCGTACCTGAATGCGCCGCCGACGATGGCGGAGAGCACTATGAGACCACTGAGCCGCCAAATCGTCTGCATGGGTGCGCCTGAGCCGATCGCGTCGATCGCCCGCCGCAACAGCCACGGGATTACGCTCGTGATTGCCGACGACGCAAAAACGATCAGGAGCCCGATTGTAAAGGGCAACCAGTATGGCCTGTAGTATGGCGCTGTGCGCCTGAGATTCTTCATATTTGGCAAGTGTGCATTGCCGTCCACAACAACTCATGAGCTTGGGCACACCCAGGCCCTCGTCACACGATGGAGGCTTAATGGTTCAATATATTCCCCGGCTTACAGCATCGCTCGTATTGTCATTCGCGATGGTTGCTGGTGCATGCGCAAAAAGCGACAACACCGCTGCTGCTGATTCCGCTCTGAACAAGGACATTCAGCTCGCGAACGGCGACACCACCGCGCGGCCGTCTCTCTCCGACGTTCCTGCCGCAACGGCGACGACTAAGGCGGCTTCGACGAAGACCACGACCCCGAAGACGACGACCACGACGCGTACAACGACGACCACCACGCGCCCGAAGACAACGACGACGTCGAGCGGCAACACGGTGACGCGCAATCCGAGCGGCACCGCGGCCAGAACCGGGACGATCGCGGCCGGCTCGACGCTCGAGCTCGCCTCAACGTCCAAGGTCTGCACGAACACGAACCACGTCGGTGATCACTTCACCGCGACCTTGACGAACTCCGTCACCGGCTCGAATGGCGCCGTAATTCCCGCTGGGGCAACTGCCAACGTCGAAGTGACCGAGCTCAAGCGCAGCGAGAACATCAACGACAAAGTCGTGATGGGCTTCCGCGTCACGTCCGTTTCATTCGGCGGTCACACCTATCCTGTGAGCGCGACCACCAGCTCGGCAGAGGTCACGAAGGTCCGGAATCAGCCGAAGAACAAGGATATCCAGAAGGTCATCGGTGGCGCGGCGATCGGCGCGATCGCCGGCCAGATCCTCGGCAGGAGCACCAAGGCGACCGTGATCGGCGCCGCGGCAGGCGGCGCAGCCGGTGCAGGCGCAGCTGCAGCGACGGCCAACTACGAAGGCTGCGTCAACTCCGGCGGCCGCATCACCGCAACTCTGAACTCGGCTGCAACAGTAAATACCTGAAAACGCGTGGCATAGTGAAAAAAGTCCGGCGCGACAATTCGCGCCGGACTTTTTTTGTCCTTCCTTCACGCCGCAGAGACCGGTCCTGGCGCAGTTGTCTGAGATCTGAATTCTGTGCCTCTGACTTCTCGCAATCGCTTTCTTTGCAGTTGTTGCCAGCTTGAGCCGCGTGATACCGCCTGACTAGAACCCTACCGCCCCTCCATGCGCTCTCGGATCGTCCATCCCCTCGTACCCACCCTTCACCCTCATCACCGACGCCGCCGATGCGATCCCCGTGAGCTCGTACACGTGGTGGCCCATCTCCTCGAGGCGCGCGATCACCGAAGGCTCGAAGCCACCTCTTTCGAGCCTGATGGAATCCGGTAGCGCCTGATGGTGGATACGCGGGGCGCTCATCGCGTCCGCCAACGACATCCGGTGGTCGATCACATTCAGAATTATGTCCGCTGTGGCCGAGATGATCCTCGGCCCCCCGCGAGCGCCGGTGATGAGAAGAAGATTTCCCTTGGGGTCGAGGACGATCGTGGGAGACATGGCGCTCAGCATGCGTTTTCCCGGCGCGATGGAGTTGGCCGCACCCTGAATGAGGCCGTACATGTTCGGCGTTCCGGGCTTCGAGGTGAAGTCGTCCATCTCGTCGTTGAGAAAAAATCCGGCGCCAGTCACGTACACCCCGGATCCGAACAGATCGTTGAGAGTCGTGGTCGTGGCGACGGCGTTGCCCGACTGATCGACGACCGAGTAGTGCGTCGTCTCGGTTCCTTCGCGACTTCCGGAAGCCAGTTCGACCGTACGGTCCGCGCGGTCGCGCGAGATGGATTTCGCGATCGCCCTCGCGTACCGCTTACTCGTGAGCGTCGACACTGGAACGTTGACGAAGGCCGGGTCGCCCAGCTTCGAGTTCCGGTCGAGAAACGCGCGCTGAGACGCGGATGCAACGGCGTGCACGCGCTCCGCCGTGCCGAATGGCGCGGCCAGACCGTAAGCCTCGAGGATGTTGAGCATCTCCGTGACTGTGATCCCTCCGGACGACGAGGGGGGCATCGCGATCAGTCCGTAGCCGCGGTAAGTGCTGCGAATCGGATCTCGCCAGATCGGTTTGTACAACGCGAGATCGGCTTTGGTGATCAATCCGCCGTTGCGCTTCATTTCTGCCGCGATTGAATCGGCGATGCTGCCCCGGTAGAACGCGACCGCTCCGCTGTCGGCGATCAACCTGATCGTGTTCGCGAGGCGAGGCTGAATGAATCGAGACCCCACCGCGGGAGGTACGCCATTCGGCAGAAAAAGAGGCTTTCCTCCGAAGCTCTCGATTCTGTATTTGTCGCCCGAAATTGCCCTGACGAACCCACTGTCGACGACAAATCCGTCGGCGGCGAGCTCGATCGCCGGCGCGAGGACCTTCGACAGCGGCAGAACGCCGAACCTCCGATGCGCTTCGAGCATGCCAGCGACCGCGCCCGGCACGCCCGACGCGCGCGGGCCGATCACGCTCTCACCGGTGACTTTGCCGTCCGGGCCCACGTACATGTCGCGCGACGCCGCGAGGGGTGCCATTTCGCGGTAGTCGATCGCCGCGGTGCGGCCATTGGCCATTCGAATCACCATGTAACCGCCGCCGCCGAGGTTCCCAGCTTCAGGGAAAGTGACCGCCAGCGCGAAGCCGGTGGCGACGGCGGCATCGACAGCGTTTCCGCCCTGCTTCATGATCTCGACGCCAACTGCCGCGGCGAGCCGGTTGTCGCTGGCTACGATCGCATGCGGCGCGAAGGTCGCGCGGCTGCCGGCGCGGAAAACCCAGGTGGCCGGAAACGTCGCTGGGACGCGCGCGGGGATGTCAGGGTCGGGAACGCGCCTTACGGCTTGCGCCGCGCCGAGGACTGAGATTGCAACCAGGCCCGCGAAGAGAATTCGTTTTTTCAGAGTTGCTCCGAAAGAGGCGATGTTGAATTTATCGCCGCCGCGTCCTCACGGGAGTCGTTGCGGGTCGGCTAGAATCCCATCCGAAGCGTCAGCCTCAGCGATCTCATGCTGTTTGTGTTGCTAGATCCGTTGGACAGCCCGGTGCGCTCGTGAATCGCGATAGCGTAGTCGGGAACGAAATCGATCTGCGTCCGAGGCCCGAATCCGTACCCCACGCCGTACCCGATCGAGAACAGTGGATCGATATTGCCGCCGGAAGGAGCGAGCGTCGCGCCGTCGAAATCGCTCTTGAGATTGCGGTACGCTACGACTCCGCCATTCAGCTCGATGACCTGGTGGAAGCCGACTCCTCCACCGGAGTGAAACGTGGCGAGCAGTGTCATCATGTCGAGATGTGCATCTTCGCTCGACAATCCGGTCGTCGACGAATAGACGAAGGGAACGTGCGCCCAGCTGCCGGAAACCCCGAATGAAGACCCACTGGCCATCGCCTCCTCGAGTGACGCCCTGTACTCGAGGTTGGTGGAGTTGCCAAAATCCCACGTGCTCGCGGACCGGCCGTCATTGACGCCTGTCCCCGTAAAGCCGCCGACGCCGACCGTGAACCACGCGCCCGGATCTCCGCTGGGCTTGTAGACATTGGAGCGGCGCTGCGCGCTCAACGGGGCTGTCCCAAGCGCCGTCAGCAAAAATGCAAAGAGAAAACGTCTCATCATCGTACTCCAGGTTGTCTTGCAATTCGCGCGAGGCGTCGGGTAACTTTGGTCGTGGCTCACCGCTCAGCAGCGCATTGATGTTGGACCCTCGCGAAACGGAGCGCCGCAACCCGCGTACCGCGTCGATCGACCTCGCATCCCCCCTCGAGATCGTGGACTTGATAAACGCGGAAGATCACATAGTTCCCGACGCGGTCGCTACGCAGCGCGAGCCGATCGCACGCGCCATCGAGATCGCGGAAGCAACTTTTCGCGCCGGCGGACGTTTGTTCTACGTGGGTGCCGGCACTTCAGGACGACTGGGAGTGCTGGACGCAAGCGAGTGCCCGCCCACTTTCGGTACGGACCCGGAGATGGTGCAGGGAATAATCGCCGGCGGGCTCCCCGCGCTCACCCGCTCACAGGAAGGCGCGGAAGATGTCTTCGGCAATGGAGCAATCGCGATCGATGAGCGCGGCGTCACCGAAAAGGATTTCGTGATTGGCATCGCGGCTTCCGGAACCACTCCCTATGTTCGCGCCGCTCTCGAGCGCGCGGCAGACATCGGTGCCAAGACCGCCATCGTGGCGTGCTCGCCTCCCCCGACGGAGGTGCTCGAGAGAGTGGACGTCGCGATGCTTCCGATCGTCGGGCCCGAAGTAGTCACGGGCTCGACCCGCATGAAGGCCGGCACCGCAACGAAGCTCGTGCTCAACACCATCACCACCGGCGCCATGATTCGCCTCGGAAAAACCTACGGCAATCTCATGGTCGACCTTCGCGCGACGAACAACAAGCTGATTGACCGCAGCCAGCGCATTGTGATGGAGGTATGCGGCATTTCGCGCGCAGACGCGAAGGTCCTTCTTGATCGCGCCGATAAAAGCGTCAAAGCGGCGATCGTGATGCAAAAGAAGGGAGTCTCCCTCGAAGACGCGGAGCGTCTCCTCGCCCTGAATGGCGGCGCGATCCGGCGCATCACGAAAGACCCGCCGCCACCCATCCCCGCGCGATAGGTGTCCTCCGGCGTGGTGGTGGGCCTGATGTCGGGAACGTCGCTGGATGGAATCAGCGCGGCCGTCGCTCGCTTCACCGACTCGGAAGATGGCCGCATCGCGGTCGATCTTCTCGCCTACACTTCTCGCTCGTACACTCCCGCACAGCGCACACGCCTCGGTGCCGCACTCGGCGGCGGCAATCCGGCGGAGTATTGTCGCATCAACTTCGACCTGGGCGGATGGCTGGCGGATGCCGCCGTCGAAGTGATGGCTGAGGCGGGAGTCGCGCGCGACGATATCTCTGCTATCGCCTCGCATGGCCAGACGATCTGGCACGAGCCCGGACATTCGACGTGGCAGACGGGCGAAGCATCCGTTATCGCGGAGCGGACGGGAATCGACGTCGTCAGCGACTTCCGTGTGCGCGACGTCGCCGCGGGCGGCCAGGGGGCTCCCCTCGTCCCAATGGCGGACGCGATGCTCTTTGCCTCCGGATCCGAATGGCGGGGACTTCAGAATCTCGGCGGTATCGGCAATATCACGGTCGTCCCACCACACGGCGAGATCGAAGGCGTGCGCGCGTTCGATACGGGGCCCGGTGTTGCTGTGATCGACGGCGTCACCCACGCTCTTCGCCCGGACATGCCGTATGACGTCGACGGAAAGCTCGCCCAAGCGGGACGAGCCGATTTGAAGATCGTCAAGGAGCTGCTCGCAGCGCCTTACTTCGCCTCACCGCCTCCCAAATCCACGGGACGCGAGCTGTTCAACACAGATTACGTGATGAAGTTGATTGCACGCTGCCGCGCCAACGGCGCCAGTGACGAGGACATCATCGCGACCGCCGTGCGACTCACCGCCGAGAGCGTTGGCGACGCTTATCGCCGTTTTATCGCGGAGCCCGTGCGGGAAGTGCTCGTCTCCGGAGGCGGCGCGAAAAACCCCGCGCTTTTCGCCGCGATCGAGAAAGCCGCGGCGCCGGTTCGCGTTCGGCACTTCGACGAAGTGTATTTCGATGGCGAAGCAAAGGAGGCGGTGGCCTTCGCATTGCTTGGATACCTCCACGTGACGAAACGGCCCGGCAACGTTCCAACCGCTACAGGCGCGCACGGTCAGCGCATCCTGGGGAAGCTCACGCCCGCGTGAGCGAGATCGCGGAACTTTTTTATCCAGCCATCCGCTGGGACGCCACGCACGGCTTTGAAAGCGCCCGCGAGGCAATCGATGAAGCGCTCAAGCTCGGGGTTGGCGGTTTCATTCTGTTCGGCGGGCCGTCGGAGCACGTGGCGTCGCTCACCGAGGATCTCCACTCAAAGTCGCGGGTTCCACTGCTCATCGGCGCCGACCTGGAGAGAGGAGCGGGCCAGCAGTTCACAGGACAGACCGCCCTCCCTCCGCTTGCCGCTATAGCTTCGCTAGAGGACATCCAGTCGATTCGCCGCGCAGCCGGAATCAGTGCCATGGAGGCGAAGTCGCTGGGCATAAACTGGATATACGCACCCGACTGTGATCTCGACATCGAGCCCGACAACCCAATAATCGGCACCCGATCCTTTGGTGCCGACCCGGAGCGCGTCGCCGAATACGCCTCCGCCTGGATCGACGCGTGTCAGGCCGAAGGAGTCCTCGCCTGCGCGAAGCATTTTCCTGGGCACGGGCGGACGACCGTCGATTCGCACAAGCAGCTCCCGAGTGTAAATGAGTCGCTCGAGCAACTTCGAGAGACGGATCTCCTGCCTTTTCAGCGCGCGATCGAGCGAGGTGTCGCCTCCGTGATGTCGGCGCATGTGGCGTTCCCCGCGCTCGATCCGACGGGATCTCCCGCGACCCTCTCTCGCCCGATTCTCACCAACCTGCTGCGAAACGAGATGGCTTTCCAAGGACTCATCGTCACCGATGCACTCATCATGGAAGGTGTGCTTGGCGGCGGAGAATCGGAGGCCGTCGTCCGCGCAATTCACGCCGGCTGCGATTGCCTGCTCTATCCGTCGAACGTCGTCGATTCCGAGCTGGCGGTACGAAAGGCGCTCGAGGAAAAACGGCTCGACGCCGACAGCGTGCAGCGCTCGCTCGAGCGACGCCGGCGCTGGGCCCGGTGGGCAGCGCTGTCCAGGGAGATGAGCCGGCCCGGCCGCGACGAGAGTGGCTGGTCCACGCAGCTCGCCGAGCGCGTCGTGCACATGCTGAACGGACAAATTCCGAATTTGCCGCAGCCGTGGCACCTCACGATCGTCGATGACGACATCGGCGGCCCATATCCGGCGCCGTCGCGTGACCCCCTCATCTCTACATTGAGGACGGGGGGCATCGATCTCGTTCTCGATTCCGACGGCGCAACCAAATCCGGCTCGACGATCGTTGCTCTGTTCGGAGACATTCGTGCCTGGAAAGGAAGGCCTGGATATTCCGCCGACGCGAGGAGCGCCGTCCGCAAAGCGCTTGGCGATGCACCGGGAAGCGACACCCTCATCATCCAGTTCAGCCACCCGCGGCTCGCCGACGAACTGGATGTGTCGGCGCCGATCCTCTCCGCGTGGGGCGGGGAAGCGGTGATGCAGCGCGCGGCCGCGCGCGTGCTGCTGCGCGAAGTTTCGGCAGGAAGCATGCAAAGGAGCGCTGGAACCGCCTAGCTGCGTCACAACTGGAGAAGTCCGATGAGCGAGACCGCCGTGAAAAGTTCGCCTCTCCGCATCTTCGGCCAGCCGAAGATGGCGGTGCTCGTCTTCCTGGGCTTTTCCTCGGGACTACCGTTTTACCTGACGAGCAAGACGCTCCAGGCGTGGATGGTCACCGCCAGGGTCGATCTCAAGACCATCGGATTTTTTAGCCTGGTCACCCTTCCGTACTCTCTGAAGTTCGTATGGGCTCCGGTCATGGACCGATACGTTCCGCCATTCCTCGGCCGGCGGCGCGGGTGGGTGCTCATCACGCAGCTCCTCCTCCTCGTCGCGATCGCCGCGATGTCGCTCCATGATCCGCAGCTGGGCCTCAGGATGCTGGCGGTCAACGCGATCGCCATAGCGTTCTTCAGCGCGTCGCAGGATATCTCGCTCGACGCCTATCGAACGGACGTCCTGCAGGATCGTGAGATGGGCGCGGGTGCCGCGGTTTTCGTGCTGGGATATCGGATCGCGATGATCACCACGGGCGCGCTGGCTTTCTTCCTTGCCGACAGAATGCCGTGGCAGACGGTGTATCTCATTCTGTCCGCGCTCATTCTCATCGGCGTCGTCACGACCTTTCTCGCGCCCGAGCCGGTTCTGAACGACGCGCCGCCAAGGACACTCGCCGAGGCGGTGGTGCTGCCCTTCGCCGATTTCTTTCAGCGCGCGGGCGTCGTGCGCGCGCTGCTGGTTCTGCTCTTCATCGTCGTGTACAAATATTCCGACAGTCTGGCCGGAAGCATGACGACGCCCTTCCTGCTGCAGGCCGGTTTCTCGCAGAGCGAAGTCGGCGCGGTATTCCTCGGCGCCGGTGTGGTTGCCACGATTCTTGGCGTTCTCGCTGGAGGCGCGGTAATCGGCAAAGTGGGAATCAACAAGGCGCTCTGGATTTTCGTGGTAGTCCAGGGCCTGAGCAATCTCACCTACTACGTCTTGTCGATGGCGGCGAAGAGCCACTCGCTCATGGTGACCGCGGTGGTAGTCGAGAATTTCGGACTGGGCCTGGTTACAGCCGCCATGACCGCATTCCTCATGGCCATGTGCAACAAGCGCTTCACCGCGACGCAGTTCGCCCTGCTCTCCAGCCTGATGGCGGCGAGCCGGGACATTCTCGTCGCGCCCGCCGGTAAAATCGCCGAGTCGCTGGGCTGGCCGTCATTTTTCCTGATCACGGTCACAATGGCGATTCCGCCGCTCTTGCTCCTGCCCTTCATCGCACCCTGGTCGCGCGACGTTCCGATCGGGGCGGCCTCCCACACAGGGGAGACCGTTCCAGCGAAATGACCTCAGCCGCCTTTGGCCGCGCGGAGCTGATCCGCCTCGGTGCGCACCCGGGCAGCGACGACGGTCACGTTGTCCGGCGCGCCGGTGTGTAGCGCCTCTTCGATCAGCGCGCCGCAAATCTCCTGCGGTCGCGCCGAGCCGCGCGAGATGCGGGCGATTTCCTCGGCCGATACCTGATTGGAGAGTCCGTCGCTGCACAGCACGAGACAGTCGTCGTTCTCCAGCTTACAGCGATAAAGATCGGTGACGACTTTTTCCTCCGGACCGAGCGCCTGGAGGATGATGTTGCGGTGCTCGCTCTGGGCGGCTTCCTTCTGGGTCATCCGGCCGGCGTCGATCAGACGCTGCACGAACGACTGGTCCTTGGTGAGCTGTTTCGCGGTGCCTTTGCGCACGAGGTAAGCTCTGCTGTCTCCGACCTGGGCGATGAATGCCTCGCCGTCGAGCACGAGCGCGAGCGTCGTGGTCGTTCCCATCCCGTGATGCTCGGGAATAGAGCTCGCCTTCTGATAGATCGCCCGGTTGGCGACGTCGATTCCCCGTTTGAGCGCGGCCTCGATGGAATCGGGCGTCCGCTTGGGGACCTTGTGCCACCATCGGTGCAGCTCACTGAGGATGGTTTCGGTCGCTATCGAGCTGGCGAGTGCTCCAGACGCGGCCCCGCCCACGCCATCGGCCACTATGAGTATGAACGGCGCCGTATGCACGGAGACGAGCGTGGGCGCACTGGTTGTCGCAATGTCGCCCGTCTCCAGATTGGCAATCATAAAGGAGTCCTGATTGTCGTGCCTGATCAGCCCGACATTCGAACTCCCGAAAATTTCTGCAAGCAATTGTGGCTCGAAATGAGCGTTGATTTTTCGGTCGCGGAAGCCGAGCGCTTCCGGGGATTGAAAAGATAGAAGCAAATCGACAAGGGCACTACCCATGCGTAATGCAAGTACTGGTCTCTCAATCCACGTGCAACCCACATTCTGACGATGAAAGCATGGGCCGTTGGGGTTTTCACCTGTTGCGTCGCAGTTCTGAGCGCATCCTGCAGCACCGCTCCGGGAAGGCCCGCGCCTGCTCCGGCACCGGCTCCCGTTCCTCCGCTGGTGCCGGCGGCTTTGCCGAGCGCCAATCCCAAGCTGCCTGCGGTTCCTGACGTGCGCGGGCCGCTCAAGATAAACGTCGTCTACCCGAAGCCGGACCAGCTTCTTACCGTCCGGGACTCGAATTTCATATTTGGCAGCGTCGGCAGCGGAGATGCGGCCCTCCGTATCAATGGCGTGCCTGTGCCGGTATGGCCAGACGGCGCGTTCATGGGATGGCTCCCCGTCCCGCCCGATAGTGCTCCCCGCTACGAGCTCCTTGCCCGGAACCCTGGCGGAAGCGCACGCCTCGTTCTGCCGATCAGGGTTCCTGCCGTTCCCGATACCACGCATCGTGACAACGTGGTGGGTGATACTGTGAATGCGCCGCCATCGCTCGACGCGCTGCTCCCCCTCTCGCGCAACGTTTACGTCGCGCTCGGCGCACCGGGATCGACGCTTGACGACACCGATCGGGTGACGATCGCGCGTCCCGCGCCAGGCAACGGACAGGAGTACAAGTGGTTTCTCTTTCCGGGGACAGTGGTAAAAGTCACGGGGCAGCAGCGCGTGAGTGGTGACGATTTCGTTCGCATCGAGCTCGATTCCGGACAGATCGCGTGGGTGCTGCGGAGCGAGCTGGATGCACGGTTCGTTTCCGCGGACTCCGCGCACGGGATCATCGGTGACACACTCGCACCCGGGCGCCGCGTTGGCGAGGTTCGAATCCTCCCAGGCCCTGACTTCATCGACATCGTCGTTCCGATCAGCGGCCCGCCTCCGCCGTATCTCGTCGAAGAAGCGGATCGGTCGCTATCGCTGCTCGTCTACGACGTAGCCGGCGCGCCCGTTGTCTCAATGATGCCGCAGCCAACGGATTCGTATCTGAACAGTGTGAGCTCGACTCCGGAACCGACTCGCGTGCGTTACACGATCAATCTCAATCGTCCTCCCTACGGGTATCTCGTTCTCTGGCAAAACGGCGCGATCATTTTCAGAGTGCGCCGTCCTCCGCGGATCGCCGATCGCGCGTTCCCGCTTCGCGGCCTCACGATTACCGTCGATCCGGGACATCCTCCAGCCGGTGCAACAGGTCCAACGACTTTGTACGAAGGCGATGCCGTTCTCCAGGTAGGGTTCAAGCTGCGTGACCTGCTTACGCAGGCGGGCGCCAACGTCGTGATGACGCGCACCACGCCAGACCCGGTCGATCTTGGGCTGCGCGCGATTATCAGCCGGCGCGCCAACTCCCAGGCGTTCGTATCGATCCACCTGAATGCCTTTCCGGACGGCGTGAATCCATTCGTCAACAATGGCTCCCTCACGCTATACTTTTGGCCGCACTCGATTCCTCTGGGCCTGGCAACTCAGTCGGCGTTGCTGCAGGAGCTTGGTCTGCGCGACAACGGGACCAAATTCCAGAACATTGCCGTCGCCCGCGGAACGTGGATGCCGTCAATCCTCACGGAGGGAGCATTCGTCATCATGCCGGATCAGGAGGCCGCGTTGAGAACGCCGGCCTATCAGGAGGCTTACGCCACCGCGATACTGCGCGGACTTCAGACCTACTTCGCGGGCCTGGCGCAGGCTCCATGACGCGAATCGCGCTCGTCGCCGCGCTGATGTTGGGCGCGGCGCGAGCGGCGCTCGCGCAGTTGCCACCCAACGAGGATTGGCACACAATCCAGACGCAGCACTTTCGCGTTCACTTTACGCCGCTACTCGAAGCCGAGGCGCGTAGAGCCGCCGTCAACGCCGAGCGCGCGTATGCGGAGCTCTCGACGGAGCTCGTGCCCCCCCGCGGCACGATCGATCTCGTAATCTCCGACAACGTCGACTACGTAAACGGGTACGCTACGCCGTTTCCCTCGAATCGCATCGTCATTTTTGCGCATCCGCCTGTCGATGCTTCAGGACTGCGCAACTACACCGACTGGAATTCGCTCATCGTAACGCACGAGCTCACACACATCTTCCACCTCGACCGCTCGCGCGGGTTCTGGCGCGGGGCGCAGGCGATATTTGGGCGGAGTCCGCTGCTCTTTCCCAATGCCTACGAGCCGAGCTGGGTCCTGGAAGGACTCGCCGTTTACTATGAGTCGCGAATGACCGGCGTCGGCCGCCTGGAGAGCTCCGAGCATTCCATGGTGGCCCGAGCTGCCGCGCTCGCCAATCGTCTTCCCACACTGCAGGAGCTCTCACCGGGCACGACACGATATCCTGGCGGCGAAGTGGTCTATGTCTACGGCTCGTTGATGTTCGACTACCTCTCGCGCACGCGCGGCCCCGGGAGCGTCAGGGACTTTGTCGAGCGCGGCTCGAAGACGCTGTTTCCGTTTTTCCTCACGGCTACTTCCCGCGGCGCATTTGGCGAATCGTTCCAGACCGCCTGGAAGCAGTGGCGCGATTCGCTGGTTCGCGAGATGAAGGCGCCTCACGAGGTGATGCCGCAATGGCGCGAGTTGACGCATCGCGGGCGCCTCGCGCTCTTTCCGCGCTGGCTGAGTGACACGACGCTGATCTATGCGGGCGCCAATGGCCGCGAGATGCCTGCCGCCTATGAAGTTTCGCTCTCCGGCCGCGAGACCAGGCTGGGCCGCAGGAATGGAGTCGATCCCAACGTACGCCTCGGTGACGGGAG
Source organism: Gemmatimonadaceae bacterium (assembly GCA_039936175.1). Classification (GTDB taxonomy): domain Bacteria; phylum Gemmatimonadota; class Gemmatimonadetes; order Gemmatimonadales; family Gemmatimonadaceae; genus UBA4720. Next base: position 70,261 of record JBDTIV010000060.1, on the reverse strand, counting down.
CATTCTCTTCACTCAACCTGATTATCTCGATCCGTATCACTTGCGGCAGGACCTCTACGTTCAACGTGGAGAAGAACAGATCCAGCTCACTCGAGGAGCCCGGCTCTCGGCGATCGACGCGCGACCCGACGGCGAGATCGTCGCCGTGCAGGATGTTCCAGCGAGCACAAGACTTGTGCGCCTGTCTTCTGCCGGCGGACCCGTCAGACCGATAACAGCCTCGAGCATCGATACGCAATGGATGGATCCGCGCTGGTCGCCCGATGGCATGCGGATCGTCGCGCTCGAGCAAACGCTCGGCGTGTCGCGACTGGTGGTGCTGGATGCGAATGGCATAGCGCTTACGACATTCGGAGCATCGCGCTCCATCATCTCGCAGCCGAGCTGGTCACGTGATGGCCGGCGCATCTATTTCTCGTCCGAGCGGAATGGAATGCCGCAGATCTATGTCGCCGACATTTCTGCGCGGCCGGTGACGCTCGCTCGTCTCACGGACGCCGCGACCGGTGTTTTCACGCCGGAAGAATCGCCCGATGGCACGCGGCTCGCCGCGACTCTATTTCTTGCCGATGGCGATCACATTGGCGTCGGACCCATTCCGCTCGGAACTCCTTACCCCGATTCAGACGGCTCGCGCAGCTCGCCACGGAGAGATTGCGCGGATTGCCTCGCGATCGTTCGGGGCCTGCCTCCCGTCGGATCAGCGGATACGTCGCGGGCGAGGCGATACTCGCCGTGGATTTCGCTCTTGCCCCGCTACTGGCTGCCCGTGTTCGAGAGCACGACACAGGATGGGACATCTTTCGGTGCACAGACGAGCGGGTTTGACATCGTGGGCCGTCACGATTACACCGCCGAAGTGTTGCGCAATAACCGCTTCCGCGAGAACTCGGCGTGGCTCTGGTACACGTACGCGGGACTAGGCTTGCCGCTCATCGATCTCTACGCGACCCAGAACTATTCGAACGCTGACGTATCGGAAACGGTTGGTGGAGTTACGACTTCGCTCGGAACGCTCATCGAGCGCAAGAGAACCGCGTCGCTTCAGGCGACTTTCATTCGGCCGCGGTTTCGCAGTTATTCGTATGCGTCACTCGGCGGAGAGCTCGAAAGCTTCTCTTACTCGAAGACCGCGAACGATCTGCTCGCACGGTTGTCGCCATTCTACCTGACGTCGCCGACGCTGCCGGGAATCATCGCATCGGTCGGCTGGTCGAACGCACAGCGGCCAACGTTGAGCATTTCTCCGGAAGATGGCTTGAGCACGAGCTTGAACGGACGTCAGCGCTGGGAGCGCGGTACCGCGGGAAGCTCCACCCGCAGCCTCGTCGGCATCGCCTCGCTGTACAAGTCGCTCGATCTGCCGGGTTTCGCGCACCACGTTCTCGCGCTCCGCGCAGCAGGCGGCGTAAGCGACGAGAGAAGCCTCGACACTTTCTCCGCCGGCGGCATAAGTGGGACATCGATAGAAGTGTTTCCGGGTGTCTCTGCCGGCGAGCAAAGGCGCGTGTTCGGTGTGCGCGGATATCCGGTGAGCTCCGAGACCGGTATTCGGGCGTATTCAGCGTCGGTCGAATACAGAGCGCCTCTACTGGCTCCTTCGCGTGGCTTTCGCTGGATTCCGGTCTTCGTCGACAAGACGTCGCTGAACCTCTTCGGCGAGACGGGTCGCGCTTACTGCCCCGCGAGCGCCGTTGGTGCGGGAAGTGGTATCTGCGACTCGTTCGAAGTCGGCACCCCTGTCATGACTTCGGTGGGTGCCGAGCTCAACATCGATGCTGGAATCCAGCTCGATACGCAGGCGAGAGTGCGACTGGGCATCGCGTTCCCGCTGGCAAATCGTGAGGAACTCCACGCCCGGCGTGCGCAGCTGTACGGAACGTTCGGCGCGTCGTTCTAATCCACGACGTGCGACGTGTATCTGGGCAAGGGGCCGACTATTTGGAGCGATTTACAGCAGCGCTTCGCGCCGACTCACGGCGCCAGCTCCGCGCCACTCAAAAACAGAAAATACGGTCGTAGCGAGCTAACTCCAAGCCCTCGGAGTAGTTAGATCGGGATAGCAATTCTGTCCGGATTTTTTCGCAGACTCAGCTGTGCGGAACGACAGCCGAGGTCCACGAGTCGAGCGGCGGGTGGAAAATTGAAACCCCAATATCTATTCGTGATGTGGATTACGTAAGTCGTTGTCAGAGCAGGAGATAACTACACACTGGCGCGGACTCACGAATACGGGTAGTATGCTCCCCCGCATCGAAACCACCTGATGCCCAAGCGTGCAGTGACCACTCCATCGTCTTGTTCTTGACAACCCTTTTATTCTGCGGAGAGTTGTAAATAATGCCCATTCCAGCCGTGCCCCCTCAGGGCGACGCCCAGCTCAATGACAACGCGCGCACCGTGATCAGAAAACGTTATCTGATCAAGGACGCGACGGGCACGCCTGTGGAGCAGCCAGAAGACATGTTCTGGCGAGTAGCCGGCACGGTGGCAGAAGCGGATCGTCGCTACGGATCGAACGACAGCGAAGTCACCGATATGGCCAGTGACTTCTATAGACTGATGGTCGAGCGTCGCTTCGAGCCGAACTCTCCGACCCTCATGAATGCCGGTCGTCCGCTCGGGCAGCTCTCCGCCTGCTTCGTGCTGCCGGTCGAAGACGCGCTCTCCAACGGACGCGACGGCATCTACGACACGCTTCGATCGATGGCGTTGATTCACCAGTCGGGTGGGGGCACCGGATTCGGTTTCTCCAAGCTTCGCGGCAAGGGATCGATGGTCCGCTCCACGACTGGCGTCGCGTCCGGACCCGTTTCATTCATGAAGCTCTACGATGCGTCCACGGATGCGGTCAAGCAGGGCGGGACGCGTCGCGGCGCCAACATGGGCATTCTGCGCGTCGATCATCCGGACATCATGGATTTCATCACGTGCAAGGAAGACCTGACGCAGATCACCAACTTCAACATCTCCGTCGCCGTGACCGACAAGTTCATGGACTCCGTGAGGGCCGGCACGTCCTACGATCTCGTGGATCCCTCGAGTCACCAGGTGACGGGGCAGCTCGGCGCGCGCGCGGTGTGGGCGAAGATGATCGACGGAGCATGGCGCACCGGTGAGCCGGGTTGCTTCTTTATCGACGAAGCGAACCGGTTCAATCCGGTACCGCATGTGGGCAAGTACGAGGCGACGAATCCGTGCGGCGAGCAGCCGCTACTTCCGTACGACGTTTGCAACCTCGGCTCGATCAACGTCGGATATTACGTGGTCGCCGAGCAGATGGACTGGAACGCGCTCAAGCGCGATATCCACCTCGCAGTTCACTTCCTCGACAACATCATCGACGTCAACAAGTACCCGCTGCCCGAGATCGACGCGCTCTCAAAGAGAATCCGCCGGATCGGATTCGGGGTGATGGGCTTTGCGGACGCGCTCGTCCGCCTGGGAATCGCGTACAACAGCATCGAAGGCGTCGAGTTCGGCCGTCATCTCCAGAGATTCGTGGACGTGGAGTCCAAGAGGGAGAGCGAGCGTCTCGCCAACGAGCGCGGACCTTTCCCCGAGTGGGCGAGATCAATCTGGGGGCCTGACGAGACGTGCGCGCGCGATGCGAATGGAAAGCGCATTCGTCCGATGCAGCTTCTCAGAAACTGCAACGTCAACACGATCGCGCCGACGGGAACGATCTCCATCATCGCGGGCTGCTCTTCCGGAATCGAGCCGCTTTTTGCCGTTGCGTTCATGCGCAATCAGGCGGGCGTCCTGATGCCCGACGTAAACGAGGATTTCGTCGCGATCGCGCAGCGAGAAGGGTGGTACTCCGAGGAGCTGATGGAGAAGATCGCGAAAGAAGGCCATATCCACTTCGACGAAGTTCCGAAGCAGTGGCAGCGCGTCTTCGTCACGGCGCACGACATCACGCCAGAGTGGCACGTGCGGATGCAGGCCGCCTTTCAGGAGAATTGCGATTCAGCGATCTCCAAGACGACCAACTTCGCGCACGCTGCGACCCCGGAAGATGTTCGGTCTATCTACGAGCTCGCTTACGCGCTCAAGTGCAAGGGCGTCACCGTGTATCGCGACGGTTCCCGCGACAATCAGGTTCTGTCCACCGGTGCCACCGAGCAGGCGAAGGCCGATCGGGATGGCAAAGCCGACGCGCGCGCTGAACGTGGTGAGCTGCATGGCACGATCGCCGAGCTGGACGCCGAAAACGCGAGACTCAAGCAGGCGCTGTTCGATGCCGAGGCCGAGAATCTTCAGCGCCGCGCCAAGCGCGCGCGCCCGGATACCCTTCGAGGCATCACCACGCGCATCGAGACCCCGCTTGGCACCATGTTCCTGAACATCACCGAAGACGATCGCGGGCAGCCATTCGAGGTGTTCATTAACCTGGGTAAGGCAGGCGGAGCAGCGATGGCGGACGCCGAGGCGATGGGACGGTTGATTTCGCTGGCGCTGAGGTCTGGAATCCCGATTCGTGAGGTGCACCGCCAGCTGCGCGGCATCGCTTCCGACAAGGCGATTGGACTCGGACCGAACAAGGTGCTCTCGGTTCCCGACGCAATCGGCATCGCGCTGGAGAAGTGGATGCGCGAAAAGCAGGGAGTGCAGCAGGATCTGCTCACCGGAACTCCGCAGACCCCGACGTCGGTCGACGTCGTTCAGCCCCAGCAGTCTCCGGTGACGAATAGCGGGGAGTCACAGCAGACGCAGTACGGCTTCGACGCCGTCAACCGCGGCGAGTCGTTCATCGGCACGTGCCCGGACTGCGGATCATCGCTCGAGATGGCTGAAGGTTGCGCCAAGTGCCATGTGTGCGGGTTTAGCGAGTGCGGCTGAAGTAGGCCGGCCAATACACTGCGAACAAAGTGGGGAGCTTTCAGCTCTCCACTTTTTTTGTTTTGTGGTTAAGCCGAATGGCGAAATGTCACCGAACCCCGCCGAACCACCGCGCCCTCTTGATCCCCTTGGCGACGAGATCCTCCGGCCCGTAAGTCTTGCCGAGCTTCCACATGAAGTCCATCTCTTCGTTGACCGCCGCCAGTGCGAAGCGTGACTCCTTGATCAACAGAAACGCCGCATAGAGCAGCAGTCCCGCACCACAGAGTCCGAGCGCGATTGGAACCAGCGTGAACTTTGGGCTCGTGATGGCGACCAGGCCGATGGTCACGCTCGTGCCCACGAAGAACGCGAGTGCCGCGTACAGGCGCGACAGCGCCCGCTGCAGCAGCCGCGAGCGCGTCGTGACGAAGTCGAGCTGGGTGAACAGCATTCGCCGCTCTTCTTCGCGGCCCTCGCTTCGCTGATCGTTCGCGCGCGGGATCAGCGAGCTCGAGATCTCGCGGGTGCGCGTCACCGCTTTGCTCAGCCGGTCCGACGTCGCCAGAATGAGCGATCCGCAGGCCGAGATGAGCACCGCCGGCGTGATCATCGCCGAGAGGACGGAGATGGCGTCGGGGAAGTTGGTCATCGTCACCTGCGGACGGAGTCCGGAGCCCCGATCCTAGTCCTAAAACCCAGTTGCTTGCGCCGGTTTGTGAAGGAGATCGATAACATCCGCGTGGAATCGGGGGTGAAGATCCCAACCATGCCAAATACCGAACCTTCCGGGAGCCAGATCCCGAGGGTGCCCTTGCTCGCGTCAATGCCAGCGAGCGGCCCCAATGACTTCTCCATCGCCGCGCGCGGAATGGGAGGACCCCAGCGTTCCGTAAACCACTTTTCCAGAGAATCCCTCGATGCGCGGCGATCGAGGGGAAATTCGAGAAAGACATCATCCAGGCGACGCGGAACGGCACTAAATGAGACCTTCAGGTATCCGGCACCTGCTCGATCCGTCTCACACTCCATCATTTCCGCATCAGCTACGGAGCAGACGAGGGGCTTGCCGAACTGCGCCTTGGTCAAGGCGGTGGCACTGTCCGGCGAAATCCCCAGTGCCCAACCGTTATAGGTGAATGTGGGATGCCTGGTCCGGCATCCCACCAAAGCCGGAATGATCGTTGCCGCGCACACCAGGACCGCTGCTTTCATTCGTGAATTATGCGGGTGACGGATCGAGCGGGATAGTCGCACTTGCCTTTCGCGGGACTCGTTGCTCCCTTTAAGCACTACCCCGGGGGAAACAATCATGGACGACAAGAAGATCGCGGCGCTCGCGAAAAAGAACGCCGCCAAAGCTGCCAAATCGAGTGGTAAAAAGGGATTCGGGAAGAAGTATGATAAGAACCTCACCGATCTCCCGACCGACGAAGCCACGCTCAAGGAGCGTCAGGAGCACGAGCAATTCTTCAAGGAGATGCGGAAGCGGGAGTTTTAACGGTGATTGCGCGATTTGCATTTTTGACAGCGTCGATGCTCGTCGCAGTGCGTCTTGGCGCCCAATCTCAACCCGCGCCCGCCACACAGCCGCAGGCTGCACAACCCGCGCAACGGCCCGCCCCAATTCCACGGGCGGCTCCCAGCACGCGCGCCAGCGTCGAAGTGCTGGTCGATCGCCGCTGGAGCGAAGGCGCCTGGAACAACGAGATGAGCACGTCCGGTCCAGCTCGGATCGTGCTCGACTACGGCCAGCCGCACCTGCGCGGACGGAGTGTCATCGGGATGCCTGGTGTAATTCCATGGGACAGCGTCTGGCGCACCGGGGCGAATATGTCCACCCAGCTGACCACCGAAGTCGATCTCACGATCGGCAACACATTCATACCGCGCGGCATCTACACGCTCTTTTCGCTCCCGACGAAGAATGGCTGGAAACTGATCGTCAGCAAGCAGCTACTGCAATGGGGAACGGATTATGACCCGGCGCAGGACTTTGCGAGGATCGATCTGCGCGCACGCACGCTCGCCGAGCCGCTCGAGAGTTTGACCTTCTGGCTGGTGCCGGCTCGCGAGGCTCCGACATCCACCACTTTCCCGCACGGCGCTCTGAAACTCGCGTGGGGTAATCTGGAGCTCTCGACCGACTGGCGAGTCGGTCGCTAGGGATCGCCTTCGGCCCGCTCATCGCGAGCCGGCTGATTCTTTCCGCCGAGCCGGTGTCCGAGCCGTAAGGGATCGGATACCAGGATGTAGGTCAGCCCGACACCCAGGGCAGCGCGCTTCAGCATCATCGCACCCCCGCGCCATATCTCCATGACCCAGGAATTCCCGGGGGAACCGAAGACGATCCCCGAGAATGGGTCCGAGGACGTCCACGTACTTTCCGGTCGCTACGCTTCCGAGCAGAACCACTTCGCAGTGCGCGTCGATCTGCATGGCCAACTCGGAGGCGTCGCGCTCCAGGGGAGCGCGGTAGCGGAGCTCGCGGGCCTCGATTGGAACGTCAGCATAGCGGCCCAGATCCTTGAGCCCGACCATGAGCGCGGGTGACAAAAGTCCGTCACAGGGCGTGATTATATGGATGCCCGTCGCCTGTCCCGGGGGAGGATTCTCAAAAGCCCGGGCGTAGGCCAACTTTCCCCGGAAGTAAAGCCCGCTCAGAAAGCTGAACACCTCTCCAAGCGGAGCGCCTTCCTCACTTCGGACTCTCTGCGCCAGCGCGAAATCGGCGCGCTGATTGAGGAGGAGGGTGGCTCGCTTTCCGCCTGAGTTGGCGGGGGAGAGCAGAAAAATCCGATGTTGGCGCACGAACGACTGCGGGAGCGATTATTTCGCCGCGATGACAGAGAGAGGCGCCGGACGCCGTGGATAGTTAGAATTGGAGAGGGGGAACACGAATGGGAATGAACAGATTGCAGGAGTTGCACGACCTCGGACAGTCCATCTGGCTCGACAGCATCGACCGCAGAATGCTGCACGATGGCGAGCTCGATCGGCGAATCAGCGAGGACGCCCTCACGGGCATGACCTCCAACCCCACGATCTTTCAGAAGGCGCTGGCATCGAGCAACGCATACGACGAGCAGATAACGGAAGCTGAAGAGAAGGGCCCCACGAGCTGGGAGCTTTTCGAGCTTCTCGAGACCACCGATGTGCGAGATGCCTGCGACCATTTCGCGGGCGTCTTCAGCTCAACTCGCGGCTCCGACGGCTACGTTTCGATCGAGGTTTCGCCCGGAGTTTCGCACTCGGCCGATGCCACCGTCGAAGAAGCGCGCCGCCTCTGGAAGACCGTCGATCGTCCCAACGTGATGGTCAAGGTGCCCGGCACGCAGGAAGGAGCGATTGCCGTTCGCCGCCTCATCGCCGAGGGAATCAACGTCAATATCACACTTCTTTTTGCGATCGAAGCGCACGAGCGTGTGATCGAGGCATACCTCACCGGTTTGGAGGATCGCGTAAAGGCTCACCAACCGATCGACGGACTCGCATCGGTCGCCAGCTTTTTTGTGAGCAGGGTCGATACCGAGATCGACAAGCGTCTGGATGCTCTGATCGAAAAGGCAATCGGGCCCGAAAAAGACCGGCTCAAAATGCTGAAAGGCCGCGCGGCGATCGCGAACGCGAAACTCGCCTACCGTTTGTTCAGACAGAAGTTCGCGGGACCGCGCTGGGAAGCGTTGGCGAAGGCGGGCGCGCGCGTCCAGCGACCTCTTTGGGCAAGCACCAGCACCAAGAATCCCGAGTACCGCGACGTAATGTACGTGGAGGAGCTGATAGGCCCCGATACCGTCAACACCATGCCTCCGGCGACCATCGATGCGTTCCGCGATCACGGCGACGCCCAGATCGCCGTCGACAGGAGAATCGCGGTTTCCGAAGGACTGCTCAGAGAGATCGAAGCCGTCGGCATTTCGATGAAAGAGGTTACCGAGAAGCTCCTGGTCGAGGGCATCGCGAGCTTCCAGAAATCCTTCGACGAGCTCATCGCCGGACTAGAGGCGAAAATCGGATCACTCGCACCCGGCGGGAAGTGACAGGCATCTACACCCCGCGCACCAAGATCGTCTGCACGCTTGGGCCCGCCACATCGACGGATGACGCGATTCGAGGTCTGATTGACGCCGGAATGAATGTCGCGCGTGTGAACTTTTCGCATGGCACGCATGAGCAGCACGCTGCGACGATAAGAATGGTTCGGCGACTCGCCGGCGAGGTGAACAAGCCTGTGGCCATACTCGGTGATCTGCAGGGACCGCGTATTCGAGTGGGCGACCTGCCAAAGCCGATGCCTCTCGCCGTCGGCGAGGACGTCGTCCTCGTGCACGAAGGCGAGGAGAAGAAGGGAGAAATACCAGTCACCTACGATCAGCTCGCCCACGATGTACGCGTGGGAGACAGGATTCTCATCGATGACGGGTTGATCGAGCTCGTTGCATTGGAAGTCGGCGACGCGCGCGTCAAGGCGCGCGTGTTGAACGGCGGCGAGCTCAAGAGCCACAAGGGTCTCAACCTCCCCGGCATCCAGGTCTCGGCGCCATCGATTACAGAGAAGGATGAGGCCGACATCAAGTTTGCCGTCGAGCAGGAAGTCGACTACCTGGCGCTGAGCTTCGTACGACGCGCCGAGGACATCGAGTCGCTGCGGAAGATGATCCCGAAGTGGCTTCTTGTCGTGGCGAAGATCGAGAAGGACGTCGCGCTCCAGAACATCGAGGCGATCGTACGCGCGAGCGATTCCGTCATGGTCGCGCGCGGAGATCTCGGTGTGGAGCTTCCGTTCGAGGCGGTGCCGGGAGCACAGAAGCGGATCATCCGGCTTGCCAACAAAGTCGGCCGGCCTGTGATCACTGCAACGCAGATGCTCGAGTCGATGATTCAGCATCCACGGCCCACGCGCGCTGAAGCGAGCGACGTCGCGAACGCGATCATGGATGGGACCGACGCCGTGATGCTGTCTGCCGAGACTGCGGCTGGAGCGTACCCGCGTCTCGCCGTGGAGGCGATGACGCGCATCATCAAGGAAATCGAAACGCATCCCCCGATGCCGCCATTCGCGGGAGCCGCGCAGGGAGATGGGGTCGTTACCACTGAAGTCGCGATCGCCGCCGCTACCGTTGCCGCGGTCGACATGCTCGATGCGCCACTCGTGGTGGTGTTTACCAAGAGTGGGTTCTCCGCGCGTGTCGTCGCTTCCAAGCGACCTGCGGTCCCGATTCTCGCGCTCACCGATGAGGCGAGGACTTACCGCCAGCTCGCGCTCGTCTGGGGAGTTGTGCCCGAGCTCGTCCCGCACTGCGCCGACTACGACGAGATGATGACGCAGACCAAGACCGTCGTGGTCAAGCGCGAGCTCGCCAGCCACGGCGATCGGATCATCGTCACCGCCGGAGTGCCATTCGACATGCCCGGTACCACCAACTTGCTCAAGGTGGAGACCGTCTGAAACTCACCTTTCTGGGGACGGGAACCAGTTTCGGCATCCCACAGATTGGATGTAAGTGCGAGGTGTGCAGATCGACGGACCCGAGGGACAAAAGGACGCGCGTCGGCGCGCTCGTCGAGACGGATGGAGGCACCAACATTCTGATCGACACACCCCCTGAGCTGAGGCTGCAGCTCATCGCGGCCAACATCAGCAGGGTGGATGCGATTCTCTTCACACACGACCACGCCGACCACGTTCACGGCATCGACGATATCCGCGCGCTTTCCGATCACACCGATCACCCGATCGACATGTACGGCCCGCCTGAGACGATGCAGCGACTGGCAAATCGGTTCGCCTACATTTTCGACGACTCGATCAAGGCGCTTCCCGGAACCAGCAAACCCGAGGGGCGGCCGCATCCGGTGCTGCCCGGAAAGAGTTTCAAAGTCGGCGACGTTGAGGTGCTCCCCGTCGCCGTTCCCCATGGTCCGACTTCGGTTTACGGATACAGGATCGGCAAACTCGGCTACATCACTGACGCGAAGCAGCTTCCCGACGAAGCGCTGAGCGCCTTTCGCGGGGTCAGCGTTCTCGTGCTGAACGCGCTCTTCCGGACACCGCACCCAACCCATCTCAGTGTGCCGGAAGCAGTGAACGTCGCAAAAAAAATCGGCGCGCAGCAGACGTGGCTCACACATCTGACGCACCGGACCGGCCACGCGGAACTTGAGCGGGAGCTGCCAAGCGGCATTGCTCCTGCGTTCGACGGACTCACTGTGCAGATCGACTGAAACGATTCTGAGACTCGAATACTCGAACATGGTGATCTCGCCATGTGAAGATCCCGGCGGCTTGCCCCGACGTGAAGGCGCTGGGATACCAGCCAGCCCTTGCGACCCCTAACTACCCCAACGACTTTGTGACTACCATGTTCGTGAATCCATTTCATAAATCGGTGACCGTTCTCGACGGTCGAGTGACTGTCCATGACGAAGCGGCGATAGCCTCACCGGCGATGGACAAATTGGTCTACACGGCCGTCTTCGGAGACCAGGACGAGCGCGACGACGCGCGCTGGCTCATCTGGGAGATTGGACAGGCGGTTGGAGTTCAACCGTGGTCAATCCATGATCTCTACCTCGCGCGCGGCCGCGGTGAGACCCACGGCTTCACCGTCCCGGCGATGAATATTCGCGGGATGGTCTATGACACCGCCCGCTCTCTTTTCCGATCCGCCGTCAAGCTCGACGTGGGTGCATTGATCGTCGAGATCGCCCGGTCCGAAATAGCCTACACCGACCAGCGCCCCTCCGAGTACGTCGCGGTGATGCTCGCTGCCGCTTTGCGTGAGGGATTTCGCGGGCCCGTGTTCATCCAGGGCGACCATTTTCAGGTCAACGCCAAGAAATTCGCGGTGGACCCCGTCACCGAAGTGAACGGTGTGAAGCAGCTCGCGCGCGAAGCGATCGCCGCCGGCTTCTACAACATCGACGTGGACACTTCGACGCTCGTCGACCTCTCGAAGCCTACGCTCAGGGAACAGCAGCGAACGAACTACGAGCAGGCCGTTGAGCTGGCGATGACTGTTCGCAGTCTTCAGCCCGAAGGCGTCACCATTTCGATCGGTGGAGAGATCGGCGAAGTGGGGACGGCAAACTCGACGGTCGAGGAGCTCGAGACGTACATGGACGGCTTCAACCAGACGCTCGCAAAAAGATCGCCGGGTACGGAGGGGCTGTCCAAGATCAGCGTGCAGTCGGGCACGACGCACGGCGGCGTGGTGCTCGCCGATGGAAGCATCGCCGATGTAAAGATCGATTTTGACACCTTGGCTCGTCTCTCGAAGGTTGCCCGCGAGAAATACGGACTGGCGGGAGCCGTGCAGCACGGAGCCTCGACTCTGCCCGACACCGCCTTCCACAATTTCCCCAAGACCGACACCGCCGAGATTCACCTCGCGACGAATTTCCAGACGATGTTGTTCGACAACATTTCGGACGCGTTGCGAAGCGAGATCTACGAGTGGCTGCGCGAGAACGCGAAAGAGGAGCGCAAGCCGGGCGATACAGACGAGCAGTTCTTCTACAAAACCCGGAAGAAGGCGCTCGGCTCATTCAAGAAGAGATTCTGGGATCTGCCGGCGGACGTGAAGAACAAGCTGTCCAAAGCGTACGAGGAGAAATTCAGCTTTCTCTTCACGCAGCTCGCGGTGGCCAGGACGCGGCAGGTCGTCGACCGGTTCGTGCATCCCGTCGAGCAGCACAAGCCGCAGCCGCACCCTGATCTCGCGGTCGTCGAAGCAGCGCCGGACGATGCGGATCTGAGTGACTGACGGGGGCGCGACGAAAGCCGACGCCGTCGAAATAATTGGTGAGATAACGCGGCGAGCTGGTCACGAGATCCGCAATGCGCTGAGCGGCGTAGCCGTGAACGTCGAGGTGGTAAAAAGCCGTGCGTCTCGTGCGGATGGTCCGGCGGATCTGGCCTCATTCGCGGACCGCGCGGCGCTTCAGGTTGCCGTTGCCAGCGCGCTCACGGATGGACTGCTGGGACTCGTTGGTTCCGTGCTCGCCGCTGAAGCCAAAGGGACGCTCCGCGCCCTTCCGGCCAGCGAAGCCGGAACTCGAATAGAGCTAACGGTTTACGGAGATAGAGCAAGTGTTATCTTGTCCAGCATCAGACGCCTCGCCGACGCCATTGGCGTGACGGTCGAGGAGCGTGCTGAGCGAGTTATATTAACCGTCTTGCCCGAAGGAAAAAGCCATTCCAAAGTCTGAATCGAAGCACGCAAAAATCCTGATCGCGGATGACGACCGTTCTATAACAGAAGGGTTGAGCGCGATTTTGCGCGACGAAGGTTACGAGGTCGCCGTTGCAGTGGATGGCCAGAAGGCCCTCGACATGCTCGGGGCTGAAAGCTTTGGCGTAGTGCTCGCTGATCTCAAGATGCCGAAGGTGGACGGCCTGGCTCTGCTCAAAGAGCTCCAGCTGCGCGGGATCCCGACCGAGTGCATCATCGTCACCGGTCAGGCAACGGTCGACTCAGCCGTTCAGGCGATGCGCGAAGGCGCCTACGACTACGTCGAGAAGCCGCTTACGGCCGACAAGCTGAACCGCCTGAAAGCGCTCATTCCCAAAGCGCTCGACAAGTTCAACGTGCAGCAGAGAAATCGCGAGCTGTCGTCCAAGCTCGAGGGGCTGACGCATTTCGGAGAGCTGACGGGACAGTCGGAGGAGATGCGCGCGGTCTATCAGATCATCGAGGCCGTGGCTCCTTCCACCGCGAGTGTGCTGATCTTCGGCGAGTCGGGAACCGGCAAAGAGCTCGTCGCGCGGGCCGTCCACAACAAGAGCGAGCGAGCGAAGGGACCATTCTTCGCGCTCAACTGCGCCGCCCTCCCGAAGGACATCCTGGAGAACGAGCTCTTCGGACATGAGAAAGGCGCCTTCACGGGATCGACGAACGAGAAACCGGGCGCGTTCGAGATGGCCGATGGCGGAACGATTTTCCTCGACGAAGTTGCCGAGATGCCGCCCGACATTCAGGTGAAGCTGCTGCGCGCGATCGAATCGCGCAGCATCCGCCGCCTCGGAGGCAAGAAGGAGATCACCGTCGACATCCGGATCCTCGCGGCGACGAATCGCGACGTGCAGAAGGCACTCTCGGAGAACGATCTAAGGGAAGATCTCTACTATCGGCTGGCTGTCGTCGAGCTTTTCCTCCCGCCACTGCGGGAGAGAATTGGCGACATCAAGCTGCTTGCCACCGAATTCCTCGTGCGGTTCGGCGAGCAGAATGGAAAGCCGATGACCGGCTTCGACGATGCCTCGTGGGAGTGGATTCTCTCTTATAACTGGCCGGGCAACGTCCGGGAGTTGAAGAATGCCGTCGAGCGCGCAGTGATCATGGGTCGCGGCGACAAGATCAAGGCGGTGGACATCATGCCTCGGCATTTGCGCCGTGGGGCGGATCCATCGGCGTCGATCAGCGTTCCGCCGGGCGCGACTCTCGCGGATACCAGAAGACAGCTGGTGCTGCGAGCTTTTGCTTCCACGAACGGGGATTACGCCCGCACAGCGAATATGGTTGGAATGGCTCCCGGTGACGTGCGCGCGGAGATTGCATCTCTGTTGAACGGGAGTGATGGAGCCGGGACCTCGGGCGCCGTAAATGGTGCGCATCGTCCGGCGAAGCCGGCGGAATCCCAGCCGGCACCGAAATCCGCGAAACCAGCTTCGAAGGCCTCCAAGCCCAAAAAGCGTTAACCAACTCGGTGGACCAGAATGGACGACTACGATTGGTACGAGGATGATCCCTACACTGCCGAGAGGCCGTACGTCATTGTCGAGCGAAGCGGGCCCGGCATTGGGTCCTTCTTCCTCGGTCTCGCGCTCGGCGCTGGAGTAGCACTGCTGCTGGCTCCCCAGAGCGGTGAAGAAACGCGTCGTGAGATTGCTCGCCGGGCCCGCCGCGCCCAGGAGGCCGCGCAGGATCTCGTAGAGGACCTCAGCGGAACAGTGGCCGACAAATTCCAGGACGTTCGCGCTTCGGTCGAGGAGAGAATCGAAGCGACCTTTGAGGCAGTCGACGCCAAGAAGCGGCAGGTGTCGAATGCGTTCGCGGCAGGGCGCGCCGCGGCGCGGCAGACGCGCGGAGAGCTTGAGGACCGCATCGCCGAGAGAAAAGCGGCGTACAAAGAGAGCTAGTGCCGGAGCGCGGGCTCACCGCCCGGCTCGGCTGGCTCCTTCGCGACTACGCGAAAAGGGTCTGGGACAACAGCGGCGAAGACAACGTATTCTTTCTCGCCGGCGGAATCTGCTTCAACATCCTGCTCGCGGCCGTCCCCTTTTTTCTCCTCTTGGCGACGGGCCTGGTCTACTTACTCAACCAGTCGGCCGACACGACTTCGGCTGAAGTTCTGGCGATCGTCGACAAATTTCTTCCACCACACGCTCCGGGTGATTCGGGGCCGGCAGCGACCATCCTCGATGAGGTCATCAAGCGGCGGGGATCGCTGGGGATCTATTCCGCGATTGGATTCATCTGGTTTTCGACGCGACTGTTCGGATCCCTCCGCACGGTCCTGGCGGCGATTTTCGACATCGACACCGACCGCGGTATCATCGCCGGGAAGATCTTCGATATCGAGATGACACTGGTGTCCAGTCTTCTGCTCGTGGCCTACACCTCTCTCAGTGCCTATCTGGCCATAGCGAGCACCCGGGGAGTTCTCATTCTGGCGGACCTGGGCATCCGAACGGAGCTAATGAGCCAGCTGGAGTACAACCTGGGCCAGGTTTTGGCGTTTTCCTTCATCGCCACGATGTTTTTCTGTCTTTACAAGTTCCTGCCCCACCGCAAAATCCGATGGAAGATGGCCCTCATCGCCTCGCTCTTCACCAGCGTCCTTCTCGAGGTCGCAAAGAGGGCATTTTCGGCCTATGTTCACTCATTTAACCCCGGTTCCTTCTACAGCGGCACGGTCGCTGCATTGGTTCTTGTCGTAATCTGGGTCTACTACGCCTCCTTGATCTTTATCATAGGTGGTGAGGTGGCGCAGGTGTATGAGCTTCGACGCGTCCGTAAGTTGCAGCGCGAAGCGTTTGAGGACTGAGTATTATTGGCGATGTTGCCGGGCTTTCCGGCGAACACACTTTTTGGAGGGCGTCTCGTGCGCAAGTTAGCAGCAGTCGCGGCCATCGTGGCCGTCGTCTCGATCTCGGCTTGCAAAAAGACGGGCGAGGGACAGTACCAGATTGAGAAGCCTGTGATTGGAACGCAGACGGATACGATTCACACGCCGACTGTGCAGATGGGAACCGACACCACGACGGTGGCCGTGCCGAAGGTCGTGATGGATTCGGCGAAGATCAAAACACCGACGATTACCGTCAAGAAGCACTAGCTCTTAACGTACCGGGCGCGTGCGCCTCCGGTGATTCAGGAAAGGGCTCTGTCGGTTTTCGACGGAGCCCTTTTTTTCAGTTGAGAAAAAACATGGATGGTTTTGTCCTGCGTTGATGTCCACGCCCTGCTATATTGAGGGTGCCCCAGGTCCCGGAGGGCGAAAGCCCGTTAACTCCGTCAGGACCCCGAAGGTAGCAGCGGCATGCGGTGTCTTTCGTTGCTCCGTCAGGCCTGGGGTACCCCCGCCTCGCAATGTCTCTCGCACTCGCGCGCAAATACCGCCCAAAGACCTTCGCTGACGTAGCCGTCCAGTCGCACGTTTCGAACACGCTGCGCGGGGCCATCGCCAGAGGAAGAGTCGCGCACGGGTACCTCCTGTGCGGCCCGCGAGGCGTCGGCAAGACTACGCTGGCGCGCGTGCTCGCCATGGCGCTCAACTGCGAGAACAAGCGCGACGATGGAGAGCCGTGCGGCGAGTGCATCTCGTGTCAGCGCATCTGGACGGGATCGTCCAGTCTCGACGTCGTCGAGATCGACGCGGCTTCCAATCGCGGCGTGGACGATGCGCGCGACCTGAGGGAGCGCGCGATGTACGCTCCTTCGGGCGACGACCGCTACAAGGTCTATATAGTCGACGAAGCGCACATGCTTACGCGTGAAGCCTGGAACGCTCTGCTCAAGATTCTCGAGGAGCCGCCGCCGCGCGTCATCTTCGTCTTCGCGACCACCGAGCCACAGAAGATCGCGCAGGCTGCAGCGCCAGTGTTGAGCCGGCTTCAGCGCTTCGATCTCAAGCGGATCGGACTCGGTGACATCACCCGGCGCCTTTCGACGGTGCTCGAGAAGGAAGGCGTGAAAGTGTCCGAAGACGCACTGGCGATGATCGCGCGCGCCGCCGATGGATCCATGCGAGACGCACTGAGTCTCACGGACCAGGTGATCTCGATCGGGGAAGGGACCGTCACGGCCGAGCGCGTCCGGGAAGCGCTGGGATTGGTGCCGGAAGACGAATTTCTCACGATCCTCGATATCGTCGCGGATCACCGGGCCGGAGAAGTTTTCGGTGCCGTCACCCGCCTGGCCGATGCTGGGGTTGATTTCGGCGTGTTTCTCTCGGGCTTCGCCGACATGCTTCGCGCGCTGCTCACGGTGGTGCTGAATGGAAAGGCGGACGGAGTTTCTGCCAGCGCCGCAGCCGCGCTCGCTGAGCGCAAGGATCTGTTCACCGCCGGTGATCTGCTTAGGATGATCAGCGCGGTAAATGCTCTCGAGCCGACATTCCGAAAGAGCGGACAACAGCAGCTTCTCATCGAGATGCTCCTTGTCCGAATGGCCCTGCTCGACCGAACGGTGGCACTTGAAGAGATGCTGCGTGGCCTTGCGGGTGGGGGAGCCTCCGTACCCGAGCGGGCTGAAGCTTCGCGCGGATCCGTGCGCGCTCAATCCGCCCAGCCTTCGGTGGCGCGCACCGAGCAGCGACCCGCGACCAGACCTGGCTACCCGCCGCAACTGAGCGCGCCGAATGCGCTGCCGCCCGACTCGTCGACCGGCGATGGTGCAGCTCCCGCGGAGGCTCCCCCGCCTGCCGCAAACGAAGGGCAGCTGCGCGAAATGAAGCGCGCAATGGAGACAACGGCACAGGATTCGAATCGGAGCCGTATGACGCCGGAAGCGCTCAAGGAGGAGCGTATTGGAATGCTCCGCCAAAAGGATCCGGCCCTCGGCGCCGCGATAGACGAGCTCGACCTCGAGCTTCTCGATTGACCGCGCTCGAATTCATTCACAAAACCCGGGAATAATGGCTGATTTTTCGAAGATCTTCGAGCAGGCGCAACAGATGCAGGCGCGCATGCAGCAGATGCAGTCGGAGCTGGAGAAGCAGACCGTCACCGCGGCTGCCGGCGGCGGGATGGTGCAGGTCGAAGCGGACGGCAAGGGAACCATCACCCGAGTGAAGATCGACCCGGCCGTCGCCGATCCCAAGGATCTGGAGATGCTCGAGGACCTCGTTCTCGTCGCCGTCAACGAGGCGCAGAAAAAAGCCGCCGAGCTCGCCAAGGCCGAGATGAGCAAGCTGACGGGCGGCTTGAATTTGCCCTTCAAGCTTCCGTTCTAGACGTGGGCGCGATCGACGATCTGGCCACGGAGCTGTCAAAGCTGCCCGGAATTGGGCGGAAGACAGCGCTCCGGCTTACCTACCATCTTCTGAAGCAGTCGCCCGACCAGTCCAAGCGGTTGGCGACGGCGCTCGAGACGCTGGCCGACAAGGTTCGCCCGTGCCCCCAATGCTTCAATCTCACGGAGGAAGATTTGTGCTCCATTTGCCGTGACGCCCGCAGGGATACGGGAGTCATCTGCGCAGTAGAGGAGGCTTCCGATATCGGCGCAATCGAGCGGTCAGGCGAGTTCCGGGGTGTGTACCACGTCCTGGGGGGTCGTCTTTCCCCGCTCGATGGCATTGGTCCGGAAGATCTCACCATCCCACAGCTGGAGAGCCGAGTGTCGGCTGGAGTCGTCCGCGAAGTGATAATTGCCACGAACCCGAGCATCGAAGGGGAGACGACCGCGCTTTACGTTCAGCGCAAGCTCGCGCGTTATCCGCTTACCGTCTCCAGGATCGCCCGCGGGCTGCCCGTGGGCGGGGACCTCGAGTATGCAGACGGCGTGACGATCGCGCAGGCGCTGACTGCACGGAGGGCGATGTGAGCACCCGTCGCACCGGCTTTCTTGCAGTGGGATTCCTGGGCGGTGTCGCCGCAGGCTCACTCGTGTGGACCCGCATGCAGCGCCAGTACCGGAGAAATCTCTTCAGCAAATCGCCCATTCGTCGCGTCGCCGCGCTCGGATACCTGCGCGCTCGCCCCACCGTGAACACCGCGCAGCTTCTTCGCGAGTATATCGCCTGGGAGCCGAGATCCATCCTGCGTTATCGTGGTGCACGGATGCTCAAGCGACTGGAGTCCACGCTGTGACCGGGGCAAGATGACCGTCGGCACGGCAAACTGGTCGTTTACACAGGACGACTTCACATCGATCACAGAATCGCTGAAGCGCTTTCTCGGCGACACCAACTCACGCTGCGCGCTGCTCGTCGACCGGTCGGGCCAGCTTGTGACGACCGTCGGTGAATCTCTGAGCCTGGACACGACCACTTTTGCGACGCTCACGGCCGCGGACTACAGCGCCAACGATCAGCTCGCCAAGCTCGTGGGCGAGAACGACTTCTCCAGCCTCTTTCATCAGGGCGAGAAGGAATCAATTTACGTTGCCGATATCGCCAGGCGACTGCTGTTGGTAATAATTTTCGATTCGCGCACGACTGTCGGCCTCGTCCGTCTTAGAATGAAGGATGAGATCGAAGAGTTGACGCTGCTGGTCGATCGCGTGTTCTCACGTGGACGCGGCGGCGCCGCGCCTGCGGGGCATCTGCTCCAGGGCGCGGATGACGAGATCGACAAACTCTTCAACTGGTGAGGAAGAGCTAGACGTGTCGATGATCAACTACGCCTCGCGCGAGATCAATTGTAAGATCGTTTACTATGGTCCCGGACTCGGCGGCAAGACTACAAATCTCGAGCACGTCTATGGCAAGGTTAAGCCGGAGACGCGTGGGAAGCTCATTTCCCTCGCGACTGAGACCGAGAGAACACTTTTCTTCGACTTCCTCCCAGTCGATCTCGGCACCATTCGCGGCTTCAAGACTCGCTTTCACCTGTACACGGTGCCCGGTCAGGTTTACTACAACGCCAGCCGCAAGCTGATCCTGAAGAACGTGGACGGAATCGTCTTCGTCGGTGACTCGCAGGCGGAGCGAATGGAAGCGAATCTGGAATCGATGCAGAACCTGTACGACAACATGTCCGAGTACGGGTACGATCTCACCCAGATGCCGTTCGTGATCCAGTACAACAAGCGCGATCTGCCGAACGCCGCTCCGATCGACGAACTTCAGGCGGCGCTCAATCCCGGCTGGGAAGTCGAGGCTGCGACGAAGCGGCGTGTTGCCCCGGATCCATATCATGCGGGCGAGAACCTGGTAGAGCAGCTGCCCGGCGGGGAATGGGTCGAGCGTGCTCCCTATTTCGAAGCGATCGCGGTGAATGGGGATGGCGTTTTCGATACGTTGAAAGCGGTGAGCAAGCTGGTGCTGAAGGCGCTCGCCTAGCGGAGCGGCCGAGGCTCCGGTGAATCTTCCGAATACGATCACGGCCGGCCGGATTCTCGCCGCGCCCTTCATCGCAGCTCTGCCTTTCATCGCTTCTCCGGGCGCGCGCCTCATCGCGTTCCTGCTGTACGTAATCGCGGCTGTGACCGACTACTACGACGGGAAGCTCGCGCGAACGCGGAACCTCATCACCGATCTCGGCCGCCTGCTCGATCCAATTGCCGACAAGCTGCTCCTCTTCGCGACGCTCATCCCGATGTTCGTCTTGATGGCTCCTCCGAACGATCCCCTCATTCCGACGCGCGCCGAGAACATCGACGCCGGAAGACTTCCATTCCTGACGCCCTTTGGGCCCGTCGGGCTTGCGTGGTGGGTCGTCGCGATCGTGATTGGGCGAGAGATCTTCATGACCGTGTTCCGTCAAGCGGCAGCGCGGCGAGGCGTCGTCATCTCGGCGATCGGGCCCGCTAAGTGGAAGACCGGCTTCCAATCCGTCTGGGTGGGATCGGCATATTTCTGGTTCTTCGCCGCGACTCTTGCCATTGCGCGCGGCTGGCAGAGCACCGCTTGGCACGCGTTCGCCTACTTCAACGGCATCGTCGGCACTGTGACAATGGTGATCTCAGTGATTCTCACCATCTATTCGCTGATCCTGTATCTCCGTCGGTACGCCTCGGTATTCGCTTTGTGAGCGGTCGTCAGGTGGAGCTGATCACCATCGGTGACGAGCTTCTCCTCGGATTCACGATCGACACAAATTCCGCGCACATCTCACGCGTGCTGGCTGCGAAGGGAATCGAAATAGTCCGACGCACTACGGTCGGTGATGACGCCGACAGGATCGCGGTCGCCGTGCGTGAAGCCCTGGACCGAACTGGCGCGGTCATCACCACCGGCGGCCTCGGCCCGACTAGCGACGATCTCACCAAGCCTTCGATCGCGCGGATCTTCGGCCGTGAGATGAAACTTGACGAGGGGATCGCCACAGAGCTGGAAGCGCGTTGGCGGGCCCGGTTTCCCAACAGTTCTTTCCCCGCCACCAATCGGACACAGGCCCAGATTCCGGAAGGCGCCCGCATACTGACCAACCGCCACGGCTCGGCCCCAGGCATCTGGCTCGAGGACGACAAGGGCCGCTGGGTCGCCATGATGCCGGGCGTGCCGCGCGAGATGCGCGGAATGCTGGCCGAGGAAGTCCTGCCGGCTATCGAAGCTCGTTCCGGCTCGGTTGCGAATGTGGTTCTGTCCGGCACCCTGCGCACGACGGGAATCGCCGAGTCAGCAATCGCCGAGCTGCTGGGACCCAATTTTCTTGGCGATCCGCAGACGGAGGCAGGATCGCTTCCCCTCGCCTATCTGCCGGGCGTCAGCGGCGTGGATCTCCGTGTGACCGCGAAGGGACTCCCTCCAGAGCGCGCAAAGGTGCTCGTGACCGATGCGGTTCTGAAACTGAAGAACCGTGTAGGAGCGTACGCATATGGAGAAGACGACGCCGATCTCGCGGCCGTCGTTCTCGACCGCTGTCGGGAGATGAATCTCACGCTCGCCGTAGCGGAGAGCTGCACGGGCGGAATGCTGGGAGAGCGGATCACGAGCATCCCCGGCTCGAGCGATGTATTTCTCGGCGGGATAATCGCGTACCACAACGACGTAAAGCGGGAGCTGCTAGGCGTTCGTCTCGAGGACCTGGAGGCGCACGGAGCGGTGAGTGAAGTGGTAGCGCTCCAAATGGCGCTCGGCGTTCGTGAGCGAACCGGCGCCGATATCGGCGTTTCGGTGACAGGAATTGCCGGACCCGGGGGTGCCACGCCCGAAAAGCCAGTTGGCCTGATATGGGTTGCTGTACATGCTTCGGAAGCGAAGGCACGGCGCTTTCATGTCGGTGGAGACCGCGTGGAGATCAGACAACGCGCGGCACAGGCGGCTCTCGAGATGGTGCGCCGCGCTCTTTCAAAGGGTTAACTTTGCAAAATGAAACATTCCAGAAAGAAGGGAGAACAGACCCCCCTCTCGGACCAGGATGCGATTGGATCTGAAAATGATTTTGCACCTGGGGTAGACGACCCGGCCAGCGACGCCGCGCGCGGAAGCGCGGAGGCCGCGGCTGAAGCTGCGGCTGACGGTGCCCCATCGCAGACCGACTCGTCTCAGGGAAGCGACATCGCGAGCGAGCGCGACAGGTATCTGCGACTCGCCGCGGAGTACGACAACTACCGCAAACGTTCCGCGAAGGAGCGGCAGGACGCGGGCGCGCGCGCGCAGGCGGATCTCGTCCGGCAGATGGTCGAGGCCCTCGACGACGTTGCGCGCTTTGCGCACATCGATCCGGCGACGACCGATGCGACCACGGTCGTGCAGGGCGTCGACATGGTCGAAAAAAAATTGCTGAAGGCACTGGGTGCGGCAGGTCTCGAGATCATCAACCCAGTTGGTGAGACGTTCGACCCCGCGTTGCACGAAGCCGTGGCCACGGAGCCCACCTCCGCCCAGGAAGACGATCACGTCGTTTCACGAGTGTATCAGCCTGGGTATGTGTTCAAGTCGCAGCTGCTTCGCCCCGCGCGTGTGGTGGTGAAGCAGTGGAACGGGTGACTGCCGTAACGGGCTGATCTCTCATGGCACAGACAAAGGATTTCTACTCCGTGCTGGGCGTAAGCTCGGGCGCCACTCAGGACGAGATCAAGAAAGCGTATCGCAAGCTCGCGAAGAAATACCATCCGGACGCCAACGCCAGCGATCCCAAAGCTGCCGAGCGCTTCAAGGAGATCTCGGAGGCGAACAACGTCCTGGGCGACGCCGCAAAACGGAAACAATACGACGAGATGCGCAGGCTCGGGGCATTCGACGGCGGCGGCTTCGGGGGCTATGGCGGAGGTCGATCGCGGGGTGGCGCCGGCCCGCGAGGGGGCAACGCGCAGACCATCAACTTCCAGGACTTCGACATTGGAGGGCTTGGTGGCCTTGGTGATCTCTTCAGCTCGATGTTCGGTGGTGGCGATGCGCGAGAAGGCGCTCGACCGCGTGGGCCGCAGAAGGGTCAGACGGTCGAAGCGACGCTCGAGATTCCATTTCGCACCGCCGCGCGTGGCGGCAAGGTACCGATCGAGCTCGAGGTCAGCGAGGAATGCCCAACGTGTCGCGGAACGGGCGCCGCGCCGGGCGCTCAGCTCAAAACCTGCCCGAACTGCGACGGTCGCGGAGTGGTCTCATTCGGACAGGGCGGATTCGCCGTCAATCGCCCGTGCCCGGTGTGCCTCGGCCGCGGACAGGTTCCAACGGAACCGTGTCCAACGTGTCACGGGAACGGCGAGGTGAGGGTGAAGCGGAAGGTTCTCATCAACGTGCCTCCAGGCGTCGACACGGGATCGAAGGTTCGCCTCAAGGGGCAGGGCGGGAAGGGAACCGCCAACGGTCCACCGGGCGATCTCGTCATCAGCTTCAACGTCAAACCCGACAACTTCTACAAACGCGACGGGCTCGACGTGATCGCGACGGTTCCGCTCAACATCGCGCAGGCCACACTCGGCACCAAGATCAGCGTGCGCACGCTGGATGGGAAAAAGGTCGCGATCAAAATTCCGCCGGGCACTCCATCGGGGAAGCGCTTCAGGGTGCGGGGTCAGGGAATCCAGAAGGGGGACAAAGGCGATCTGATCGTGGAAGTGTCGATCGCGGTCCCTGAAAAGCTGTCGGAAGAGCAGGAGCGGATGATGAAGGAGTTCGCGAATGCGGGCGGGATGAAGTACTGAGCGCCTCGCAAAACCAACTCGAGCCCGCCGCCTGGGGCGAACAGCGACTTACAGCCGCCTGATCCAGATATTGCGATAGCGGACCGGGTTGCCGTGGTCCTGCAGGCGCAACGACTGCTCCGGCGGGTGGGCGGTGTAGAGCGCCGGGCGATCATTGTAGGTGTTCCCATAGATCTCGGCGTTGTTCTGAATGAGCACGCCATTGTGAAGCACCGTAACACGGGCGCGATCGATGACCTTGCCCTGTTCGTCGAACCTCGGCGCGTGGAATACGATGTCGTAGGTCTGCCATTCGCCCGGTTTGCGCGATGCGTTAACCAGTGGCGCGTGCTGCTTATAGACTGAGCCCGCCTGGCCGTGATAGTAGGTTTTGTTCTCGTACGAGTCGAGCACCTGTATCTCGTACCGCTCCATGAGAAACACGCCGCTGTTGCCGCGCTCCTGTCCCTCGCCCTTTACGACGGCCGGCGTCGCCCACTCGATGTGCAGCTGTACGTCGCCGAACTTCTCGTTCGTGGCGATGTCACCCGTGCCTGCCGCGACCTCCGCGTAGCCATCTCTCACATTCCATTTAGCGGCGCCTCCGTCAGCGGCGTGCCAATGGGAGAGATCCTTTCCTCCGAAGAGCACGAGCGCGTCCGATGGTGGATTCGCGTTGTTGCTCCCGGGAGTTACGATCGCCGGCTCGTTCTTCGGAGCAGAAAATGGTTCGGGCTCCTGAGCGCTCGCCGCGGCCGCGACCGCGACGAGCCCGAGGGCGAAGAAACGATTCAGGACTACCATGGCAGTTGAGGAGAGCGGTAATAGTTGATTCCGAGATACTGCCAGCGAGGGGCGTGAGTGACGACGCGAGCACGGAAACTCTGCCACGAGCGCACTGACTGCGGTGTCCAGGCGAGCTCGGCAACGGCCGGCAGACGCGGCATTGCAAGAAATTCAACTGCGCCGATGTTGCGAACCGTCTCGCTCCAGATCGGAGCTTCCACACCGATGATGTTCTGCTCGGTCACACCTTTCATGAAGGTGGCCGGATCCCAATCGTAGGCGTCGCTGACTTCGACGTACGCGGCCCAGTGAAGGCCGAGCTCCGTTGCCGGCGTGTACTTCATGTCGAGGTAGACCTTTTGCGACGGCGACATGATCAGCTTTGATCCGTACGTAAGCGCAGCCGTCACGGAATCGCTCTTCCATTGCTGCGCAATGGTCGCGGGATTGAGGCGTGCCTTCGTGACTTCTTCCCAGCCGATCATCGTCTTTCCGTACTTGGTGACGATTCCCTGTACGCGCTCGACGAACTTCACGTATTGCGCGGGAGTGAGGACCTGGACCTCGTCACCGCCCACGTGAAAATAGGGGCCCGGCGTGATGGCGCTGATCTCGCGCACGACGTCGTCGACGAATGCGTACGTCTCTTCCTTGTCCACGCAGAGCGTACTCCAGCCGACGTCGGTCCCTGTATAGAGCGCGGACGGGCGCGTGCTGCATGCCAGCTCGGGATAGGCCGTGAGACCGGCGTTCATGTGGCCCGGCATGTCGATCTCCGGTACGACGGTGATGTAGCGCGCCTGCGCGTAGCGGACGAGCTCCTGGTAGTCCTGCTGCGTGTAAAATCCGCCCGGGCCACCGCCCACCTGAGTAAGAGAGCCTACTGCCGTGAGCTTCGGACGCGAATTGATGGCGATGCGCCAGCCCTGGTCGTCGGAGAGATGCAGGTGCAGGACGTTCAGCTTGTAGAGCGCGAGTATGTCGATGTACTGCTCCACTTCCTTCATAGTGAAGAAGTGGCGCGCCACGTCGAGCATCGCGCCGCGGTACGCATAGCGTGGCCGATCGGTGATGTTGACAGCGGGGATCGGCCAATCCGATCGCTCGACTCCGATGTCGGATTCGATGTCGGCCGGAAGCAGCTGCCTGATTGTCTGGATTCCGCGAAAAAGTCCCGCCGGGCGATTCGCAACGAGGCGAACGGAATCGCTCGTGACGTTGAGCTCGTAACCCTCCTCGCCAAGCGCGGACCGATCGGGCGCGAGCCGCAGAATGATCGAGCCCTTCGCCGCGCCGGCAGGGGACACGAGGAACGGAAATTCCGTCGCGCGGCGCAGCTGGGCCGCCAGCACCTGACCGATCTGTGCCTCCTCGGGATTCCCGGCGTCTACCACGATGTTCGTCGTTCTGGCGAGGCCGAAGGGCGCTCCTCCCGTCATGACTAGTGAGGCGGGCTCGGGAACCAGACGCGGTCCGGCCACGACGGGCTGTGGGGTCGGGACGGACGCAGGTTGACAGGCCGCCGCGATAGCCACGACAACGACGCCGATGACTCGTAAACTGCCGAGGAGCGATGTTCTTTGCTGCATCACGCCGGCACCTCTGTAGAAAGGGTTACCCGGCGTAGCGATCACCGGGAGCTATGCTGCCAGAACGGGAAGCGCGGTGCGATGCCGGCTGGCCGTCTCGATGAATCCGCCACCCAACACGCGATTGCCATCATAAAATACGACGGACTGGCCCGGCGTGATTGCCGATACCGGCTCGTCGAGCGCGATCTCGATTTCGTCTCCATCAAGCCGGACGATTTCGGCGCGCGCGGGTGCCGCGCGGTGACGCACTCGGACGCTTACCTGCCTACCCACCGCGGGCGCATCCGCGAGCCAATTGACCTCGCGAGCAACGAGTCCGTTGCCCAGCAGCTCATCACGCGTACCGATGACGACCGTCCGCTGCTCGGGGCGAATCGCGATCACGTACATCGGCGACGCGAATCCGCCGGGCACCCCGCGCCGCTGTCCGATGGTATATCGCGCGAAACCGTTGTGCTCTCCGACGACGGTCTCGCTCGAGTTGACGATCGGTCCGCGAGAAAGTGCGGGCGCGTCTGCGGGGAGCCGTTGCTCGAGTATCCGCGCATAATCCCCATCCGGCACGAAGCAGATCTCCTGACTCTCCGCCTTCTCGGCGATGACCTCCAATCCCATCGCGTGCGCACGCGCGCGTGTCTGCGCCTTATCGAGTCCGCCCACGGGCAGGATCATCCGCGACAGGACTGAGCGATCGATTCCCCAGAGGAAATAGGTCTGGTCCTTGTTCTCGTCGATGCCGCGATTGAGGGCGCCGTCGATCACGCGCGCATAATGCCCAGTCGCGATCCACTGAGCGTCGATGGAATCGGCTTTTTTCAGAAAGTCGCGGAATTTCGTGAAAGTGTTGCACCGCACGCAGGGAATCGGCGTCCTGCCGCGCGAGTACTCCTCGACGAAGTTGTCCACGACATCGTGACCGAACCGCGTCTCGAGATTCAGGACGTAGTGCGGAATCCCGAGTTGCTCGCACACCCTCCGCGCATCGTTCACCGAATCGAGTGAGCAGCACGGGCGATCCGGTACGTCCTCGCCGTGGCAAAACAGCTTCATCGTCGCGCCAACCACGTCGTAACCCTGCTCGACGAGAATCCCAGCCGCGACGGACGAATCGACGCCGCCAGACATTGCCACGAGCACTCTTTCGCGCGTCATCGTCACTCCGCGGCGGTCAGCTGGCGCGCCTTTGCGACGAGGGCTGGGAAGACTTCGATTACACGATCGATGGAATGATCAGTCGTTAAGGCGCCGAGGCTCATACGGATGGCCGCGCTGGCGAGGTCGGGGCGGACTCCGATAGCGGCTAGTACGTGCGATGGATCGATGCTGCCGCTCTGACAAGCTGAACCGCCCGAGGCGGCGATACCGCGAAGGTCGAGGGCCATGAGAAGTGACTCGCTGTCCGTCCCGGGCACCGAGAAGTTGAGAATGTGGGGCGCGCGCTCAACTCCTCGGCCGTGAACGACTGCGTCCGGAACGGCGGCGAGGATTCCCGCCTCGAGGCGATCGCGAAGCCCACGGAGCCTGGCGCAATGCGCCTCACGCTCGGCCAGCGTCAGCTCCGCGGCGCGCGCGAGACCGACCGCGGCTGCGACGTTTTCGGTGCCGGGTCGCCGCCCGCGATCCTGAGTGCCCCCGTGCATGAGCGGCTCGAGAGACGTGCCACGCCGGATGAAGAGCGCGCCGATCCCCTTGGGTGCGCCGAACTTGTGGCCTGAGATGGTCAGGAAATCGAACTGCTGCTTCTGCGCATCGATCGGGAGCTTGCCGAAGGCCTGCACCGCGTCGGTGTGAAAGTAGGCTCCGCGCTCCTTTGCTTTCGCCGCGAGCTCGGGCACGGGCTGAATGGTACCGATCTCGTTGTTGACCCACATCGTCGAGCAAACGGCAACCGCGTCGTCCATGAGCTCATCGAATGATTTCATGTCGACTACGCCGTCCGCGGTCATGCGAACGAACCGCTCTTCCGCCCCTTCCCGGGCTGCCTGATGCACCGCACCCAGAATGGCCTTGTGCTCGATCGGAGTTGTGAGGACGGCTTTCCTGCCTCTCGCCTTGAGTGCGCGCCAGGCGCCGAGGATGGCGAGGTTATCACCCTCGGTGCCACCAGAGGTGAAGCAGATCTCGTCAGGGCGCGCGCCCAGACATCGGCCGACGCGCTCTCGCGCCTCGTCGAGTGCAGCACGCGCCTCGCGTCCCCACCTATGCGTGCTCGACGGATTTCCGAAGCGTGGGCCGTAGAACGGCTTCATCGCCTCGAATACCTCTTCGCGTACTGGTGTGGTCGCTGCGTGATCGAGGTAAACGGGATCGGCGGCGGGGGTCATGGACGCAATTTAAGGCAGTCGCGAGGGGGGAGCGAGAGCGACTACCCCCTGAAGAACTTGCTCCTGACCTCCCACAAGCGCGGAAAGAACCGCTGCGACATGGTCTTCTGGAGATACTTGGACCCCAGGGTTCCGCCAGTGCCGGACGTCGCGGGGCCGATGATGCGCTCGACCAGCTGAACGTGCAGGAATCGCCACAGCCCAAATCCCTGCTCGTATTCCAGCAATCCCTCGGCGAGCATTTGCAGCGGACGTTGGTGTGCCTCTGAGTAGATCTGCTCGATCGTCACGTTGTGCGCGATCAGCAGATCGTCGAATAGCTGCTGAAGCGTGGGTTTCTCGAGGGCTGCTGTCACCAATGAAGGGATCGTGCCGTGCTGTTTGAGAACCTGAAGAAAATGCGGGTCGCGCATTCCCGACATTGCTTCGATCGCGCGGAACTGCACACTCTGCGATCCGCTCGAGCTGCCAAGGTACCCACGGAACTGGGCAAAGCGTTGCGGCGGTAAAGTCTCGAGCGCGGAGAGCTGGCCACTCACGATGTTAACAAGAGCGTTGACCCTTCGTACCGACGTGACTGCGCCGAGCGTGTCCTTTGCTTCCATGAGACCGATGAGCGCCTCGAGCTCGTGGATGATCAGCTTGAACCACAGCTCACTGGCCTGGTGCACGATTATGAACAGCAGCTCGTCGGGATGCTCCGGCTTGGACCTCGGGCGCTGCAGGCTGAGGAGCTCGTCGAGTGCGAGATAGGAGGGGTAGGTCACCTCCGCATCTGTGATCTTTGCCGATGCGCCTGGCGGCTTACGGCGTGGCTTGTCCGTCAAAATGTAGCCACTTCGAGCGCGCCGACGTCGTCGACACGCATCGTCTCCGTGGTGTAGAACGGCTCGCCGTAGCGGCAGCGGATGAGCGATCCATAGTGTGCAGCGTGGTGCCGGATCAGATCCGGAAGTGGCTCGCCGTTGGGGTAAACCTCGCCGGCTTGTACCGCGGAGCCGAATTGCGACGCGTAGCAGGCGATCGCTTCGAGCTTCTTCTCGAAGGAATCCGTGATGTCCACGACGAAGGTCGGCTTCTGATTGTCCTCGCGAAAGGAAAGGGCGTGCAGGACTTTGAGCGGGCGATGAATCGGGATTTTCGGCTCGATCTTTTTCAGGCCGGCCACGAAGCACGCGTCGCGCACGAGCTGCGCAACCATGGGATGGTCGGGGTGGCGTCCGTGCTGTGAGTGCGTGATCACGATCCTCGGCTGAAGTCGCCTGATCACCGCGGCTACTTTGGCGCGTGTCTCGGGGGTATTCAGAATTCCACTGTCCGGGAATCCCAAATTTTCGCGGACCGAAACGCCCATCACCTGCGCGGCCTTAGCCGCTTCCTTTGCGCGGAGCTCGGGCGTTCCCAGACTCGCCATCTCTCCTGCGGCGAGATCGAGAATGCCGGTGGAGCGGCCCAGCGTGTGAGCGCGGATCAGCGTTCCGCCGCAAATGAGCTCCATGTCATCGGGGTGCGCGCCGATCGCCAGAATATCTACGGGTGTCATGCGCGAAAGTTACGCGGACCGAGACTCACCGGATACGGCTCGCGCGTTTGACTACTCGTAGCGCAGCGCGTCGATGGGATCGAGCTTTGCGGCTCGCTGTGCGGGGACCATCCCGAAAATAATGCCGATGCTCACCGACACCGTCACCGCGATGAGCGTCAGGCCCACGGGCACGGTCGCATCGATATTCATCGCGAGCGTCGCCAGTCGCCCGAACGTCAGGCCGATCAGAATTCCGAGGACTCCGCCGAAGCCGGTGAGAGTCGCCGCCTCGATCAGAAACTGGAACAGGATCTCTCGCCGCGTAGCGCCGAGCGCTTTGCGAATGCCAATCTCGCGCGTGCGGCTCGTGACCGACACCATCATGATCGCCATGACGCCGATCCCGCCGACGAGAAGCCCGACGCTCGACAGCACTATCATCACCAGGAAGAACACCCCGGTGATCTTGTTGAAGGTGTCGAGAATCTGATCCTGCGTCATGAGGTCGAAGTTGTTCTTATCCGCCGGACGGAGTCTACGCATCTCGCGGAGCGCGATCGTTACCGCTTCCTCCGCATCCGCCGTCGTCACTCCCGGGCTCGGCTTCACGGGAATGTAAAGCGCATTGGTTTTGTCGATCGTGAATTCGTGGTCCAGCATCTGGAACGGGACGATCGCCCCGATGTCCTGCCCGGGTGGCGAGAAGATGTTGCCCGGCGGGGCGTAAATCCCGATCACTCTCGCCGGCCTTCCGCCCACCCTGACCATCTTGTCCAGCGCGCCCTCCCGACCGAACAGTTTGCGCGCGGCGTTCTCGTCGAGGACCACCACGTTCGCGCCCGAGGCCATCTCCGACGTGGTGAACCATCTGCCATCGAGCAGCTCTCCTCCCTGAATTTCCTGGTAGCGGTCGTCGGAGCCAGTAATGATAAGATTTTGGGTCCGCTGCGATTCGTACTGGAGACGCCCCTGCGCCTGCCCCCAGATCGCGGCGTATGAGACTTCGGGGAGCTCCCTAATGCGCTGCGCTTCTTCCTGAACTAGGTCGGGTCGCACCCGAATCCATTTCGGCAGTCGATCGGGGTTGACCGGCGTCTGCGAGAAAACTTTGATCACATAGAACGTCGAAGGTCCGGCGATCTCGATCGTGCGGACGATCTGCTCCTGAATTCCCTGGACGATCGTCGCCATCGTCATCACCGTCGAGACGCCGATGACGACGCCCAGAATCGTGAGGGCCGAGCGCAGCTTGTTGGCACGCAGCGTGTCGATCGCGATCTGAATGTTGCTCTGAATCCGCTCGGTGATGATCATTCGGCGCGAAGCGCGGTGATGGGATCGAGCTGTGCCGCGCGAGACGCCGGGTACACGCCGAACAACACTCCCACGCCGGCGCCAAGGGCGAGCGCGAGCATCACGGACCACAGGCTCACACGAGCCGGCAGTGGCGACGCCACGCTGATCAAACCTGCGAGGGCCCAGCCCGCCGCGACCCCGCACAGTCCCCCGATCGTGGCGAGCACGACGGCCTCGACCAGAAACTGCTGCCGTATGTCGCGCGCCTTGGCTCCAAGCGCTTTTCGAACGCCGATCTCGCGCGTGCGCTCGGACACGGACATCAGCATGATGTTCATGATTACGATGCCGCCAACTACAACTCCGATCGCGACAATAGCCGGTATGACGGAGAAAAGGATCTTCGTGAGTTTCTTCCAGAATTCGACGAGCGCGTCGGCCGTCTCCACCGAATAATTCGGCTCATCGCTTGGCCTGAGGCGATGCGCTATGCGCATTGCCTCGTCGGCGCGCTGCATACCGCTCGCAACGAGCGCGGCGGTTGGCATTTTTACCGATACTGTGTTCGTCTTCCGGCGTCCATACACCATCTCGAAGTTGGGGAGCGGAAGCAGGACGAATCCGTCGAAGGATTGCCCGAGCACGCGCCCTTTCTTGGCGATCGTTCCGACAACCGTAAATCTCTGGCCGACGATCCGGATGTCCTGTCCCACCGGGTCGACGTGCTCAAAAAGCTTCTCGGCGACATCGGCGCCGATCACTGCCACGTTCCGGTGCTGGTTCACGTCGACGTCGCTGATCGGCCGGCCGTTGTCGAACACGTAGTCCTGCACTATCTGATACGGCGCCGTGACGCCGAGTATGGCGACATCCGCCTGGGTCTTGTCCCGCCAGACGATATCGGAGATCGGCGTTGGCCAACCCGACTGCAGGCTGACGGCGAGCGCCTCGGGCACGGCCGCGATGACCGCTTCGGCATCCGACTCGGTGATACGCGGACGCTTCTGAAGCTTGCGCCATTCCTCGTCGTCGAATAGACCGATGCGAATCGGTGAGCGCCGGACCTGGAATGTGTTCGCGCCGATCAATGCGCTGGCGAGGTTTTCCTTGACGTAGGCGTTCATCCCCGAGATGATCGCGACTACTGCCACGAGGAAGGCAACCGATACGATGATTCCAAGCAGCGTAAAGAACGAGCGGAGCTTGTTGACGCGGATCTGCTCGAGGGCGGTCGCAATTACATCGGCGTAGCGCATGGCCCTAATTTCGGGCCCGAGCGGCGGCCGCGCTACAACAGATACACCCTCGATTGAGAACCACCCGTTAGCGACCTCAAGCGGGGGAGTGCCGTCCGTAAGGAGCCTACTCGTATCTCAGCGCTTCAACCGGATCGAGACGCGCCGCGCGAGCAGCGGGAAGGAGCCCGAACAGAATTCCCGTGAAAGCACTGGTAACGAGCGCCGCTACTACCGCCGAGAGGGGCGTTGAGGCCGGCACGGCCGGGAAGGCCGTCTTGATGCCTAGCGCAACGAGAATGCCCAGGACAAGCCCGAGCGAAGCGCCGATGCTCGTGAGCGTCGCCGCTTCGACCAGGAACTGCCAGAGGATGGCGCTTTTGGTTGCCCCGAGCGCCTTTCTGACGCCGATCTCGCGGGTCCGCTCGGTGACGCTGATCATCATGATCGCCACCACGCCGACTCCGCCCACAAGAAGTCCGACAGACGAGAGCGCCAGGCCCACGATGAAGAAAGTTCCGAAGAGCTGGTTGTAAATCCCCATCAGCCGATCCTGGGTGATGATCTCGAAGTTGTTCTTGGCGGTCGACCTAAGTCCCCGTCGCGCTCTCATCAGCGCTATGACGTCGTCCGTCGCTTCCGCCGTAGGCACGCCAGGCTCCGGCTTGACGATGAAGTCGACCCCCCGCATCCAGGGTCTCAGACTGCGCCGCGCGCTCTCGAAGGGAACGATTGCCTTTGCCTGATCGCCGCCACCCGCCGATGTCGGTGTTCCCATCGGACTCGCCGTGTAGTGATAAACGCCGATCACCTGGAATCCGACGCCGTCGACGCCAATGGTCTTGTCGATCGGGTCGGAGGTTCCGAACAGCCGGTCGGCCAGCTTCTGATTGACGATGATTACCCGGGCGGCCGTCGTGTTCTCCGCGTACGTGAAGCTCCGGCCGGGGTAGATGTCGCCGCCATCTACATCCACCCAATTGGGCGTGTAGATCTCCATGCCGGTACTGACCTGCTTGTCCTTGTAGGTGAATTTCGCGCCGCTGCCGAGGTGCGCCGTTACGGCCTTGATGCTCGGAAGTCGCTCGATAGCGGTTGCATCCTCGATCGTCAAGGCGGGATTGCGCCTCTCTGGACACGTCTGGTCCGAGCCGTCGCACGCCCGGAAGCCGCCGATAAAAAAGCGGTAGATGTAGAACGAGGTCGGTCCCGCCGCCTCCAGATCCTTGGCGAAGCTGTCGTTGATTCCGCGCACCACCGCCGACATGGCGACTACGACGAACACCCCGATCGCCACCCCCATGATGGTGAGCGCCGCCCGCACCTTGTTCGCGCGAATTGCGTCGAGCGCCATGCCGACGCCCTCGAATGCGTTGAAAACGCGTTGCGCGAGCCGCATTGCTATTCCTTCCTCAGGGCTTCGATGGGATCGAGCCCCGCTGCTCTGCGAGCCGGATAGACGCCAGAGATGATTCCCACCACTGTGCCCAGCAGCGTGGCCATCACGATCGACCACGGAGCGATTGCGGCCGGCAGTGGAGTTTTCCACGCGACGATTTTCGCGGCCGCGATGCCGAGCAGGATGCCGATGATTGCGCCGAGAGTGCTGAGTGTCGCGGCCTCGACCAGGAACTGACGCATGATGTCGCGCCGCCTGGCGCCCAGCGATTTCCTGATGCCGATCTCGCGAGTGCGCTCGGCGACGGCCACGAGCATGATGTTCATGATCACCAGCCCGCCAACGATGAGTCCAATCGCTGGGAACGCCGTTCCCGCCATCGTCATCACCTTTTTCAGCTTGTCCATGAACGCCAGCGCGCTCGCAGACGTTTCCATGAAGAAATTGTCGGGATCGCCGGGGTGAAGCTTGCGTCTACCACGCATGACTTCGCGCACCGACTCCATCGCGTCGACCATCAGCAGCGACGTCGGCGTCTGGACCATGATTCCGTCCACGTCGCCGCGTGGATTTGTGAAATGGTGGAGCGGGGAGTTATACGGGGCGACCGCCACGCGATCGAGAGAGAGGCCGAACACGGACCCCTGCTTCTCGATCACGCCGATCACGGTGTATGGCATCCCCTTTATGCGGAGCTGTCGGCCTAGCGGATCCAGGTCCTGGAAGAAGTAGGTGGCGACCTCGTCGCCGATGACGACGACGGGCGCGCCCAGCGTGGACTCCTCCTGCGTGAATGCGCGGCCCAAGCGGATATCGTATTTCTTGATGGTGAAGTAGTCGCCGTCGACGGCGTGCGCCTCTACCTGTTTGGGGCGCGCGTACTGCGACTGTGCCTGGAGAAATTCCTGACTCTCTACCGCGTAGCGCGATCCGGGCGGCAGTACGCTCGCCACGAGTGCCAGGTCCGTGTGATAGATGCGCGGACGGCGAAGCCAGGTGCGCCACTCCTCCTCAGAGCTTGCGCCGTCGCCAAACCACGGGAACCGACGAAGTGTGAAGGTGTTCACGCCGAGCAGCTTCGCCGCGAAGTCGTTCTCCATGTAGCTGCTCATTCCCTGCACGATCGAGATGACCGCGATCAGGAACATCACTCCAATACAAACTCCGAGCAGCGTGAAGAAACTCTTGAGCTTCTGGACACGGATCTGCGCCAGCGCGAGCCAGACGGCCTCGACGAACGGCACGTTCAGTCGTTCCGATTGAGCTGCGGCGGAGCGATGCCTGCGGCCTTGATGAAGGTCTCGCGTTTTTCGTCGCTGGAGACCAACCCGTCGCGAAGGACGATGACGCGGCGCGCGTGAGCGGCAATGTCCGACTCGTGGGTCACCATGATCACCGTCTGCCCTTGCTCGGCGAGCCCCTCGAACACGCGCATGATCTCTTCCGACGTAGTCGAGTCCAGGTTTCCAGTTGGCTCGTCAGCGAGAAGAATGGACGGCTGATTGACCAGCGCTCGCGCGATGGCAACGCGCTGCCTCTGGCCGCCGGAGAGCTCATTGGGACGGTGCTGAATTCTGTCGCCGAGCTGGACGCGCTCGAGCGCTTCCGTCGCGCGTTTTCTGCGCTCATCCGCACCGACGCCGGCGTAAACCAGTGGCAGCTCGACGTTGTGAAGAGCGGTCGCGCGGGGGAGCAGGTTGAACGTCTGGAAGACGAATCCGATCTCGCGGTTTCTGACGCGCGCGAGCTCGTCCTCATCCTTCTCCGACACGAGAGTGCCATTGAGCCAGTATTCGCCGGCGTTTGGCGTGTCGAGGCAGCCAATGAGGTTCATGAGCGTCGACTTGCCCGATCCCGACGGTCCCATGATCGCGACGTATTCGTTTCTCCGGATTGCGATGTCGACACCACGCAGGGCGTGCACGACTTCGCCGCCCATGTCGTAATCGCGCTTGAGTCCGCGCGTCACGATCACCCAGTCCTTTTCGGGAGCTGCGCCCGACTCGGCAAGGATTATCTGCCGCTCAGCAGTAGTGCTGAGCGGTGCTTCGTCTGTTATCTGCATTAGGCCTTCGCGGGTTCGCCGGCTTTCTTCGGCGTTTCCTTTTGTGCGCGCACAGTTGCGCCGTCCTTGAGCTCGCGGATGGCCTGGTAAGTCCCGCCGACGATGTTCTCGCCTTCCTTGAGACCGGACAGCACCTCGAAGTACTTCTCACCCGCGATACCCACCTTTACGGGCCGGAAGGTGACTTTGTTGTTCGTACCCACCACGAATACGCCCTCGACATCGCGCTTGCCCACCTGCTTGGACGGGGCCTTTTTAGCGAGAGTCAGCGACGTATCCGGCTTGACGCTGTCCTCTCGGACGGTCAGCGCGATGATCGGAATCGCGACGACGTTGTTCCTGGTCGAAGTGATGATCTTCGCCGTCGACGAGAAGTCGGGGCGCGTGTCGGGCGGAGCGTTCAGCAGCTGAACCGTGACCTCGTAATCGATCGCCTGATCCGCCGACCCCCCGGTTCCGCCGGTCGCGGCGCCCTTCACTGAGCTGTTCGAGATGTCGGAGACGCGACCGATGAAGGTGGTATCGGGGAATGCATCGAGCTGAACGACTGTCGAATCTCCGATCTTGATTCGCGACACGTCCGTCTCGTCCACTTTGACTTTCGTCTCCAGCACGCTCATGTCGCTGATCGTGAGCATCGTGGCTGCGTCCTTGTTGAACGTTCCCTGAATTGCGGTCTCGCCCTGTTCGACATTCAATCGCGTCACGCGACCGCTCATGGGAGCGGCGATCGTCGTTTTGCTAAGACTGGACGCCGCGTCGCGATAGGATGCCGTCGCCTGATCGATTGCGTGATTGGCCGCCTCGAGCTGCGCCTGTGCGACTTCCATCTGCGTGCGGAGCTGCTCGACCTGCTCGTCCGAAACGAGGGTCGGGTTTGCTTTCTTGAGCGCGAGCAGGCGGTCGAGGTTGCGCTGCGCCTGATTGAGAGCGGGCTTTGCCTGTGCTGACTGTGATCGCGCCGACGCCACTGCGGCAGTCGCTCGCTCCACATTGGCACGGTATTGGGATGGATCGATCTCGAGAAGGAACTGACCCTGCGTGACCATCTGGCCTTCCTTCACCGCCAGACGAACGATCCGGCCGCTGATGTCGGCGCTGATGTCCACCTTGGTATGAGGCTGGACCTGACCGCTGGCCGTCACCGAAGCGACGAGATCCCTCTTCTGGATCTTTTCGATGCGGACTTCGGTTGCCTTGTTGCGGCCTTTCATCGCGCTGGTCACACCGATGATAACGATCGCAAGACCGATCGCACCGGCAACTGACCACTTGGTTCGTTTCTTCATTTGTCGATCCGATTAGCGGAGGGGGTGACCGACGGCGCTCTCGAGAGCGGCGAAGGCCTTGTGGTAATCATAAACTGCATTGATACGGTCACTCTCGGCGCGCTCGTACGTGGCGCGCGCCTCTGTCAGGTCGACGAAAGTCGTCGCCCCGATTCTGAACCGGTCCTGAACGAGCTTGAGCTCCTGCTTCGCTTTCGCCGAGTTCTGCTCCTGGAGCTCGGCCGTCTTTTCCGCCGTTTGCAGCGTGAGATATGCCGCGGTCACGTCGGCAACCAGAGCCAGCTCCTTCGATTTTACGCTGTAACGCGCATCCGAGCGGCTCGCCATCGCTTCCTGCAACCGCTGTTCGCGCGAAAATCCGTCGAAAATTGGAAGCGAGAGCGTAGCGCTGAACGAGCGGGGAGACTTGGTGAAGTTAAACGGGAATCTGGAGTTGCCCGAGCGAATGGCCTGCGCCTGGGCATCGGTGAAAGCCATCGCGTTGCACGCGGCGAGCTGATTGGAAAGGCCAACAGCGGCCCGTACCTCTTCCGTGCGAATGCAGTTTGTTCGCGACGACTCCAACGAAGCCTGCGCCTGCGACACGGGGAACTCCGAGTTCGTATAACCGTAGGTGTATCCGCCGAGTCCGGTCGAGAGGGACAGCGTGGGCGAGTACTCACCTTTCTGGCGCCGGACGCTCAAGTCGGCTACGTGCTCGCGCGACCGAAGCGCGACCACACCGGGATTCTGATTGCGTGCTGACTCGATCAGCTGCTGAAGATCCAGGTTCACCGGTGTGACCGTGAACTGGCTGACGAGCTGGACGTTGGCCGGCTGAGCTACGCCAATCAACTGAAACAGGCGCAGCTTTTCGATCTCAACCTGGTTTCTGGCCTTGAGCACCTGCACCTGCTGGAGTCCCAGCGCCACCTCCGCGCGTTGAACGTCGAGCTGTGTGCCCGACCCGACGATTTCCCGCGCCTGAGCGAGTATCAGCTCCTGCTGGGACGCTACCGTCAGCGAGTCCTGAAGATCGGCATTCGCTTCTGCCTGAAGCGCGGAGAGATATTGCTGCGCGACATTGCTGCGCAGATTCTCCGACGCACCATTAATATCTGCCTCGACGGCATCGCGATTTGCGCGCTGGAGACTCGGAGTGATCAGCGTCGCACTATTGATCCGGTAGCTCACACCGATCTGATAGTTCGACTGGTTCACATCCGACCTGGCGCCAAGACTGGTGCCGCTGAATATCTGTTGTCCCCCCTGTTGCCGCTGGGCGCTCAGCGAAGCGTCGGCGGTTGGGAGCAGCGCTCCGTAAGCACTCCGCACCGCGGCGCGCGCACCGATACGCGAGTTGAGCGTTTGCTGAAGCGCCGGATTGTTGCGGCGGGCGAGATCGATCGCCTGATCGATCGTAAGGGTGGTCGGCGGCGCCGAATCACGCGGGACACCCTGGGCGGATGCCTGCGTGGCGGCTGCAACCAGACCTAAAAAAAGCAAGGGTCGCATCGTTGTTTTTGGAGAGGTGGTTTCTGAAGCGTACGGCCAACTATACAACAGAGTTTCAGAGTGGTACACAGCGGATTGTCAGCGACCGGCTTGCGTCGGCCCCGTCGCTATTCCGCCGGAGCAGGCGCCAGAAAAATCCGGTCGCTGATCTTCGCGAAGATGCGCTCGTAGATCCGCTTCCCCTTTTCCGCGTCCGCCAGCGACGGACGTCCGATCGAGCCGGCGCTGCCGCTCGGAACCGTCAGCCAGCCGCGCCTGTAACGTCGGAGCTGCTCGCGCGACATCATATAATCCTGCGCGAGATCCAGATTCACGAGCTCCGGCGCAAGGAAGAGCATGATCGACGTATCGACCTCGTCTCCGTGCATCGCTTCGCGCTGACCCTGGAGAAGATCCGTCAGATTGACGCCGAACATGTCCACCACGCGCACTCGCGCCGCCGTCGTGATGACTGTCGCCAGCGCTTCCTGGTGAGGATCGTGCCCGTGCGCGGTGAGCAGAATGAACTCACGGACGCCCGTCGCTTCCCACGAATCGATGAGGTCATTGAGCATGCGGTGCAGCGTTTTCTTCCGCAACGATGCGTTGCCGGTGAAGCCCCGCTCGGTGTCTACGTTCACGCCATACTCCACCGTCGGTGCCCGCAACACGCCATATTCCGCTGAGAGATCGTCGGCCATGTGCTCCACGATGATCGTATCGCAGCCGAGCGGAAGGTGAGGGCCGTGCTGTTCGCAGGTGCCGATCGGAATGATGAGCCGGGGGTCGTTGCCGAGCACGGCAGTGATCTGAGCGGGGTTCAGCTCCTTGACCCGCAACGGGCCGGAAACTGGAACGGGGGAGGGAAGAGTCATCGCATCAGTCGGTAGTCTGGATGTAAGAAGCGGGAGACTGCGGCGACGCGCAATCCTCACGTTGTCGGCAATCCCGCTTTTTCTGATCGCGATTTGGGTGCGAACCCCCGTCCTTCCGCGAGCAGACGTCATCGCGCGCGCGAACAACGCGATCCGCGCCGACGCTGGCGAGAGCGCCGTCAAAGCCGTCGGGCGCTCCCTTTCCGACGCGGTTACGCGTCTCGAATCCCGCGCCGAAGGAGCGCTCGATGCACCGGCAGATATTCCCGGTGCGTTTTCCTACCTTGCGACCCGAGCTCCGCAAAGGGATGGGGAGTCCGTCGTTCTCTTCGATCACGGGCGGCCGTTGGCCTGGGTGGGCACGGTGAGGATCGACCCGGACTCCGTGACCGGTGCGATCAGCGCGACGTTTCGTCCCTTTTACACGACTGTGAACGTGGTCAGGGTCCGGG
The DNA here is from genome assembly GCA_039936175.1 of Gemmatimonadaceae bacterium. GTDB lineage: Bacteria > Gemmatimonadota > Gemmatimonadetes > Gemmatimonadales > Gemmatimonadaceae > UBA4720. Next base: position 29,894 of record JBDTIV010000060.1, on the reverse strand, counting down.
GCGACCGGCGCGCTGTTGCATCGGTCGTGCTCCACGCGGCACCTCCAGCTGACAGGGTGATCGATACCTGGGAGGAGCAGCTCGCGCCGCTGCAGGGAGTAGCGTCGTACGAATTTTCCCCGGGCGAAGAGGTGAGCGGCGGGCCGGTGGTGCTCGCGTATCGCGGGAAGCCTATACTGCGCGCGCTGCCAAGGTTGGCGGCGCCCGCGGAGCTGGCGTTTCGCAGGGCGGCAACGTTGCGCGCCGGAGGAATCGTCGCGCTCGTCGTATTCCTCCTCGCATTTCTCCTCTGCGCCTGGCGGGACCGGCGCGCGTTGGTCGAGAGACTGTTCGCGATCGCAGTGGCGCTCGGCATCGTGGCGCTGGTGCCCTGGAGCTCGTTCTCCAATACGAGTCGACTCTTCGATCCGGCGTACTATTTTTCGAAGCTCGCCGGTCCGTTGACCGCAAACGCCGCCGCACTTTGGATCAGCACGGCATTGGTGCTGATGACGGTCTACGCCGTAATCCGCGCGTATCCCGAGGCGCGCTGGCCGCGACTCTACAGCGCGGTCGGCGCCTTGGTGATGCTCGGACTCGGGATTCCATTCGCGTCGAACATCGTGCGAGGGATCGGCCAACCGCCGTGGGGATCCACTCCCGGTCTCTGGCTCTCGTGGGAAATCCCTCTCTTTCTTTTCCTGTTCGCCGTGATGCTCCCGACGTATTGGCTGTTGCGGATGGCATTCGGAAAAGCCGGGACGGTTTCCTTCCGTGCCGCACTCATCACCGCTGTGCTTTCCGGCGTGATCGCTCTCGCGGGACTCTGGACGACGACCCTGCAACAGAGGATGCGCCTCGCCGAAAGTGACGTCGGCGCGCTGGGTCACGTCGACGATTATGCGCTTCTGCTTACGCGCCGCTTCGCTGCCTCTCTCGAGCAATCCTCTCTTGCAGATAGCAGGGCGGGCCTTCTCCAGGCGTATGCATCGTCCGACCTTGCGGCCGCGGAGTACCCCGCGACCCTCGCATCATGGGACAGCAGCGGGACGGAGATTGCGGAGTTCGCCGTTACTGATGCGGAGCCGGATTCGAACGTGATACGCCGGGCAGTGCGCGAGGCCATCGCCACGCATCAGACCATCACGCGCAGCGTGCTCGGCCCCACGGGAGTGCAGATTCTTTCCGCGGTCATACATCCGGGCGGCGGAGTCACCTCCGTGCTCACGTTTCCGCGCACGAAGCTCCTTATAGCGAATCCCTACGCGGCGCTGCTGGGAATGGCATCGCCATCGGGAGGCGATCCTCCATATCAGATCGAGCTGACGGACGCTTCGCCCCCAGTGAGCGCCGACACCGCGTCGGTGCGGTGGCGCCGAATTGGTGACGTCATTCATGGAGACCGGCTCATCTCGACGTCGGATGGGACCAAGCGCGCGCACGTCGAGATAGACCTCCGCTCTACGTGGGCACGAGCCGAGAGAGGAGCGCTGGTGCTTCTGCTCGACCTGCTCGTTGCGGGCTTTTTCTGGCTCCTGGGAGCACTGCCGGAGCGCGCCTTCGGCCGATGGCTGCGTGTTCGCGCCGGGAGATGGATTTACACGTATCACGCGCGCCTCACCCTCGCACTGTTCGCGTTCTTCGTGATCCCGGCGATCGCTTTCGCCGTCTGGTCATACCAGCGACTCCGGAGCGACGACCTGCAGACGAGGGAGCTTCTCGTGCGCGAGACCCTCCACGCAGTCGCCACGGAAAACCAGTATTCGCAGCTTCCGGGAGCGGCGCGGCGCTTCGAGACGCCTCTCTTTCTCTACCGGGATGGGCTCCTCGATCACAGCAGTGACACACTGCTCGACGCGCTCGCTCCCGATGGACGAGCGTTGCCGCCCGCGGTGCAGATTCTTCTCGTGAGCGCCGGTGAGCTCACCGCCGTTTCGGAGGAATCGCTCGGTCCGGCGAAGGTGCTGTTCGGGTACAGCTCGGCACTCGGACACGATCGGGAGGGGTACGTTCTATCCGCCCCGGCGCGCAGCGACGATCTCGTCCTCGACAGGCGGCGAAGGGATCTGGGGATGCTGGTGCTCTTTTCGACGGCGGTTGGCGCGCTCGCCGCGCTCTGGCTGAGTGGAATCGCCGCGAAGCGGCTCGCGAGGGACCTGGAGCTCAGCAGGATCGAAGTGGCGCGCGCAGAGCGCGTTCTGGCGTGGGGCGAGATGGCGCGGCAGATAGCTCACGAGATCAAGAATCCATTGACGCCGATCAGGCTTGGCGTGCAGCACCTTCGCCGTGCCCGAAGCGATCCGCGCGTTGACTTCGATCAGGTACTGAACGACAACGTAAGACGCATCCTTTCTGAGATAGACCGGTTGGATGAAATCGCGCGCTCGTTCAGCCGGTATGGCAGTGCTCCGGCCGACCTGCCGCCGGCCGTTCCCGTCGATGTCTCCGCGATCGTGAAAGACGTCGTTGGTCTCGAGCAGATGGGAGATGCGGTCGTGAAATGGCAGCTCCGTGGTGCGGACGGTCCCGTTTGGGTAATGGGACGTAGCGACGAAATGAAGGATGTCTTTCTCAACATATTTGAGAACGCCCGTCTTGCCCGTGCGAAACGCGTCGAAGTCGAGATCAGGCAGGAGGATGCCAGAGTGACGATCGAGACGTCCGACGATGGATCGGGCATTTCCACGGCTGTGTTGCCGCGGATATTCGAGCCACATTTCTCTACGCGCACTACAGGAAGTGGCCTCGGCCTGGCGGTGAGTCGACGACTCATCGAGGCATGGAGCGGGGAGATTGGGATCACGAGCGAAGAAGGAGCCGGCACGAGAGTGTTGATCGTACTGCAGAGAGCCGAACCATGAATCCCACCAATCGTGGAGTGGTAACTCCGCGCGCGACAAAGATTCTGCCGGCCCATATCGCGGACTGGCAGCTCCCGCCCGACTGGTCGTGGGGCCCGGGTGGAATGGTCGGCGATTACCGGCACTATCAGGAAGTGGTCGATGCTCTCGGCCGATCGCTGTCGCTCGTGACGGCGCCTGATCCCAGTCACAACGTCTGGCTTTTCGAGGAAGCGAGACAGCTTGCCCAGCGAAGTCACCCATCGATCCCCACCACCTACCACTACTGGACTTCGTATCGCGAGGGGCGGCGCGGTCCCGGATATCTGCGTCGCTGGATAACTGGCGAGACCGTGCGCGCGCGACTCACCCGGCTGGGACTGGCCGACATCCCATACGTGTATCAGCTCCTTCGGGGTGCGTGCTCGACTCTCTCTTACCTTCACGAGAGCGGCATTGCCCACGGAGGACTCAACGGCGATGCCCTGTGGACGACGCCAACCGGACGGCTATGGATGCTCGAATGGCAGTGGGCTGTTCCGCGAGAAACGATTCCTCAGGGTGTGCGTCCCGGTAATGGTCCGCTCGAGATCCGCTCGACGGAAGCAACGCGGCCCCTGCGCGCCGAGCTTTTACCGACGCCGCCGGAGTGGGAATCAACGGATTGGGTGCCGACGCCGGCCAGCGATCAATGGCAGCTGGCGGCGATGTGCTTCACCGCGCTGACCGGAGAAACGCCGCCTTTGCGCGGAATTCCGCCGGTGAAGCTGGTGCGGCCAGAGGCACCGGAAGCGCTTGCGTCCGCGCTCGACCGGGCGCTGTCAATCAATCCGGAGGATCGCTTTCCCTCGCTCGCGGTTCTGCTGCGGGGTGTGGAACGGGGTGATCCGGCGCGCACGGTGGTGACGGTGCGTGGCGAGCCCGACAAGACCGCGAACCAATCCGCGGAAGCGCGGATGCGGTGGGCCGTAGGAGACGACTACGAGATCCTGTCGAAGCTCGGAAGCGGAGCATTTGGAACGGTTTGGCGTGCTCGCGATCTGTCGCTGGAACGCGAGGTAGCACTCAAGGCACTTCATCCAGCGATTGCGCGCGACGACAAGGCAGTGCGCGCGTTTTGGCGCGAAGCAAAGCTCGCGGCCCAGCTCGCGCACCCGGCGATAGTGCCGATCTACGATTGGGATTCCAGCGGTGATCTCTCCTGGTACACAATGGAGCTGGCCGAGGAGGGGAGCGTCGCGAGTCTGGTGCAGAGATCCGGTCCACGGCAACTCGGCGAAATAGCGGCGCAGGTGGAGCAGGTGCTCGACGGACTCACCGTAGCACATGCGAATGGAATTCTGCACCGTGATCTCAAGCCGGAAAACGTGCTGATAGACCGTTACTACCGATGGAGAATTACGGACTTCGGAATCGCAAACGTGACTGGTGAAGACGCGCCTGGATCCACAGGAACTCCCGCATTCGCTGCGCCCGAGCAGCTGCTTGGCGAGCCGCAAGGTCCCGCCGCCGACCTCTTCGCGTTGGCGGCAATCGTGTACTTCGTGATGACGGGAGACGCGCCGTTCGGTGAAGATGACGCGAAGCAGATTCTCGCGCGGCAGCTGGGCGAGCGCGCTGATCTGGCGCCATTTCCAACGGTGATCTGCAACTGGTTCCGAACTGCATTCGCACCGAATCCCGACGAACGCTTTGCCGATGGGGAAGCGATGCAGCACGCTTGGAAATTGGCCAGCGACAAAGTCCTGGCGCGTCGGCGCGGGTCGTGGTGGCGCCGGGTGGTTCCCTAGAGTCGGGAAGGGGTGCAGCCATCGTCGCGCGCCAATGCACGTTTCGCACCGATAAAAGGCCGGGAATCGGCGTTTTTTGGGCCCTAATCGGCGATTTCATTTAATAGTCGGGGATTTTCCCGCTGAGCCCCTTGGCTGGCGTGGCACTTGCAATCCGATCCCGGCGCGACGAGCAGGGTTGCTGTCGGCGAAAAAATTGACGGATCGTGACGAATGTTTGGCGTGCTTTTTCTAGGCGTGTGTCACTAGCTTATCTGAGAAGATTGGCTAGCTTTGTCCCGTTGTGAGAGGGGCCGTCCGAAGAGTGTATTTGCGCTCACTGGGCATGTATCCTGCCTCACGACGCAACGCGCGACCGCGGTACCGCTGCATTGCATCTCCACCTTTTGAGAGGAAACAATCATGTTGAGAAGAAGTTGGACCGTCTGCGCCATGACGGCCTTACTCCTCGGCGGAACGGCGGCAGCACAGTCGCCCGGTACGTTGCTGGTAGGAGGCTTCGGGCAGTGGACGCACTTTGATAGTAAATGGGGTATGGAAACCGGCTTCGGCAACTCCATTGGTTACGGCGGACGTGTTGGAGCTTTCATCGCGCCGAACTGGAATGTTGAAGCTGACGGTGTCTACACGCCGGCTAAGTCTGGAACGGGGACGAACTACAAGGGCATCGGCGTCTCGGGCCAGTCTGTAAAGGCGAGCGCGCTTACCGCCCGACTCGTGTACAGCTTCCCATTCGGGAACATGCCGTCGATCCACCTTGGCGCTGGCGGAGTGCTAGAGAATTTCCGCGGCGACAATAACCAGGGCGGCGCGACGTATCAGTACGGCGCCGACGGTCTGATCGGATTCAACCTCGGCTTCGGCGGCGTTGCGCTGCGCGTTGACGGACTCGTTAACTACTTCCCGTCGAACGGCGGCAAGTTCGATTTCGGCGCTCAGGCTGGTCTTCAGCTTTCGCCTGACCTCCGCAACCTCATGGGCGGCGGTGCGACGAGCAACCCGGTCATGTGGGCGCCTTACGTTTGGTGGGATAACCTCGATGCCCCGCTTCCCGGAACCGTTGAGCTTGGCGGCTTCGTTCAGTGGAGTCATTTCGATGACAACGCTGGAGCGGGTCCGAGCGGTGCGATTCCGAAGAACGGACTTGGCTACGGCGGTCGTCTTGGTGTGTTCCTCAGCGACCCGAGCTGGGAGCTCGAGGGCGACGGTTATTACGCGCCGCGCTCTAATCGCGCAGCTCCGTGCTGCACCCTGGGCCAGCCGACCGATGTCAATGCCTCGGCTTTCGCGACTCGCTTGAACTACAATTTCCCAATTGGGAATATGATGGGTCACCAGAGCCAGTTCATTCTCGGTGCTGGTGGCGTTCGTACGAACTACAAGTTCAAGGGCGGTTCGAATCCGGATGGTTACACGTACAACTACGGTGCAAGCGGCCTCGCAGGAATCCGTCTTGGCATCGCCAATCGCACCGCGCTTCGTCTGGACGGTGTCGTTGACTACATGCCCAACCACAAGCCAAGCGCGAACCTGAACTTTCACGGACGCGCCGGTTTGAGCTTCCTGCTTGGTGGTGCCCGTCCGGAGGTTATGTGCACGTACGCCGGCCTCGAAAGCATTCCTGCTTCGAGCCCGAATTGCGTTGCGCCGCCGCCGCCGCCCCCACCGCCGCCGCCGCCGGCAATGTGCCAGTACAATTCGGCCATTCAGGCGACAGATGCGGAGTGCAAGCCACCGGTTATGGCAGTCGACACGACCGCTATCACTGGCCCGATCTACTTCGACTTCGACAAGTCGACGATCAGATCAGATGCAGCTTCTACACTCGATCGCAAGGTTCCGTGGCTGCAGTCTAACCCGGGCATGCGGATTCGTATCGAGGGTAACGCTGACGAACGTGGCTCTGACGAGTACAACCTGGCACTAGGCCAGCGCCGTGCGGCTTCGGCCAAGCGGTACCTCGTTGACCACGGCATTGCGGCAGACCGCTTCGACCTCGTGAGCTATGGCGAGGAGCGCCCGATTTGCACCGAGCACAACGAAGCCTGCTGGCAGCAGAACCGTCGCGATGACTTCCGTATCGTGACGATCGGCAGCGACAGGATCGTAATACCACCGCGGTAGCAAGCACCTTTCTCTGACCGGTCCTTGAAAGAGGGCCGGTCAGAGAGAAGAGGCGAGGTGTCCCGAAAGGGCGCCCCGCCTCTTTTGCATCCGTGAACTGAAAGAGCGCCCCACCTTTTCTGCATCCTTGAATCGAAGCCCATACCGAATCCGCGCTTGTGGTGTCTAACTACCAGCAACATTTTGCGTAGTCCATGTTTCACCTCCACTCCCAACAATCACAGTCACAATGTCGATCACTCGCGCGCTCGTCGTTTCGTTCTTCGCGCTGGCGGTAGCTGACTCTGCTTCCCTCGCGCAGCAGACCATGACGGCCTCCGCGGTCCCCGTTCCAGCGCGCCTCAAGGTCTTTGATCCGGCTTATATAGACACGAGCGTCAGCGCCTGCCAGGACTTCTTTGCGTTTGCAAATGGTGCCTGGGTCAAGCACGACACCATACCCGCGGCATTCTCCACGTCCGGCGTAAGCAAGGAGATGACGGACGCCAACGAGCTCGTCGTGCGATCGGTGCTGGACGATGCAATGGCCGCCCGCAAGACGAGACCCGCGAACAGCACGGTCGCGAAGCTGGGTCGCTTCTACGCGAGCTGCATGGATTCCGCCCGAGCAGAACGGGAGGGCGTTTCTCCGGTAAAGGGAGACTTGGCCGCGATCAACGCCGTGAGGACTCGTCCCGATCTCATTCGCGAGATAGCCACCTTGCAAAAGAATGGCGTCGGCGCCCTGTTCAATTTCTTTCCCAACGCGGATCCCAAGGACGCTAATCACTATATCGTGTGGATCACGCAAGGCGGGCTGGGAATGCCTGATCGGGACTACTATACGAAGACCGACGCCGCGTCAGACTCGCTCCGTCAGAAGTACGTGGCGCACGTTGCCAGGACTCTCGCACTTGCGGGAGAGCCAGCAGCGGCCGCGTCAACGGACGCGCAGCGGGTGATGTCGCTCGAGACCGAGCTTGCCAAGGCGTCGATGACACGCGTCGAGCAGCGCGATCCGAACGCGACGTATCACAAGACCACGATGGCAGATCTGCAGCAGCTCTCCGGCCCGATCAGCTGGCCGCTCTATTTCCGCGCGGCAGGAATGACGAGCGCGGTGACCTACGTGAACGTCGGCCAGCCGAATTTCCTCAGGCGCGCCGGCGAGCTGGTGAATTCAACCCCGCTCGAAGACTGGCGCGCATACATGCGGTATCATCTCCTCAGCGCGGCATCACCCTGGCTCAGCTCGGATTTCGCGAACGAAAATTTCGCTTATCGGGCGCTATACAGCGGAGCAAAGGAGATGCTTCCGAGGTGGAAGAGATGTCTTCGCGTGACGGACGGGCAGCTCGGCGAGGCGCTGGGACAGGCGTACGTCGAACGGACGTTCTCGCCCAAGGCGAAGGCCGAGGCGAAGCAAGTGATCGACGACATCCGCGCATCGTTCGGGAATCGAGTGACCAACCTCAATTGGATGTCGGACTCGACCCGCAAGTACGCGCTCGGCAAGCTGGCGAGAATGAATGAAAAGGTCGGCTATCCCGACAAGTGGCGCGATTACAGCACGCTGCGGGTGGAAGACGGGGCCTTCGCGCCGAACGTGTTCCGCGCCGATGCGTTCGAGTGGCGGCGCATCATCAACCGTCCGGGGAAGCCTGTGGACAAGACGGAATGGGGGATGACGGTGCCAACCGTGAACGCGTACTACGACCCGTCGGTGAACGAGATGGTATTTCCAGCCGGCGCTCTTCTGCCCCAGACATTCGATGCTTCCGGTGACATGGCTGCCAATTACGGCTCACTCGGTGGGAGCTGGGCGGGTCACGAGCTGACCCATGGATTCGATGACGAGGGCCGGCATTACGATGCCGAGGGTAATCTGCGCGACTGGTGGGCCGCGGGAGATTCTGTTCGGTTCAACGAGCAGGCGCAGCGCGTCGTCGATCAGTTCGCCGGATACGTTCAGGTGGACACGTTTCACGTGAATGGCAAGCTGACGCTCGGCGAAAACATCGCCGACTACGGTGGACTCCTGACGGCGTATGATGCGCTGCAGAGAGCGCTGGCGCGGACCGGCCAGCGGACCACGATCGACGGCTACACGCCAGAGCAGCGTTTCTTCATCGCCTATGCGCAGTCGTGGCGCGAGCACACGAGGCCCGAGCAGCTGAAGACTCGCGTAACCGTAGATCCGCACGCGCCGGCAGTGTGGCGCACCAACGGCCCCGTGTCGAACATGCCTGCGTTTGCGAAGGCGTTCAATTGCAAGCCGGGTGACCCAATGGTTCGACCGGCATCGAGCGTCCCACAGATCTGGTGACAACTGCGCGGCCTTGATGCTGCGCGGCTGATAACGATTTTCCCACGACGGCGGCGAGCATTATTCTGGTAAATGCTCGCCGCCGTTCGCTCAGCCGCGCTTGTCGGAATCGACGCGTATGATGTAATCGTCGAGGTCGATGCGGCCGCCGGCCTTCCGCAGTGGACGATCGTCGGGCTCGCCGCTGGCGCCGTGAAAGAGAGTCGTGAGCGCGTAGGCGCCGCGCTTCTGAATTCGGGCTTCGATGTTCCTCCGCGGCGAATCACGGTCAACCTGGCTCCCGCCGACATTCGCAAAGAGGGAACGGCGTTCGATCTCCCCATCGCACTAGGGATCCTCGTAGCCACCGGGCAGCTGCAGGCCGACTCGCTGCACGACAGACTGTTCGTCGGCGAGCTCGGGCTGGACGGAGCGCTGCGTACCGTTCGCGGCGCGCTGTCCATGGCGCGACATGCGCTACGTACGCGGGTGTCGAGCCTGATTCTGCCGCCGGCTAACGTTGCCGAAGCCTCGCGCGTGAGTGCACTTTCGCTGTCGGCTCCGTCGTGCCTGCGCGATCTCGTCCAGGAGCTGCGTGAAGGAAACCTGAGTGAGACGTGCGCGGGTCCAATAGTCGACATCAGCGAAGTGGACGCCAGCGATTTTGCCGACGTCGTCGGACAACAGGGCGCCAAACGCGCGCTTGAAGTCGCCGCCGCGGGTGGACATAACGTTCTCCTCATCGGGCCTCCCGGTGCGGGGAAAACGATGCTCGCTCGTAGAATGCCGAGCATCCTCCCTTGCCTCAGCGAGGAGGAAGCCCTCGAAGTCATCGCGATCCACTCGGTTGCCGGTGTGCTGGACAACACGAGCGTCAGCAAAGGTGTGCGTCCGTTCCGCGCGCCGCATCACACCATCTCGAGCGCTGGGTTGATCGGAGGCGGTCCAGCTCCTCGCCCCGGCGAGGTAAGCCTTGCACACAACGGCGTGTTATTTCTAGACGAGATGCTGGAGTTTCCGCGGCACGTGCTCGACGGTCTCAGACAACCGATGGAAGACGCAAAGGTCGTCATCGCGCGCGCGACCCAGGTGGTGAGCTACCCGGCGCGATTCACGCTCATCGGCGCGTCGAATCCGTGTCCGTGCGGCAGGGCCGGCGATCCCTCTGGCGCGTGCAACTGCGCACCCGGCGACATCGATCGATACGCATCGAAAATCTCGGGACCGCTCGCCGACCGGATCGACATGCATGTCGTCGTCGGCGCGGTGGCGCTGCGGGATCTGAGCGGAGCTAGCGGCGGAGATGGATCGATGGCGGTGCGCACGCGCGTCGAGCGCGCCCGAACGACTCAACGGAATCGCTTCGCGAAAAAACGCGGAGTTTCATGCAATGCGTACGCGAGCGGCCGCTGGCTCGATGCGCACACGCCGGTGCATGCCGAAGCGCGGGGACTGCTCCAGACCGCGGCCGAGCGGCTGTCGCTCTCGGCCCGTGGGTACCATAGGGTGCTCAAGGTGGCGCGGACGATCGCCGATCTCGAGGACGCAAAGGAGATTTCGCCCGTGCATATCGGCGAGGCGCTGCGGTACCGGCCCATGACTAAAACCATTGGGTCAACGGCGCCTGAAAGGCAACTGCAAAGAATGGGATCCGAGAAGTCAGAGGCATAGAATTCAGATGTCGGATAACAACGCTGAGACTGTCCGCTGTGGCGTTGTGGCGAAGTGAGTTGGTCTGTCGTTGGCCTGCGCATGGAAAGGTCTGGACGCAGTTGTCTCGGATCTGACTTCTGTGCTTCTGAGTTCTCGGATCGCGTGCTTTGCAGTTCCTTTTGACGGCGGACCCAACCACTAGCGGCAGCATTCTCCCCTCCGCGCTCGTAACTAGGTAGGGCGTTCGAGCCCGATATTGCCGCCTCAGGGAGAAGTCCGAATGAAGTTGAACGTTGTCGCATTAGCAGTCGTGCTCCTTTGCACAATTGCCGCGTCTGCCAGCGCCCAGGTTGGGTCCACCACCGACATCCTCATGGGTCGAGTCGCCGGCCTCGACAGCCAGGTCATTCCCAACGCGCGCGTCGAAGCAACCTCGCTCGAAACCGGAATCACTCGTACGAAGACTACGGGCGCTGACGGTCGGTACACCATCGTTTTTCCCGATGGCGGAGGCAACTACACGCTGACGGTTCGGGCCGTCGGCCTCACCCCTGTCACGCGAACGGTGTCACGCCAGGGTGACGAAGATCGCCTCGTAACGGACATCGATATGGGCCGCATCGCGACGGAGCTCGCAACCGTTCGCGTTCGGGCCACGCCAAGGCGCGGCAATGCTGGGGGCCGACCCGAGCCAGGGAGCACCGAGCGAAATCTCAATCCCAATCTCGTCAACCGACTGCCGATCGACGCCGGCGACCTAACGGCGCTGGCTGCGCTTGCGCCGGGTGTTATATCGGTGCCGGGTACTGACACCACCAAAGCTTCTTTCTCTGTTGCCGGGCAACCGGCGAATCAAAACAACATCACACTCGACGGCCTGAGCTTCGGCGCGGGAAGCGTTCCTGCCGAAGCACTTCGCAACACGCGCGTCGTGACCAGCACCTACGATGTCGCGCGCGGACAGTTCACGGGCGGACAGGTCGCGTCCACCACGCGTGGCGGAACGAACAATGTCCAGGGTGCGTTCAGCTACTCGCTGCGCGATCCCAGCCTGGAGTTCGTGGATGACACGAATCCCGCGTTCGGGCAGAAATACACACAGAACCAGATCAACATCGGCGCGGGCGGTCCGATCATCAAGGACAAGCTCTTCACGTTCGGCGCTCTCACGTTCACTCACCGCACCGACCCGCTGCTGTCTCTTCTAGCGGCGGATCCGCTGACGCTCCAGCGTCTGGGAACGAATCAGGATTCCGTCAATCGGTTTCTCGACATCGTGCAAAGGTTCGGGCTGCCGCTCACATCGCCGCTCGCGCCCGATGAGCGTCTCAACAACAACACTTCCGCCCTGGTCCGCGTCGACTACAACCTGGCCGAGGATCACACGCTGACGCTGCGCGGAGACTGGCGTGGCAATACGCAGCTCGGTTCCCGCCTGAACGCGCTGGCACTGCCACACACGGGAGGGAATCTCAATGGATCGGGTGGGGGCGGGATGCTCACCCTCACATCGCACGCTGGGATGTTCATCAACGAGCTTCGCGGCTATAAATCGGTGGACAACCGGGACACGCAGGGGTATCTGGCGGTTCCTGACGGCCGAGTGGTGGTCGCATCGATATTGGATAACGGCGCGAGCGCGGTCTCGACGCTCCAGTTTGGCGGCAATCCGTCGCTTCCGCAGGAGACGAAGTCGAGTCTGCTCGAGATCAGCGACGAGATCTCGCGACTCACCACCGCGGGTGGGCACAGGTTCAAGCTCGGCGGCCTTCTCAACCAGCAGCGGAGCTTGATCGGCTTCATTCCGAACAGGTTCGGAACCTTCACGTTCAATTCGCTCGCCGATTTCGATGCGGGCGTTCCGACGCAGTTCACACGCACGCTATTCACTCGCGATCAGCAGTCCGCCACAAACAATCTTGCGGCGTACCTCGGCGATTCGTGGCGCGTAAGTCCAAAGTTTCAGGTGACCTACGGCCTTCGTGCGGAAGGCTCACGGTATCCGGACAAGCCGGAGTACAACCCGGAGGTGGAATCGACATTCGGGCGACGTACGGATGATCTTCCTTCCGAGGTTCATGTCAGCCCTCGAGCGGGTTTCACGGTGTTCGTCGGCGAGTCGCAGTTCGGACCACCACCTCTGACCGTGAGGGGCGGCTTTGGCGAATTCCGCGGGACCGCGCCGAATCAGCTTTTCGCCGCGGCGCTGAACTCAACCGGCCTCAGTAACGGGCAGTCGTTACTCACGTGCGTTGGCGCATCCGCGCCGACACCGGACTGGGCGTCGTATCTCGCCGACCCATCCACGATTCCGACCACTTGCAATGGCGGAACGCCGATCTTCGCGAACGAGCGTCGCAATGTGACTGTCTTCGATCCAGACTTTCAGGCCCCGCGCGCCTGGCGTGGATCGCTCGGCGTGTCACGCCGTTTCTGGGACCGCTTCACTTTTTCCGTTGACGCCGGATACGCGCGCGGCGTTGCGCAGACTGGTCTCACTGACATCAATCTCGACACGATTCCTAAATTCACGCTCGCGAACGAAAAAAATCGCCCCGTTTACGCTCCAGTAGCCGGGATCATTCCCGCGACCGGCGCCGTCTCGGTGTTCGGGTCGCGCCTCTTTCCCCAGTTTGGCGTCGTCAGCCAGATCCAGTCGAATCTGCAGTCCGACACGAAACAGCTCACGCTGGGATTCAATGGTATCACGACCAAAGGAGTCCTTTTCAACGCGTCTTACACGTTGACGAGCTCCTTCGACCAGTCTCAGGGATTCTCGCAGGGAACGGTGCAGGGATTTGGCGGGACGCCGGGATCAACCGCGGGCAATCCGAACAGCTCCGAGTGGGGAAGAAGTGACAACGCGCGCCGTCATTCACTGCTCGCCACGGTCACTTACCCAGTCAAGCCGGTGCTCGAGCTGACGATGATCGCGCGAATGGTTTCGGGTGGGCTATACGCTCCAATGGTAGGCGGTGACATCAATGGCGATGGACGCAGCGGCAACGACCGCGCGTTCATATTCGATCCGGCGGATGCGGCCGCGCGTGGTGACACAGCGGTCGCCAACGGCATGGCGCGGCTGCTCGCGGCCACTTCGCCTCGCGCGCGTGAATGCCTGATGAGTCAGATGGACAAGGTCGCTTCTCGCAGTACCTGCTCGAGTCCGTGGGCGCCGTCTCTGGATTTTCAGGCGAACATCCGACCGTCCGGCTTCGGGCTGGACCGCCGCCTCACCATCTCGGTGATTTCGATGAACACTCTCACCGGGATCGACCAACTCCTCCACGGCAGCAACAACCTTCACGGCTGGGGGCAACCGTCATTTCCCGACCGGACGGTGCTTTATGTCCGCGGATTCGACCCGGTTACGGAAAGCTACAAGTACCAGGTCAACGAGCATTTCGGAGTCACCAACGGAACCCGCAACGCCTTCCGCGTTCCATTCCAGATCGCGATCCAGGGTCGTCTGGCCCTCGGCACGGATCCGGCGCGCCAGCAGTTCAATAACGTCGTCGGCGGGGGTCGCGCGGGACGTCTGAGCCCCGAAGCGTTGAAGGCGCGGATGACGCGGCTTGTTCCCAACGCGTTCCTCGACATCATCGCCATCAACGACTCGGCGCAACTGGCGCTCACGCCCGATCAGATTGCAAAGCTTCAAGCGTCCGGCGGTGCGTTCAAAGCGAAGGCCGACTCGCTGATCGATAAAGTGGCCAATATCCTGGGCGACACGACCGTCAAAAACCCTGACCCGATGACGGTCTTCGCCAAGCTCCAGCCTTCGTTGGCCGAGGGGCGCAAGCAGGCGACGCAGGCGATCAACGAAGCGAAGACGATTCTGACGCCGCAACAGTGGGGCAAGATCCCGGAGAGCATAAAAACGCCGGGCCTCAGGCGCGACGACGGGCAAGGCGGTCGAGGGTCACGAAGAGGGGACGGGGCGGGCAACTAGCGTGCACGAGTAGTGCAGGGGTATTCTCCTTCCTTTCCACTCCTCGACCATCACGCCAATGAAAGGCTGTTTTCGCAGACTGGGCTGTCTTGTTCTCATCGTGGCGCTTGTCGCGCTCTGGTATTGGTACGCCCGGGTCGAAAAACCGGCTTCCACCAGGACATCGTCGGAAGTCAGCGCCACGACCGGGGCAGTCCTCACCAATACCGGGTGGGAACCGCTCACGATTCCGGACGCCGAGCGCGGAAAGGCTGCGGTTGAGGCGCTCGCGCAGCGTTCCGGCCCTGTCTTCGCGAACCTCACGCCCGCGGAAGCAGCGTCCTACATCTTCCTCGTCGTCGCCAAGCAGCTGCCTCCGTCGGCAAAGAACGCCGAGGCGTCCATCAAAGGCGATCGCCTTTACGTGCGATCAGAGGTGGATCTCAAGGATTTCGGTGGTGCGGGCCAGCTCGGCAACCTCGGATTCCTGCTGGGCTCAAGAGACAGCGTTCTCCTCGGCGGGACTATTCAAATGCTGAAACCCGGGCTCGGCGAATTCCTCGTTCAGCAGGTGAAGCTGGGGCGTCTCGACGTTCCGCAGGGCCTCATACCCCGGTTGATCGGCCAGCTTAAGAAGGGGAAGTCTGTCCCAGGCATCGCGCCCAATGGGCTGCCGATGGTGATGCCCTCTTACATTTCAGATGTGCGCATCGCCAATGGAAAAATCACGCTCTACAAGAGTGTCCGGTGAGTCGAAGGATTCTCGTCGTCGATGATGAGCAGGGAATTCGCGCCGCACTGGGCCAGCTTCTGGAGTACGAAGGGTACGAGGTCCACACCGTCCCCAACGCCACCGACGGGATAGCCGAGTACCAGAAGTGGCGCCCCCATCTGGTTTTTCTCGACGTGAAGATGGCTGGGATGGACGGCATGGAGGCGCTCAAGAAGATTCGGGAGCTCGATCCGACCGCTACAGTGGTGATGATCAGCGGGCACGCCACGATCCGAACGGCCGTCGAGGCCACGCAGCTCGGAGCGTACGAGATTCTCGAGAAGCCTCTGGACACGGACCGCATCCTGGTGATGCTGCGAAACGCGCTCTCGCACCTCGACCTCAAGGAAGAAAACGCCAGGCTCAAACAGTCGATCGACGCCCCGTTCGAGATGGTCGGGAAGACGCCGGTGATGCGTCTGTTGATGGAAAAGATCGAGAAAGTGGCGGCCACGCCTGCGCGGGTTCTGATCACCGGCGAAAACGGAACCGGCAAGGAGCTTGTCGCGCGGGCACTGCACCGGATGTCGCCTCGCGCCGAAAAGCCGTTCGTCGAAGTGAATTGCGCCGCGATTCCGGGCGAGCTGATCGAGAGCGAGCTGTTCGGCCACATGAAGGGCTCGTTCACCGGCGCGATCTCCGACCGCGCGGGAAAGTTCGAGCAAGCCAACAAGGGGACGCTCTTTCTCGACGAGATCGGGGACATGAGTCTCGCGGCGCAGGCGAAGGTGCTGCGAGTGCTTCAGGACAACGTGATCACGCGGATCGGTGGAGCGAAGCCGATCTCAGTTGACGTGCGCGTGATCGCCGCAACGAACAAGACGCTCGAGAACGAGATAGCCGGTGGCAAGTTCCGCGAAGATCTGTACTACCGGCTCAACGTCGTTCCCATCCACGTTCCACCAATCCGTGAGCGGCGCGAAGACATTCCCATGCTGGCGCAGTATTTCGCGTCGACGCTGTCGGCGCGCGAAGGAATACCACCGCGAACCTTCACCCAGGACGCTCTCGAGCAGCTGAGCGGCCTCGACTGGCCGGGCAACGTACGGGAGCTGCGAAACACGGTGGAACGGCTCCTCATTCTTGCACCGGACAATCAGATCTCGGCGAAGGACATCGACCGCCTTGCAGGTCAGCGCATTCTCGATGACGCGGGGCTGGCAACGCTTACGCAGTGCCGCACCTTCGAGGAGTTCAAGGACGCTGCCGAGCGTGCGTTCTTGCTCAGCAAGCTGCGTGAGTTCGACTGGAACGTGTCGGAGACCGCGCGGGCGGTGGAGATGCCGAGGTCCAACCTTTACAAGAAGATCGAGCGATACTCGCTTACGCGGGAGCATAGCTAGGATCGACCGGTATTCGTTAACGCGCGAGCACGGCTGAGCGTTTGCCTTATCCCAAACAACAACGGACCGAGATGAAAAAGTTCAACAACTTCATTGCAGGAAAATGGGTCGCTCCTGAGTCGGGCGAATACTTCGACAACCGGAACCCGGCCGATCGTGGTGACCTGATCGGAAAGTTTCCGCTTTCCGACAGACGCGACGTCGACCGCGCCGTCGAGAGCGCGAAGCGTGGCTTCGAGAGATGGCGCCGGACGCCCGCGCCGGCGCGCGGGGACGTGCTTCGCGTCGTCGGCGACATCATGACCAGGCGTAAGGAAGAGATCGCCGACGCGATGACGCGCGAGATGGGCAAGCCGTTGACCGAGACGCGCGGCGACGTCCAGGAGGGCATCGACACCGCGTATTACGCGGCGAGCGAAGGTCGCAGGCTCTTCGGCAAAACGGTGCCCAGTGAGCTGAGGAACAAGTGGGCGATGAGCTTCCGACGGCCGATCGGGATCGCGGGGCTGATCTGCCCGTTCAATTTTCCAATGGCGATTCCCACCTGGAAGATGTTTCCAGCGCTCGTCTGCGGTAACGCCGTGATCTTCAAGCCCGCGGAGGACGTCCCTCACACCGGAACGTTGCTGGTGGAGATCCTTCTCGAAGCAGGGTTACCGGCGGACGTGATTCAGCTCGTGCACGGGAGCGGTGAGCAGGTGGGAGCGGCGATCGTCGACCACCCGGCGATCCCGCTCATCTCTTTCACCGGGTCAACAGAGACCGGGCGCATCGTGGGAGAGACCTGTGGGCGCCTGCACAAGCGGCTCTCGCTGGAGATGGGAGGCAAGAACGCCCAGATAGTGATGGACGACGCCGATCTCGATCTAGCGCTCGAAGGCGCGCTCTGGGGCGCATTCGGCACGACGGGGCAACGTTGTACTGCCACCAGTCGTCTTATCCTGCAGAAGAAGATACACGACCGGTTTTTATCGATGCTCGAAGATCGGGCCAAGGCGCTAAAGCTTGGCGACGGGCGAAAGAAGGGCACCGATGTCGGCCCGCTGATCAACGAGGACGCCCTGAGAAAGGTCGAAACCTACGTGGACATCGGGGAATCGGAGGGTGCCAAGCTCCTGACGGGCGGAGAACGGCCTGGCAAGCTGTCAAAGGGGAATTTTTTCCAGCCGACCATATTCACGAACGTCAAGGCGGGAAGCCGGCTCGAGCAGGAAGAAATCTTCGGACCGGTTTTGTCCGTAATAAGAGTCAAGGATGCCGACGAGGCGTTCGCGGTGAACAACGACGTGAAATACGGACTCTCGTCGTCGATCTACACGCAGGACGTGAACACGGCATTTCGCGCGTTGAACGAGTTGGACAACGGAATCACATATGTGAACGCGCCCACCATCGGCGCGGAGGCGCATCTCCCGTTCGGTGGTGTGAAGCAGACTGGCAACGGGCATCGGGAAGGCGGCTGGGAGGTCTACGAGTTCTACTCGGAAACCAAAGTCGGCTATGCCGATTTCTCCGGCACTCTCCAGCGGGCTCAGATCGACACGTATCTGGGAACGCCGGACTAACTACGGCGGTATAGACCGACCATGGATCAATACGAACAAAATCGCGCGCGCGCGCTGGCTGCCGCCAACAAGAGGCGTACGAGAGGCAGGCTTGCGTTCTTTGCCCACTGGGCAAAGATCGTCGTCCTGTCGCTCGCGCTGTTCGTCGTAATCCGGGCCTTCGGGGTCGAAGCCTTCAAGATCGCCAGCGGAAGCATGGAGCACACGTTATTCGAAGGCGATTTCCTCCTCATCAACAAGCTGGTGTACGGAGCGGGCATTCCGGGGAGCGGCCGGAAGCTTCCCGCGCTGCATCCGCCCCGAGATGGCGACGTTATCGTGTTTACCTATCCCGTCGATCCATCGCTCAATTACATAAAGCGGATTGTGGGAAGTCCGGGCGACACGGTGGAGATGAAGAGCGCGATTCTGTTCAGGAATGGCAAACAGGTCAATGAAGACTACGTCCAGCGCAACCCGGAAGAGGCCGATCAGGCGGACGATGACTTCCGGTGGCAAAAGGCGTATCTGGCGGGCGGAGCTGCGGTCACGGACTACCATCCATCGCGTAACAACTGGGGGCCTTTGGTCGTCCCTCCCCATGACTACTTCGTCCTCGGAGACAATCGCGACAACTCGTCGGATTCGAGGTACTGGGGATTCGTCGCGGACTCACTTGTGCGCGGCCAGCCGATAGTGGTCTATTATAGCTACGTGCCCGAAAATGGAGACCGCCTCGACTGGCTGACTCATTTGCGGTGGAAGCGCTTCGGAGAGATCGTCCACTAGATCTCTCGTACTTGGAGAGGATGACGCAATCGCCATGAAGCAATCGACGAATCGGAAATCGACCGTCGACGAAGGATCCCTCGATCAGTATCTCAGGGACATCAGCGTCTTTCCCCTCATTAATCGCGAGAAGGAAGTTGAGCTCGCGAAGCGCATCCGCATGGACGACCAGGAAGCGCTCGATACTCTCGTGCGCTCCAACCTCAGGTTCGTCGTCTCCGTCGCCAAGAAATATCAGAACCAGGGAGTATCCCTCTCGGATCTGATCAACGAAGGCAACTTGGGCCTCATTCGCGCGGCGCACAAGTTCGACGAGACGAAGGGGATCAAGTTCATCTCGTACGCGGTGTGGTGGATCAGGCAGTCGATTCTCCAGGCGCTGGCGGAGCAGTCGCGGATCGTACGTGTGCCGCTCAATCGGGCCGGAACGCTGCACCGGATCGGCAAGCGCGCCAGCAGCCTCCTTCAGGAGCTCGGGCGCCAGCCGACCAATCTCGAGATCGCCGACGGGATGGACATCACCGAAGACGAAGTCGCCAAGACGATGATGATCTCGCAGGTGCACCTGTCGCTGGACGCGCCGATGACGCCTGGCGAGGACAATCGCCTGCTCGATTATCTCCCCGACAACATGAACCCGACTCCGGACGAGATCACGTTCGAGAAGGCGTTGTCGGAGGCGATCGAGGAATCGCTCTCATCGTTGAAGGAGCGGGAGTCCAAGATTCTCCGGCTTTACTTCGGGCTCGACGGCGCGGATCCAATGACGCTCGAGGACATCGGGACGCTGCTCCAGATCACGCGCGAGAGAGTTCGGCAGATCAAGGAGAAGGCGCTGCTCAAGCTGCGGCACAATTCCCGGAGACGCTCGCTGGAGTCGTTCCTCGGGTAGCTTGACGTCGCACAATAACACGAGCACTGCATCGGCCTTGCGCTGGCTGCGCCAGGATCCATACAGTGGCTCTCCCTTCTCTGAGTGCGCCGATGCCACGATACCGTGGACAGCCCTCGAATGACTATTTTTCTGTGCCGCTTTTAGTCGGTTTCCGGTTCTAGGGAACGATGACCAAAGCGGTGCCCGCGCGGCGCGGCGGATGAATGCCTGATGCCATAACGATCCGCCTCGCCGTTCCCGCTGATGCTCCGACTTTCTGCGAGCTGCTCGGCCAGCTCGGCTATCCTGCCACTGAAACGGAGATTCCCGCCCGACTCGACGCGATCGCAAACTTTCAGGGCGCGGCTGCCTTCGTCGCCACGAACGGTTACGGTGAGGTCGTGGGACTGGTGATCGCGCACATCTTTCCGTCAATACATGACAATGAGCCAGTCGCGTGGATCACGACGCTGGTGGTCCTCGAAGACGCCCGCGGCGCAGGCATCGGCTCTGTGTTGGTGAGTCACGTCGAGCAATGGGCGGCACAGTGTGGCGCGCGGCGATTGTCCGTTACGTCGGGGAAGCAACGGATGGAGACGCACGAGTGGTACGAGAAACGGGATTACGAGCGAACCGGCCTGCGCTTTACTAAACGGCTCAATCCTTTGCCGTAAGAAATCCGCCCGGCGAGTGATGGCTGGGCGGATTGCTCCTTGAGAAGAACTCCGTTGCCCGAGTATGCGATAAGGCAGCGCTGCTCGTGCGCTATGCCATTCCCCCTATTTTCCTGACGAGGAATTTCTTGGTGCCAAGCGTCATCTTTTGCTAGTCAGCATCCCTGACAATCGTCCATAGCTGTAGTTCAAAAAGGAAAGAAACCTTGAGCTCCAGATGGTCTTGCGATTTCCATTAACGCCATGTACCATCCCCCCTCCCGGTGAACGGTTGTTTTTGAAAGGGGAATGGCTGGTTTCCCCGGTCGCCGTGGTTGACTCTCTGGCGCCGCAAAGGCGTCTCAGTATAGACGACGATTTTTTTCTGGGAGAAGGGCAGTCCCCTTTGATCCCGCTCTTTTCAATTTTCCTTCCTGGAGAGTTTCACCGATGAATCGTCGCCCCTTAGTTCTCATTGCCTCCACCATCTTTGCGGTCGGGGCGTGTAGCGATCCCGTCACCAGTCCGTCGGTAATAGCCAAAGCTCCGACCGGGTGGGCTTCGGTTCGCTCTGCTGCTACGCCAACGGTTCCAACGGATCAACACGTTTTTCTCATGAATGGCAATTCCATTCCGGACAACTTTGCAGCCGACGTGGCCGCCGCTGGCGGGACATTGGTCAGAGTGCAAAGCGAGATTGGAATGGCTGTAGTGAAGGGACTGACCGATGGCGCAGCGGCCAGGCTGGCACGTAGCAATGGTAAGGTTGAGCGGGATCTGTTAGTGCAATGGCTTCCCCCCGTCGATGCATCCCAATTTGTAGTCGCGCCCGATGAGGCCTCACTCGTGGCGGGCCAGAGCGTTCTCCCGCCCCAAGCAGCGTTCTTTGGAGCTTTCCAATGGGACATGCGCCAGATACACGCTCCCGAAGCGTGGGCGGGGCACACTGGCATTCCGAGTGTCCGTGTAGCCATTCTCGATACTGGACTCGATCCTGACCACATCGACGCGCAGGGACTAATCGATGTTGCGAGCAGCATCGCATTCACGCCTTCGGTAACTGGACCGCCAGCGTGGGCCGACGATCATTTCCATGGAACTCACGTCGGTGGAACGGTGACGAGCAACAATTTCGGCACCGCGGGCGTCGCACCGAACGTAACGTTGATCGCAGTCAAAGTGCTCAACGCCTCAGGATCGGGCACTTTTGCAGACATCATCTCTGGATTGATTTGGGCGGCAAATGTTCACGCAAATGTGGCGAATCTCAGTCTCGGGGCCCTTTTCCCAAAGAATGGTTCAGGAACTCTGATTGGCGCGCTAAACAAAGCCGTCAACTATGCGAATGCGCACGGAGTACTGGTCGTTTCGGCGGCCGGCAATGAGGCAGCCGATCTGCAGCATGACCAGAATTACACTTCAGTTCCGTGCGAATCGGGCACCGGTATCTGCATCGCCTCTACGGGTCCGGGCGATTTGCACTCCTCGTTTTCCAATTACGGAATCTCCGCGATCAACCTCGCCGCACCCGGCGGGGAGTTCGGACCAGCTCCGACTCATTTCGTGCTGAGTCTCTGCAGCAGCCGGAGCGCTATGCCAGGGCTGGTCGCTTGCAAGAGCAAGACCCGGTATTTGTTCGTTATTGGTACCAGCCAAGCCACACCTCACGTGTCAGGACTCGCCGCGCTCCTCGATTCTCAATACGGGGGGATGCTGAATCCCGCGCGTCTCCAGACAATCATGCAGCAGTGTGCTGACAACATCGGTGGGGATCCGACAGACCCGTTTTTCGGGAAGGGCCGAATCAATGCATTCAAGACTGTGACCGGAACCGATTGCACGAACTCGAGCAAGTAACAGGCAGCGGATAGACTATGTAACGACAAAGGGGACACGGGCTTCCGTGTCCCCTTTGTCTTTTGGAGTAACCGACCAAAGTGCTGCCGCGGCATACACTGCGAAGGACGCGATCTCGCTGCGCTTCTCGCCGTCCGATTAGATTTCCCGAATGCCCCAGCAAGCTTCTTTCGATGTAACGACCGGCGTCGACCTCCAGGAGGTCGACAACGCCGTCAATCAGGCCCAAAAAGAGATCTCCCAGCGCTACGACTTCAAGGGAACCGTCGCGACCATCGAGCTCAATCGCACCGAAGGCAAGATCGCCCTCACCGCGGAGAACGATTACAAGATGGAGGCGCTCTGGGACGTGCTCCAGACCAAGCTGATCAAGCGAAGCGTCCCTGTAAAGAACCTCGATCCGGGTGAGATACAACCAGCCGGTGGTGATACGGTCAAGCGCGACATCGCGTTGAAGATGGCTCTCGACGGCGACACCGCGAAGAAAGTCGCCGCTGCCATCAAGGAAGCGAAGCTCAAGAAAGTTCAGGCCGCCATCCAGGGTGATCAGGTGCGCGTCACGTCGCCTTCTCGCGACGATCTCCAGGAAGCGATGGCGCTTCTCCGCAAGCAGGACTTTGGCGTCGAGCTCAAGTTCGGGAACTACCGCTAGCAGTGCCCGGCCCCAGAGCTCATACCACTATCCGCATCGCAAGGTGAAAGTCGGCGTCATCACACTCGGCTGCGACAAGAACACGGTCGACAGCGAGCGATACCTTGCGCGGCTCTCGGATTTTTCCGCGGAATACACGGCTGATCTCTCCGATGCGGAAGTGATCATCGTCAACACCTGCGGCTTCATTGACGCCGCGAAAAAAGAATCGATCGATGCGATGGTCGAAGCAGCGCGATTCAAGACGGACGGTCGCTGCCAGGCCGTGGTCGCGGTCGGGTGCATGATCGAGCGCCACAAACAGGAGCTGGTCGACGCCCTGCCGGAAGTGGACATTTTCCTCGGCTCCTCCGAGATGCAGCGGCTGGTTCCCGAACTTTCCGAGCGTGGGTTCCTCGGCGCACCGTCCGAAGCGCCGCATCCCGGAGTGCGGCTGTACACGGGCGATCTGCCGCACGTGCGTTACATGAAAATCAGCGAGGGCTGCGACCACGGCTGCGCCTTCTGCGCCATCCCTCTCATGCGCGGGAAGCACCGCTCGTTCGCACTCGACGAAGTCGTTCGCGAGGCGCAGCTCCTCGAGCTTCAGGGTGCTCGCGAGCTCAACCTCGTCGCGCAGGACCTCGCGCACTACGGCCGCGACATCCGGGACGGAAAGAAGCTGCCCGATCTGCTCGAGGCCCTTCTTACCGAGACGTCGGTGCCGTGGATCAGGATGCTTTACCTGTATTCGGCGGGGATCACCGACCGATTGCTCGATGTGGTGGCGCGCGAGCCGCGCATACTGCCGTATCTCGACATGCCGATTCAACACGGAGCGGATGCGGTATTGGCGCGCATGCGTCGCCCAGAAAGAAAGCGCACGATTCGCGACCGCGTAAAAAAATTCCGTGACGCGGTCCCCGATGTGGCGATCCGCACTACCTGCATCGTCGGATTTCCCGGCGAGACCGAGGAGCAGTTCGAAGAGCTGCTGGAATTCCTCGAGGAGATCCAGTTCGAACGCGTTGGCGCGTTCACGTATTCTCCGCAGGAAGGCACGCGTGCGGCGGAGTGCGTCGACGACGTGCACGAGACGACCAAGCGCGAGCGTCTCGAGAAGCTGACCGAGCTCCAACGCTCGATCACGGCTGAGAGGTATGAATTGCGCGTTGGTCGGAGCGCGATCGCGCTGGTTGACCGCGCCGATGCCGCAAAGGGAACATCGCAAGCCCGCCTTTTCTGGCAGGCAGACGACATCGACGGCATCACCCAGATCGATGAAGCGCTTTCTCCCGGCACGCTCGTCGAAGTCGCGGTTGAGGAAGTGATGGACGACTATGATTTTCAGGCTTCAGTAATACGGGTCACGCTCCCGGCCAGTGCGCCGGAGCCGCGCCGAGTTTCGCGGGAGCTGCCCGTAACGCAGACGATCGGAAGTTACGGGCGCTGAATGCGCTCTGAAACTTCGGCTTCCTCGATTTCTCGCAGAGTGGAATGAAGTCTTCCGAGGTGATGGCTCGCGCGCGTGAGATTTTCCCTGGGGGCGTGAATTCTCCAGTCCGCGCGTTTCGTGGCGTGGGAGGGGAGCCGATCGTCGCCGCCCGTGGCGAGGGTGCCCGGATCTGGGACGCTGACGGCAAGGAATACATCGACTTCGTCCTTTCGTGGGGACCGCTCATACTCGGCCACGCGTCGCCCATTGTGATCGAGGCACTCGAGCGCACGATGGCCGACGGCACGAGCTTCGGGATGCCGACCCTTCTCGAGGTGGAGCTGGGCGAGCTGATTCGCGCGCGCATGCCCCACATCGAAATGATGCGCTTCGTGTCGAGTGGAACCGAGGCCACGATGAGCGCCGTTCGCTTGGCGCGGGCCTTCACCGGGCGCGACGCGATTCTCAAATTCGAGGGTTGCTATCATGGGCACGCCGACTCCTTTCTCGTGCGCGCGGGTTCGGGTGTCGCGACGCTCGGACTGCCCGATTCTCCCGGTGTTCCGGCCGAGCTCGCGGCACTCACGCTCACAGTGCCATTCAATGACCTGGATGCGGCGACCGACGCGGTCGCGAAGAGCAAACGCGGCGTGGCGGCCATCATCGTCGAGCCGATCGTTGGCAACTCCGGATTCATTCCTCCCGAACCGGGATTCCTGGAAGGATTGCGCGCGCTGGCGGACGCGACGGGCGCGCTGCTTGTCTTCGACGAGGTAATGACTGGATTTCGAATCGCGGCCGGCGGCGCGCGGGAGAGATTTGGCGTGACGGCTGACCTTACGACGCTCGGCAAAGTCATCGGTGGCGGACTTCCAGTGGCGCTCTACGGCGGGCGACGGGATATCATGGAGCGCGTAGCGCCATCGGGCCCCGTGTACCAAGCGGGTACACTCTCCGGGAATCCACTCGCGATGGCGGCCGGAATTGCGACGTTGACGACGCTTACGCCGGCCCTTCACCACAAGATCGAGAAGCGAACGGTCGCGCTGGTCGAAGGTTTGCAAAAGACGGGAGACGAGCTCGGCGTCCCTCTAACGACGGCGAGCGCGGGATCGATGTGGGGGTTCTTCTTCAGCTCGGCGCGGGTTCGCAATTTTGCCGATGCGAAGGCCTCTGACGTGAGTTTCTTTAAGCGGTTCTTTCATGCGGCCCTGGAGCAGGGGGTTTATCTGGCGCCATCACCTTTTGAAGCGTGCTTCATGTCGGCCGCGCATGGCGACGGCGAAGTCGAGAGCGCGTTGACGGGCTTGAGAAAAGCCATGGAGCACGCAATTGGCTAGTTCGCTGCGTCGATCGCCCTTGAGCACGCACCTTCTTGACGCGAGCCTGCGGCAGCGATCTCTGCTGTGGATCGCTGCCGGTGGCCTGCTCGGAATTGCGGCGTGCGTATCGCTCACGCCGCCTCGGGGCGGAACCGGCAATGTTCCAATCGTGCGAGGCGCCTACAAAAACGGCTCCAGCCAGCTGGTGAGGATCGCTCTCGATTCCAAAACGAGGAACCCAGGATCAGAAATCACGCCTGACGTGCGCAACGGTCCAGTCGTGGTGCGTCCAACCGGCGGCGCCGAGTTCGTGACGTGGAATGGCAAGCGCTACCGCGGCGAGCTTCTGTTCAGCGCAACTGACACGGGTGTGCTCGTTGTCAACCGGCTTCCAATGGATTCGTATCTGCGCGGCGTCGTGCCCCTCGAAATAGGAAATCGCACTCCCGCGGAATTCGCAGCGGTGCAGGCTCAGGCCGTGGCGGCGCGCACGTACGCATACAAGCACCTTATCGCCAGCCGTGCCTTCGACATGTATTCGACGGTCCAGGATCAGGTGTACGGAGGCGTCGACGCGGAAAAGCCTCAGTCTGATAGCGCCATCACCACGACTGCCGACGTCGTCGTGCTCTACAACGGTCAGCCGATCACTACCCCCTACCACTCGACCTGTGGCGGCAGCACCGCCGGCGTCAGCGAAGTCTGGTACGATCAGCCGGATCAGCCGTATCTTCGGCCGGTGAGCGATCGTATTCCCGGGACGAATGGTTATTACTGCGACCTTTCGCCGCGGTTCAGCTGGACGCAGAGCTACGATGGAGCAGCCCTGCGCGCGGTGATGGAGAAATACCTCGCGGCGTACACGAACGCGCCCAAGGCAGATCTCGGGCGAATCACCGACATTCGGGAGCAGGGGCGTACGCCATCCGGACGCGTCGCCGCGCTCACGGTGCAGACGGAGAGCGGAACTTACACTCTCAAAGGAAACGACATCCGCTTCGTGCTGCGCGATCCAAAAGGAGCGATTCTCAACAGCACGCTCTTCAGTCTCGTGGCTTTGAGCAGCGGCGGCGAAATCTCCGGTCTCACGCTCGACGGCCGCGGTTATGGGCACGGCATCGGGATGTGCCAGTGGGGAGCGATCGGACGCGCGCGAGCGGGGCAGAATTATCGTACGATTCTAGAGACCTATTATCCGGGGACCACGATTGGCCGAATCGCCGGTTAGCACCAAGGAATCATCTCCGTCAAAGGAGACTGTCAGGCTCGGCCTTGTCGGGGTCGGCGCGATTGCGCAGCTCGCGCACCTGCCGGTTCTCTCGAAGATCAAAGGCGCACAGCTCGTCGCGCTCTGCGACAACGACGGCCCCAAGGCGAGCGCGATCGCCGAGCGTCTCAAGATTCCCGACGTGTTCACGGATCTCGAGGATCTCCTGGAAGTGGATCAGGTCGACGCGGTCGTAATCGCCACACCGAATCACCTCCACGAGCCGCACGTTCTGCGCGCGCTCAAGTCGAAGGTCGACGTGTTGTGCGAGCGGCCGCTCTCGCTCACACTTCGTGGTGTGGAGCGGATTCTTGCCGCGGCAAAAACGGCTGGGCGCAAGGTCGTCGTCGGCAACAACCATCGATTTCGCAGCGATGTCCAACAGCTCTATCGCTTTCTACAGGGAGGCGAGTTGGGCCGGCTGATAGGCGTGCGCGCAGGGCAGTACCAGTTCGCGAGCAGTCGGGCCGGCTGGCGGTTCCGGCGTCCCGAGGCGGGCGGTGGCGCTTTCTTCGAGCACGGATATCCGCTCGTTGATCTCGCTCTCTGGGTCGCGGACTTTCCGGAGCCTTTGCGCGTGTCGGCGCAGATGGATCGCAGCCGCGGATCGACCACGGTCGAGGATTCGATGATGGTCCACGTCGAGTGTGCAGGGGGAATCAGCTTCAGCTTCGACGTTTCATGGACATACGTCGGGCAGGAAGAGCGCTGGTGGTTCGAGGTGCTTTCGGGGCGAGGAAGCGCTCGGCTCGCGCCGCTGCGCGTGGTGAAGATGCTGAACGGCAAGCCGACCGATGTGTCGCCGAGCGGGGCCGCGGCACGCGAGAGCGTATTTCTGCAGTCGTATCGCGCAGAGCTCGCCCACTTCATAGCGGTCGTGAACGAAGACACGCCGTACGAGCCGCCCGAGGATCAGCTGGTGGTGATCAGGCTGATGGAAGCGATCTACAAGGCGGCCGAAGAGGGCAAAGAAGTTCGCCTGTAGTGCGTGAGCCGGTGGACGGTCCACCAGACGGCAAGATTGATCGGCAGTGCCAATCCGATTATCTCGCCGTTCTTCTGATTGAAGAACGGAATGCCCTGCAACACGAATCCAAATAGCGAGAGCGCCGCGACGAAGCCCGCGAACTTGCTGGCTCTGGAGACGCAGCGCCGACCGTAGATCGAGAGCGGAATCAGCACCGCGAGCGCGAGCGAAAGAGGATCTACGTGAAGCAGATTCTCATTCCGGCTCATGAAGTAGTGTTTGGTGAACAGCCAGGCGATTACCAGGGCGATTCCTGCAACCCCCGCGATCAGACTCCAGAGCGTCGCCGTGGCGGTGGCGAAGAAAAAGGCGAGCCTGCTGCCGCCTTCAGCGCTTCTGACGAGAGCGATCATTCCCCCGGCGATGAGGATTCCGGCTGCCACGAACCACGGCAGATAGTTCGGGGGCGCCGTGGGTTCGGGCGACCGGCCCGCGGTGAAGAGCGCCATCTCCGACCGAACGAACGGGATCTGCGCCCCGGTGCTGTCGGTCAGGCGAACTGTGCGCAGATCGCTCGCCATTCGAACCGGAAGAAACATCTCCTCCCACACCGACAGGCGCTTATCCGCTGGGTGGCCCAGCGCGAAGTTCGCCCCTGTGTACATCGGGATGTCGCTCCCGAGCAGGCGCAGTGTGTGAGAGCGATAGGTGCCGGACGTCTGCCGCGTGACGGTCGATGTCTGCAGCTGTCCGCCTACCGCGTGGTCGAGTGCGTCGCGAAGGCGCGTCGAGCAATTGTCCCGGTAGTAATCGTAGCGGTAGAACTTGTTCTCGGGTCTTTCGTTAAGCTGAACGTATTGCTGGAGACTGAGACGCTGCGCCGGTGTGAGGTTGAGCTCCTGAGCCAGAATCGACCGGTTTTGCTGCTTGTAGTAGCGAAGCATGACGTCGAGATCGATGCCTTCCATCCAATACCGCGTATCACCGGTGAGAAATCGCAGCAGGAATCCCGGCTGATTGAAATCGAACATCCCCCAGTTGTAGGTGGTGTCGGTCCCACGCGTCCGATCCTTGATCCAGATCGCGTTGTGACCGAAGCGCGCCCAGACTTCGTCGCCCATTCCAAAAGTCAGGAGATAGACGGTGAGGTTGGAGCCGGGCTCGGTCGGAGTGACGAAACTCGAAGGCGCGAGCTGTGGGGTGGCCGGCAACACCTGTGCACCGGCGCCGATCGCGAGCGCAGTTGACAGCGACAGAATGAGGGGGAGCGCTTTCATCGACGTAAGATGCATCGTCACGAGCGCCGGGACGAGGCCGCCGAGCGCCCCCCGGCCATGGATGCCAGTCGAAGCGCAGCCCGCGATGGATGCGACTCCCCGCGCGGCACTTATCGTCCACAAATCCGTCGCGGGAGACCATCGTCCCCAAATCCTCTGACCCGTAACTTGTTTAAGGACTCCCGTTTAGCTATAGTTCACAGCTGTACACGAACCACAAGAGAGACTCCAATGAAACCCGATATCCATCCCGTATACGCCACGGCGACCGTCAAGTGCGCCTGCGGCAATACGTTCCAAACCCGCTCCACACAGGCGGAGATTCACACCGACATCTGTGCCAGCTGTCACCCCTTCTTCACGGGCAAGCAGAAGCTCGTCGATACCGCGGGACGCGTCGAGCGCTTCCGTCAGAAGTACGGCAAGCCGGCCGCAGCGCCTAGCACCGAAAGCTGAGTCTCCGCGACCGGCTCAGAGACGCCGTCGAGCGTGCCTCTGAGGTAGAGCGAGAGCTCTCCGATCCGAAGACTGTAAGGGACCAGCAGCGCATGGCTGCGCTGGG
>JBDTIV010000059.1:0-6562 GCA_039936175.1 Gemmatimonadaceae bacterium | reverse complement strand
TCGATCCCGTCAGTCACGAAGTTGAATGTCGTGCCGCCCTGCATAGTAAGCTGCTCGCGCGGATAGTGAGTCAGAACGAAGACAGGTGCATGGTAAGGGGGATCGTCACCCCACCAACCCTTCCACTCCTTGTCCCATTCACCACGACCGGGGTCGAACATGTTCCGACCCATGATGAAGGCACCCGCTGCGACGATAGCCTTCATCTCGGCGGCGTTTTCGTCGGGCTCCTCGAACATCCATCGGTGCAGGCGGTGTCCCACGGCAGCTCCGAACGGGTTCTCGAGAGTTTGATTCAACCCCGAGACGAAGCCGTCGACCGACATTGCAATGTCACATGTGACCTTGGACATTTTTTGGTATTTCCCCCGTTCGCTGATGCGTGGCCTCGGAGCAAATACCTGGCCGGCGGCCATCGAGGGAAGCTGACGCTGCGTGCCTTGTACACCCGATCCGATTGAAGAGTGTCCGCACCCGCGTCTACGCGACTACCTTTCCGCTATGACCAAGCGGTACCCGACGTCGAGCTCGGCGCGGTCAAGTAAGCCCGCATTTCGGCGCTCCCATTCGCCCGATTTCAGGTCACGCCGTAAACGTTCAAGCTGCGAATCGAAATTGGGAAGGCGCTTGAAAGTCGAGATGCCGGCACGAATCCCTTCGTCCAGGTAGGCTCCCGGTCTTCGCCAAAACGCGCCGAGGAATCCGTCTATGCAATCTCCTGGAATCGGTACCGGCTGGACATCGATCGGGCCAAGCACTGCGCGGAAATACTCGAGCGAAGGGAAGATTCGGCGATCGATCTCGAGAATTTCCGGGAAGTAGTCCTGTACCAACCAGAACCCCTCGGCTTTCGGATCCCAGGTGAGAATAACGACTCGTTCTCGTGCAACACGGGCGCATTCCTCGAGGCCTCGTCGCTGATCGCTCCAATGGTGAACCGTAAGAATGGCGAGCACGACATCGAGCGCCTGGTCGCGAAACGGTAGTGCTTCTGCGACTGCTCGTATCGCGGGTGCGGCCGCGCGTGGCCGCTGAAGGAGCATGACGATGGATGGCTCGACGGCGACAATCCCGCGTCGCGCCGGTTCATAGGATCCGGTGCCGGCTCCGACATTCAGGACAGTGGTGTTGCTTCCAATCGACGCGTCAATTCGCGCGGCCAGGCGTGGATCGGCTTGGCGCCGCGCCGAATATGACCGGCCAATTGAGTCATAGGTGTCCGACGTCCTCGCGATTTGGTTCACTGTAGAGTCTCCGGACTACCTGACCGCTAGTTCAGCGGCAAGGACTTTATCACCATTGCGGCGTAGCCACATCCGAAACACGAAGAATCTCGTGGTTGCTTCAGCGGGCGACACCCGGGTTACATGCGCACAAAGGCGCAGCCAGCATTCTGAGCGCGCGCGAGACCGAAAATGCCAGATGGAACCGCGAACGACGCCGGGACGAACGCATTGCGGAGCTCTTCGTGGACGTCGTCGGCGTGACCATTGATCTTGGCCGCAAGACGCGTCGCCAGGTGGCCTAGCGCGAAGTCGCAGACCAGCACGATCGCACCCCTTTGAAGCAATTTTCCGAGGGTTGGCAGCGCCACCCCTGGAAGTGGGTCAGGCGCTCGATGCAAGAACGGGTTTTGAATCGCGGGTTTTTGCGTGGTCGGATCCTTCAGATTGTACTCTATCCCTAACGCATAGCGTTCCCAAGCTGCGTCAGCAAGAGCGACCGGCACGGCCTGTGTGCGAATGTTCAGCACGACGCGAGCGTCGTATCGTTTCGAGCCGTACGCTGCCTCGCAATTATCCAGATAGCGATCGGCGATCTCCAACACGACCGGATCCGCGGGGTCTCCAATACTCGGCCAGTCGAACACTGCCCGGTCTGTCGCTGCAGCAAGATGGTCGACCCACGACAGATCCCAGGCGCCGGTCGAGGGAGAGAGCCCCCTGTTGCGTGGGACAAGCGCACCAGCGGGGCTCGGATTCACGCACGCTGTGATGGTTACCGCCGACGCCAGCCGTCCGATATCCGTCACGAACTCGCGACGTGAACTCCGATCAATCTCAGCGGTCATTAATGAGTTTCCTAGCGAAAGAGGATCTGGTGGCTACCCAACGCCTAGCTAAGCCGCAAGCGAGACAAATAAGAAGCGGGTGCGCGGCGACCGCAATACAGAAGATCGCTTGTCAGCGCTGCTGCGTGAAGATCTCGCGCGATGCGACCGCGCCGGTCGCGCCAAGCATGGCGATGGTCGGCATATGAGCGGTGTGTTCACTGAGT
The DNA here is from genome assembly GCA_039936175.1 of Gemmatimonadaceae bacterium. Taxonomy (GTDB): domain Bacteria; phylum Gemmatimonadota; class Gemmatimonadetes; order Gemmatimonadales; family Gemmatimonadaceae; genus UBA4720. The sequence goes on along the minus strand of JBDTIV010000059.1, from coordinate 4,285 downwards.
CTGCCGTGATGCGGCGCCTCAAGCGCCTCATGTGCGACTTTTCGCCGCCAGCCGCTCTGCCCATATTACTCCACCCACTTCAACCCATCCAGGACCGCGATGAATACGAAACGCGCCGTCGCCCTGACCGTAGCCATCATCATCGTCGCCGCAGTCTCCGTCGCGGCGACGCCCATCACGCCTGAGTTGCTCACCGGACTTGTCTGGCGCAATGTCGGTCCGTTCCGCGGCGGGCGGATCTCCGCCGTCTCGGGGGTGGTCGGCGACCCGGGAACATTCTACATCGGCCTGCCGGCCGGCGGTGTGTGGAAGACAACCAACGCCGGCGCTACGTGGTGGCCTATCTTCGACAGCGTCAAAGACGCCGAGGTGATTGGCGCGCTGGAAGTGGCCCCATCGAACGGCAACACCATCTACGTTGGAACCGGCGATTTGATCACCGGAGGTGGAATTGCCGAAGGCAACGGGATGTACAAGAGCACCGACGCCGGCGCGACGTGGACGCGCATCGGCCTCGAGAAGACGAAGCAGATTCCGAGCATCGTCGTGGATCCGCGCGACGCGAACGTGGTGCTCGTGGCCGCGCAGGGCGATATCCGCCATAAGAGCGAGGACCGCGGCGTCTTCCGCTCCACCAATGCCGGGACCAGCTGGACGCGCACGTTGTTCATCGACGACTCGACGGGCATCCAGAAGCTGGCGATCGCGTTCGACCGGCCGGACGTTGTGTTCGCGACTACGGTGCGACACTACGCGGCAGCGCCAGTCGGTCCACCCGTCGTTCCGGCTGGTGGACTTTTTGGAGGGGGCGGTGGTGGCCGCGGAGCCCAAGGTCCTACGGGCACTTCCATATACAAGTCCCTCGACGGCGGCGTCACCTGGAAGGAGCTAGGCGGCGGTGGGTTGCCGCGCATCCCGGGTCGGACGTCGATCGCCGTCGCGGACGGCACCAACGCGCAGCGCGTGTATCTCACCACCAACATCGGGCTCTTTCGTTCGGACGACGGCGGCGCCACGTGGAAGGAGATGGACGCGGTCGACACGCGAATCCACAATGGACAGGGCGGCTACAACTGCGGTGTGTTCGTCGACCCGGCTAATCCGGACGTCGTCTATGTCTTCAACACCGCGGCGTATGTGTCACGCGACGGCGGCAACACCTTCACCGGTTTCAGAGGTGCACCAGGCGGCGACGATCCGCAGCAAGGATGGATCGATCCCACCAACGGCAAGCGCATCATACTCGGCTACGATCAGGGCGCGATCGTATCGCTCGACGGCGGCGCTACGTGGAGCTCGTGGTACAACCAGTCCACGGAACAGGTCTATCACGTCTCGGCGGACAATTCCTTTCCGTATTGGATTTACGCGTCGCAGCAGGACGCTGGCGCCGTGCGCACGCGCGCACGCGGTATCCTCGGCGCAGTAACGCCGCTCGATTGGAATCCTGTGAACGGTTGGGAGTGGGGCACCATTCTGGCAGACCCCCTCGACCCGAATACCGTGTACGCCACTGGCAACGGCGTAATCAGGATTTCCTATCCGAACGAGCAATGGGTGAACGTCGGCCCGGCGCAGGACGCGTCGCTCCACCTCCGTGTCAACAGCGACGCACCTCTGCTTTTCGATCCCTGGGATTCACACAGACTCCTCGCCGGCTTTCAGTATCTCATGTCGACGACGGATGGAGGCGCGCATTGGACGAAGATCAGCCCGAACCTCGGCTATCCGGCGAACTTCAAGATTCCGGAAGACACCGCGACGCCTAAACCGGGCGAGCCAATCCCCGGCACCATCATGTCAATCGGCGCATCCACAGTTGCGCGCCGCACGATCTGGGTCGGCATCACCACCGGGCTCGTGAAGCTCACGCGCGACAACGGCCGGACGTGGAGTGATGTGTCAGGATTCTCGACGCCCGGTCAAATCCACTCGGTGGAACCGTCGCATACGAATGCCGCCGAGGCGTATGTGACGGTCGACCGACGAGGGTGGGCCGATTATAAGCCGTACGTCTATCGGACGCGAGATTACGGCAAGACGTGGGCGCTCATAACCAACGGCCTCGCTACCGGTGAATCAAACGGCAGCTACGCGCGCGTTCTGCGCGAAGATCCGAAGCGACCAGGCCTGCTCTTCCTCGGCACGGAGAGCGCGATGTACGTGTCGTTCGACGACGGCGACTCCTGGCAGTCGCTGATGCTCAACCTGCCGACGACGTCGTTTCGCGACATCGCGTTCAAAGGCAACGATCTCATCGTCGGCACGTACGGACGCGGGATTTTCGTGCTCGACGACTACGCCGTTTTGCGGCAGTTTAGCGGCGCGGTGGCAAACGAGGACGTGCATCTCTTCAAGCCGGACAGCGCAGTGCGTGTGCGCCGCAACGTCGGCGCTGACACACCGTTCCAGCTCGAAGTGCCGCAGGCGCTGAATCCGCCTGACGGCGCGATCATCTACTACTGGCTTGGGTCGAGGTCGAGTGGCAGAGTCACGCTCGACGTGCTCGATTCCGCGGGCGCGGTGGTGCGGCACTATTCCAGCGATCCGATTACGCCAGTCCCGGAAGCGGCGCGTCCGCCGCACCCGAACTTCTGGGTGAAAGTCGAGCAGCCGCTCCCCACAGACGCAGGAATGCATCGCGTGAGTTGGGATTTGCGCTACGACCCACCACCGGCATTCACGCACACATTCGAAATCAACGCCAACCCCGGGCTTACGCCCGCGTCGCCCGAGGGTGCGATCGTGCCGCCTGGTACTTACACGGTGCGATTCACGGTGAATGGAAAAGTGCATACCGAAAAGGTGACCGTCACCAGCGATCCGCGCTCACACGAGAACCTCGCTGCGCTCCGAGCGGAGGACACGTTGATCAGGAAGCTGAATGTGTTGGAGCGCATCGCCTGGGACGCATTCCGGCAAGCGGACACGATGCGAGTGCGGCTTCGCGGTATGACGGCGACCGATTCGACGAGTACTGCAGCGCGCCCGATTCGGGAGTACATCGCGAGGCTCGACTCGCTCGCCGGCGGCGCGCCGGTTCCTGGCGGTGGCTTCGGCGGCTTTGGGGGAGGTAACGCGCGGCCGACGCTCGCGCAGCAGATCAACCGGTTGTTAGGCCAGCTTGGCGCGTTCGATTACGGTGATGTCGCTCCGACGGCGGCGATGCTCGCGGCCTACAAGTCCGCGTGCAATGAGCTCGCGAGGTCGACTGCGGCGTGGCGCGCTCTGAACGACGCGGATCTCACGACACTGAACGCGGCGTTGAGCGCGGGCGGCAAGAGTCCGTTGGTGAAAGTTGGGGGTGTGCAGGCGCCGGCGTGCGGGCCATAAAGGACAGACATCTAACGCCTTAGTTCAGTTGCAAGCGAATCAAACAGAATGCGAGCGAAGCGAGCTTCATTAGATCGCTTATCAGTTTCAGCGTGTGTTAGGCAGCGGGTGAGGCGGAACTCTTTGGACGTTGTTTTTGGCGGCGATCTTTGCCTTAAGTTTGTCTTGGAACTCGCGTCGTTGCTTAGTAATCTCGTAAAGTATGATGCCAGATGACGTACCGAGATTCAGGCTTTCGATAATTCCGAACATCGGAACGTTCACGCATAGTTCACTCCGTTCCAATGCAAGAGAACTGATTCCGATGCCTTCGCTTCCAAACCAAACAGCCAGTTTCTTGTATTTGGTGTAGTCTGCGTCATGGAAGGCGACATTCTTGCGCCCCTTGGTGTGGGGAGATGTAACAACGGAAATGAATCCGTTCCGTTCCAGGTGCCCGAGGCAACTCTCGGTGTCGTGGAATCTCTTCACAAAACTCCACTTGATTGCAGACGCGGAGAAGGCATTCAACGCTCGCCAACCGCGCATCTCTTGCCAGTCGTCGGGCAAGGACTTGTTATCAGTTACGAGGTACGCCTTCTCAACGCCTAGTGCGTTCACGTTCCTGATGATCGTCCCAATATTTCTCAGATCAGTCGGATACTCGATAACCACAATGAGGTTCTTGCAGCGGAAGCCCTTGATTTTGTCCGCTTTCGCCCGAAGGGATGGTTTTGATTTCTTGGTCTGTTCCATGGCCGACATGTCTGGATAGCTACCTAACGCCTTAGTTCAGCTGCAAGCACACTACCACCATTGCGGCGAAGCCGCATCCGAAAAGTGCTTGGGATCTTGCTCCAGTTCTGTTGACACTCATGGTTGTTACGCCGCGCGCCGTTCGAAGGCAAGAGGCGAGAGGTAGTTCAAACTTGAGTGTAAGCGGACGGTGTTGTAGTAGAACATGTACTCGGCG
>JBDTIV010000058.1:0-44926 GCA_039936175.1 Gemmatimonadaceae bacterium | reverse complement strand
GGAGACAATAATGAACGCTAAACCGACTTACATCGTTGCGGCCGCATTCTCGGCCCTCGCGACGATTGGATTCACGTCCGGCCTGAAGGCCTCGCCGCGGGTGGCTGACCTTAACCGTGCCGCGAATGTCGACACCGCCACATTTGCCGGTGGCTGTTTCTGGAGCATGGAGCGACCCTTCCAGCACGTGCCGGGGGTGTTGTCGACGTCCGTGGGATACACTGGCGGCCACGCCGCGAACCCGACTTACGAGCAGGTCAACACGCGAACCACCGGGCACGCCGAGGCCGTTCTGGTTGTATATGACCCTTCCAAGGTAAGCTTCGACAAGCTGCTCGACGTTTATTGGCACAACATCGACCCGATTCGTCGCGACGCGCAGTTTTGCGATCAGGGCAAAGACTATCGCACCGCGATTTTCTATCACGGAGCCGCTCAGAAGTTGGCCGCCGAGCGCACGAAAGCGCAGCTACAGCCGCGCTTCAAGCAGCCGATTCTCACGGCAATCGAGCCAGCAGCGATCTTCTGGCGCGCTGAGGAGTACCATCAGCACTTCGCCGACCGGAATCCGGATCACTACAACGCGTATCGGCGTGGGTGCGGTCGGGACAAGAGACTGCACGAGCTGTGGGGAAGCGCCGCTTCGCCCTATGTCCCGGTCAACTGAGCGCAACGACATGGAGATAATCAAGATGACTACCACGATCGCCACTATCACTTCCGTAGCGATTGCCGCCGTGATAACGACGGCCGGCGCGGCAGTGATGAATCATTCTCACAATTCGACGGCGCTCGGCAACCTGCCGCGAGAAGCAACAGCGGCTGCCCAGTTGCCTGAAAGCACCGCGAAACAATCGTCAGCGAGGACTTACATGAAACCGAGTGACAGCGAGCTCAAAAAGAAGCTGACGAAGCTTCAGTACGAGGTTACACAGCACGAGGGGACCGAAACGCCATTCCACAATGAGTACTGGGACAACCACCAGGACGGCATTTACGTCGACGTGGTCTCCGGCGAGCCCCTTTTCAGCTCACTGGACAAATTCGAATCGGGAACGGGCTGGCCGAGTTTCACGCGTCCCCTAGAGCCCGAAAACGTCCGGACCAGGACCGACCGGAAACTCTTCATTGCCAGAAACGAGGTTCGGTCCGCCCATGGAGACTCCCACCTGGGGCACTTATTCGAAGATGGGCCTGCGCCGACGGGACTCCGCTACTGCATGAACTCGGCGTCGATGCGCTTTATCTCCGTCGATCGGCTCGAGGCGGAAGGTTACGGAAAATATCTGGCGCTTTTTGGCAAAGCTCCGAAGATGAAGGCGAGCAAATAGGCCAGGGCGGCGCGTCCGCCTCCTCGGCAACAAAGAAGGACCTGGCCGCCGTGAAGACAGCCAGGTCTTTTCAGAGAGATGCGAAAACACCAGCGGGATGACTGGTAGAATGCAGGGGCTCGCAATCGCAAGCACTCCACCTATGAAAGCAAGGAGAAGCATCCCGACGGTCATTTGGCCGATTCTGAAAATCCGCGCGTCGACAAAGATCGCATCACCCGCACCCGAAGCGATACGTACTGATCGGTTGACATCTTCGCCTGGCGAACGGCTTCCAGAAAGGAGCGGGCGAAGGCAAAGTGCGAGCTGCAGTTGTCGCATCGCTCGAGATGCGCGACGATCCGTTCCCGATCACTTTCGGGAATGGCCCCGTCGAGGAAGGGCCAGAGTCGCCTGACCACCGCTTCACATTCAGCGCGGTTCTGCATTTTTCACCTGACGTTCGGTTGGAGTGGGCCTGCCCGGTCTGGCGAGACCGGCATCGACTGCGTAAGCCAGCAGGGCTTCCTGGAGCTTTCGACGGCCGCGGTAAAGGCGCGAACGGACCGTGCCGAGCGGAATGGACAACATCTCGGAGATTTCTTCGTACGAGAACCCCTCCTCGTCGGAGAGAATCAGGACCGAGCGGAACACGGGATCAAGCGCGGCAATCGCGCGCACGATCGCCGGGCCCAGATCCAACTGATCGAACATGTCGCCGACTCCGGCGGCGACGGCGCTGTTGTGCAGGCGCGCGGCGGCGAGCGACTCGAGTTGCTCGTCCTCCGTAGGCTCCATCCGCAGCTGTCGCCGCCGCTGCTCGTAGAACGCGTTCCGGCAGATGGTGCTTAGCCAGCGCTTGCAATCCGTGCCTGGGGCGAACGTATTCCAGTGCTTCAGCGCCCGGAGATAGGTCTCCTGCACCAGATCATCGGCGTCAGATTGATCCCCGCTGAGGGCGAATGCGACCCGCGCGACCGAAGGAAGGAGGGGCAGGGCGACACGCGCAAATTCTGCGTGCGCGTCCCGGTCCGGCGGCGGTCGCTTGGACGGTGTTCGTTCGCCGTCCATCAGCTTTCGATCTGAATGAGCAAAAGCATATGCAAGGGCGGTGAGTGGTCGCAATTGGGAACATTGTGTGGGGCGGATGCGATTCCGCATCTATCGTAAGTCACGGGGGTAGGAAAGAGTTCCCCAAAGCCTTCCATATGAGGGTGGCCTTGGGTTTGGTTGGGCGCCGAAGCCATGTTACAGTGGACAAATCTGTGTGCCGGCTAGTGTGCCAACCGTACCCAAACACATTCGAACTCAAGCGCACAGGAAATCACTGGATTGCGGTAACCCCCTGAGAAGGATGAACTTGTCCGAACTCGTTACAACCCGGATGATAGCCGGTCATGAACCTACCCGGGTCACTCAATGAATCGTGTCCCACGCCCCGTCATTCAGGTCTCCGGCATCCGGAAGACCTACGGCAAGACCGTGGCGGTGGAAGACGTGTCGTTCGAAGTCAGCGACGGCGAGATTTTCGGCCTCATCGGCCCTAACGGCGCCGGCAAGACCACGACGATGGAGTGTGTCGAAGGGATCCGCACGCCGGACCGCGGCTCGATTTCGGTGCTTGGACTCAACCCCTTCCGCGACGTCTACCAGCTGCAGGAACGGATCGGTGTCCAGCTCCAACAGGCCCAGCTCCAGAAGCGGATAAAGGTCTGGGAGGCGATGCACCTGTGGGCGTCGCTCTACCGTAAGCCATCCTCGGTGGGCGACCAGCTGCTCGAGCAGCTCGGTCTCGTCGAGAAACGGAATGCATGGTTCATGACGCTCTCCGGCGGTCAGAAGCAGCGATTGTTCATCGCGCTCGCCCTGATAAATGATCCCGAGGTCGTTTTCCTCGACGAGCTGACAACCGGACTCGATCCCCAGGCACGTCGGGTGATCTGGGAGCTGGTGCGCGACATTCGCGCACGCGGAAAGACGGTATTCCTTACCACGCACCTGATGGAGGAAGCCGAGAGGTTGTGCGATCGCGTGTCGATCATTGAGAACGGCCGGATCATCGACATGGACCAACCGCAACGGCTCGTCGACAAATACTGTCCCGAGCGCAGCGTGACTCTCGCCACTACCGACACGAACGCCGCCGAGTGTCTGGACCGAATTCCTGGAGTCGAGTCGGTGAAACGACAGGATTCCCGTTACACGATTCGCGGCCTCGGCGACAGATTCGTCACCGACGTGATTCGGTGCCTGTCGGAGAATCACATCACCGTGACGGATTTCCGGACGGAGATGCCCAACCTCGAGGACGTCTTCCTCAAGCTCACTGGCCACTCAATCCGCGACTGACGATGCCGAACGCGCTCCGAGGACTTCGTCAGCTCACATGGATCGAGATCAAGATCTTCATCCGCGAGCCGCTCGGCGCCATCGGGACGATCGTGATACCAGTGGTCGTCTTCGTCCTGCTCGGCTGGGCGACTGCCGACAGGCCGAGACCGTCGACTCCGACATTGAGCGGTTTGCTCAGCGCCGGCGGAATACCCACGCTGGTATCGATCCTCATCACCGTAAGCGCCGTCTTATCGTTGGTGGCGATCATCTCCATCTACCGCGAGGGCGGCATACTCAAGCGGTTGCGCGCGACACCCCTCAGGGCGTGGACAATCCTCTCGGCCCACGTGATCGTGAAGCTGCTGCTCACGGCGCTGACGATGATGCTGATGGTGCTCGCGGGGAAGCGCTACTTCGCAATTGGGCCCGAGGTTCCGCTCGCGAGATTCACGATCGCCGTGTTGATCAGCACGCTGAGTATCCTGTCGATTGGATTCATAGTGGCGAGCATCGTCCCCACTGCCCGGTTCGCGCAGCCGATCGGTGCGGTCATCTTCTATCCAATGATCGGCCTTTCCGGGTTGTTCGCGCCGACCGATTCGCTTCCACCAGCGTTGCGGGCGGTCGCCCGGGTGTTACCGCTCAGTCACTCGGCGTCGCTGCTTCAGGGGATCTGGATGGGCGACGCCTGGTCCGCACACGCAGGAGACATCGCGGCGCTGGCGGCAGTGTTCGTCGTCTGCATTGCCCTCACCTCGCGGATGTTTCGCTGGGAATAGATCGCGCGCGTCAGAATTTGAACACGAAATCCACGAACGGAAATCCAAGGCCCGAGTTTGAGCCGCTGATGTTGAACAGCGCGAGATCGACCGTCATCTTCTCTCCCATCAACCTCACGCCGTAGGAGTAAAGCGGGTTCGCGTGCGTATTGGGGATGATGTAATTCTCCGTGACCAGCCCAATGTGCTTTGCGACGCGCAGCTCTCCGCCGATCATCGCCACCGGGTTGCGGGCGATGGTAGTGCCCGCGAAGCCATAGCCGAGGCCGGCGGTGATGCTGGCGTCGGGCGGGCCGAAGGTTCCAACCCCGTATACGATACCGACGGTCGATTCGTCGGGTATGCCGCCGACGATGAGAGCTCCGACCGCAAGATCGACGTTTTCGTGTACGGCGCCGCCGATTTTGGGAGTGAAGTAGAAGGCTTGATTGTTCAGCCCGGTGGGAAGCAGTGAGGCCCCGCCACCAATGCTGATGTTGTCGGTCAGCCCGTACGCAACTCCGGGGAAGAACACCTCGTAGTCCGAGACGTATCCGTCGCCTCTTGGAAGCATCCGCGCGGACGGCGCGAAGAAGAGCCGCGTTTCATTCGGATTCGGAAACCAGTATTCTCCGTCCTTCATCCGGTCCACGCCCACTTCTCTGACGCCGCTGACGCTGGCGATGGCCAGCGAAAAAGTGCCGGCGCTCGACTCGAATGTCAGCGTGTCCGCCGCGATCGTCATGATCTTGCCGACGAGAGTGGATCCGTCCCGCAGGGTGAGAATCTCGAGATGGGCGCTGTCGGTGACGTGAAGCTGTGCCCGCACGTTTGCGAGCGACTGCGCCGCCAATCGAGAGGCGGGAACTGTGAGGGACAAGCAAAACGCCACGAGGGCGGCGCGAACCACTATTGAAGTTGGCATTGGACCGGGGTTGGCGTGGGGCTGCTCACTTCACACGCCAACAATGCGCTCGACAACCTGGGCGACATATACGTAGAGCGACGTAGCGCTCTTTAGGCGCCTGGGTTTCTCCTCAGTGCGCCGGGGAAAACGCAGTGTATATTGTACAGTAAGACACACTGTACGCTCCCAAGCGGTCGTGCGATCGACTGACAGCTCGGGCTCGTCAGCGCGTTGACGTGGAGCTGTTGAACATTCGAAAGCCTAGGGGTCTCCGCCAGCCGATTTCGGCAGGGGTCCGTGAACGAAAATGCAGTGAGCTTTTCTCGGCATGCATTGTCGCTCGGGCCGTACGGGAAGGCAGAAACTTTTTGCCGCGGGGTCTCTATATATGAAGAAAGCCACTTTGAGCGCCTGAGACGATGCTGCCTAGCCCGCCGACATCCCATCAGCTTGCGCAGCGATTGCTCGAGCGCGAAAGGCACACCGGCGGTGCCGATATCACCAGATCCTCCGCCGCTGCTCAGGCCGGAGAGGAACTCTACCGCGCTCTTTCGCGCTGGATCGGAAGCGATGGATGCCACGCACTCTTCACTCGTGCCCGCGCACAGGAACAGGCTGAGAATCGTCCGCTCGAGTTATTGCAGCTTCGTCCACGCCAGGACCCCTACATCTCCGGAGTAGACGAAGCGAAAGGTGAATACGGCGACGAAGCTACTGGCGTAGCGATCGAGTCGATGATTGTGGGTATGATCGAGTTGCTTGGCCGACTCATCGGAGTGGATATGGCGACAAATCTCATCGAGCGAAGCTTGTCCGAGTTCGCGCAAGACAAGTCGGCCCCCGCAAAGAGGAGAGCGAAAGCGTGACGAAAGACGAGCGTTCAGTGATTCGAACTCTTGGTACGGGCATCCCGGGGTTTGACAAAGTGTTAGGAGGTGGACTGCCGGAGTATTCCTTCAATCTCGTGGCCGGTGGCCCGGGTTCTGGCAAGACTACGTTGGCCCATCAGATCGTATTTGCCAATGCGACCGAGGCCAAGCCTGCGCTCTATTTTACGGTGCTTGGCGAGCCGACGCTCAAGATGCTGCGGTACCAGAGGCAGTTCTCTTTCTTTGATCCTAAAGTCGCTGGAGCTGCTGTCCAGTTCGTCAACCTCACCGAGGAGGTTACGGATGGAGACCTGGGCGTGGTACTGGAGAAGATCGTAGCCGAAGTCGAACGCACTAAGCCCGGGATCGTTGTCGTCGATTCGTTCCGAACGATAGTTGGGCGGATTGGCAGGTCCGAAGAGGACGCAGTGTTCGGACTGGATCGATTCATTCAGCGCCTTGCTCTTCACCTCACCACTTGGGAAGTGACGTCCTTCCTGCTCGGCGAGTACGCCGAAGAGGAACAAAGAAATCCGGTCTTCACGGTCGCGGACGGCATATTCTGGCTATCGCAGGCCACCGATCGAAACTCCGTTGTTCGAAAGCTTCAAGTAGTCAAAGTACGAGGCAGTGAGCCGATGCCGGGCCTGCACACGTTTCGAATCACCAATGCGGGTCTGGAGATCTTCCCGCGGATTCCAGAGCAGACAGGCTCCCGAGTCGAGCACAAGCGAGCGCGACAGTCCACCGGCGTCGAAGGTCTGGATGAGATGACGATGGGGGGAGTAGTCTCCGGCGATGCCGTAATGCTCACGGGTCCTGCCGGCAGCGGCAAGTCAACCGTCGCGAATCAGTTCATTCTGGCAGGGCTCGAGGCGGGCGAGACCGGAGTCATCGCGGTGTTCGAGGAGTATCCGGAGGAGTACCTCGCGCGTGCCAACGCAAGGGATCCAAGGGTTGGACAGATGATACGTGCGGGAAAGCTCGACCTCATATATCTGCGTCCGCTCGATTTGTCGGTGGACGAAGCGCTCCACGCGATCCTCGATTCGGTAAAGCGCCTAAAGGCGAAGCGCGTTGTAATCGATTCGCTGTCGGGTTTCGAAGTCGCGCTTGCCCCTACCTTCCGCGAGGATTTCCGCGAATCACTATATCGCCTTGTCGGAACGTTGACCGCAACCGGCGTCACCGTGTTCATGACGGCGGAGGTCGTGGAAGGATTCTCCGATGTACGGTTCACCGCGGAGAAGGTGTCGTTCATTACCGACGAGATAATCATCCAGCGCTACATCGAGCTGGAGGGGGAGCTGCGGCGCGTGATGGCGGTCGTCAAGATGCGCGGGAGCGACCACAGCCACGAGATCAGAACCTACGAGCTCACCCCCAAAGGAGTGCGAGTGGGGCCGGCACTGACCGAGTACGACGGAATCCTGACAGGCGTCCCGACTCTGCGTCACAAGTCTGCCGCGTTGCCAGCGAAACGAAACGTCAAGCAAACGAAGCCCGCTGTGACGCCAGCCAAACCGGCGGCGGCAAAACGGCGCAAGTAACGAGGGCGGGTTCCACCATGCGTTCCGGTGGGGGTGGCGATCAGAATGTCGCGCTCTCGGTGCAGGTGGCGCTCCACAGGTGCCTGGAACAGGGGCCACTCCCGTTTGCAATTACTCGCGGCCCCACGCACGCACTCCTTTACGCGAATGCTGCGTTCTGGCGGCTCGCCTCGCTAAGTGACGAGGGTGGCATTGCGCTGCCGATCGCCAACGCCTTTACCGAATCAAGAAGGGAGGCGCTGACGGCGATCCTCGATCGTGCATTTCTAGGCGCAGCCGAACGCCTCGATGATCGCCTGGACGATGGTCGGGATGACGGAAACGGATGGAAGTGCTCAGTGTGGTCCGTTGTTGCACCGGACGGGAAGACGGAAGGTCTCGGCATCGAGCTGCGCGAAGCACGACACCCCGACGGCGCGCTCGACCTCCAGCGACAAATCGCCGAGCAGATGTTGCTTGGCGCTCTCCGAGAGCGTGGCTTCGCCGAGGAAGCGGAAAAAGCGTCCGAAAATCGTCGCGTGCTTCTCGTGCAGGCAGAGGGGGCCCGGGCAGAAGCAAATGCAGCGAACCTCGCCAAGGTCTCGTTCCTGGCGAACATGAGCCACGACCTCCGCACGCCTCTCAACGCGATCCTGGGCTATGCCGATCTGCTCGAGGTACACGTTCACGGCCCGCTGACGGCCGATCAGGAGAACGATGTCGCCCGCATCAAGCGCAGCGCGCGCTACCTGACCTCTCTGATCAACGACATTCTGAATTTCGCAAAAATCGAAGCAGGCACGCTGGATCTGAGGCTTGCCGTGGTGTCAGTCAGTGCGATGATCAACTGGCTCGAGGAGGTGCTACACCCGCAGCTTGACGCACGAGGTCTGACCTTCTCCAGGTCGGATTGCAGCGGTTTCGTACGCGCGGATCCCGACAAGCTCCGGCAGGTCCTGCTCAACCTGACGGCGAACGCGATGAAGTTCACACCAGCGGGTGGGATCTCCATCCATTGCAGAAGGACGAAATCGATCGTCTCAATTGAGATCACAGATACGGGCGTCGGCATTCCCCAGGATCAGTTCGAACGAATCTTCGAGCCGTTCATTCAGGTGAACAGGAGCCTCACACAGGTCAATAATGATGGTGTGGGTCTGGGGCTGGCCATCAGCCGGCACCTGGCTCGCGCGATGGGCGGCGACATCTCGGTGAGAAGCACGTTGGACAGAGGGTCGGTATTTGCCCTTGCGCTGCCGCGAGCGACGGAACCGCAGTGATCCTGGCGGCTTGAAGCAAAATTCGCCCAGCAACACTTTAATTCGACTTTCACCTGGTAACCGATGCCGACGACTAGGGGGCGGAAGCGCGATGTCTCGCGAGCGATCAATGCGCTCAGACGGATGGTAAGAGGTCTTCGCTCGGCGGCGGAGACGGTGGAGCGCGAGCTCAGCGTCAGCGCCGCGCAGCTGTTCGTGCTGCGCGAGCTCGCCAATCTTCCAGATCAGTCGGTCAAAGACCTCGCCGCGGTGACGATGACCACCCACAGCACCGTCTCCGAGGTCGTCGGTCAGCTCATATCAAAGGGTCTGGTGACCCGGACGCTGGATGAGCACGACAGGCGGCGATCGGTTCTTCGGCTGACGCGGCACGGGACGAGTCTTCTCCGCAGAGCGCCTCGGGCAATACAGGAGGATCTGGTGGATGGGTTCGCTCTCCTCAAACCGAACGAGCGCCGCGGCCTGGCGATTGGGCTCGAGAAGTGGCTGGATGCATCCGGGCTCTCGGGCGTCAGTCCCGCAATGCTCTTCGAGAAAGCCCTGGCGTCGGGAAGAAAAAAATGAAAAAGGGGCATCTTTCGATGCCCCTTTTTCAATCCAACCGCTTATCACCTGATTTAGGGTGCAGGTGATAACACCCGGAGCTGACGATCACCGCGAGCCCCATTTGCCACGCACTCCACCGCTATCCCCATCCACTCAGTAGACGATTTTGATGGACCGCGGCAACAAAAAATGCGTCGGTACCGACGTACACCCGCGAACTGCGCGGCTCAGCTCTTGACTTCGGGTGTTTTCTCCGGGTCCACGGGCATCGGAGACAGCTGAATTCCGCTTTCCGCCTTGCGCATCATGGTTACGAATGCCGTGGCGGCCTCCGGTTCGAACTCCGTGCCGGCGCGCTCCTCGATGTACGTGAGCACGCGAGCCGACTCCCAGGCATCCCGATAGGGGCGGCGTGTCCGGAGCGCGTCATAGACGTCGCATACGTGCACCAGATTGCTCGCCTTGTGGCAGGAGCGCGGGTAGTGGCGGACGGGGTATCCCTGTCCGTTGATCATGATGTGGTGCTCGTGTGCCACCGCCACCGCCAGATCGAGACGGCGCCCGCTGTCGATGATCAGCTTCGCTCCCGCGGCGGGATGTCCCTGCATCACCGCGCGCTCTTCGTCGGTGAGTTTGCCCGGCTTGTTCAGTATCTCCTGGGGGATGCTCACCTTCCCGAGATCGTGAAGCAGTCCGGCGATTCCGAAGGTACGCACGTCCTGCGGAGCGAGGCCGATCGACTCCGCAAGCGCCATCGTCAGGACGGAGACGTTCAGCGAGTGAGTGGTCGTATACTCGTCGAACTCCTTGAGCTGGAGCAGTGGGAGGATCATCTCCTGATCCCCATGCATGGCCATGGACAAAGATCGCACCACGGCCTCGGCCTCGGCGAGAGGAAGCTTGCCACGATCCAGCACTTCCCGATGCATTGACTGAATGGACGCCGCCTCCTCGCCGAGCGAGTAGATCATCTTCGCGATGGGCACCTCTTCCTGGAAGCTTTCCTCGATCTCGCGCGTATCGCCGCGAATTCCCAGCGTGCCGACCTTGATCGCGGAAGAACGCGTCGGCCTCGACTCGGTGGAATCGATCACCGAGAGAGTGATTCGCGCCATCATCTCTTCCAGGAACTCCTCGTATTCCTCGCGGCTGACCGTGTTGGCGAGCTCCATGCGCTGCACTCCCGCCTGGGCGAGTCGCGATCCCCATTCCCAGTCGCCCAGCTCGCGAAGCGATTTTTCGCCGTAGATCGTCTCTTCACCGAGGAACGAGAAGCGCGGTGTGGGGTCGAATTGCTGGAGGTCGCGCAGACACTGGTACGATCGATCCACCGCGCGCTCGCGCGCGGGATGGCCGTCATTGTAGAGGGCCATGGTAGACACAGCCTTACCGAAGGACACGAGGAAACGGATCGGATCGCTCACGCCTGCGATTCTCCTTTGCTCTCGAAAGCGCGGGCGCGTACCACCTTCGCGCGCACTTCGGAGTCCTTGCTCTGCTCGGCGAGGCCGATGGCTGCTGCAGCGGCCGGATCGTTTCGCCAACCAGCGACGATCATGCTCAGCGCCGCGAGCATCTCCGGCGTGGATGGCCGCAGCTTCGACCGCCGCTGCCAACGCGCTTCCGCTAGAACATGCTGGAGCAGCCACGCGAGTGTCTGCGGAGTCCGGTGCTGGGCGATGATGCGGATGCACATAGTGCGGAGCTGCGCGTCGAGCTCGCCGCGATCCACGCGCTGTCGAATAAGGTCGGCGGCGCCGGGGGGGATCTTCTCCTGCACGGCCGTCAGCCCGACGAAAACGACGCGGTCGTCCGTATCCGTAAGCGCAGCCATGGCCCCCTCGTCGCGTGAGGCGGGATCGCTGAGGAGGAGACGCGCGGCTTCGCGCCTGACGAGAGGTTCTGGGTTGGCGAGGTATTCGGCTGCTGAAAATCCGGACGGCACCTTTCCGAGGCGGCCGAGAAATGCGAGAAGCTCGCGCTGGACCAGCGGCGGTGCTTCCCGGATGCGGGCCGACACGTGCGCGCCGACGTCCTCTCCGAGCGACTCGATCAGATCATAGAACTGGGTGCGCGTCTTCGCATCCTCGTACACGATCGAAGCGGCAATTAGCGATGGTACGGCCGGTAATCCGATGCGGCGGGCAAATCGTCCGACCAGCGGCAGGTCGACGCGTACCTGTCCAAGCAGCGTGTCAAGTGTCCGCTCGGCCACTAGAAAATCCCAGATCGGCGCTGCGGCATCGGCATTGGGCGCCCTCTCCACGAGATCGAGCAGAACATCGGCCTTTCCAGTTTTCCAAAGACCCACCATCGCGGCCCGCACCTGTGGCCCCATCGCTCCCACCTCGATGGCGATCTGGATCATTCGCGCAGGCTCGCATTCCGTCGGCACGGCGGTGCTGGGCGCTTTCTCGCTGACGTTTCTGAGGCTCGACATGTTCTCGAGCACCTGGCGGTAGGCTTCGGGATTCGGGTCGTCGAGGCTCCAGTCGTCAACGAGGCGGCGCATGACATCCCGCACCGTCGGGTCGGTCTTTTGTCGGGGCCCATCCCCGGACGCTGGATGGTGCGCGAGCTTCGACAGCATTCGGAGCATCGAGTGCGAGACCGTCTGACCCTCGGCGGCCGAGGCAGCTTTGACGAGGTCGATGACGGCCTCCACTGTGATGCCCTGCGATGCGTCGAGCAGAAATTTCCGACGCTGCACCTTGTCGCCGCCCATCTCGAGGAGCTTCTCGAGGGTCGATTCCTTGAGCGATCCGACGAGGCGCGACACCCGGCGCTGGAGGCCGGCCGCTTCCGGTCCGTCCGCGCTTCTCAGCTCCTCGCCAATCTGGAGCAGGTATCCGACGATAACCTGGTCGTAGGCATCTTCGCGCTGGTGCTCGTCGATCGCGCGCGCGACTGTAGCGGGCTCGAGCGATTGGTCATCGTCCGCGTCTTTACGGTCGGCAGATCCGGCCGATGTGTCCGAGACGAGGGCGGCCCGCGCAAGCCCGATCCACAGCTGCGTGGAGCGGCCTGCTTGCATCTGGTCGGGACTGGGTGGCTCCGCTGATGGGTCGTCTTCGATCAGCTGGAGGCGATCGTAGGTGAGCGGAAAAAATCGCACGTGTTCCCATAGCTCTCCGACGCGGTCGAGGTCGTGGCCGATAGGCTTCTCGGTTCTGACGGGATCTTGCGAGAGCGCTGTCAAAGCCTGCGCGAGCTCCTCCCGATCGATTCCTCGAATGAGCTTCAGCGCGCCCACATGGTGATTGTGCAGCTTCTGCGCGAGCTCCTTCAGCACGGGATTCAGTGGATCAGTCGCAACGCCTTCGATGATCAGCTGCCGCCGCGCCACGCCGATGGAGAGAGCGTCGCGATGCTCGTCGAAAAGGAGCCCGAGACGGTTTGCCACTCCGTCGATCGCGATGTCGAGGAGCGGATGTTTTTCCGGGTAGATCGCGTGTTTGTTGAGCGTGATCGAGAACTCGACCAGGAAATCGGACAGCTCGCGCGACAGAGTCGCGACTGCTGGCTTGGGGGGAGCAGGAGCTGAAGGGGCTGACGGTGGCGCTGTCTGGGGCGGATTCGTCATTCCTAGCGGTCTTCGTCGGCCTCGGGCAGATCAGCGATTGGGAGTCTCCAGCGACACATTCTAGCACCAGTACGGCGTGCTCGCCGGTTTAGTCGAAGCTGCTTCCGGGGGAGGCTAACTTCTTACGATGTCAGGCGACACATACTCGACGCGTTGGCGGGTGCTCGCGTTACTGGGAATTGCAGAGTTGTTCGGCATGTCGCTCTGGTTTTCCGCCAGCGCGGTCTCTCCCCAGCTGCGCTCGATATGGGGACTCACCCCCGGCGAGACGGGGTGGCTCACCACGATAGTGCAGCTTGGCTTCGTCTGCGGAACTGCTGTGACGGCCACACTCAATCTCGCGGACATCATCCCCACCGGCCGTTTGTTCAGCACGTCCGCTCTGCTTGGAGCCGTGGCGAACGCGGCCATACTGGCAGTGCCCGGCTACCGTCTGGCGCTGGGCACGCGATTTCTCACCGGATTCTTCCTCGCGGGTGTCTATCCTCCGGCGATGAAGATGATCTCCACCTGGTTTCGGGCGGAGCGGGGCCTGGCAATCGGGGTGATAGTCGGAGCGCTCACCGTTGGTAAAGCCACCCCGTATCTGGTTCGCGCCATTCCGCACGTCGGCCTGAGACCGGTCGTTCTCACTGCGAGCGCGGGTGCGGTGATAGCCGCGGTGCTCGTTGCTTTTGGCTATCGGGATGGGCCGTTTCCATTCACGTCGCGCCCTTTCTCATGGCGTCACGTAAGCGACGTCGTGCGAGTGAGAGAGTGGCGTCTCGCAACGGGAAGCTACCTCGGGCACATGTTCGAGCTATACGCATTCTGGACGTGGATTCCGGCGTTTCTCGCTGCGAGCGTCGCCGCTGCCGCGGGCGGGGGATTTCGCGCGCCGAGGCTGATCTCGCTCCTCGCGTTTACCACGATCGCGATCGGTGGCGTGGGCTCCGTCTGGGGCGGCCTTTTCGCCGACAAGAGGGGAAGAGAAAGACTCGTAACGATTTCTCTGACGATGAGCGGGATCTGCTGCCTACTGAGCGGATTGCTGTTCGGCCAGGCGTTGTGGGTTCTGGGCGCTCTGGCGATGACATGGGGTTTCTTCGTCATTGCCGACAGCGCACAGTTCAGCGCGCTCGTGACCGAGTCGGTTCCCACTCACGCGGTGGGAACCGCACTGACTGTTCAGACTTCGCTGGGTTTCCTTCTCACGATGCTGCCGATGCAGCTCGTTCCAATGATCGCGCAGCGCGTCGGCTGGCGGTGGGGATTTGTCGTGCTCGCTCTTGGTCCCGCCGCTGGAATCGCGGCGATCAGAAAACTCGCGTCGCGCAGACGGTCGCAGGCTGTCGGCGCTAATTTGTCCAGCTAACCCTCGCCAGGAAGTCGCCCATGCCCATGTTCAAGGAGTTCAAGGATTTCTTGCTGAAGCAAAACGTGGTTGCGCTGGCGATCGCAGTGGTCGTAGCGACTGCGATCAACGCCCTCGTCAAAGCACTGGTAGACGACTTCATCATGCCGATTATCGTCGCGATGGGCCCGGGTGGCGACTGGCAAAAGGCGACGTGGAGCGTGGGATCAGTGAAGTTCGGGATTGGCGATTTTGTCGCCGCCGTCATCAACTTCATCATCATCGGATTTGTGGCATGGCGCATCTCCAAAATTTTCATCAAGCCGGCGCTGGATGCACCAGTGAAAAAATGCCCGTTCTGCCGGATGTCGATGGATCCCGCCGCGACGAGATGTCCGCACTGCACCAGTCAGCTGGCGCCGGCCTAGGGAGATCTGCTAGCGGGCGTAGCCAAGCGCGGCCCGCACTTCGAGCAGCAGCGTTTCTCCGGTGAAGGGCTTCTGCAGATACGCGGTGGTTCCGGCGACCTCTCGGTCCGGAAAGATTTCGCTCTTCGGATACCCGGACATGAACAGCACTCTCATGTCCTGGCTCAGCTCCAGCAGCTCTTCGACCATGCCGCGCCCGCCGAGATTCGGCATGGCGACATCGGTGAGGACGAGATCTATCTCGCCGACGTGACCTGCGGCGAGGCGGAGCGCAATGGCGCCGTCCGCGGCGTCCAGCACCCTGTAACCCTGATGGGTGAGAATTTTCTTCGCGAGGTTGCGGACAGCGGCTTCGTCCTCGACAAGAAGTATTGTCTCGCCGACGCGGGGCGGCTTGCCGTCGAGAATCGCGCGTGATTTGCGTGGCGTTATCCGCCTATTTGTCTTTTTGAGACTCGCCTCCGCCGCAGTCGCGTCGAACGGCTCCAGCTTGGAAGAGGCCAGCAGCTGTCTCGCCAGGATCGAAGCGCGTCTGGATGCGCGTTGAATCTCCCCCAGCTCCTCAGTGCTGTCGGGATCCTCGCTGCGGGACGCGAAGAGGAACTCCGCGTTGATCTGAATCACCGTGAGCAGGTTGTTCAGCTCGTGCGCGACGAAGCCGGCTGTTTTGTTGGCTTCTTCCAGCGCCCGAGAGCGTGAAGGTGGCTCATTTCCGACGTCCTGCTTTTTTGGCGCCATGGACCGGCGTATGGATTTCTTCAGGACGGATTCTCCTCGATTTTCACAGAGCGATTGTCTTGGAAGCTAATGGATACATCCACTCAGAAAGTCGATGCTGTGGAAACCCTTGCTTTGCGTACGGGCGCTGATCTCGCCACTATTGATTGTGCCAGCAGCTCTCAACAGTGGCGATTTCCAGGCGATGATCGATTACGCGCCTGAAGCGATCATCGTCTACAACCTCGAAGTCTTTCTCTACGTAAACCGGTTCGCTGCCGAGCAGCTCGAGTGCGGAGCGGAGCAGCTCGTCGGGCAGCCAATCCTGAAATACGTACACGACGATTCCCGGCCGGCGGTTATTGAGCGCATTCGACACCTCGCGCGCACGGGAGAGGGAGGACCACCCATCGACGTCCAGTTCGTCTCGACGGCGGGAAGGGTGATTCCGGCGGAGGTGGTCTCCGTGCCGATCGTCTTTGACGGGCAGCCGGCCGTTCTCGGATTCATCAGAGACACCTCGAGAAGGAGAGAGGCCGAGCGGGCGCTCCGCGAGAGTGAAGAACGATTCGGCAACGCATTCAAGTACTCCCCGCACGGGATGGGTATTGTCGGTCTCGATGGCCGGTGGATGCGCGCCAACAGATCCCTCTGCCAAATGCTGGGCTATTCCCCCGAGGAGCTGCAGGCGTTAACGGTAGAGGCTGTAACGCATCCGGACGACAACGCGGAAGATGTGGGCCACACCAGAAGTCTCATTTCAGGTGAGACCAAAAGCTACGACCGCGTGAAGCGATATTTCCGAAAGGACGGAGAAATGATCTGGGTCTCCGTCGCCGTCTCGGCAGTGCACAACTCCGCCGGGGAGCCAATGTATCTCATCGGCCAGGTGCAGGACATCACGGCCCAGCGGGAGATGGAGCAACGAAGTCTGCAGGCCGAGCGGCTGGCCGGCATCGTGGAGACGACCATCGCGGTGGCTCACGAGATGAACAATGTCCTGACGGTGCTGACGATGAACGCAGAGCTGCTGGCCAACAACGCGTCGCCCGGAGAAATCCCCGCGGTCGCGGCTGAAATACTGCTCGCATCGAGCCGGATTGCGGCGACGGTCAAGCGTCTGCGGAACGTAGCGGACATGAAATCGGTCGCGTATCTGGGCGACAAGAAAATGCTGGATCTTTCGACGACTCCGAGAAAGCCGCCGATCAACGGTGGCGCGTAGGCGAGTCCAACCCCGGTCGAGAACGCGTCGACAGCCGGCCTTCGGTGGCTGCGAAAAACCTGCGTTCGTACATTACACCCGGAATGACAAAGCCGGACGAAGCTCCCCTCGTAGGCCGGAGCGCTGAGCTGGCGCTGCTGTCGAAAACCATCGACGAAGCCGCCAAGGGCGCGGGTCGGTCCGTCTTTCTCGTAGGGGAAGGCGGAATCGGCAAGACTCGCCTGGCGGCGTCGGCTGCTGAGCGCGCGCAGAAGCGCGGCTGGACCGTAGCGGTGGGACGAGCGTATCCCGTGGAGTCCGGGGTTCCCTACGCCCTTTTTTCGGACGCACTTCTTCCACTGCTGCGAGAACTGGAGCCGACGACACTCATGGTTCTCACGCGCGGAGGCGCCGCCGAGCTCGGATACATTTTCCCCAACCTCGGCGTCGGTGGCGAATGCAATCGGGCGTCGGCCGGCGCCGATCCGTCGGAGCTGAAAGCCCGTCTCCTCTGGAACTTCACCCAGCTGCTCGGGCGGCTTGCCTCGCGCCAGCCGCTCTTCATCGTTCTCGAGAATCTGCAGTGGGCCGATGCGTCGTCGCTCGAGCTGCTGCATTTCGTGGCGCGGCAGATTCAGGGCGAGAAGATCATCATTCTCGGCACTTACAACGAGGCGGAGCGGGATCTGAATCCGGTGCTGCGGAGCACCGAGCAGTCGCTGGTGAGCCTTGGGTCACTCGTAGTGCTGAGGCTGGGACCGCTGCAACAGGCCGACGTCGATGAAGTTGTCCAACACACGTTTCATGTCGACAGAAGTACCACTCAGCGATTCTCGGCGCTGCTCTACGACTGGACGCGCGGCAACCCTTTCTTCGTTGAAGAGACACTCAAGTCTCTGACAGAATCGGGAGTTCTGATCCAGCGCGACGGGCGCTGGACCGGGTGGGACATGGAGAAGCTCAAGCTGCCACCCACCGTCCGCGATGTGGTTCGGGGGCGTATCGATCGCCTTTCGTCTGACGCGCGGACGCTGGCCAATCTCGCCGCTGTGATAGGAACGCGCGCCCAATATGAAACGCTGGCCACCGTCTCGGGGTTGTCAGAGGCGGCAATCATCTCCGCCCTCGACGAGCTTCTCAGGCAGCGAATCCTGGAAGAGACGGCGAGCATCGATGCGATTCAATATGACTTCACGCACCCTCTTCTTCAGCAGGTCCTCTACGGAGAGCTGGGGCAGGCGCGCGCGCGGTCGCTGCATGCAACCATCGCCGAGGCACTGGAATCCCTGTACGGCGACTCGGCATCTTCGCACGCCGACGAGCTGGCGCTCCATTTTGCGCGCGCACATTCCCAACCGCTCGCCCGAAAAGCGGTGAGCTATCTCTACCTTGCGGGACGCGCCGCGATAGACAAATACGCAAACAGGGAAGCTGCCGACTATCTCGCGGCAGCGCTCGATCATCTGGACAGAGACGCCACGATCGTCGATGCACCGCGCGAGGAAATCCTCAGCACGCTCGCACGAACGCGCCAGCGCCTTGGCGAGTACGACGTGGCGATGTCTCTATGGGAGCGCGCGCGTCGAGACGCTGTCGCGCGCGGCGAACGAAACGTCGTCGCCGACATCGAGCACCGCATGGGGCTAGCGTGCTACTGGAGCGGAAGATTTGCCGATGCGCTCGCGCACTACGAGGCCGGCCTCACGGAGGAGGGAGACTCGGGAGACCGCGCAACGGCCGTGCGACTCCATCTCGCCAAAGGCATCGCGCTCCAGGACCTTGGCCGTCTCAAGGAGGCACAGACGGAAGTGGAGACCGCCCTCGCGTCCGCGGCTGAGGGAGGAATGCAGAACGACTCACTCCTCTCCCGTGCGCACCGTGCGCTGCTCCTGCTCTATACGTGGACGGGTCCGCTCGATCTCGCGCGTGAGCACGGTACGCAGGCTATTGCCCACGCCGAAGCGGCGCGTCAGCGGATGCTCGAATGGACCGCGCACTGGGGAATGGCGCTTCTTGCCGGTGTGTCGGGAGATGCACCGACGTTTCTCGAACATCTGGACGCGAGCGACAGGCTGGCGGAGCAAATGCATTCTCCACTTCTGCCGCTCTGGTCCGCCGAGCTCCGTGTTCAGTATCACTCGGGCACCGGTGATTGGGACGCCGCGATCGAGATCGCGGAGCACGCAATCACGCTCGCCCAAAGCCTGAGTCAACGGACGCTGCTGCCGCGGCTCTATGTGTGGTCCGGCTTGATTTATCTGTGGCGAGGGGCTGACGAAAAGGCGAAGAAATATTTCGACGAGGCGTGGAAGCTGGCCGGTGCCGAAAAAGCCGGATCGCTCGAAGGGGCAGGCGAGCGCGCCCTCGATGTGCCATCGATCGTTCCCGCGCACCTCGGGATGGCGTCGTGGCACATGGCGAAAGGGGAAACGGCAGAGGCGCTGCGCATCGGCGAGGCGGGTCTCGCAATCGCCGACCGCACTGGATACATCGTCTGGGCGCTACAGTGGCTTCTGCCGACGGTCGGCGAGGCCGCGCTCGCCGGACGCCATTTCGAAACAGCAGCGTCGCACCTGGCGCGCATGAGACGAGATGCCGGGCGCCTCAACCACAGACTCGGTCTCGCGTACGCCGACGCGTGCGACGGGCTGCTCGCGCGCTTCCGTGATCACGATCCTGCGCGCGCGATCGAGCTGATGTCGTCGGCGGTCGAACAGCTGGAATCGCTGCCGTTCTCACCGCAGGCGGCGCGGATAAGGCGACGTCTCGCGGGTGCCTACGTAGAAGTCGGCGATCGCGACGAAGGCATGCGCCAACTGCGAAAGGCGCACGACGTCTTTGCCAAAATTGGAGCGACCGTCGAGCTGGAAGGGACGCGGGAAGAGATGCGTGAGCTCGGGTTGCGGCCTCCACCAAAAACAGTGGCGACCGGAGCGGCGGGCCTCACAGGACGCGAGATCGAGATTGCGCGGATGGTCGCGACGCGAAAATCCAACAAGGAGATTGGCGGCGCGCTGCAAATATCCGCCCGCACGGTGAGCACTCATCTCTCGAACATCTTCCTCAAGCTGAGCGTCTCGTCGCGGGGCGAGCTGGCCGATTTCGTCAGGCAGAACGGCCTCCTCGACGGATAGACGCGCGACACGGCGTGGTCGTGATGTAGATTTTCCGGATGATCGAAGACATTCTCGCCGAGATCGAAGCCGATACCTCGTTGGCGACGGGCGAAGCGTTTGCCGCGGTCACGGCACGCTATTTCGAATCGACGAGGAGCGGGGAGGGACAGGTCTCGACTCCGCGATCGGCCGATGAGCTGGCGCGCCGCTTCGCGGAGGAGTTCCCGCTCGACGGGCGTCCGGTTCAGGAAATAATTGCCAGGCTGGAACGCGACGTCCTGTCCGACGCCAACAAATACTACCATCCGATGTACATGGGGCATCAGACATCTGCACCACTCCCCGTTGGCGTATGGATGGAGAGCGTGATCGGCGCGCTCAATCAATCGCTTGCCGTCTGGGAGATGTCACCGACCGCGAGCGTGATCGAGCATCAGGTGGTCAAATGGTTTGCCACGCTGGCTGGGTACGGCGAAGGCGCGGGAGGCACTCTTACCTCGGGAGGAACCGAGGCGAACTTCACCGCAATGCTGGCGGCGCGGAACTCGGCTCTGCCAAATGCGTGGGAGGAAGGAGTAGGCGCGGATCCGCCCCTCGTCGTCTACGGCGAGCACGCACACTACGCGGTGACACGTGCAATCGGCCAGCTGGGTCTCGGAAAACGCAGAGGTATTCCGGTCGCCTCCCGGAATTTTCGGATGAACACGGATCTACTGCTCGAATCTCTCGAGCGCCTGCGCGAGGAAGGGAAAAACGTGATGGCGGTTGTAGCGACGGCGGGAACGACTGCGACCGGTTCATTCGACGATCTCGAGACGATCGGCGGGATCTGCAGAGAACGCAATCTGTGGCTGCACGTCGACGGCGCGCACGGGACGAGCGCATTGTTGTCCAGCAAGCGTCCCCGCGCCCTCAACGGATTGAAAGATTCGCGGTCTCTTGCCTGGGATCCTCACAAGATGATGCTGCTTCCACTCGCGGCGGGTATGGTCCTGACGCGAAGTGAGGGGGATCTCGATCTCGCCTTCGCGCAGCAGGCGCCGTATCTCTTTCATTCGGGAAAGACGGCGCGCGTCATCGACCAGGGTGTGCGGAGCTTTCAGTGCTCGCGCCGTGCCGATGTCCTCAAGCTGTGGTTCGCGATTCAGCGCTTCGGATCCCGCGGACTGGGGGCGCTTTACGACCATCTCTGCAATACCGCGCAACTTCTTCATGATGCTATCGAGGAGCGCTCCGACTTCGAGAACATCCACGAGCCCGAGTCGAACATTCTCTGCTTCCGGTATGTCGGGAAGGGTGGTGGCAGTCCCGACACCGAGCGCATTGACGCACTCACCCGCGAGCTCCGGCCGCGTTACAACAGGGAAGGAAGCGGATGGATCACGGCGACGGTTCTCGATGGCAGACCGGTATTGCGCGTCACCATGATGAATCCGCGGACGGGAATCGCACACGTGAACGCGCTGCTCGACGGTCTGGCGTCGAAAGCGAAGGAAATCGAATCAGGCGCCGAACTCGACGGCGTGGCGTTCGCGGCCGGCCCACGCAATGATCGCAGCGGCGGAAAAAACCGTTAGCGCCACGATCGCCATCGACTGGGCATAGCTGGTTCGTGCTGCCAGCAGCGCTTCCAGATATCCGACCGAGCTCGCCAGCAGGACGCCGCATTGATACGCAAAGCCCGGTAAAAAGCCGCGCACTGAATCCGGTGACAGCTCCGTGATGTGCGCCGGGATCACTCCCCATGCGCCCTGCACCATGAATTGCATCGCGAAGGCGCCGATGACGAGACCGACGATCGATGGTGAAAACGCCCATAGCGGGATCATCAGGATCGCGAGGGCCAGCGCGAGCACGATCGAACGACGACGCCCGACTCTGTCCGACAGATAACCGAAACAAACGCCGCCGATTATCGCGCCGATCATCGAGAACGCGGTGAGCGCCGCCCGCTTCTGCGGCGAGAAGCCCCAGTCACGCTGGAGAAAGGTCGGGTACATGTCCTGTGTCCCATGCGAGACAAAATTCATTCCGGCCATGAGGAGCGTCAGGTAGAGAAAGAGCTTCCAGTGCGACACGATCTCTCGGCCAAGGCTGCTCCAGTCCTTGTGCTTCGTGCGCTCCCACACCTCGGACTCGTGCACTCGATAGCGGACGAACAGAGCCAGCAGCGCGGGCAACCCGCCGACGAAGAACATCGGCCGCCAGCCCCACCGTGGAAAGATGAAGAAGTAGCAGACGGCGGCGAGCAGATATCCGGTCGCGTAGCCCTCCTGCAGCAATCCTGAAAGAACGCCGCGACTCTTCGTCGGAGCTTTCTCCATCGCCAGCGAAGCCCCCACTCCCCATTCGCCGCCCATTCCGATTCCGAACAGCGCGCGCAGGAGAAGGAACGTCGCATAGCTGGGCGCGAAGCCGGACAGAACCTCGACGATCGAGAAGAAAACCAGATCGATCATGAGGGGCAGTTTTCGCCCGTAACGATCGGCCATCAGTCCGAAGATGAAGGCCCCGATTGGACGGAATGCCAGTGTCACGGTGATAGTGAGCGCCATCTCGGCGTCCGTCTTGTGAAAGTCCTTCGCGATGGCCGTGAGCGCGAACACGACGAGAAAGAAATCGAAGGCGTCGAGGGTCCAGCCGAGGAAGCTGGCGAAAACGGCGGCGCGGTGGCCCTGCGGCGCGGTTCGGGAGAGCGAAGACGGAGTCAACGCGTCGATGCTTGCCATGCGGAAATATGCGCCAATCCCGTCGCCGGAGGAATGACTCGTGAACTGGCGCGCCGGAGCGTTATTCTTCCCGAATGCGAAAAATCATCGTTGCTGGATTCTTCCTGATTGGGTGCGCGTCTCCACCCGCGCAGTACCCCTCGGCTGGTCAAGGCGTTGCCGTCGCTCCGCCCGTCAATACCGAGGAAACAGCGATCGCTCCGGATGCAGCCGCGGACTCGATGCTCGCGGATGTTCGGTCGCTCGATTCAAGCATCGTGGTGGATCTGAGATACGCGACGTCGAACAATTTTACTGGCGCTCCGCTGCCGGGTTACTACGCCAATCGCGCCTATCTGAGACGGGAAGCCGCAACTGCTTTGGCGCGCGTGCAAAGCGACCTGAGGCCGCGCGGGCTTGGACTCAAAGTCTTCGATGGCTATCGGCCGGTGCGCGCGACGCTGGCGATGGTCGATTGGACGCGGCGTGTGCACCGTCCCGACCTTCTCACCGATGGCTACATCGCGAGCCGCTCGCGCCACAACCTTGGGCTGGCGGTCGATCTCACGCTGATCGAGCTGCCGAGCGC
Organism: Gemmatimonadaceae bacterium; assembly: GCA_039936175.1. Classification (GTDB taxonomy): domain Bacteria; phylum Gemmatimonadota; class Gemmatimonadetes; order Gemmatimonadales; family Gemmatimonadaceae; genus UBA4720. The sequence goes on along the minus strand of JBDTIV010000058.1, from coordinate 21,715 downwards.
GCAGGAGCTGGAGATGGGAACCCCGTTCGATACGTTTTCAGCCGCAGCGCACACCGCAAACGCCACGGGCCCGGCGGCGATCAACAGGCAGAAGCTGAAGTCGGAGATGGAAGCGGAAGGATTTGCCAACTACGACCAGGAATGGTGGCACTACACATTCAACGTGACGAACCCTGTGCGCTTCGACCGTCCGATCCGATAGCGGTCCCGGATCCTTCATTTCCGACGCGCGCCTGGTCGTCAGTGCGGCGGGTAGGGATCGAGAAATAGAACGCCGAGCCTTCGTCGGGAAATTCGGCCCACGCGCGCCCGCCCATCGAAGCGGCGGTCTCCCTGACGATGCTGAGACCGAGTCCCGTTCCGTCGATCTTCTGCTGCGTATCCTGGTGGGCGCGGAAGAAGCGCTCGAAAAGATGGGCACGCTTCGCTTCCGGAACACCAAGGCCGTTGTCGCGCACCACCACGACCGTCTCCGCCGGACCATCGACCGGGGTGACCATTTTGCCGCTGATCTCGACCCAGCGCTTAGGCTTCGCGCGATCCGAGTACTTGATCGCATTCGACACCAGATTCGAGAGGCAAAGCTCGAACGCGGCGGCGCTCACATCCACGGCCGGCAGATCGGGCGCAAGTCTGAGCTCGACACCGAGAGCGCGCGCGGCTTCGCGCAGCTGACGGATCACCTCGGATGCCGCCTTCGGCAGCGAGACGTGACGCGATCGACGAGCGTCCTCGTCTAGACGGGACAGCTCGACGAGGTTTTCCAGGGACACCTTCATGCTCGCCGTGTTGCGGACGATGATGGAAACCATCGTTCGCTGTTCTTCTTCCGAAGTCGCGCCAAGCTCCAGGATGTCGGCGGCGCCGCCAATGGTGCCCATGAGATTTCTCAGCTCGTGGCTCAGCGAGCGGTTGAAAGCGCGGAGGCGCTGCTCGCGCTCGCTCAGCCGTTCCTTCACGAGGCTCAGGTAGTGCGTGAGCGTCGCCTGCTGGATGAGCGCCACGGCGAGGAATAGCCGGTGTGCGCAGGCGAGCAGCTCTCCTCGACTGCAAGGCTCATCGATGCTGTCGGCCGTCCGCGACAGAAATGAGAACAGAATTCCGCCAAAGATCTCGTACTCCTTGAGCAGCTCGTACTCGTCAAACCCCTGCGAAAAGCGAAGCTCACCCAGCTCCATCGCCTTGGCTACTACGGGGATGTCGGAAAGAATCACGTTCTCCGGATTCTCGATGTAGTCGGCGATGCCGAGGATGAGGATGGGGACGTGATCCAGGAGCGCATCGGTGGGGAAGATGCGGTTCGGATCCACGCTGACGCGCGCGCTGATCCTGTCCAGCCAGCGTCGCGTGAGGTCATCCCGGTTCTCCCTCATTCGGTCCGCCAGCACTCTCGCCAGTATGCAGTTTTCGAACGGAGAGTCTGATTTCGCGATCTCGAGCTGTGGTGTATTGCCCATTATGCTGCCTCTCCTCAAAAGACGCGCGTGCCAGATCCAGGTGCAAGATACACTCCTCCCCGGGGAAACCGGTTGAGCCGGGGTTGCCCCGTATAGGGGAGGGGGGTATATTGCGTTCACGGAGGGCAATGTGGCAACTGTAAGCAAGGAACGGGCGAAAAGAGGGGAATCGATCGCGTTCCCGGTGACGGGTATGACGTGCGCGGGGTGCCAGTCGGCGGTGCAGCGAGCGCTCAGCGCCGAGCCAGGGGTAATCGATGCGTCGGTGAACCTGCTCACGAAGAGGGCGGCGGTCCGTTACGATGCCGCGGCCGTCACTCCGGCGCGGCTCGTCGAAGCCGTGCGCGCCACCGGCTACGACGCCGAGCTTCCGTCGACCGAGGCCGGCGATTCCAGTGGGTCGGGGGTAAGTGACCAACACCATCACGAAGAGATGGAAGCCGTGGAAGCGCGCCAACTCACTGTGAAAGCCGGGGTAAGCGTGATCGTCGGAATCCTGGCGATGGCCATTTCCATGTTCGCGATGGGGAGTCGGACCGCGGACTACGCACTGCTGGCGCTCGCGGCTGGGGTTCTCGCCTGGGCTGGACGTGACATCTACCACCGCGCCTGGATTGCAACCCGTCACGGTTCGGCGGACATGAACACTCTGGTCGTCCTCGGGACCGGATCGGCGTTCGTGTATTCGTTCATCGCGACGATTGCCCCGAGTCTTTTCGCGCGGAATGGAATAGCGCCGAACGTCTATTACGGGGCCGTGATATTCATTGTCGGTTTTATCCTCGCAGGGCGCGCGATCGAGGCACGAGCGACAAGGCGAACGTCTCAGGCTTTGCGCCGGCTCGTCACGCTGCTGCCGCCGGTCGCTCGTGTCGAGGAAAACGGCGTTTGGATCGAGAAGCCGCTCGAGTCGGTGAAGTCCGGCGAGACCGTCGCGATTCGGCCGGGTGAGCGTGTGCCGGTCGACGGCGTAGTTGTGGAAGGCGAGAGTGAGTTGGACGAGTCGATGCTGACCGGCGAGCCACTTCCAGTGGCAAAAGTGGTCGGAGACAAAGTCGTCGGGGGGACAGTCAATACAACGGGCTCTTTCCGATATCGCGCCACGAGCGTCGGCGCCGAGAGCGTGCTCGCGCGGATCGTCGTACTCATGCGCGACGCGCAGAGCTCGCGCGCTCCGATTCAACGTCTCGCCGATCGCGTGAGCGCCATCTTCGTTCCGACCGTCGTGGCAATCGCGGTGGCGACGTTCCTGGTCTGGCTCTTCGCCGCAGGCGCGGCCGATCTTCCGCGGGCGATTTCAGCCGCGGTTTCCGTGCTGATCATAGCCTGCCCGTGTGCCATGGGATTGGCCATTCCGACCGCCGTGATGGTTGCGACAGGGCGCGGCGCCGAGCTGGGCCTTCTCATCAAGGGAGGCGAGATACTTCAAAGGGCGGGAGATGTAAACACGGTGGTGCTGGACAAGACTGGCACGGTCACCGAGGGGACGCCGACCGTAGCGCGCGTGACTTCGCTGGGCTCGTTGGGCAAAGGTGAGATCCTGAGCTTCGCCGCGGCGCTCGAGCGTCACTCCGAACATCCCGTTGCGGCGGCGATCGTGCGCGCTGCGAAGGGTGGCGAACAGTCGCTCCCGGTGCGCGACTTCCTATCGCGGACAGGAGCCGGAGTCACCGGGAAAGTGAACCACCGTGATGTCGCGGTTGGGAACGTGCGACTGATGCGGGAGATCGGCGTCAGTGGTGACGTCGGCCGACGCGCGGACGGATTCGCCGAACTGGAGGGAGCTACGGAGCTCTACGTTGCGATCGACAGGCGCATAGCTGGCGTGATCGCCGTGTCCGATTCTCTCAGACCCACGTCACGCGATGCCGTCCGGGAGCTCGAGGCGATGGGCATCGACGTGATGCTTCTCACGGGCGACAGACGCGCGACGGCAGAGTCGGTGGCCGACGCGATAGGCGTGCATAGCGTCATCGCCGAGGTCTTTCCGCAGGACAAGGTGGAGGAGATCCGCAGCCTTCAGGAGCGCGGCCGCGTCGTGGCGATGGTTGGCGATGGCATCAACGATGCTCCAGCCCTCGCGCAGTCGGACGTGGGCATCGCGATGCCAAGGGGAACCGATATCGCGATAGAGGCGAGCGACATCGCGCTGATGCGGAGCGACCTGCGCGGAGTTCCCGCGGCCATTTCGCTCTCGCGGCAAACGATGGCGATCATGAAACAGAATCTGTTCTGGGCGTTCGTTTACAATGCGATCGGAATACCGATCGCAGCCGGTGTGCTATACCCGGTGACGGGTCTCATGCTGAGCCCGGTGATCGCGAGCGCGGCGATGGCTCTGAGCTCGATCAGCGTGGTGGGCAATAGTCTGAGGTTGCGCCATGCCCGAGTCGGGCCCGAGGCGGAGGTTACGTCATGACCGCGAGCACAAAGCGCCAGCACCGCAAGCCAGCTCCGCATACCGCTGATTGCGGCTGCGCAGTTCAGGAGTCGGCGGGCTCGCGAAAGGCACTCGGAGTCGATGCCGACATCAAAGGGCGCAACCTCAAGCGGCTGCGTCGCATCGAAGGCCAGGTGCGCGGCATACAGAAGATGATCGGCGATGAGCGGTACTGCGCGGACATCCTGACGCAGATCTCGTCGATTCATGAAGCGCTGCGAGGAGTGACGAGGGAGCTGATGCGGAACCATCTCAAGCACTGCGCGATGGGCGCGATCCGCACCGGCGGAAAACAGGCGGACGGGATGTACGACGAGATCGTGGATCTCATGTACACGCACAGCCGATAGCCTAGCGGGAGCCTGAAACCTTCCCCCTTGCGCTCGTATTGTACTAATGTGATAGTACAAGCAGACAATGCCTACTTTCGATGTGGATTCCAGCAGTCCCACGCCGATCTATGCCCAGCTCGACAGGTCCATCAGGGCGGCGATCGCGACTGGTCAGCTCGCACCCGGCTCACAGCTGCCGACGGTTCGGCAGCTCGCGGTCGACCTCGCCGTCAACGCCAATACGGTGGCGCGGGTCTACGCCCAGCTGGAGAGGGATGGAATTCTGGAGACACAACGCGGGGTCGGCACGTTCGTTCGGGAGTCTCCGTCGCCGCAGGCGGCGCGGGCGCACCGCGAGCGCGAGCTGCGCGCACTGATCCAGCGCTTCGTCGGCGACGCGGCGCTGTTGGGATTCACTTTACCCGAGCTGATTAGCCAGCTCAGAAACGAGGAGAAGAAATAAATGCCAGGCATGGAAGAAGTTCTCTCAGCACGTCGCGCGGCGAGGGCTTCGCGCGGGCAGTCGCGCACCAATGTCGTAGCCGTTTTCATTCTGATCGTTTCCGTGCTGCTGGGGGTCATCCTCACCGCCTCCACGCAGAACCCGGCGTGGCTCATCATCGGGGTGCTCGCCGGAATATTCCTGTCGCAGTCCCCGAAGATCGCGAAGCAGTGGGAGCGGGCCGTCGTGCTTCGCCTCGGGAAGTACACCGGCCTGCGGGGCCCCGGACTTTTCTGGATCACGCCCTTCGTCGAGACGGTCACCATCTACGTCGATCAGCGCGTAGTGACGACGAGCTTCGCGGCTGAGGAGACGCTGACTTCCGATACGGTGCCGGTCAACGTTGACGCGGTGCTGTTCTGGATGGTTCACGACTCCGAGAAAGCGGCGCTCGAGGTTCAGGACTACTCGCAGGCCGTCAGCTGGGCAGCACAGACCGGACTCCGCGACATCATCGGCCGCACGTCATTGAGCGAGCTGTTGCGCGGGCGCGAGCGGATCGAATCGGAGCTCCAGGCGCTCATCGACCAACGCTCGAACCCGTGGGGTGTTACGGTGCAGTCGGTCGAGATGCGCGACATCGTCATTCCTGCATCGCTGCAGGACGCGATGTCCCGCGAGGCGCAGGCGTCGCGTGAGAAATCGGCGCGCATCATCCTCGGCCAGGCCGAGGTTGAGATTGCGCACCTCTTCTTCGAGGCCGCGAAGTCGTACGAAAACAATCCGACTGCGCTGCACCTGCGCGCGATGAACATCCTTTACGAGGGATTGAAGGAGAAGGGTGCTCTCATGGTTGTCCCCAGCAACGTAGTCGAGTCGATGGGACTGGGCGGCATGCTGGGAGCGGCCGCGCTCCGTCAGCAGGGAATGGGTCAGACCGCTCCGGCAGCCACGCCCACCGTCTGAAACGAAAGAGGGCGAAAAGTAAAAAGCGCGTCCGAAAGGATGCGCTTTTTATATCATGCTATCGATCTCCCTATTTTCCCGCGCGCAGCACCTCGGGCGAACGCTGACCCGTTGAAAGAGCGGGCACCTGTCCGCCCTCCGACAAGAGCTTCGTAACGAAGCGCTGACCTTCGGAGATTCGCTCGATCTCGACGGCGATGGTGTCGACTGCGCCTTCGAGTCTCTCGAGACGTTGGGCGGTCTCGGTAAATGCGGTTGCAGGCAGCGCGGGCTTATTCGATCTCTTCCAGATCGTGCGCGCGAATCCCATCGCGAGCGGCGCAATTACGAAGATGATCAGGACGATCGAGATCCCGACCAGCTGGCCCGAGCCGAACCCGCCGAAGACAGGGGTGCCAGCACTCGCGACTAGGCCCGCGGGCGCGCTCGTAAGCTGTTGACCCGTAGACGCGATGTCAGATTCAAGCTGCAGCTGCCGCTTGTCGAGGAGCGAGAGCCGGTCTTCGAGTCCCTTGATGGCCGTTTGGTCACGCGTTTGTTTGAGCTGACCGATCAATTCCGAGCGACGACCATCGACGGACTCGAGCTGGTTGGACAACTCCTCGCGCTGCGCCTTGATCGCCGCCAGCTGGCGCGCCGTCATTGGAGTCGTGATGGTAAAGGTTCCACTACCCTGCGCGTCCTGAAAAACCACGCTCGGTCTCGGCGCGCTTGGCGCGGTGGGAGCTTTTTGCGCTGGTGTCTGCATTGGCATACCTACGAAGGCGTCAGGCTTGAGGTTACAACGCCAGAGTAGTGTTGGTCAACGCTTCAGTCGAATTCAAAAAAACTCCTCGGCTGCTCAGACCCTACACGACCGGCTGCGATGTCGGCCCTGGCATAGACCTCGGATTGCACTGGCACGCCGCTCTGACGCCGCAACACCGCGATCTGTCCAATGTGGGTCAGGGCGTCCGAGATCGGACCCTGAAACAGTTCTTCAGGCGTCACGCCAAGTGGCGCGTCCGACCCCAGATGTCTGTCGAGCGCGAGGAGGGAAGCGTGAAATCGCTCGACCTCTTTTCTCCACCGCTGCGGCTTTGACTGGACCCACTCAGAGGTGCCCTGCGCCATGCGGAGTCCCCAGTCGAACAGATCAGCGATGTGCGCCATGATCTGCACCGGCGTGCGTGCGCCTTTTCCCAGCTGGAACTCGCCGAAACCGGGGGGCGCCAAGCGCTCCACTTTTGCCGCGCGGTAAGCAATCGTGGCCAGCGTGTGACGGAGAAACCCGCGCTTGGGATCGTTCAATGCCAATCGGGCTCCTCGCTGAGTGTATCGACGTGTACGCGCCGCGCCGTGGCATTTCCGGCCATGCGTTGCCATCCGGCCTTGTTGCTGGTGTGCGCGACCGCGATCTCGAAGCTATCCGGCGGAAACCAGCGCGCGTGATTGAAGTCTTCGTCGCAATCGCAGCCTCCACCGCCGGGCCCTTTTGCCACGATCGCTCCAGTCGCGAGGTTGCGCACGATACCGAACGTCCCCGCGTTCTCGGCGGTCGTATCTTCGCCGACGTAGGCGATGTAGCGACCATCGGGCGAGACGAGCACGTCCTGGTAGGATGACCAGACGTCCGCCGGTAGCGGCGTCGTCTCGATCCGATGCTTGCCGAGTCGCAGGCGGAAGAATTGGCGCTGCGGAGTCGACGAATCCTCCGACGCCTGCATCAGACCGATCACGAGTGTATCGCCGATGACGACCGGCGCGGGAGGTATGACGTCGCGAATAGTATCCGCGCCAGCGGGAGAAATTACCTCGATCCGGTATACCAGCCCGGTGTCCTGCATCATCTGCCACGACTGGGTGAAGGTGGAATCGAGCACATTGATCCGGGTGCGGCCCTCATTGTCGCCATTGCGGCTGCACGCGCCTGCTGCGATCGCGGCCGCTCCAATGAGCAAGACCGTGAGACGTGCGGGAGCTGCCTTATTTCCGGGCATCGTCCTCCATGCTCACGGAAGCGCCTGGAACAGCGGGTGTGGTCCTGATCTCCTCCGTGCTCGGAACGATCGGGGGTAGACCCATCTGTTTCAGAGTCGCGTTGATCGCGGGAAGGACAAGCAGCTGCCCGCGCATGGCGGATAGCTGGTGATCCAGCTGGCCCGACAGATCGTTGAAGACTGTGTACGACTGACTAGTCGGCTTTGCATCCGCTCCGCCAACTACGCCGGCGAGCGCCGCGATCTTGTTATTCAGCCTGATTGGATAGTTGAGCGGGTCTTGACCCGACTGATTCTTCACCTGATAGATCTCGCTCTCGATCGCCGACAATCTGTCGGCGAGCGAGCTCGCCGCTTTGGCGAACGCCGCGCCGTTGTTCGCGGGCATCCTCCTGGTTCGATCCGCGAGCTGCGCTTTCACGCTGCGAATCGTCTTCACCGCGTCGTTAGCCTCACTGGTCTTGTCACGGATACGCATCAGGAAATCAAACTGTTCGCGCAGATCGGCGTCGGTCGCAGCACTGCGCGGATCTTTGACCACAATCATCGGCTGCCGATAGCTCCGACCGTTGACGTTCAGTCGGACGGTGTAGGCACCGGGAAGAACCACCGGCCCGGAAGTGCCTCCCGCCCACATGATGAGGTTCTGGAATACCGAAGCATCGGGGTAGCGAAGATTCCAGGCGAACATGTTGAGTCCCGCTTTGTTGGCGACGCGAGGCGGTGGAGGGCGCCGAGGGGGGCCATCGTCACCTGCCGTTGATTCCTCGCCGCGTGCTTCGGACTTCGTCGCTGTGTCGGGCGGAAGACCAGCGCGTCGCAGGCTGTCGTTGCGCGCTGTGCGAGTGCTGTCGGCCCGGACCGAGTCCGTTGCTGCCGTTGGATCCTGCTGGCTGGTGAAGCTCCGGATCACTTTGCCCTGCGTGTCCAGAAAATCCATCGTCACGACCTGCTTCGGCTGAGCGAGCCAGTAATACACGACGCCACCCGACGCTGGGTTTGCTCCCGTCGGATGTCCGCCCGCCGCTCCCGTTCCTCCTCCGCCGCCAAATCCGGCCCGGTACACCTTCCTCGGCTTGAAGAGATATGCGGGCGCTGCTGTGATCTGAGGTCCCAGCTGCCGGAGCGGGGACAGATCATCGAGAATCCAGAATGAGCGTCCGTGCGTCGCCGCGACGAGGTCGCCTTCCTTGATGGTCAGATCATGAATGGGCACGATCGGAAGATTTTGTCTGAGCGTCTGCCAGTGGGCGCCATCGTCGAAGGACACCCACACGCCGCGCTCGGTGCCGGCGTAGAGGAGTCCGGCGCGCTCCGGATCTTCTCTCACTACCCGCGTGAACTCCGTCGCGGGGATTCCGTTCGTGATCGGCGTCCACGTTGCGCCATAGTCGGACGTCTTGTAGAGGTACGGCTTCATGTCCTCGACCTGATACCGGTTCGCGGCGATGTACGCCGTACCCGCTGCGAAGTTAGACGCATCGATCATCGAGATGCGCGCCCACTCCGGAAGTCCCGCTGGTGTGACGTTCTTCCACGTTTTTCCGCCGTCTCGCGTGATGCTCACGACTCCATCATCTGATCCCGCCCAGATCACACCCGGGGTACGGGGCGATTCCGCGATCGTGAACACCGTCGCGTAGTACTCGACTGATGTTTGATCTTTGGTGATCGGTCCGCCCGATGCGCCGAGGGTGCGGGGATCGTGTCGCGTCAGGTCGGGGCTGATCGCTCTGAAAGTCTGGCCTTCGTCGTCCGACTGGAAAATCACGCTGCTCCCTACGTACATCCTGCCCGGATTGTGCGGCGAGAGCACGATCGGAAAAGTCCACTGGAACCGATATTTGGCGTCGGCAGCATCGTGACCCATTGGGTTATTCGGCCAGGGATTGACGTCGCGCTCGAACCCGGTGGTGATGTCTTTGTGCGTGAGGAGGCCGCCGTACGATCCCGCGAACACCACGTCGGGGGAATCGGGGCGCACCGCGATGTAACCACTCTCGCCGCCGCCAACATCATACCAGTCGCCGATGTCTATTCCGCCGCTCTTCCTGCTCGGCCCGCAGAGCGTGGAGTTGTCCTGTTGTGCACCGCACACGCGATACGGAAAATGATTCGTCGTGACGACGTGATAGAACTGGGCTGTTGCCTGGTCCTGTTCCGACCAAGACTTGCCGCCGTTGAACGAGACATTGGCGCCGCCGTCATTCGATTCGATCATCCGCTGGGCGTCGTTCGGCGCGATCCACAGATCGTGGTTGTCGCCGTGTGGCACCCGAATGCTGCGGAAGGTCTTTCCATTGTCGGTGGACCGGTACATCCCCGTGTTCAGTACGTAGACGGAATTCTCATCCTTGGTGTCGGCGAAGATTCTCGTGTAGTACCAAGCGCGCTGGCGGAGTTTCCTGTCGCTGTTCGTCCGTGTCCACGTCGCCCCTCCATCCATCGATCGGAAGACGCCGCCCGAATCGGCTTCCACGATTGCCCATAAATGATTTGGATTGACGGGCGAAACGGCGAGCCCGATGTTGCCGATGATGCCCTGCGGCAGCCCGGGGTTGCGGGTGATCTCCGTCCAGTGCTCGCCACCGTCAGTGGTTTTGAATATTCCGCTGCCCGCTCCGCCGGACACCAGCTGCCAGGGCGTGCGCCATGCCTGCCAGAACGCCGCGTATAGTGTCTGGGGATCTTTGGCATCCATGACGAGATCGGATATTCCCGTCGAGTCATTCCGATAGAGAATCTTTCTCCACGTCTTTCCGCCATCGATCGTTTTGAACACCCCGCGCTCGGCGTTCGGCCCGAATACGTGTCCCTGCGCGCCAACATAGGCGATGTCCGGATTGGTGGGATGCACGCGCACGCGCGAGATCTGGCGCGTGTCGGTGAGGCCGAGCGATGTCCAGGTTTTTCCCCCATCGGTCGTGCGCCAGACGCCGTCGCCGTGCGAGACATTTCCTCGAATCGGATATTCGCCGGTGCCAACGTAGACGATGTCCGGATTCGATTCGCTGATGCCGATCGCGCCGATCGTTCCCCCAAAGTATTTGTCGGTGACTGGAGCCCATGTTATTCCTCCATCGGTCGTCTTGAAAACTCCGCCGCCAGTCGTACCGAAGTAGTACTCATTCGGGCGAGCGCTGGAGCCGGCCACGGCAACCGATCTGCCGCCCCGGAATGGTCCGATCTCCCGCCAACGGAGCGCGGCGAAAGCGCTCGTATCGTAGAGCTGAGCGGTGGGGAGGGGACTGCGCGGCGGCGGCCCGACCGGCTGCTGCGCAACGGAGGGTGAGGGGAGCAATGAAGTAGTAGACAGTCCTGCGCTGACGAGGAAGCGAAGGGCGATGAATCTCACGAATAACTCTCCGGCAGACGGGTTGGTCGGGCGCTACTATGTAGCAGACCCGCGAACCATACGGCAAGTAGCGACGAGAATCCGCGCCCGCGCTCTTCTATTTGAGGAAACGCTCCGCGAGCTGGGCCAGCCGTTCATCGCCGTCCCTCTCGGCCTTGGCCCGAATCTCTTCGACGAATGGCCGCAGCCTTTTTTCGCCCCAATAGTATCCGGTCGCGCTCTCGGCGCTCCCGGTGTCGCTGGCGCGCGCGGCCTCGAGCAGCGCTTCGGCCGCGGCTTCATCGAACCCTGGATCGGTGCGAGGCGGGAGCGAGTACCGCTTCCCCGGATCGCCCCATCCGGCATCTTCCTTTACGAACGCACGTGACATTATGATCGGCCTCGACGGAGCTGAGTAAATGTCGCACCTTTCACGCCGTATCACGGGACTTGCAGATCAAGGCTGCGGACCCAACAAAGGTGGAGGATGGATGAGACAGGAATCTTTTGAAGAGGAGCAGGAAGCGCTCGATCCGCATCGGCGCGAAGAGCGCGATTTTGCGGCCCTCGAGATCGCGGGGCGGCTGCACCAGAAGGCGGTGCTCCTGACCGGGCGGGAAACGAGCGCTCAGCTAGATGATCTCCTCACCGCCGTCGATCGGTTCGAGGCCGCAGTGATCGCGAGAGGTGGAGATCTCTTCGTGAATTCTCCGACCTCGCATCCACCGGAAGATCCGGATTTCGTCGTCCCTCAGCGGGTTCCGGGCGAGGACGCCGAAGCATATGCAGCCCGAATCAACGCCGCGGCGGAGCGTCTGGAAAGGGCTGACTTCTAAAAGTCGCGAGGCGCAGTGAACAACGCGACGAACAGGGGCATCCGCTGGGCGCAGGCCGGCCTGCTGACGAACGCGGTGCTGGTGCTCGTCAAGTTCGTCGCGGGAATAGTTGGACACGCGAATGCGCTGGTTGCCGACGCCGTCGAGTCGTCGGCCGACATTTTTTCTTCGCTCATCGTGTGGATGGGCCTGAGCATCGCGGCGCGTCCCGCCGACGAAGACCATCCGTACGGACACGGGAAGGCCGAGCCACTCGCGGCCGCCGTGGTGTCCCTGATGCTACTCGGCGCGGCAATGGGAATCTCCATCATAGCGATCCGCGAGATAATGACGCCGCATCATCTGCCGGCGCCATTTACACTTTTCGTCGCCGCCGGCGTGATCGCCATCAAGGAGATCCTCTACCGACGCGTCTCGCGCGTCGGAAAGGAAGTCGGGAGCACCGTCGTCGCCGCCGACGCGTGGCACCACCGTGCGGACGCGATAAGCTCCCTTGCCGCCTTCATTGGAATCAGCATCGCGCTCATCGGTGGACGCGGGTGGGAGGCGGCCGATGACTGGGCCGCACTCGTCGCAGCTGTCGTCGTAGCGATCAACGGAGTTCGTACGCTGCGCCCTGCAATCTCGGGCCTGATGGACGAGGCCCCGGACCGCACGGTGAAGGAAAGAGCCATTCAGGCAGCCTCGGCCGTATACGGAGTGCGTCGAGTGGAGAGCCTCAACGTTCGCGGCTCCGGCATCGGGTTTTTCGTTGACGTTCACGTGAAGGCAGATCCGGCGATTTCCCTCGAGGCTGCGCATGAGATCGCCGCGAAAGTGAAGTACGCCGTTCTCGAGGAGATTCCCAGCGTGGTGAACGTGCTGGTGCACATGGAGCCCTATCGGGAGGTTCGGGAGGCTTCGAGCGAAGCGCTCTTGAGTCTGCCGCCGGTCTAGCGCCGAATTACTCTCTCCTCCACACCCCGCTTTTGCCGCCGCGCTTCTCGGTAAGATGAACGCCGGAGATCTCCATGCCGCGGTCGAGCGCCTTGACCATGTCGTAAATGGTGAGCAGTGATACGGTGACGGCGGTGAGTGCTTCCATCTCCACACCCGTGGGCCCAATCGTGGAAGCCCACGCCGAAACGCGGAGTCCCGGCAACGTGCGGTCGATATCGATGTCGACGCCGACATCGGTGAGCATCAGCGGGTGGCAGAGCGGAATGAGCTCCGAGGTTTTCTTGGCGGCCATGATGCCCGCGATGCGGGCCGTCGCAATGACATCGCCCTTGGACACGACGTTCCGTTCAACTGCGTCCAACGCGACGGCGCTCATCGAAATCGATCCTTCCGCGCGAGCGGTTCGCGCGCTGTCTTCCTTTGAACCCAGAGCGACCATTCGCGCGCGCCCTGATGCATCGGTATGGGTAAGATCTTTCATCGTCATGACTCCGGGTGACTCGTCATCGTAGCGTGACGGATAGATCGCGAATCAGTTTCGCCGTGATGGCTTGCGGGTTCACGTTTCCACTCGCCTGTGTCTGCGCGCGAAGCACCGCGTCGACCGCTTTACTCGCTGCCGCAGCCGCGGAATCATCGTTCTTGTGCAGAGCGTCGCGCACGCGCTCACCGAGCAGGTCTACCAGCGCGTTCAGCGTATCGGTGAAGGCTCCCCGCGCGCCCGCCGAGCCCTGGGCCAGCGCAGCCGAATAGTGTGAGGCGCGGCGCGGGCTGGTCGCCGCGTCGATGATCTTTCGCGCGCTCATGGTCGCTCTTGCGTCGTCGCCGCCCGTGAGGAGTCGACCCGGAGCACCTGCGGCGAGGCGAACTCGCTCGTTGGTGCTGCTCTTTGACTCCTTGTCGAGGATTTTCCTGACCTGGGGATCTTCGACGAACGATCTCACCGCGGCATCCGGAACTAGCGGCACTCGGACCGTAACGACGCGCGAACGAATGGTCGGCAGCAAAGCGCCCGGCTCGCTGGATGTCAGTATGATCGTGGTGTCTGCGGGCGGCTCCTCCAGCAGCTTCAGAAATGCGTTCGCTGCCATGTCGGCGCCTTCCTGCGGGACCATCCTCTCCGCGTCGCCAACGATCAGAACTTTTCGCCGGCCCATCGCGGGCGTACGTGACGCGCGCAGCACCAGGGAACGAATTGTCGCGACATAGATACCCTCGCTTCCCGATGGTGCCGCGTACAGTCCGCCGTTTTCGGCGCGCTCGGCTATCGCTTCAGCGTAGTCGTCCCGGACCTGCTCCTGATCGGGATCGGCGTCCTTGAGGCGCGGCCGCGGAAACACCCAGTGGAGATCGGGATGGTTGAGGCTTCGGACGTATTTGCAGGCCGTGCACGCTCCGCACGGAGCGTCGGCAGCAGTGCAGAAGAGGAGCTCCGCGAGCCAGAGGGCCAGTCGCTGTTTTCCGATCCCGTGTGTGCCCTGAAAGAGCAGGCTCGCTGGCAACGTTTCGGCTCGGACGCTGTCCGAGAGGCGCTTACGAAGTGGCTCGTGTCCATAAAGGTCGACGATTGGCACGCCGAAATATGCTCACTCGACGCTGCGCAGGCAGGCGTGGGTTCTTTACGCTTAGTGGCACATTTTCTGACTTATTTATGAAGCGATAGCTTCGATCGGAACCGACAATGGAGAATCTCATGTCCACTCAGCTCAACGGGCGCAAAGTTGCCTTCCTGGCCACCGATGGCGTGGAGGAAGTGGAGCTCACGGCTCCGTGGAATGCTCTCAAACAGGCCGGCGCCGACGTGATTCTTCTCTCCGATAAGGCGGGCGAGATCCAGGCGATGAATCATGACACGAAGGGTGCGAGGTTTTCCGTGAATGGCGAGGTCTCGAAGGCAAGCGCGCGGGATTTCGACGCCCTGGTGCTCCCGGGAGGGGTCGCCAACCCCGACAAACTGCGCACGAACAAGGATGCCGTGAAATTCGTGCGTGAGTTCATGGAGGCCGACAAGCCGGTCGCCGCGATCTGCCACGGCCCCTGGCTCCTGGTGGAGGCCGACGCGCTTCGCGGTCGAACTATCACATCGTGGCCCAGTCTCGAGACGGACGTGAAGAATGCTGGCGGGGCGTGGGTGGATAAGCAGGTGCAGCTCGATCAGAAGCTCCTCACCAGTCGTAAACCGGATGATCTGCCAGCATTTTGCGCCAAGCTCGTGGACCTGCTTCATACGGCAATCGAGGAGCGCCGGCTGGACAAAATGGTGGAACAGAGCTTTCCGGCCAGCGATCCATTGCCCGGACCGATCGCTTTGGGGTAGCAGGAAAGACCTGTCAGACCGAGTGGTCGACTTTGCTACGCAAAGTACTTGACAGGCAACAGTCCACTACCTAGTTTCGGCTTATGGCCTCGGTCACCCCGCTTCATCGAACAGTCGCCCCGGAACCGCCCGCGCTTCACGCACGTGCGATGGACAACCTGGCGTTCATTCGGGACACCATGGAGGCCGCCGGAGCCTTCACCGCGGTGTCGGGGTGGGGTATGGTCGCGGTTGGAACCATCGCTACCGCGGCCGCTGTCATTGCATCGTCCAGGCACTCGACGGTGCAGGCGCTATACGTCTGGCTGGTCGCCGCGGTTCTGGCAACGGTGGTGATGCTTTGGGCGATCGTGCGTAAAGCGCGCAAAGCGCGGATGCCTCTTCTCTCGGGGCCGGGCAGGAAGTTCGTTCTCAGTTTTTCACCCCCGATTTTGGTCGGCGCTCTGCTGACAATCGTGCTCTATCGCGCGGGCCTGGCCGAGTCGGTTCCCGGCATCTGGCTGCTGCTGTACGGAACCGCAGTGGTGGCTGGCGGCGCATTTTCCGTAAAGATCGTGCCCGTGATGGGCATCTGCTTCATGCTTGCAGGTACGCTGGCCCTATTTACACCTGTGACGTGGAATGACTGGATCATGGGAGCAGCGTTTGGAGGACTTCACATTGGCTTCGGGATTCCCATCGCACGGAGACACGGTGGCTAAGCACGGAACCGCGCGCGACGACCACCGGGGTGTAGGTGAGCTGCGGACAGTACGTGGCAAGCCGGAGTCGCCTTCGGCGTCATCCGCCCGGGCGGACGCTCTCGATCGACTCATTCACGAGCGCCTTCGGCTCGGGATCGTGAGCGCGCTTGCGGTCAACGATTCGCTCAGCTTCAGTGACCTCAAGAAGCTGATGAACACGACCGACGGAAACCTGAGCGTCCACGCGCGAAAGCTCGAGGAAGCCGAGTACATCTCGTGCACCAAGTCTTTCGAAGGACGGATGCCGAAGACGCAATACAAACTCACAGCCGCGGGCCGCCGCGCGCTCGAGCGCTATCTCGACCACATGGAAGCGATCATTCGCGCCACGCGGGAGCGCTGAGCCAGTGTCGAGAGCCCACCACACGGGTAACCACACCCACACCCGCGCCAGCCAGCGCACTTCGGCGCAGTCAGGAATTCACGTTGCGATCATCATGGATGGCAACGGCCGGTGGGCGAATTCGAGGGGTCGCCCGCGCACAGCCGGCCACATCGCCGGCGCGCGAGTGGTGCGCAAGATCGTCGAGGCCGCGCCCGATTGCGGAATCGGGATGCTGACGCTGTACGCGTTTTCGGCCGACAACTGGGCGCGCCCGTCGAGAGAGGTCGCATTGCTGATGCGGCTGTTTCGGCGATATCTCGTTGCGGAGACGGATCGTTGCGTGAGCAATGACGTCCGCATGCGGATCATTGGCCGCCGTGATCGAATTCCCGCCGAGCTTCTGAGGTCGATTCTTGCCGCGGAGGACGCGACGCGGCATTGCGCGCGGCTCGACCTGCGAATTGCGGTGGATTATTCGGCGCGTGACGCCATGGTGCGTGCGGCCGACAAGCTGCGCGGCGTGGACCGGATCACGCGCGAGGACCTGGCCCGGGCGATGTGCGACGTCGATCACTGGATCGGCGAAATAAGGGATGTCGACCTCCTCATCCGAACGGGTGGCGAGCAACGCCTCAGCGACTTCCTTCTATGGGAATGCGCCTACGCCGAGCTGTATTTCACCGATCGTCGCTGGCCGGACTTCACGGCCGCTGATCTCGAGCAGGCGGTGAAGGATTTCCATTCCCGCGAGCGCAGGTTCGGGACGGTTCCGGAAGCCGCTGCAGGCTAGGCCGTCCTGAGTGGCAGTTCCTGCCCTTAACGCCGAAACATCCGTGGCGTCTACCTCTACAGCCGCACGCACTTCCGCCTGTGGCCGCTAACAGTTGTGGAGGTTCTAAATGTTGAAAGTTCGTACCCTGGCGCTTGGCGCCCTGATGGTCGTTGGAGTCGCGGGCGTCTCCGCAGCTCAGTCAACAGCGACCCCTCCCGCCCGCGCTAACCGTAGCGCTCAGATGGGCCCGCGTCGCGGCCCGGGTGGTCGTGAAGGTTTCGGTGGTCTCAATCTGACCGAAGCGCAGAAGACGCAGATGAAGGCGATCCGTCAGAAGTACCAGCCGCAGAACACAGCGGTTCGCAATCAGGCGAAGCCCTACATGGACGCAGCGAAGGCCGCTCGCCAGAAGGGTGATACCGCAGCAGCGCGCAGCAACTTTGAAAAGGCGCGTCAGATCCAGGAAGGCGCCTCCTACCGTTCGCAGGAACAGGCCGAGATTCGGGCCGTCCTGACGCCGGAGCAGCAGGCCAAGTGGGACGCCAGCCAGAAGGCGCGTGCAGATCGTGCCGGCAAGAAGGGTTGGGGCCACAAGCGTGCGGGCGCAGCGGACAAGAAGTAAGAAGCTGTAGCGTCGCGGAAACCAGAAAGCCCCCGGCGTCTTAGACACCGGGGGCTTTCTACATCCGGCCGCAAGACTACCCGCGCTCCCGATCGAAAACTAACTTTGCTTCGAAGCCCTCTTCCACGCCGCTCGAGAGCGCAGCGAGGTACGTCTTAAATGGGATCCGAAGTAGTACAGCTCACACGCCGCGGGTTCGGCCAGACGATGCGGCGCGACGCATGGTGGGTCCAGCCCCTCATAGTTTTTGTCATCCTCGCGAGCTTCCTCACTTACGCGACGTGGGCCGCATTCCAGAACGAGTTTTACGCTTTTGGAAACTACCTCTCGCCGTTCTACTCGCCCCTGCTGTTCTCGGACTCTCCGCACGCCTGGATACACGGCGGCCGGCCGGCGTGGCTTCCCGCGTTCATACCGTTCTCGCCGGCACTGCTCATTCTGCCATTTCCCGCTGGTTTCAGGCTAACCTGCTACTACTACAGGGGAGCGTATTACAAGAGCTTCTGGGCGGATCCGCCCAACTGCACCGTCGGAGAGCCGCGAACCAGCTATCGGGGAGAGAGGTTCCTTCCTCTGGTTCTGCAGAACATCCACCGCTACTTCCTCTACGTAGCGGTCATCTTCCTGTTCATTCTTGGAAGCGACGCCTACAAAGCCATGTGGTTTGCAGATCCTTCTACCGGCCGCGAAACCTTCGGCATCGGACTAGGCACCGTAGTGCTCGTCGTCAACGTCGTGCTTCTCGGTGGATACACTCTTGGGTGCCATTCACTGCGACACCTCGTTGGCGGGTATCTCGATCAGCTATCGCGGGCCCCCGCGCGCAAGAAAACCTACGACTGCGTGAGCTGTCTGAATCGCGGGCACATGCGCTGGGCGTGGCTGAGCCTGTTCTGGGTAGCGTTCACGGACGTATACATCCGACTCTGCGCGATGGGTGTATGGCACGACGTGAGGCTGTTCTAGGTGTCTGAATACCAGAGACACGAGCACGACGTGCTCGTCATCGGCGCCGGTGGCGCGGGCCTGCGCGCGGCGATCGAGGCCGCACATTCCGGCGCGTCGGTCGGACTGATCTGCAAATCGCTGCTTGGCAAGGCGCACACGGTGATGGCCGAGGGCGGGGTAGCCGCGGCACTCGGTAACGTGGATGATCGTGACAACTGGCGGGTGCATTTTGCCGATACCATGCGCGGCGGCCAGTATCTCAACAACTGGCGGATGGCGGAGCTCCACGCCAAAGAAGCACCGGACCGCGTTCGCGAGCTGGAAGCGTGGGGAGCGGTGTTCGATCGCACACCGGATGGGCGGATTCTCCAGCGCAATTTCGGCGGACACAAGTATCCGCGATTAGCCCACGTTGGAGATCGCACCGGCCTCGAGATGATCCGCACTCTGCAGGACTACGCGATCTATCAGCCGATCGACGTGCACATGGAGTGCACGATCGTGTCGCTGGTCAAGGATGGGAACCGGGTCGCTGGTGCGATCGGCTACGATCGCGAGCGGGGACGATTCAAGGTCTTCGCGGCCAAGGCAGTGGTGCTTGCGACCGGCGGTATCGGCCGGGCCTACAGCATCACGAGCAACAGCTGGGAGTACACCGGTGACGGACACGCCCTGGCGTACAACGCCGGCGCCGCGCTGCAGGACATGGAGTTCGTGCAGTTCCATCCCACCGGTATGGTATGGCCTCCGAGCGTGCGCGGAATTCTCGTCACCGAGGGAGTGCGAGGCGAAGGCGGGATTCTGGTGAATCGCGAAGGTCGCCGCTTCATGTTCGACGACATTCCCGAGAACTACCGCAACCAGACTGCCGACAACGAGGAAGAGGGCTGGCGCTATACGCAGGGCGACAAGAATGCCCGACGCCCGCCCGAGCTGCTGACGCGTGATCACGTCGCGCGCGCGATCATGAAGGAGGTGCGCGAGGGACGCGGAAGTCCTCACGGCGGAGTGTTCCTCGACATCTCGTGGATCAAGACGAAGCTCCCCAACTCGGAAGCGCACATCAAGAAGAAACTTCCCAGCATGTATCACCAGTTCAAGCAGCTGGCGGACATCGACATCACGCGCGAGCCGATGGAAGTCGGCCCGACGACGCACTACGTGATGGGCGGCGTGCGCGTCGACGGCGACACGCAGATGTCTTCGGTGCCCGGTCTCTTTGCCGCGGGCGAAGTAGGAGCAGGTCTGCACGGCGCCAATCGACTCGGCGGCAATTCACTTTCGGACCTGCTCGTCTTCGGAAAGCGCGCGGGGCAGTACGCCGCCGAATTTGCGGGAAGGCAGGCTTCGCCCCGAGTGGACCAGCAGCAGGCTGACGCGGTGACGCGCGCGGCGCTGGAGCCGTTCGAGAGGGGAGCATCCGGCGAAAATCCCTTTCAGGTCGAGCACGACCTTCAGTCCATGATGCAGGATCTCGTCGGCATCGTTCGCCGTGAAGGCGAGATTCGCCGCGCTCTCGATGCGCTCAAGGTTCTGAAGGAGCGCGCCCGAAAGGTATCCGTTACCGGGAACCGCGAGTACAATCCGGGATGGCACACGGCGCTGGACCTTCAGAATCTGCTCACGGTTTCCGAAATCGTTGCGCGGGCAGCACTCGAGCGGAAGGAGAGCCGCGGTGGGCACTTCCGTGACGATTTCCCTGAAAAGGACCCGAGCTACGGCAAATTCAACATCGTCATCCGCAAGGGTCCTGGCGGCGAAGTGCAGGTGAGCCGGGAGCCCATCCCCGAGATGCGCGCGGATCTAAAGCAGATAGTTGAGGAGAACAAGTAGTGGCCCCTCAGAGCTTCGCCTCGAACATCGTCGAAAGCGGCCAGCGAGCCGCGGCCCGCAGTGATACCAGCGCCGGCGATACCACGCGCTCGGCGACCTTCAGCGTCTGGCGCGGCACCGGGTCAACCGGTCAGCTTCAGACGTATACCACACAGGTATCGGAAGGGATGGTGGTGCTCGATGCCATCCATCAGATCCAGGCCGAGAGCGCATCGGACCTCGCGGCGCGCTGGAATTGCAAGGCCGGTAAGTGCGGGTCGTGCTCCGCGGAGATCAATGGAAATCCGCGTCTTATGTGCATGACGCGTCTGAGCGAGCTGGATCTCTCCAAGCCGGTCACCGTCGAGCCGATGCGCGCGTTTCCCCTGATCCGCGACCTCGTGACGGACGTCTCATCGAATTTCCGCGCCAAGAAGCGAATCCGGAAATTCACTCCGCGGCCGCCGGATGCGCCCGATGGGACGTGGCGGATGCAGCAGTCGGACGCCGATCGCGTCCAGGAATTTCGGAAGTGCATCGAGTGCTTTCTCTGCCAGGACGTGTGTCACGTGTTGCGCGATCACCAGCTGCACGAGCAGTTCGTGGGACCGCGACTTCTCGTTCACGCCGCCCAGCTCGAGATGCATCCGCTAGACTCTCTCGATCGCACCACCGATCTCAAGGAAAATCACGGCATCGGCTACTGCAACATCACCAAGTGCTGCACGAAGGTGTGTCCGGAGAGCATCATCATCACGGACAACGCCATAATTCCGCTAAAGGAGAGGGTAGCCGATCAGCACTACGATCCCCTTAGGAAACTGGTTCGGCTCATACGGGGTACGAGATCCGACCGCAATTCAGAGTCCGAGATCCGTAGAGGGTTTGACGTGCAAACCGGCGGAGGAAGCGCGCGATGAAGGAAGAGTTCAAGCTCAAGCCGATCTCCAGTGAGGCCATCCCCCGCGCCATCGAAAAGGCGGAGAGGTATCGCCTGATCAACCAGAGCTGGGCGGCGGAAAGCATCTGCCGCGACATTCTGGAAATCGATCCCGCCAATCAGCAGGTGCTGGTGATGTTCATCCTCGCGCTCACCGATCAGCTCGTGGACGGGCACGGTCATGCGGTGAACACCATTCGCGAGACCCTGCCCCGAATCACCGATCCCTACCGGCGTGCTTACTATACCGGTATCGCTTCCGAGCGCACGGGACAGGCAATTCTGCACCGCGGCGGAATGGGAAGCAGTGCAATGGCGTACGACGCCTTGCGGGACGCGATGGGTTGGTACGAACGAGCCGAGGCGATCCGCCCGGCCGGAAATGATGACTCGATCCTCCGCTGGAATACGTGCGCGCGTCTCATCAGTGGCAACAGCCACCTGTCGCCGCCAATCGAGAGCGCTTATGAACCCGCACTGGAAGATTGATGCGTATGAATAGCATGGCTCC
>JBDTIV010000057.1:0-8683 GCA_039936175.1 Gemmatimonadaceae bacterium | reverse complement strand
ACTATCCTTCAGGAACGTGCACGTCAGCTTGCGCGGCCCCTCGCGCAAATTGGCGATCGGAATTCCGCAGCCACGAATGCGAATTCGGTTCTCGTCGCCAGGCTCGGAGACGAACGCGCATCCATTGCCCTGGATCATATCATTGAAGTTTATCGGACCCCTTCGTTGACTCCGATTCCTGGCGCTCGCACGCCGGTGGTCGGCGTGATCGCCTGGCGCGGCCGAGTGCTCACCGTACTCGACATCGCACACAGCCGGAGCGGGCAAATCACAATTACGGAGGCAACCCGCATCCTCATCATAGGCAAGCGGACTGCCGCCTTCGGCATTGTTGCCGACGAGGTCGACGACGTCGAAGACCTGAATACGCAGGAAGCCGTGCCGGTCGAGGATGTCTCGCCCGCCCGGCGTGAATTCGTTCGCGGGGTCACTGCCAACGCACTCGTCGTGCTGGATGCCGCCGCGCTCATCGCTCGATTTGCACCCACACAACACTCCACCGGAATACGGGAATGACACTCACCATTGGCCGACGCATCACGCTCGGCTTTGCGCTCGTCCTGCTGCTCGTCGCGCTCGTCGCGCTCGGAGGCTACTGGGCGCTGCGGCACACGTCCCAGACCTACGCCGCCGCATTGGAGGGCCGGCGAAGCCTGCTCGGGCCGGCGCTCTCCGCCGAATCCGAAATTCGTGCTGCCAACGTCGAGGATCTCCGGTATCTCCTTGATGGCACGCAGACTTCAATCGTCGCCAAGGCGGCTCGCCTGGCGAAAGCCCAGCAACTGATCGACGGCATTATCGCGGCCATTCCAGCGCAGAGTGCTGGGCCATGGCGCTCCGTGGATTCGCTCACGACTGCGTGGGCGGCCGCGTCTGACGAGGCCGCTGCGCAGACTCGCGCCGGAAACGCCGCCGAAGTCAAGCGAATCCGGACGACGCGCGTGCAGCCTGCTCGCGAGGAGCTCGACCGCAGGATCGCCGAGCGCGTCGAGTGGGCGCGCGTTTACACCGACTCGATCGAAGCCGCCGGCAAGAGCGCCGCCACTGATGCGCAGAGCTCGCTCCTCTGGGGACTGCTCCTCGCGCTGCTCGCTGGTGTCGCGGCAACGTGGCTCCTGAGCCGGTCGATCAACCGGCCTCTCCAGGAAACCTCCTCGGTGATCGCGTCGAGCGCCGCGGAGATTCTGGCCGCAACGACCGAGCAGGCCGCGGGAACCAACGAGTCGATGGCGGCAATCACGGAGACGGTTGCGACCGTCGACGAAGTCGCGCAGACCGCGAACCAGGCGGCGCTACGCGCCAAGGCCGTCGCCGATTCTGCGCAGCGGGCGGCCGACAGTGCTCGACAGGGGCGAAAGGCCATCGCGGACACGACGGCGGCGATGGCCGCCGTCGAGGGACAGGTAGGCTCGATCGCGGAACGCATCGTCGCGCTCGCGGATCAGGCGCAGGCCATTGGCGAGATCATCACCGCGGTCAGTGATATAGCGGAGCAGACCAAACTGCTCGCTCTCAACGCCGCGGTGGAAAGCGCGCGAGCCGGCGAGCACGGCCGGGGATTTGGGGTCGTTGCCTCAGAGATAAAGGCACTGGCCAGCCAGGCGAAGCAGAGCACCACACAGGTGCGTCAGATTCTCGGGGACATCCAGCGGGCGACCAGCGCCGCTGTAATGACAACGGAGCAGGGCACCAAACAGGTCGCTATCGCGGCCAACCAGGCAAAACAGACCGGCGAGATCATGAACGGCCTCGCCGAGACCGTGAACGACGCGGCGCAGGCAGCGGCGCAGATCGTCGCGTCCGCGGGCCAGCAGGCGATCGGCATGGGTCAGATCCGACAGGCGATCGCGAACATCCACGACGCTACGCAACAGAACCTCACGGCGACGCGTCAGTCCGAACAGGCAGCGCAGGATCTCAACAGGCTCGGCACGCGTCTCATCAACCTCGTTGGCGCTTCGGCGTCGCGCGCAGGAGCGCGCGGCGATTGACCGAACGAACGACGGTTGACCGCGCCGCCTTAGTAGCGCGTCTGCTCGCGACGTTTCTCGACGAGCTCGACGAGCAGCTGCACGCGCTGGACGAAGATCTGCTCGCGCTCGAGCGCGATCCGGCGGATGCCGAGCACCTTCGCTCGGTGTTCCGGATTGCTCACACCTTGAAGGGTGCCTCGCGCGCAGCGGGCGTCCATGCGATCGAAGAGGTGTGTCACGCGCTCGAGTCGATGTGCGCCGTGGCCCGCGATAGCGGCACGCCGCTGGCAAGCTCACAGGTCTCGCTGCTCTTCGCCGGGTCTGACGCGCTCCGCGACGCCGGGCGCTTGCTGCGCGAGGGACGCGACGCCGAATCCTCGCCGGTGATCGTGGAGCTGCTTCAGCAACTCCGCCGGCGGGCGAGTGCGGCGGAAAATGCCGAGCGCATCCGGCCCCCCGCCGCCCCCGTGGCGCGCGGTTCCGTGCCCGACCGTCGGACGCCGTCGATCGCGCCCGGCCCAGCCGCGGAAGCTCCAACGGTCGGCTCATCTCCCGAGCGTGAGGATCAGATACGCGTCGCCGCGCGGCAGCTCGACTCGCTTGTGACCGTCGCAGGGGAGTTGCTTGCAATGACGGGCATGTTCGGCGATCGGCCTGCCGACGCCGACGCAGTTGCGGAGTCTATCAAGACATGGCGTGCGGAATGGCGACGCGACACCGGCGCGTACAGGAAAAATCTCGCGGGCGCGTCCGCGCCGGCTGGGCTGATGGGGGCTATGGCGGCCGTCGACGATCGCCTCGCGCAGCTGGATCGCCAGGTCGGCGAGCTCGCGCGCGCGATCGGCGATGACGCTCGGACGCTCGGCGGGACTACATCGCGACTGGTCGAAAACGTCCGGCGGCTGCGCATGCGCCCGTTCGCGGAAGTAGCCGAGCTGCTGCCCCGCGCGGCGCGCGACGTCGCGGCGAGTCTCGGGAAAGAAGTTCGCGTGGAAGTCGAGGGTCAGGAGATCGAGGCGGATCGAACGGTGCTGGACGCCTTGCGCGAGCCGCTTCTACACCTGGTGCGCAACGCCATCGATCACGGGCTTGAAGCGCCTGCGGAGCGCCTGCGCCTCGGTAAGCCCGCCGAGGGATCTGTCAGGGTGCGTGCTGAGCTCGGAGGCGACTGGCTTCGTGTCGCGATCGCCGACGATGGCGCCGGACTCGACGTCGGCTCCATTCGCGCAATGCTGAAGGAAAGCGGTCGCAACGTGCCGGACGAGGATCGCGACGTCGCACGAACTCTGTTCGAGAGTGGGTTCAGCACCCGTCGCGTCGCGACGAACATCTCCGGCCGTGGAGTGGGACTCGACATCGTTCGCACGGCAGTTGAGCGGCTCGGTGGCACGGTGAACCTGCGGTGGAAGGTCGGAGGAGGCACGACATTCACGATAGAGGTTCCGGTGAGTGTCGCAACACTTCGGGCGCTGCTCGTCCGGGTGGGCAACCAGCTGCTGGCAATTCCGACGACGTTTGTCGAGCGGCTTATGCGTGTCCCCCGCGAGCAAGCTCGCCCGGTGGAGGGGCGCAGCATGCTGACTCTTGGAAACGAGGCCATCCCGCTCACCTCGCTGGCGCGATTGCTGGGCCCGCCGCTCGTAGATCCCCTGCCGGCTCCCGAGCTGAACATTGTGATTCTCGCTGTCGACGGTCGCCGGCTGGCCATCGCGGTCGACGAGCTGTGCGAGGAGCGAGAGATCGCCGTTCGTCCTCTCGAGCACGCCGGCGACGAGGCGGCCGGGCAATACTCGGGCGCGGCACTTCTCGACGGAACTCGAATCGCGCTGGTCGTGAATGCCGGTGCCCTCGTGAGCTCCACCGGGCGCGCCGGCCGCGAGGCTTCGATGGGATTCGCCACCGAGACGACCGCTCCCGCACGCGAGTGGCACGTTCTCGTCGTCGACGATTCCATCACCACTCGGACGCTGGAAGAGAGTGTACTGTCGGCCGCGGGGTACCGGGTGACGACGGCGGTCAATGGAGTCGACGCATTGAAATTGGTGCACGAGGGCGGAATCGATCTCGTCGTGAGTGACGTCGAGATGCCGCGGCTCGACGGTCTTGGACTGACAGAACAGATCCGCGCGACGGCCGCGCACGCGAAGTTGCCGGTGATTCTGGTGACGTCTCTCGACAAGCCCGAAGAGCGCGCGCGGGGACTCGAGGCAGGTGCCGATGCCTACATCATGAAATCGAGCTTCGATCAGGACACGCTGCTCGGCATCGTGCGGCAGCTGCTGGGCGACGCCTCTTGATCCGCGTCCTCGTCGCCGAGGATTCGCCGACCGCTCGGCAGCTACTCATTGAGATGCTCACGAGCGATCCCGGCATCACCGTCGTTGGCGAGGCTCGAAACGGACTCGAGGCCGTCGCAATGGCAGAAAGCCTTCGTCCCGATCTGATCACCATGGACGTCGAGATGCCAGAGCTCGACGGACTGGAGGCGACGATGCGCATCGTCGGCAAGGTGCCCACTCCGATCATCATCGTGTCGTCGCAGGCGAATGCGAGCGAGGTCGAGCTTTCCCTCGAGGCCACGCGTGCCGGCGCGCTGATGGTCCTCCCCAAACCAGCAGGCCCGGGCGCGCCTCGTTTCAGGGAGCAGCAGGCGCATCTCGTTGCGATGGTCAAGGCGATGAGCGACGTAAAGGTCGTCCGTCGCTGGGGCGCCTCGACGCCGACAAGACCGCAACGCTCACTCTCGAACCCCCCCGTGCGCCTGGCCGAGCGGCCTCGAATTCTCGCAATCGGCGCCTCCACCGGCGGCCCAGCCGCGCTGCGCGATCTCCTGGACGCGCTGCCGGCAAGCTTTCCAGTGCCGGTGCTCGTGGTACAGCACATCTCCAAGGGCTTCGTCAACGGCCTCGTCAACTGGCTCGGGGCGAATACAAAACTCGAAGTGCGGGTCGCGGCAGAATCCGAATTGGTCCGGCCGCACGTCGTGTATCTGGCGCCCGACGATCAGCACCTCGGCATCCATGATGACGGACGCATCCAACTGTCGCACGCGCCGCTGATCGGTTCCTTTCGCCCGTCAGCCACGCACCTCTTCGCGAGCGCGGCGGCAGCGTATCGAAACCGGATGATCGCTTTGATTCTCACCGGCATGGGGGATGATGGAGTGACTGGACTGCGCGCCGTTCACGCCGCGGGCGGATTGGTGATCGCCCAGGATGAAGCGACATCGATTGTCTACGGGATGCCACGCGAAGCAGTGCGCGCGGGGGTCGTAACCACCACGCTGGCGCTCCAGGACATCGCACCCTACCTCATCGAAGCCGTATGAAAGAGCGGATCCTGGTCGTCGAAGACAGCGCCACGCAGGCGGCGGCGCTCGCCCATCTGCTCGAGCAGCAGGGTTACGACGTCGTTGTTGCGCGCGCAGGCGAGCGCGCCATGGAGCTCTTGCGCAACGACCGCTTCGATCTCGTGTTGAGTGATGTCGTGATGCCCGACATTAGCGGGTACGACGTCGCGCGGCGCGTCAAGGCAGATCCGAAGTTGCGCGATCTGCCGGTGGTGCTTCTCACCAGCCTGAACGATCCGCTCGCGATCGTTCGTGGCGTCGCGAGCGGAGCAGACAGCTACGTCACGAAACCATATCTCCCCGAGAGACTCCTCGCGCGCGTGCGGACGGCGATCGACCGTCCGCGGCGGGCCGCCGACGCGGCGCCGGCAGTGCCCGTAGATGTCACGCTCCTCGGCTCGACTTTCACCATCGCCGCCGACACCGAGCACATCCTCGGACTGGTCGTACTGAGTTATGAGGATCTGATGCTCACCAGCGCGGCGGTGCGTGCGGCCGAGCGGAGAGCGCGCTTCCTCGCTGATGCCGGTGAGCTGCTGTCTGCCTCGAACGATGGAGACCAGGTCCTGAAAGATCTGGCGCGACTCGCTGTCCCATCCATCGCCGACGTCTGCATCGTGGATGCGCTGGACGCCGATGGGAGTCTTCGCCGCGTCGAGGTCGTCCGGGCGGACAGCTCGATGGCGGAGCTCACCGCACTGCTCGCCACACCGATGGCCGATGGAGAGCTGCCACTCTCAATCACGCTAGCGTCCCAGCGCGCGTTTCTCGATTTCCCCGACGTGACTACTGTCGCCGGCTCGGCCCTTACGGCGCTAGGCGTTCGGTCATTCATCTCCGCTCCACTGATGGCCCGCGACGAAACGCTGGGCGCGCTGATTCTGCTTTCGGCATCGAGGGACCACACCTACGGTGATGACGATCTCGACCTCGCCACCGATCTCGCCCGCCGCGCTGCGCTCGCGGTGGATAATGCGCGCCTCTACCAGCAGGCGCAGCAGGCAACGCGCGCGCGCGACGACGTCCTTGGCATCGTCTCGCACGATTTGCGCAATCCACTAAATACCATCAACATGGCGGCCACCTTCCTTCTCGAAGTCATCGGCCCGGCGGGATTGATGATCCCGGCTGGAACTCCTGATGGTGCTCCCCTGTCGCTCCCCCCCAAGCTCGACATCATCGTCCGCGCGGTGAAGAGGGCGAACTCACTTATCGAGGATCTGCTCGACGTCACACGAATCGACGCAAAAAGACTGGCCGTTGACCCGGCAATGATCGACGGACAATCCTTGCTCGATGAAGCTCTTGCGGATGCCGGTTCGCCCGACATTGCCGTAACGTATGGGTGGGAAGGAGAAGCGGCTCGCGTGTCGGCCGACCGAGGGCGGATATTCCAGGTGTTCTCGAACCTCATCGGAAACGCGCTCAAGTTTACGCCAAAAGGCGGCCGCATCGACGTTCGGGGTCGCATGATCGGAGACGAAGCCCTTTTCACGATAGCGGACACCGGCGCGGGAATCCCGCCCGAGAATCTTCCCCATCTCTTCGATCGCTTCTGGCAGGCCCGGGAAACGCGACGCGCCGGCGCTGGCCTCGGCCTCTATATCGCGAAAGGAATCATCGAGGCGCACGGCGGACGCCTATGGGTCGAGAGCACGCTGGGCGTCGGAACAACGTTCTCCTTCACGCTTCCGCGAACTCCCGCTCCTCAGGCACTCGTCATGACGAGCAGCGGAGCGCGGTCGAACTCGTAGATGGGCCGGAAGCGGTCGGGCAGTCAGGTGACGACCAACAGCAGCAATAGGTTCAGCAGGTTCAGCAGGTTCAGCAGGTTCAACGCATCGTCTCTTTTGCTGATCGTTGAATAGAGCCGTATGCTTGCCGATGTCTGAGCACAAATACCCGCCGCCGCGAGAAGCGACAGCGGGTACTGTGCTTCAGAATCGGATATCGCAATCGCTACGCGGCCGCTCCCACCAGATCGTTCGACTCCGCCGTCGTCGGATCGATGATTACGGCTACCTCGAGGATCCGGTCAGCCGGAAATCCTCCGCGCCTGGCATGCTCACGAATCATTTCCGCATTGGGCGCTATGTACACGCAGGTGATCCTGTCTTCGGTCACGTAGCTATGCACCCACTGAATGCGGGGACCGAGGTCCTGTAGCACAGCGTACGACCGCTGCGAGATCTCCTTCAGCTCGGCGGGCGATAGCGCCGCCGCGTTGGGAATATCCCGTTCGATGATGTACTTCGGCATCGCTTGTCTCCTAGTGAGTGTCGAGGCCATCAGTTGTGCGTCATCGCCATGACGTCAGTGGTGTTCTTGCAGCTGACACTTGGGTTCCAGTTGGCGAACATCCCGCTCGGGTTGTCCTTCCACACCCACGCGTGGAGTCCCCAGAGCTGAAACACGTCGTTCTGCACGAACTTCTGCCCGAACAATTCCGGCGGTGCCGCGGAGCGGGCGTGGAATGTGTACGGGATGATGTACTCGACGGCCACGAGACGCAGATCTCCGTTTTTCTCCGGCTCGTAGAGCAGGAGCTCGGGCTCGTTGACGCGTGCCACGCCGTCGATGAGAGCCGTGTTTCCGTAGTGGAAGCCCATTCCGCCCAGCGCCGGATCCGACATGCAGGCTGTTATTTTTGCCGACCACCCTGCCGCCGTTGCCTTGTCGAAGCTGTGGAACGGCGCCGTCACGCGCCGCAGCTCGGCGAGATCCTTGTTGACATTGCTTTCCGATTCACGGCTGTCCGACGTCTGCGGTTGGGCACGTACGACGCTTTCAGTGGTGATCGGCTCGCCGCCGCATCCCGCCAGCAGTGCGACGCCCGCAAGCAGTTGTGCAGTTCGTTTCATCTTGTCCTCGTGCGCTGTAGGTTATGTTGTACCCGCGCCGAAGATGACGCGGAGCGATTAACCGCTCCTTGCTCTTGGAATTAGCTATGGATTAGCGGCCGGACAAATCCGATGATCACGATCCAATTGCTCGGCGGCGCGTCACTGCGTTCCGGAGAGACTCCCCTCAGCGGCCCCCCGACGCAGCGCCATCGCATTGCGTTGTTGGCCCTGATCGCCGCCTCGTGGCCGCAGCCGCTCTCCCGCGAACGGGCAATGGCTCTGCTCTGGCCCGAGCGAGACACCGCCAACGCGCGCCGCCTCCTCAATCTTGCGGTCCACGTCCTCAGAGCCGCGCTCGGCGATGGGTCGATTGCATCGACCGGCGACGGACTCCTTCTCAACCCGACCCGCGTCAGCTGTGACCTGTACGATCTGCGCGCGGCCATCGACGCCGACGAACCCGAGCGCATCGTGCGTCTCTACGCGGGGACATTGCTCGACGGATTTCATCTGGACGA